>JAUVVY010000003.1 GCA_030604405.1 bacterium | reverse complement strand
CCGGTTCAGGTCCCGCCGATATGCATCGACCGTCAGGGGCGAAGACCGGCGGTACTGCGACAGGTACTTCAGAAAGTCGTGGGTGCTCTGCTTGAGATCGATTGTGCCATCATAGTCTGGGGCAGCTGCGGCTTGACTATCTTGTCTCATTTCTCTCACCACCATGGCTGTGATTTAGATACTCACCATGGAAATGGCGACGAGCACGCAAGCATGAAAAAAGGCTCGAAAAAGCTACTTTCGGGCCCATATTTGCGCAGAATGTAATGTTCAGACCGTCCCTCAACCGACGGTCACCGGTCTACAAAGTGTGGTAGCTGGAGCAGGGAGGGCCCACAGAAGTATGATTACAGCTCCATGCTATCAATCATCCGCCTTTCCTGCATCGATTGCTCGTATCTTGCCCGACAAGTCTGCGTCGGCAGGGATCAACCAGGAGTCTGCCGACAGGCCGAGTGCTTCATAGGACGCTGCATCATCAAACAATTCAGATGCGCGCTTCCCGCCTAACTTGCTGGCATGTCTCTGAACCGAGCGCTGGGAAACCTGCCCCGTTTCGCTCGTCCAAAAGGTATTACGGTAACGGTTTCCGTCGGGGCCTTGAATTATCGGAAACGCACCTGATCCTACGTATGGAATTCTGTTTCCCCCTGTCAGCAGAACGCCCTGATAACGAATAACGCCATCTTCTGCTGCCATCGCTTCAGCGTAACCTCCGCTGGACGCGATTAGCGCCTTTTCCTGGAGTTCTCTGCCAAGTCCAATGAAGTAACGTTTCGCTGCTTTTGCCAGATAAGTGCTGAAGCTGGACCCGCCAGGCGTGGTATCCGCATCCGCTTGCAGGCTGGCGCTGGTACCACGAGCGAAGTCAAATCTTTCAATAGCCCGGTACACCAGATTGCGCACATCTTAAGGTAGACTTGGCGGGCCCAGTTCTGCCAGGCCCTCCGGCCGCCAGCCCACTCTATCTGCTACGTGTTCGACCACCCGTCTATGCTCCGCACTCAGCATGGGCAGGTACATCAGGTATATGATCCACTTCATGGGTTCGGTTGGCGGGTTGTGAGCGTCAAGTACCAGCCGTTCCGCTGGCAGTTTTATTAGATACAGCAGATGATTGCTCGCCGCGTGAGATATCGCCACGTCTCCCTTTTGTTGACCCTCATACAGCCCATGCTGATAGCGCACAATATCAAAGACCGACACTGTCGGCAAAACCCAGAAAGTCCAGGGGCTGCGGCGGAACTTCTCGGCCGGCCGCTCGGATCGCACTGATTAGTGACCTATCCAGCTCCGGCTCATGCGCTGGCTGGTCGAATAGCACATCCAGCAGTATCACCCTCGGTTTCCCCGCTGCTACAGTGCCAATCAATTGTGCCAGATAGTCTCTGGGCGGCGAGCCTTTTTGCCGCTCATGCGCGAGGCTGTCGTCATCAATCGCCACCACTGCAATGACCGAGGCCGGCTCTTGTAGTCGTTTACACCAGTCACTGCGGACGGATGGCTAGCGGCAGAAAAGCGCGCAGCACGGTACAGCATAGCAGATATTTCGCAAGATTCAGCATGGTTAGACAAAACGCATGGGCTAAAGCACACCTTAGTATAAGCCATGCAGTGTGCGAGATAACTGAGGTCGCGCACGGATTGAGCAAATGGCCTCAGAAACTGGCACACGGACGCATGTGGCGCGTTTGACCAGCACGGTGGGAAACGGCTATACTTTTGACATACCTCTGCTGGCAAAGGGGGTGCAGGACACTGGCCAGGCCACGGTCTTGGTACCTTGTAATCGTTGCTATTTGCTTATCGGCAGGCTTCGCGTGGGCTCAGGGCCCCTACAGCGACGTTGATATCGGCTTTGGGGACCGGTACAAGGAAGCAAGCTGGGTGCCCGTCTTCGTGGACATCCGTAACACAGAGCGCTCACGGGCCGGTCAGATTGTCGTTCCGCTGGTGGCTTACGGTAGCAAGAAAACAAGAATTAACTACGCAATTGATGTTGACCTACCCACGAATTCCGACAAGCGCTACATCCTCTACTTTTTTGCCGATGGCTCTCCCCACCCCTATATAAAACTCTCGACAGGGCCGAGGAAAGCGCTGAGCTCCCGGTCAGACAGTGCTGCGGCGGAAGACGCCGTGGTCGTGGTGATTGGGGGCGATCCTGGCCTGCTTCAGCATCTCAACGGAATTACAGGCGCTGTAAGTCTCTCGAGGGGAAGGCGTGTGGCCTCCGACGATGGGAAGATATGGGTCGCTAATACGGACTGGCTGGATTTGCCGGACGCGTGGCTGGGCTGGGATGGTGTGGACGCAGTGGTCCTCGGCGACGCCGGCTTTGCAGGGGCGTCCACAGAAGCTCTGCAGGCCCTGCTGACCTGGGTAAAGCTGGGGGGCACAGTTGTGGTGCCTGGCGGTGCTCTGTCACCGGCGATGGCTGCAGGGGCCTTTGGCGAGTTGCTGCCAATGGAAGTGACGGGCACTACCACTATACCTGACCTTGGTGCGCTGGATGCCTGGTCTGACCTCCCAATTCAAAAGCAGCCCGCACTTATCGCCCGGGGAAGCCCTCGATCTGACGCAACCTTGCTACTGGGCACATCTCGGCGGCCTCTGATCGCGGTGCGCCCCGCCGGTTCGGGACGGATAATCATGACGGCTTTCGACTTCGGCACGGCCCCGGTCAGGCATTGGGATGGGCAAGTTGCCATGTGGACGCGATTATTGGCACAGGGCGGGGCCGACGTTTCCCTCACACAGGGGGTCGAGGACAGTCCTGAACGTTACTATTCTGGCTTTTCCCTGGCACAGGTGGCCAGCTACAGCCCTGAGGCCCGGCTTCCGTCAATATGGCTGATATTAGGCTTCCTGGCAGCCTACCTGATAGTGCTCTCGCCGGTACAATATGCGGTTCTCAAGCGCCTGGACCGCCGCGAGATGGCGTGGATCGTCACACCAGTGATCGTTCTTCTCTTTGCCGTGGGCGCTTACACGGTCGGATACGCAATCCGGGGAGGGCAGGTCATTGTCAACCGCCTGGGCGTAATAGAGGCTGAACTCGGCGAGCAGTTGGCCAGGGGACGAGGCTATGTGGGCATCTTCTCGCCGAGCAGGGCAAACTATGAGCTGTTGCTGCATGAGAGTGCGGCGAGCGGCCGCGAATTGAGCCTGGGCAGCGAAAAGCTGGTAGGCGCTCCCACCGTGCTGTACGGTGCCCAGCCCAAGATCGCCAATGTGGGCATGAACATGTGGACTACGCGCGTGTTCTGCGCCGAATTCGTCGCCGACCTGCAGGGCGGCATCAGCGGGCAGTGCGAATACGACGGCAAGGGCTTGAAGGCGACGGTGAAAAACGATACGGGTCTGTCTTTGCACCACTGCCGGATCATCGTTGGCAACCGCGCGGGCGGACGGCATGACCTGGCCGCCGGGCAAGAGCACGAATTCCGGTACGACGAAGGCAGCGCTGCACAGATTCAATCTCCGAGCTACGAATACACCTCGTCAACGCCGGGAGATAAGCCCAAGTCGCAAATCGAGGACATGGCGGTCGGTACCTTATTCGCAGGAGACATATATGGTTCCATGATGTTACCTCCTGGTGCCACAGCCGGCGGCTCTGAGTCGGCTGGGCCATACTTCGTGGCCGTCAGTGAAGAGCCGATGGTGCCGGTCAGCCTGGCGAAGGAAAACCCGACGGTCAATGATTGTAACCTGATTATCGTGCGCGTGCCTGTTGCGCTGACGCCCGGCAAGAGCGTTTCAGTGCCATCGTGGCTGATTCCGGTGCGTCTGGTGTCCAGGCGCGGGTCGGTATCGCTGAATGTTGAGCGTGGCTTTCAAGAAGTGCGCATGGGTCCAGGCGAGGCCGTGTTTGAATTCTCAGTTCCGTTGGGCGAGGCAGGCGGCACGGCCAACAAGCTGGAAGTGAGGCTCTCAGCGGGTGTAGGATGGCACAGTGGTATGAGTATGCCTCCCCCTCCCGGCCCAGTAAGCTCGAGCGGTCCGCCCCCTCCGCCTCCGCCGCCTCCGCCGCCCGGCCCAGTAAGTTCGACCGGTCCGCTGAAAAGCCAGGTCCTGGCCTATAACTTCACCACTGACAAGTGGGAAACGATAAAGAACCTGCAGCAGAACCCGGTATTGCCACGCCCCGAACAGTTCATGAGCGCCGATGGGCGTGTGCTTGTGAAGATCGAAGTGCAGTCAAAAAGAACAACTTTCACCATTCCGGAGCTGAAAGCCAAAGTCGAAGCCTTTTAGAGGGCACAGTAATGATTCAGGTAGAGGGTCTGACAAAGCGTTTTGGGCAGGTGACCGCCGCCGATGCCGTGCAGTTCACGGTCGAGCGCGGCGATGCGTTTGGCTTCATAGGCCCTAACGGCGCGGGCAAAACGACGACTATACGCATGTTGGCTACATTGCTGAAGCCTGATGCCGGCACTGCCAGTATCAACGGCTATGACATCGCCGAGGACCCCCGCGGCGTCCGCGGCTCGGTGGGCTATATGCCCGACTTCTTCGGTGTCTATGATGACATGAAGGTGTGGGAGTACCTCGACTTCTTCGCGGCGGCCTACCGCGTGCCAGCCAACAAGCGGCCTGCTCTGATCCGGGACGTACTTGAACTCACAGACTTATCCGATAAACGCGACGAGTACGTGGACGCCCTCTCGCGCGGCATGAAACAACGCCTGTGTCTTGCGAAAACCATTGTCCACGACCCTGAAGTGCTGCTGCTGGACGAACCCGCCTCCGGGCTAGACCCCAGAGCGCGCATCGAGATCCGCGAACTGCTGCAGGAACTTTGCGGTATGGGCAAGACCATCCTGATCTCCTCACACATCCTGCCCGAGTTGGCAGACCTGTGTAACAAGATCGGAATCATCGAACAAGGGCGACTGCTGATGGTCGGATCGGTTGACGAGATCTGGGAGCAGCTCGAAGGCGGCAAGCAACTGGTTATCCGCGTGCGGGATCGGCTGCAGGAAGCCTGCGACTTTCTCGCTGCCCGCCCTGACATCGCCAGCGTCGAAATAGAAGAAGATGCGGTCCACGCGCTTTACGACGGCCAGCCAGACCAGGAACACAAGGTACTCAAAGCCCTTGTCGTTGCGGGCTTTGAAGTGTCTAGCTTCGTCGAGCAGGAGACCGATCTGGAGTCGCTGTACATGCGCCTGACCAAGGGGCTGGTGTCGTGAAGGCCGGCTACATGGAAAACGCGCTTTACCGGCTGTTTCGTTTCAACCCGTGTGTGGCGATTCATGAACTGCGGTTGCGGATGCGCGGCGGCCGGCCGTTCCTGGTGCTGTTCTTCTACACGTTGCTGGCGATAATCCCGGTGCTGGTCACTCTGGGCCTCATCGCCTTGCCGTCTTCCGGGCTTCACCACATGATGCAGTCTGAGGTCGGTTTGGGACGCGTGACTTTCACGGTGCTGGGCATGGCACAATTGACTCTGATCCTGTTCGTGATGCCGGTGTATGCGGCCGGGGCGATCACGATGGAGCATGAGAAGCGGACGCTGGAGATGCTGCGTGCTACGCTGCTGTCGCCGTCGGACGTGGTGACCGGCAAGTTCGCGGTGGTGCTGGCCTTTGGGGCAATTCTGCTGCTGACCTCGGTGCCGGTGGCGGCGTGGTGCATGTTACTTGGCGGACTGGCGCCCAGGGAGGTCTTTCTTACTTACAGTTTCTTATTCATAGTGGCGGTGTGGGCTTCGGCTCTCGGGATATTCATGTCGAATCTTTTCAGACGGTCAATAGCGGCCATTGTAGCCACGTACGTGGTCATCCTGTTGTGGTGCCTGGGCCTGCCGATCATAGTGGGCATCGTTGGGACAGTATTGTACTATCCAGGCGAATCGTACGCCGGCTTCTTTGCGGTATCGCTACTATTTCTGATAATCGGGACAGTCTTTGGCTGGCTGGTTTTCCTGGTGAACAGATGGCTGGGCGACACTGTGCTCAGGCGCCGGCGCCGCTGGGTTGCTGGCGTCGCCTCCGCGCTGGCCGCTCTTGTGGCCGTATGGCTAGTCTTTGGTTGTCTGGCAGGGGCCCTGTTTGACGTCATCAACATTGATGGTCTGGAAGCGATATACATCATCGTGCCTTATGGCGGTTTGGCCTTAATCCTGTACTCCGATCTGGCCGATCAGATGCTGGCCAGCGGCAGCAGCACTCTCACGGGCGACCAACTTCAGATTTATGTCTGGGCTCTCAGCGGGGGCATCTTTTTGATCATCGCGCTCTTTTTGTGGGTGCGCGCAGTAATCCTGTTTGGCGTCCGGCAGCAGACGACGTAGTCCCTGTTCGCATCGGAATTGGGGTGACCTATCTTGGCATCACAGGCTGTCAGAGTGGCTCGTCGCAATGAAGCAGCCCGGGTTCTACGACGCGGGCTGGCACGCTTTCGTCTGCGCGTGCGGTTGCTTGTGGCCCTACGGCTGGCATCGGTAGGACTGGCGATGGTCGCCGGCGCGGCCGCGGCGGCTGTGCTACTGGCCAGGCTGTGGGGCGCCTGGTATCCCCTGCTGCTGCCGGAAATCCTCTTGGGGGTAGCAGTGATGGCGGCTGTAGCCGCCGCGCTGCTGTGGCCGCTACCAGATCATGCAATGGCAACGAGTGCAGACAAGCGACTGAGCCTCCGAGACCGCCTGGCCACCGCCGTGGACTTGACATTGCTGCCGCAGGCGTCGGGTATGCAACAGGCGATGGTGAACGACGCGTTGGATCACTTGCAGCGCCTGCGCCCCGCCGATGCCTACCCGTTTCGCGCGTACCGCTCAACCAGGCTCTTGGGTCTTTGCTTGCTGGTACTGTTGGCGGCGCAGTTGCTACCGATTCCGCCGCTACTGCTCTCCCCGCAACAACGCCAGGACAAGGCGCTGCTGCGCAAGGAGGCGGCGGAGATAGAGCCACTTGCGAAGAAGCTGCGCGAGGAGGCACAAAAGACTGAAAATGCCGAGGCGTTGCAGCTTGCCCGGAAGCTGCGGAAGCTGGCGCAGCAGTTGAAGCGGGGCAAGCTGGACAAGAAGGCCGCACTGCTGAGCCTTAAGGACATGGAAAAAGAGCTCGAGAAGCTGGAAAGCCGACTGGCGCCACCGGTGCGGAAGACGGCACAAGAAGCGGCCGAGGACCTGATCAAGGCTGAGCGCAACCGCCTGGCGGCGCAGGCGCAGCAGTTGGCAAAACAGGCCGCCAGGCAGGGCGACCGAGAGATGCAGAAAACGCTGAATGAGCTTGCCCGGAAGGCCAAACAGGCAAAGCAAAGCACGGAACTGCAGAAGCTCTCCGACCAGCTCAAGCAGCAGGCGGCCAAAGCGGGCATGCAGTATCGGCTGCCGACTAATCTTCCGGCCGCACTCTCGCAGGCCCTGTCGGGCCAGAACTGGGAGGGTGCGCTGGCAAACCTGGACGATTTGGCCGAGGCTCTGGAGAAGCTTGACGGGGAGCTTAGCGAAGAAGAGTTGCAGGAGCTGGCCGAGCAACTGGATGAGCTGGCCGAGGCACTCAAAGATACCGACCTGGCAGAGCTGTCTGAGTGTCTGGGCGAGGCTTGTGAATGTCTCCAGGCCGGTCAATGTAAGAAAGCAGGCAAGTGCCTGGCCAAAGGCGCGAAGGCGTGCAAGGGCAAGGCCGCCATACTGAAGTTAGCCGGGGAGTGCGGCAAGTGTAAGAAGTGCCTGGGGATGTGTCGTGGCAGATGCGCAGGCGGACGCAGCGGGATGGGGATAGGGCCGGACAATGGCTCGCAGCAGTCAATCCCGGCCAATGCGCCGGGAGCGGGCCTGTACGAGCCGCGCACTGCCGAGACTTCCGGCAGCGCACAGCGAGTTCGCGCGCGGGTGAGGCCACAAGGCCCGATGCTGACCATCACTGAAAAGAGCGCGCCGGTAGTGATCTCCGGCTCGCAGGTGCCCTACTATGAGGTGATAGAGGACTACTCCAAGGCAGCCGAGGAAGCTCTGGCGAAGGAAGAGGTCCCGCCCGTGTACCGCAAGACCGTGCGCGACTACTTTGACGCACTGCAGGGGACACGGGAGCCCGATGCCGCCAAGGGCGGATCCGATGAGTGACCTGACCACACTGTTCGTAGCATTCAGCGCCGGATTGCTGGCGAGCGCTCTGGCAAGGGAGGCTCGCAAGGGGCCGCCTCATTGGGTCCTGGGGATGGGAGTTGCCAGCCTGGCGCTTGCAGTTATGTTCTTCTCGTTTGGGGGATCATCTGACTCGCAGGCGATCTATGTAGTCAATGCAGACGGGAGCGGACAAAGAAGATTGACCAATAGCGGCATGTACCAAAGCAAACCGGACTGGTCTCCCGACGGCCGCAGAATCGCCTTCTACGGCAGTGGATTCGGAAGCACGGGCATCTACCTTATGAATGCCGATGGTAGTGGCCAGGCGCGCTTGATAAGGAAGGCCGAGGTCTGCCCAAGGCCGGTGTGGTCCCCGGATGGTCGTAAGATCGCTTTCACTACGCACGATTTCGACGAAGGCAGCGCACTCTGGGTAATCGACGCGGATGGCAGCGGGGGGACGGTCCTGGCTGACGATCTGGGCTGGTGCGGGCGCCCGGCATGGTTCCCGGACGGCACCAAGATCGCTTTGACAAGCTACAGCTCCGGAGGTAGGCGGCTCTACGTCATCAATGCCGACGGGAGCGGCCTGACAGACCTTACAGGCATGCTGGACAGTGCCGGCGACCCGACGGCCAAGCCGAGTTGGTCTCCCGATGGCAGCAGGATCGTCTTTGCGGGTTCGCGGAACTATGCCAGCGGCATCTATACGGCCAAGCCCGATGGCACCGGACTGACACTTCTCACAAACAGCACTGGTGGGGAGGAACCTGTGTGGTGCCCGGATGGCAGCAACATTGCCTTTGTCCGTTGGGCACAGGGCGCGCAGATATGCGCGATCAAGCCAGACGGCGCGGGCCTGGTTGATCTGACAGCATCTTCTCGCTATGAGCATGTGGGCGGTCTGATATGGTCACCCGATGGGACGAAGCTTGCCTTCTGGGCATACGATGGGCCGCACCCCGATATGTACGTGATAAACGCTGACGGCACAGGGCTGTCTCGCGTAGCAAAGATTACAATGTGGGAGCCGCCGACGTCAGACCTGCACTTCAGTCCTTCGATAGGCTATGGGGACTGGCGTTTCATGCTGGACCCACGGAACTGGCCGATGATACTGTCGGATTCTTTCGACTCAAGCTCATCG
Organism: bacterium; assembly: GCA_030604405.1. GTDB lineage: Bacteria > Armatimonadota > Zipacnadia > Zipacnadales > UBA11051 > UBA11051. Next base: position 162,462 of record JAUVVY010000003.1, on the reverse strand, counting down.
TTCGTGATCCCCTCAATGTTCTCGTGGTCACCTGACAGCAAGCAAATAGCCTACGCCAGCTTGCCGGAGGGAGCCAGCACAACAAGCCCGATGGAGCCAATTGTCTCTTTGATGACCTTCCTTGCCTTTGGCATACTTGCGCCTGTTGCCCTGGTGTGGGGGATTGTTTCATGGCGAAGGGAAGGCACCAACCCCGTAGCCATTGTGTGTGTCGCCTCGGGTGCAATTCCCACAGGCCTCGGTGTTCTCATGTTGTGGGTCTTTCTTGCCACGGCATAGAGGGCCGTTTGTTGAATTCATGCTACCGTGTAATGACCAGGCACCTGGAGAAACAGCATCCGGTGACTGACATTCACAAAGGAGAGCCAAAGTGACACAACAGCCGATACTGAGTGCGGAAGAAGCCCAGCGGCAGGGGGCGCGTTTCCGCCAGCTTATTGCCGACCTGAGGACCGAGATCGGTAAGGTGATCGTGGGGATGGAGGAGGTGGTGGAGAACACGCTGATTGCGCTGGTCGCCGGCGGACACGTGCTGCTTGAAGGGTTGCCCGGGCTGGGCAAGACCTTGCTGGTCAGAACGCTGTCCGACGCACTGGATTTGAAATTCTCCCGCATACAGTTCACTCCTGACCTGATGCCGGCGGACATCACAGGCACGACGGTGCTGTGGGAAAAGCCGTCGGGCGAACGGGAGTTTCAGTTTGAGCCAGGGCCGGTATTTGCCAACGTGGTACTGGCCGACGAGATTAACCGCGCCACGCCCAAGACCCAGTCGGCTCTACTGGAGGCGATGCAGGAGCATACGGTGACCGTCGCAGGCTCGACCCGGCAGTTGGAGGAGCCGTTCCTGGTATTCGCCACACAGAACCCGATTGATTTAGAAGGCACCTACCCGCTGCCGGAGGCGCAACTGGACCGTTTTCTGTTGAAAATCAGAGTGGATTTCCCGTCGCTTGCCGAACTGCACGACATAATGGAGCGCACGACCGGCCATGAGGTGCCCAGTGCGCAGAAGGTGGCTACGCGAGAGGAGCTTCTGTCGCTGGGGGCGGTGGTGCGGCAGGTGCCTGTCGCAGAGCATGTCCAGGACTTTGCACTCAAGCTGGTGCTGGCCACACATCCCGAAACAGAGGAGTCGCCGGATGCGGTCAAGCGCTTCGTCAGCTTCGGGGCAAGTCCGCGCGGGGCACAGGCGCTGATACTTTCCGGCAAGGTGCGGGCGCTGATGCAGGAGCGCTTCAACGTCGCCGTCGAGGACATCAAGGCATCCGCCGCCCCGTCGCTGAGACATCGTATGATATTTAACTTCGAGGGTCTTGCCGAAAGAGTGGACCCCGATGAGCTGATATCCGAGGCCCTGGCAGCCCTTGAGCGTAAGTCTGAGCACGACGTACCGGTGTGAGCTTCCGATGAGCGAGATTCCGCGGTCTGCCTCAAGCAAGTCTTACCTCCTCAGGCCGGAGTTTCTTCGCAAGCTGGAGCAGGCGGCGATAACCGCCAGGCGCATCCTGGTCGGCAGGACCAAGGGGGAGCGCCGCTCCGCACGGCGGGGAACTTCGGTGGAGTTTGCTGACTTCCGGTCGTATTCCCCCGGCGATGACCTTCGCTATGTGGACTGGAATGCTTATGCGCGCCTGAAGCGGCTTTTCCTCAAACTTTTTGTGGAGGAAGAGGACCTGCACGTTTACCTGCTGCTGGACAGTTCGGCGTCCATGGATTTCGGGGTGCCGACGAAGTTTGACTGGGCTGTTCAGGCGGCTGCGGCCCTGGCGTACATGGCGCTTTGCAGCGGCGACCGGGTGCAGGTTTTCTCGCATGCTGCGGGGCGCGGGCAGAATTCGCGGCTCTTCCGCGGGCGCGGCTGTGCCCCCGAACTCTTCGGATGGCTGACGGAGCTGCAGGCCGAGGGACACACGACATTGAATGCGGCTGCCCAGTGGCTCCTGAGCTCCGCTGCCGCCCCCGGCATCGTCTTTGTGATTTCAGATCTACTTGCACCCGATTGGCAATCGGCCCTGTCGCGTCTAGGGGCGGCGAAGGGAGATTGCTGCGTGCTACAGGTCTTCTCTCAGGAGGAGTTCGAGCCCACAGCGCACGGTGACCTCGAACTGGTAGATTCGGAAACAGAGCAGTCGCTGGAGATAACGATGGGGTCAACGGTACTGCGCCGCTACCGGCAGGAGCGCGACGATTTCCTGCAATCGGTGCGCAGCTCATGTCACCGCTACGGCTTTTCGCACCTGTTTTCGCTCAATCAACAGTCAATTGAGGACGTTATTCTTAAGTCGTTACGTAGGCTGCAGGTGGTGAGGTAAGGACCGATGCAATGGCTCGCGCCAACAGCCCTGATCGCCCTATTGCCTCTGGCCGGAGTCATTATCCTGCTGTATCTTCTGAAGCTACGGCGGCGAGAGGTAGTCATCCCCTCAATCGCTCTATGGCGACGGGCAATCCAGGACGTGCAGGCCAATGTCCCGTTCCAGAAGCTGAAACGCAACCTGCTGCTGCTGGTGCAATTGGCCGCCCTGGCAGCGATTGTGGCCGGACTGGCCTCACCGTTCATGTTGGCCGAGCGGCTGGGCGGGAAAAGCACCGTGGTCGTGCTGGATGCCTCGGCCAGCATGGGCGCTACCGACGTAAAGGGCTCTCGTTTCGAAGAAGCCAGGCGCTGGGCTCGCCAGATCTTCAATGGGATGGGCTCGCACGACGAGGCAGCTTTTGTTATGTGCGCAGCACGCTCGCATGTCGCAATGCCTTTTTCCAGCGACCGGAAGCGTCTGCTTTCGGCCCTCAACGCGGTGCAGCCTACGGACTGTCCGACCAACATGAGAGACGGGCTGCTCCTGGCGCTCAGCCTTGCCGCGAAACGTCCCGAGGCCGAGGTCTATGTCATAAGCGACGGGGCTTTCCCGCCGCTGGCCGAGGTAGCTGCATCTGCGCAGGTACGGTTCCTGCGGGTCGGCGAGCGCAATAACAATGTGGCACTGCTCGCGTTCGAAGCGGCTCGGCCACCGGGAGCCGGCGAGCATCAACTGTTCCTGCGGATTAAGAACTACGCCCAGGAGCCCAAAGCCTGTGTTCTATCGCTGTATCACGAAGACGAGCTGCTCGACGCTCAGAAGATTCACCTGAAGCCGGGGGACAACCACATTGAGACGTACAACATGGCGCTCAACGCCTCGGGCCTGCTGCGCGCGGAATTAGAAGTTGACGACGACCTGGCGGCAGACAATGTGGCCTACACCTTCGCCGAGACCGCCGGTGACGTTTCGGTACTGCTGGTCACCCCAGGCAACTTGTTCCTGGAACAAGCGCTGTTAGTGCTGCCGGAAATCGCTGTACACAAGACGACTTTGCTGTCGGCGGAGGCTGCGGCCGGGGCCTACGAGGAATACGATGTAGTGATCTTCGACCGTGTCGCGCCACCGGATTCGCCGGCCTCGGGTGCCCTGATGCTGATCGCTGCTTCGGGAGGCGGGCCGGCGGCGTTGGGTGAAGCAGTACCCGCCCCGACTATCAGCCGTTGGGAAGCTCAGCATCCTGTGCTGCGCTATGTCAACCTCGGGGCGGTGGATATCGCCACGGCCAGGGCCTTGCAGCCGGTGGCCGACGCGAAAGTCCTGGCCTGGGCCGGACAGCAGCCGCTCATCGTCGCCCAGGATGATATCGGGTTGCGCTCACTGGCCTTCGGCTTCAGTTTCCTCGACTCCGATCTGCCGCTGCGCGTGGGCTTCCCGGTGCTCTTGAGCAATACGATCGAATGGTTGGCCGAAGTGCGCAAGGGCGGCGGGCAGGTCACCCTGCGCCCCGGCGCGGTGCTGCGCTTCCGAGCTCCTGTTGACGCCCGACAAGCGCTAATAACTACGCCCGATGGGCAAGAGCGGGCAGTGCCAATCGTGGACGGACAGGCGGCGTTGACAACTACGGAGCGCGTCGGGATATATCGCCTGCACGCCGGAGACCGACAGTGGCGTGTGGCGGTGGACATGCGCAGCGCCGAGGAGTCAGATTTGGCACCAAGCGACGAGTTGAAGCTCGGCGCCCGTACGCTGCATGGGATGACCGAGCCGCCAATTGTGGAGCGGCACTTGTGGCCATATTTGGTCCTGTTCGCCCTGCTGCTGTTGTTGGCGGAATGGCATTTGTACCACCGGCGGTATTGAGCTATGTGGCTTTCTGTTTCGCAACCACAATTCCTGTTGCTTTTGCCAGTGGCTGCCGCGCTGCTGTGGTATTCTGCCCGGGTCAGTTACGCTGATCTTTCCGGCGCACGCCGATGGATCGCCTGGAGCGCCCGCGGGCTGATCGTCCTGGCATTGATTCTGGCCTTGGCCGGAGCGCAACTGGTCAAACGCAGCGACGACATGGTGGTGGTATTCGTCGTTGACGCTTCCTACAGCGTGCCTCGGTCAGAGCGGGCCAAGGCGCTGGGCTTTATCAAGCAGGCGCTGCAATATCGCCGCGCACAGGACCGGGCTGCACTGGTGTTCTTCGGGCGCGAGGCGAATGTGGAGTCGGAAGCCCTGCGCTCCGAAGAGGACGTGCGCGTGACCTCCAAGCCGGCGCCGACGCACACCGACCTGGCCGCAGGTATGCGCCTGGCCCTGGGCCTGCTGCCGCCGGGAGCGGCGGGAAAGCTGGTACTGTTCTCTGACGGCAACGAGAACGTCGGTTCGGTGGCCGGCGAGCTGCTTTGGGCGCAGGCCAACAAGGTCCCGGTGGACATCGTGCCCCTGGAGGCGCGCATGACCAGCGATGTGTTGGTGCGGGATGTTACCATGCCCTCCGAAGCGCGGCGTGGCGAACCGTTCCCCGTGCAGGCTAGCTTGGAGGCGACCGGACCTGCAGAGGCCACCCTGACGGTTCTGGTGGACGACCAGCCGGTTGAGCGCCGCCAGGTGACTCTCGGTGCCGGTGCGACGACGCTGCGGATACCGGTCTCAGTGCCCGAGCCCGGCTTCCACAAGATTGACGTTCTGCTGGACGCCGCCGGGGACCAGTGCCGGCAGAACGACCAGGGCACTGGCTTTGTGCGTATCAAGGGCAAACCGAGGGTACTGATGGTGGACCAGGACCCCGGCGACCTGGACGCACTGAAGCGCAGCCTGCAGGTCCAGGACGTGGTAGTTGAGGTCGGCGGTCCGGCCGCGCTGCCCACGAATGTGGCCGACCTTCAGCGATATGACAGCGTATTCCTGTCCAACTATCCGGCCTACAAGATGAGCCACCAGCAGATGGTGATGATGCGCGATGCGACGCGGGATTTGGGCATCGGCCTGGGGATGATCGGAGGGGAGATGTCGTTCGGCGCGGGCGGGTATTATCGCACCCCCGTTGAGGAAGCCCTGCCCGTGAGCATGGACATCAGCAAGCACCGGACTTTCCCCTCGGCGGCGGTTCTGATCGTGATGGACACCTCCGGCAGCATGGGCATGTTGGAAGACGGCGTGGAGAAGATTCAGTTGGCGGCTGAGGCGGCCTGTGCGGTGGCGGACCTGCTGCAGCCGTACGACTCCATCGGCTTCATCGCCAGCGACCCGGCTCCTACTGAGGTACTGAGGCTGCGCAAGGTGCAGAACAAGTCTGCGATCAAGGGGGCGCTTCGCTCGGTGCGTGCCGGCGGAGGCGGGATAGCGGTATTTCCGTCTCTAAGCGCGGCATACAATATCCTGGAAAGAAACAACTCCTCAATCCGCCACATAATCCTGCTCGCCGACGGTAGCGACTGCGACCAGCAGGGCGGCTCGGTGCAGCTCGTGCAGGAGATGGCGGCGCAGAAGATGACCATCACAGCCATAGCTTTCGGCAACGGTCCGCACGTGCCTTTTCTCAAGGACGTGGCGCGAGCCGGTGACGGGCAGTACTATCTGACTGAAAGGGCTCGCGATCTTAAGAAGATATTCACCCGCGAGACGCTGACGGTGGCCAAGTCGGTTCTCGTCGAGGAGCAGTTTCAGGCCCGGCCGGCGGATACCAGCGCTATAACCCAAGGCGTGGACTGGTCATCGGCGCCTCCACTACTGGGCTACGTTGCGACGACCCCGAAGAGCCTCGCCCGCGTGCCTCTGGTCTCGCACAAGGAGGAGCCAGTACTGGCGCATTGGCAGTACGGCCTGGGCAGGAGCGTGGCTTTCGCCTCTGATGCCAAGGCGCATTGGGCGGCGTACTGGCTGGGCTGGCGCGAGTTCCCGAAATTCTGGGGCCAGGCGGTGCGCTGGAGCTTGCGGCAGCTTTCCAGCGGCGTGCTTTATCCGCGTGTGGAGCCGCAGGGCGACAAGGCCAAGATTGTGGTCGAGGCGGTGGCCGAGGACGGGACGCTCTTAGGCGGACTGGAGATGCGGGCGAATGTCAATCTGCCCGACGGCACGCGCGAGCAGATTCTGCTCGAGCAGACGGCGCCAGGCAGCTACAGCGCCTTCGTCTCTACACCCGTCAGCGGGCCGTACGTGGTCGCCCTGGTGGCTTTGGGGCCGGACGGTTTTTCAGATCAGCAGACGCTCGGCTTTGCTATGGCCTATCCGCCTGACTTTGCCGACACGCAGTCAAACGAGCCGCTTTTGCAAAACCTCGCCGACCAGACTGGCGGCGAAGCGCTCACCGGCCCGGAGCAAGTTTTTGTGCCCCCGAAGCAGGTGCCAAGTGTGCCGATAGACATCTGGCGGCTGCTGCTGTGGCTGGCGGCTGTGCTGCTGCCGATTGACGTGGGAGTGCGGCGGCTGGTGGTCCGGCGCGAGGACCTGATGCAGATAGTCGCGGCCGTCGCGTCATTGACGGGGCGCTTGCGCCGGCGCAGGAGGCCAGAAGAGCCGACGGCAGTGGCTCATCTGCTCACGCATATCAAGTCTGGGCGAGAACAGCGTGAGGCGGCGAAGCCCTCCCCCCCGACGATCGACACCACCAGGCCAACGCCGGAGCCGAAACCCGAGCCAGGGCCCGTGCCGGAACCGCCATCCCCCGCTGCGCCTACCGAGCCCGAGGAGGAGGCCGCCCAGGACACCGTAGGCCGCCTGCTCGAGCGCAAGCGCAAGAGAAACGAACGCGAAGACTGAAAAGCGCCGGTGTCGCTATTTCACCCGAAGTCTTCCGCCGCCCAGTTCGCACGGGCCCCACACTGGGTATATTGTAGTAAAAGGACCGTATTGCACATCGCGAGGCCTTCGTCATGCGTTGGCGCGACATCAAGTGGGAATTGGCGTTGATACTATTCTTCCTGGTTGCCTTGCCGGCGGGTCTGTGGTTCTATCGCGACTATACGCTGGGCAAGCGGCTGGAGGCGGAGTTGGCCGCCCTCAAGGCCGCTGGGATGCCTGTGAGCCTGGCTGAGGCTGCGCCGAAGCCGGTGCCCGATGACGAAAACGCCGCCGTGCTGTATCAGCAGGTCTTTCGGGTGGACTTCAGCAGCGGCGGCTCCAACTGTTTGCTGCCGAACTTTTCCTCTGAACAAGACGGCCTGGTTTGGCGCTTTGTGGATGAGCCGAGCGCTGAGGGCGAGAAGTTCCTTCGCACCCTTTTCAGCGATGTCCAGACGCAGCAGTCCCTGCAGATCCTTCGTGAGGCCTCGCAGCGGCCGCATTCGGTTTTCCCGGCCAGGTGGGATCAGAGCTCGGTGACGCGCTTCCCGCACTATGGCCGTTTCCGGCAAGCCGCACGTGTGATGGTTGCCAGGGCAGCGCTGTCAGCGCATGATGGCGATGTTGAGGAAGCGCTGGCGTGGCACAAGGTCATATTTCGCATGTCTGCGCACGTGGCCGAGGAGCCGGCGCTCATAGCCCCGCTTGTCGCCATTGCGATGCAGGGCATCGGTGTTCGTGGTCTCAGGCGGCTGCTGAGTGAAGCAGCAATAGATCCTGAAGCAACCAACGCATTCGAACAGTGCCTCCGCAAGGTGGACATGAATGCGGCATTCAGTCATGCAATGGCAGGCGAGCGGGCCATGGGCCTTGATTATTTCGATATGGCGTACCGCGACCCGCGTTCCTTCAAGATCATGACCGGCTCCAGCCATAGTTATGTGTATAGGTACGCCCTGCCTACCTACCTGGGACCCCTGGCCGGGCCGCTGAAAAAGAGGGACTATCTGGCCTACCTGGAGTATATAGGTGAATTGGTTCGAATCAGCAGGCTACCGAGCGGAACTGCAATACCGCAAATGGAGGCACTGCAAGCTGAGCTGGAGGACCTGCACGTCTTTCAGGCGCCGCTTACCAGGATGCTCGTGCCGATGTTCTCCCGGCTCCGGAGCAAATGCGACCTGGCAGTGGCGAATATCGAGCTGTGCCGGACCGTGCTGGCGCTGAAGGCGTACAAGTATGAGCGGGGCAGCTATCCCGCAAGCCTGAAGGACTTGCGGAAGACGCTCGACTGGCAGCTTCCCAAAGACCCCTTCAGCGGCCAGCAGTTCGTCTATGTACCCGAGGAAGATGGCTTCATCCTCTACAGCATCGGCCCCAACATGATTGACGATGGCGGCCTTCCCGAGCGGGATGAACACGGCAAATGGCGCGGTGACGTGTCCGACATCGTCTGGGAATGTGTGAAGTAGCGGTCAGCAAAGCACCGCAGGCAGATTCTCACGCAATATAGACAAAAAGGCTTCATTTGAACACACTAATCTATAGAGCCTAATATCCCGCACAATGGAGCAACCGTCATGCGTTGGCGGGACATCAAGTGGGAGCTAACGTTTATAGCACTTTTTCTGCTCGTGTTGCCGGCGGGTCTGTGGTTCTATCGCGACTACACGCTGGGCCACCGGCTGGAGGCGGAGCTGGACGAGCTCAAAGGTGCTGGAATGCCTGTGAGCATGCCTGAGGCTGCACCAAAGCCGGTGCCCGATGATGAAAACGCCGCCGTGTTGTACCAGCAGGTCTTTCGCGTGGACTTCAGCGGCGGCGGCTCTAACTGTTTGCTGCCCGAGTTCACGTCTGAGGAACTTGACCTTGTCCACGCTTTTATGGATGAGCCGAACGCTGAGGGCGAAGAGTTCCTGCGTACTTTTTTCAGCGATGCCCAGACGGAGCAGTCCTTGCAGACCCTTCGCGAGGCCTCGCGGCGGCCGCATTCGGTTTTCCCGGTCAGGTGGGATCAGGGCCCGGCGACGCTCTTCCCGCACTTAGCGCGTTTCCGGCAAGCTGCGCGGCTGATGGTTGCCAGAGCAGCGGTGGCGGCACATGACGGGCACCTCGATGAGGCCCTGGAATGGCACAAAGTCATATTCCGCATGTCTGAGCATGTGGCCGAGGAGCCGACGGTCATAGCCCAGCTTGTGGCCATCGCGATGCAGGCTATTGCCGTTCGCGGGCTGAGGCCACTGCTGCGTGAAGCAGCCATAGATCCCGAAACGGCTAATGGATTTGAACAGTGCCTGCGCAAGGTGGACATGAAAGCGGCCTTCACGAACAGCATGATAGGGGAGCGGGCCTGGGGCCTTGATTGTTTCGATATGGCGTACCGCGACGTGCGTTCCTTTTTTATGGACAATATGGGGGGCCCTGCCATTCATCCGTATGCCCTGCCTGCCTACCTCGGACCCCTGGCCGGGCCGCTGAAGAAGAGGGACCATCTGGCCTACCTGGACTATATGGGCGAAATGGTCCGAATCAGCAGACTGCCGAGCAGAATTGCAAGACCGCAAATGGAGGCGCTGCACGCTGATCTAGAGGATCTGCATTACCTTCAGGCCCCGCTTACGAAAATGCTGGCGCCGCTATTCCCCCGAGTCACCAGCAAACGCGACCAGGCAGTGGCGAATATCGAGCTGTGCCGCATGGTGCTGGCGCTGAAGACGCACAAGTATGAGCGGGGCGAGTACCCCGACAGCCTGCAGGAGTTGCAGGAGACGCTGGAATGGCAGATTCCCAAAGACCCCTTCAGCGGCCAGGATTTTATCTATGTGCCCGAGGAAGACGGCTTCATGCTGTACAGCATCGGCCTTAATATGATTGACGACGGCGGCCTTCCCGAGCGGGATGAACACGGCAGATGGCGCGGTGATAATGCAGACATCGTCTGGGAATGTGTCAGATAGGAGCCAACAAGCTGTCGTCGCTGCTGCCAGAACCTCGCTGGTGGCGGCCGGATTGTGCACACCAATTCATGGCAAGTGAGAACACGATGGAAGACTACCCAAAGCACGACTGGGTACGAATCCTGCTCGATCTTGACGCTCCGGCATATATTACCATTTACATTTGTCATGTTGATTAGAGGAACTCCACTGAAAACCCAGACGGCGTGCTGATCATGACAGGCCTGTTTGCTCGCCGCCGCTTGATTGCTGTGGTGATCTTAGCGGCCATCGCTATCGCGAGTTGGGTAGCGGTGGTATGGGTGCGAAAATCGTTCAATCCACTGGCACTCAATCGATTTGACGCCTACTTGTTTGCGCCGCATCTATTCCGCTACTGCTTCGTTCCGCTTGGCACTCCCGAGAGAGCGATTCGAACGGAGTTCAGTTCACCGGCGGTCGTGTTGGTAGATTCCGACGGCTCCTTCACGGATCACGTACAAATGCGGCAGATGCACGGTTGGACGGTTCCACCGAAAGCATTCACGGATAGGATCCTTGTATACATTGACTATGATGGTGGAATAAACCAGGTCGAGGCATATTATTTCATGAACGAGAATGGTCGGTTGGCAAGGACATACATAAGCGAAGGTCCTTGAGAAGCAGTGCCCTCGAGCGCTTTCTACTGGTGCCAAATCCGGCAACTCCTGCATACTTCGCCACGACGGGAATGGCAGCCGGACGATGACGCATGAGACAGAGAGGCACCTTCACCCGCGTCGGCGTTGCATAGCGTGATCTCTCAGGCCAAGCGTAATCTACTCCGCCCCTAGGCCATCAGGACTCCGCGTCGCCGTTCTGTCGCATGGCCAATGTCAGCGGATGGCCGGCGATGGCGTCTCGCAGTTGACTGGTGTCAACGTGCAGATAGATGGCCGTCGTATCCAGCCGACTGTGACCCAATAGATGCTGAATCGAAACCAGGTCCGCCTGCCCACTTTGCAGTAGTAGTGTCGCAAATGAATGGCGTAGCGTGTGCATGGTCACGCCCATGCGGGCAATGCCACTGCGCTGCAGGCTCTTCTTCCAGATGATTTGCAGCCGCGTGGGGTAGATGCGGCTGGCCCGGTTCGTGGCGAACAGGTAATCGTGGTCACACGCCGGCCGATACTGGAGCCAGTCCTCCACGGCCTCTATCAACTCCTCCACCATCGGGATAATCCGCGTCTTGCGACCTTTGCCCCGTTCCACCCGCAGTGCCTTTCTTTCCGCATCAACGTCACCCAGCCTTAGGTTTAGCAATTCACCACGCCGCACACCGGTGTAGATGAACGTGGCGATGATAGCATAGTCCCGGAATGCGCAGAATGCAGTACGCTGGCTCAGCGTGGCATCGAGCAGTGCTCTCAATTCGCTGGCGTTCAGGTAGGTAGGTAGGCTACGCTCGCGACGCGGGGTGCTGATCTTTGCCATGACCATAGGCGACACCAGTTCCTTCTCGCACAAGTACTTCCAGAAGCCCTTGACTGAGCAAATGCGCCTCGCGACGCTGTTGTTACATAGACCGCGTTTGTGCATGGAGACGATCCACGACCGAACCATCTCGACCGTAATCCCGGCCGGCTCTGTCACCTGATAGACTTGTTGCAAATGAGTGAAGAGTTGTGTCAAGTCGGAGCGATAGGCACTGGCAGTCAGGGGACTGCAACCCTTTTCGGCTTGCAGATACAGCAAATATTCCTCAGCGAGTGTGTACAGAATCCCTTTCAACTTACGTGCACATCCTTCCTGTGCACCGGAAGCTGGAAGCGGATCACATCTGCGCTGAGGAACTGTCTTGTCGGTCGGTTTGTGTCTGACTTGTAAGCAGCGGCACGATAAGAGTGCTTATATACTGCTCTTCGACTCCGAATTCGGCAAAATCACGTCGACTCTGTGACAGAGAGTGGGTCTATAAGCCGAATTTTGTGCCTCGGGGAGGTGGTCACCATTTCTCTGGGATGCGTGTCGCCACGCACCTCTAGCGATCTACCCGGGGACCTCAGGCGGGCCACCTGTACGCTTGCGCGAATGTCCCCCTATGTGACCTTGCTCCAGGCGGGGTTTGGCCAGCCGGCGTGTCACCACGCCGCTGGTGCGCTCTTACCGCACCATTTCACCCTTGCCGCTTGCGCGGCGGTATAGTTTCTGTGCCACTTTCCGTAGGGTTGCCCCTCCTGGGTGTTACCCAGCGCCCTGCCCTGTGGAGTTCGGACTTTCCTCAGGCAGTGTAGATTCGCATCCACACCGCCCGCGGTGACCCGACCCACTCTCCAGATACTATTATACCCGCTTTTGCGATCTTTGTCTCGCCACGACCTGCCGGGGTGCGAGTTTAGATTGTCGGCAGCAGTCGGAAGTGCTACCCTCCTGGTAGTGCCGCAACAACAACTGGCCTGCGCGCAAGCGCGGGCCACAGGAGGGTAGCCAGATGAAGCTTCTCCATGCAGCCCCAGCAACCCTTCCAGAAGAGCTGTACGAGCGGGTGGTGGAGTTGGCAAAAGAGATGTATGAGAGCGTAGTTGGTGACACGCTGTCGGCGGCGGAGGCGGAGGAGCGGGTAGCGGAGTTGAGTCGGGAGGTTGGTCAGGAGGTGCTGTCAACGGGGTTGTCGGAGCGCTACGGGAAGCAGACGGGTAGGTGGCGGAGTTGTGATTGCGGTGGGCGACAGCGATTTGAGGGCTATCGCGAGCGGTGGGTGATGAGTGTGGTGGGGCCGGTGCGGTATCGGCGGGCCTACTACCGCTGCGGCGAGTGCGGTGCGAGCTACTATGCGGGGGAGGCGGAGTTGGGGTTAGAGGGGAGTTTCAGCTTACCGGCGCAGGAGGCGGTGAGCCTGGTTTGCTGTGAGTTGCCTTTTGAGCGGGGTTGTGAGTTGCTGGCGCGGCTGAGCGGCCTGGAGGTATCGATGAGCCACGCGCGGAGGTTGTCGGAGGCTCACGGCGGGCTGGTGGAGGAGGCACTTAAGCAGGAGCGCGAGGCGCTGTTTGGAGGCGAGTTGGAGTATCTTGCCGATGAGAGGCCGGAGCGGCTGTATGTGACGTTAGACGGCACGCAGGCGCCGTTTGTGGACGATTGGCACGAGGCGAAGGTGGGGTCGGTTTACGATGTGGAGGCGGACGATGCGGGGAGCGATCGGCCGCGGAAGACGAGCTATGTTAGCGGTGCGAGGGAGGGTGTGGAGGCGTTCGGTCAGCGGCTTTATCAGGAGGTGGCGCGTCGTGGTGTGAAGCAAGCCGGCCAGCAGATAGCGATTGGCGACGGCGCGCCGTGGATCTGGAATCTGGTGGAGGAGCACTTTCCGGAGGCGCTGCAGATACTGGACTTGTATCACGCAGCCCAGCGGCTGTATGAGGTGGGGCGGGCGGTTCACGGGGATGGCACGAAGCGGGCGCGGGAGTGGGCGGAGGCCAATCGGCAGAGGTTATGGGTGGGGCAGGTAGCGGGGGTGTTGCGTTCGCTCAAGGGGCTGCGGCCGCAGACCGAAGAAGGCAGCGAGGCGGTTCGGTTAGCGATAGGCTACTTCACGACCAACCGGCAGCGGATGGACTATCCCAGCTATCGAGCACGGGGTTATCACATCGGCTCGGGTGTGGTAGAGGCGGCCTGCAAGACGGTAGTGGCAGTGCGCTGCAAGCGCAGCGGGATGCGCTGGACGAAGGCGCGGGCGCAGGCGATCTTAGCGCTACGATGCCTGCTGCTCAACGGCCGATGGGACGAGTACTGGCAGCCGCTCAAGTCCGCCGCATAAAACCCTCTCTGCCGACAATCTAAACTCGCACCCGCCACTCCGGGTGCGAATTTAGATTGTCGGCAGGACAGGAACCTCCTGGAAAACCTGGAGGACAAGCTTGCGCGCCATAGCTTTAGCGAAGGCGGGGCATCCTTGCCTGTCCAAAGCCATCCGCCTGACCTACCTGTCCGCCATCCTGTCCGCCATAGCTTTAGCGAAGGCGGAAGCCTTGGCGAAGGCGGGAGCTTGTCCAAGGTTGGCTGTCCCAGCCCCCGACAGGCGAGACGCCTGTCGTACTGGTAGGAAGCAAATGCGGTGTTGTAGGGGCGCACGGCGTGCGCCCGCGACCCTTCCAGCCCGTACCGCGTGGCACAAGCTTGCCCGCCATAGCTTTAGCGAAGGCGGGGCTTTCCAGCCTGTGAGTCCCTCTGAAGCACACGGGCCGGCTGCACCCACTGCTTCGCAGCGGGTACCCGGCTCAGCCGGCCCCTCCTTACGGCAAGCACGGTGTTTCTGCTCCCACCACCAGCCAACTTCCCGTGCCGACAATCTAAACTCGCACCCCCTGCCAGACTCCTGGGTCCCGGTGCTTCGGAGGCGGCTGTAACGTAGCCGGATGTTACGCGCTGGCTAATCCTCGATTATTCATCAACGCGTGGGCACCCAGGGATATCCACTTCTGCGCGGCCTGCAGGAGTCGGTCCGGCGCGGCTGAGGCTTGCCAGCTCGACGCTGTTACGGGTAGCCAGCAGCCAGGCTAGAAACTCTGGCCTACGCGAAATGGCGGTATGTCATCTGGACGGTACTCGACACAAATTCACTATCCCGCCCTGCCAGTCTCCTCGGCTCCGGCGCTTCGGACGAGCTTGTAAAGTAGCTGGCTGTCATAGGGCCTCGTTAACGGTCGTCATCTGCGCGGACGACAACCCAGCCTCTGGAAGTGTGCGGTGTGGGGTACGGGGCGTCGGGCCCTTTGATAGAATGCCACAGGATACGGTTCAGCGCATCCCATGGAGCCTTATCGAAGTCCGACCAGTCCATCGCTATTGACTCAGCCGCGCCGTAGGCGCTGCCTGGGTTGAGCTCGTCTAGCGGATGTGTATTGGGCTTGCACACGTACGGCGTCAGGTTCGGCTCATCGGTGAAGCAGTTGAGCATCGGCGTGGCGGCGGCGTCGAACTGCGTCATCGGTGGCAGGCCCAGGATCAGCTCGATGGTGCGCAGCATTGCCGCGGTGTCATAGAAGGTACTGTCAACGATGCCGCGTTTGCAGTAGGGGCTGGCTAGCAGCGCCACGGTGCGGTGAGCGTCCACGTGGTCCGGGCCGGCCTGAGCGTCGTCTTCCACAACGAATACAGCCGTTTGGGGCCAGAAGCGGCTCTGGCTCAGGCCCTCGACGATGCGACCCAGGGCCAGGTCATTGTCAGCTACACACGCTCTCGGAGTTGGCCAGCCGGGGACGGTGCCTGCGGTGTGGTCCTGCGGCAGGCTCATAATTATGAAGCGTGGCATTTCGCCGGCCTTCTCAAACTCGGCAAGCTCGCGCAAGAATACGTCCGCGTTACGCTGGTCGCCGCCGGGAGTGTTGAGGTCCCAGCCCACATAATCCAGACAGGCGTTTCCCTTATTGGTCGTAACGCCTTCCATCTCACCATAAGTGCGGTGTGTGATACCGTGCTCTTCGCAGCGATCCCAGATATAGCCAGCGCTGGGATATATGATGGGGCCGCCCAGGCTTGGTGCGCGCCTGCTGTACTGGGCCGGCCAGCTCTTTTCGACCACATCCGTTGCGATCGCCCCGCATGACCACTGATGGCCGTCGTAACTGACAGAGCCGTCCACATAGAAGTTATCCAGCAGCACGAATTGCTCGGCCAGGGCGTGATGGTTGGGTGTCACCTCGCGGCCGAAGTAGCAAAGTTCCGCATCGCCGTTGC
Organism: bacterium; assembly: GCA_030604405.1. Lineage (GTDB taxonomy): Bacteria > Armatimonadota > Zipacnadia > Zipacnadales > UBA11051 > UBA11051. The sequence goes on along the minus strand of JAUVVY010000003.1, from coordinate 146,744 downwards.
CCTGCGGCAGGTCGCCGAGAACCTGGTCGTAGGTGCGATTCTCCTTGATGATATATACCACATACTTTATCGGTGACGGCTCGCCCACGTGGCGCGGTATGGCCGATGGCTCTGCGGAGGTCGTAGGGCGGACAGACTTGCCTTCTACGAAGCCGTTGAGCTGCACCGCACGCGCAGTATATTGCGCCAGTTGTTGTGGGGAACCGATTTCCGGTGCGCAGACCATGCCGTGGTACATGAGCCCGATATACATTTTCGGGTCCGCGTTCTGGCCCGTGCCCAAGCCCTTCGCGCAAGTCACCAGCAGTCTATTCCCGTCAGGCATAACACTAACCGCAGAGGGAAACCAGGCCGTGGGCACGATCCCCAGGATACCGTACGCTTTCACTTCCGCATTGCCCCACTGCCGGTCAATCAGGCTAATGACCGCTACATCGTTGTTGCCCGCGTTGGCCACGTACAGCGTCTGGCCATCGGGCGCTACGCAGCAGGCATTGGGCATCGAGCCGAAAGGTGCGTCTGGATACGGCGCGAGAGATACAGTGTGAATGACTTCGTCAGTCGCGGTATCAATAACGGCCACCGTATCAGAATTGGCGTTGCATACAAAGAGGCTTGTGCCGTCAGGGCTCAGTGCCATCGCGCAGGGGTGGTCGCCTGTCTCAATACTCTTGACGGCCTCCTGCTTGGCGGTGTCAATCACCGTGACCACGCCGCCGCCCCAACTGCTGGCGTATGCCTTGGCCCCGTCGCCGGAGAAGATCACTGTGTAGGGATTATCATCTACCGGTATGTCTTTGTGCACCTCGTCGGTCTCAGTGTCAATCACGGTGACGGTACTGTTCAGAATCTCTGCCACATACAGCCGCTTGCCGTCCGGGGACAACGCCAGCCCCCCGGAGTACATTGTCGCACTCCTGGGCTTGCCGCCGGCCTCAGTCGCGGTCGGCCCGACATTAATCCTGGCGATCTGCTCGGTCTTTTCGCCGGAGGTGTCGAACACGCCGATAAGATTGCTGCCGCCACCGGAGGCGTAGAGTCTTGAGCCGTCAGCGCTCCAGGCCAGGCCCATGAACAGCGACTGTGGCCGCCGCACCAGCACCGTCTCCACGACCTCCAGGCTCTCGGTATCAATTATCGAGATGCTCTGCAGACCCAGACCGTTGTTGGTCACTGCCAGTCGTTTGCCGTCGGGGGAGAGCGCGGCTCCGAACGGGAAGTCGCCGACCTTGATCTGTTCGCCGGCCGGGTCGAGTGTCCAGTTCATCGGTGTGACACCGGTCTTGCCGTCTGCGTCAGGGCCTGCATGTCGCGTGATCCGGTCTTCATCTGCAGCAAAGCACGCGGCGCACGCCACTGCAATCAGGCACACCGTCAGCATCAGGCGCATCTTCATTGTCATGCTTCCTTTCAAGTGAGCCGCCGACTTGCCCCCGGCGCTAGTTCAATGCAGCTAACTCTTTCTTATTGAGACCCCAATCTCCTGCCATCGTCGCCACCGGCGGCACCACATCCGACGCTGCGAATGAAGGTGAACGTGGGCCGGCAAATCAATTCATATAGAGCACAAAGCAGCCAGATGCCAGCCGCAGAAGCGAGGACAGGGTATCAGCGATGCGCCAGCTCGACGATCTGCAGCGAGCAAACTTGGCGGAAATCGAAAGCCTCAACCAGCGTGGCGGGCGCACACTTTCCATCGTGGACTTGATCGGCGATGGCACACTAACGCCCGAGATGGGCGGCTATTTCCTCGCCAGGATGGCTGACGGCGCATCGGTGCTGACTGCCGCCGGCCCTGGCGGCACCGGCAAGTCAACGCTGCTGGCGAACCTGCTTGTCTTGCTCCCACCTGGCGAGCGAATTATTTCCACCGCCAGTCCTGAGGTGATATCATGTGGCCTGCGCCAGACTTCTCCGGCGTGCTACCTGGCTCACGAGATCGGATCCGGCCATTGGCACGGCTACATCTGGGGACAGCAGGTCGCGGAATTCTTCGTGCTGGCCGAGCGCGGCCATCGCCTCGCCGCCGCCATTCATGCCGACACGCTCGACGAACTGACACGCTCCCTCTGTAGTCCTCCGTTGAATGTTCCGGAACAGGCCCTCAGAGCAGTTGATTTGATCTGTTTTATGGTGATGCAGAGGGGCGCAGGGGGCATAAGGCGGCGCGTGTCGGCGGTCCACGCCCTGGCCGGCAGTGAGTATCGCCTTGTCTGTTCCTGGAATGCCAACTCCGACCAGTTCACGGAGGCCGACCTGGATGCCGCCTTATCCGTCGGTGGCAGGCAACTGCTCCCCGCCGCCGTGGAATTCATTCAGCAACTTGTCACCGACAACGTCCGCGATCTTGCCGCATCCCGCCGCGCCGTGCTCGACTGGTACGCCACGCGCTGCTAGCCGCCTTGGCCGGTCCGCTCAGTGGCTGTGAATGAACTCCCTGATGAACTCGGCCTGCTCCGGGTGCTGGTCTATCAAGCAGTTGCCCAGTATGTCGTAGCCCTCGATCGTGCCCGCCTCGAGATGCCTGGCGATAGCACTTAGCTCGATTTCCAGTGATTCTATGGGCACCGGCATCTGGTGTCCGTAGTCGCGGATGTAGATGCCCATGACTATGCGCTTGCCAGGGAAAGTCTTCTGACATCCCTCTACACACTCGTCAATATTGCCAAGGTTCTGGTAGTCCCACACCCAGGGGTTGATTACATCAACGTGATCCAGCCAGTGTTCCCAGTATTCGTACTCAAACTCGGTGGTATAGACCACAATCCACAGGTCCAGATCCGGGTTATGGCTGCACAGTGCCTCTTTTATCTGCCTGGGCGCATCGGGGGTGTAATCGTCGTGCGCCGCGACGGCATGTGTGTCGTCAATGAACGCCGCAACTACGTTGGGGAACTCCAGTGACAGGCGGCTGACCGTCTCTGCCTCAGCCGCTACCCTTTGCGGAGCGGCATCAATTGTCTGTGCGAAGGTGAACCTGTCGGTCTCGGCTTTTGTCTCGTACCAGTACCATTTGGATATTTCCGCTGCCACTTTGGGCACGTGGGCCAGCTTCGCAAACGCGATCTCGTTGTTGGGGTGGAAGATGTAGATCGCCCCATCCACGCCGAAATAGGTTGCGCCCTCGCCAACGCCGTAAATGGTGGGCAAAACTCCCGGGTCAAAGCCGCTACCTTCCCACACCCAGCCTGCTTCTTTCATACTAGCCGCGCTCATCTTTTCCGCCTGCCTTCCATTTTAGTTGGTGATCTCTCTAGATTGCACGTACTATTCCACAGCCTTTTCACCCATCCCTTTGTGAAATCGGCATCTCAGTGGCTGTGGATGAAGTCCCTGATGAACTGCGCCTGCTGTGGGTGCTGGTCTATCAGCGTTGTGCATAGAATACTATAACCGTCCAGCGTCCCGGCCTCGAGATGTTTGGCGATGGCGTTGAGCTGGATCTCCATCATGTCCAGCGGCACCGGCGCCGGAATCGTGTAGTCGCGCATATAGACGCCCATGACAATACGCTTGTCCGGGAAGACCTTGCGGCACTGGCTAATGTATTCATCCGTGTGGAGGAGATTCTCGGACTTCCACACCCACAGATTGATCACATCCACGTGCTCAAGCCAGTCCTCCCAGTACTGCTCTTCGAATTCGTCGGTATAGACGACTATCCATAAATCCAGGTCGGGGTTGTGTCTGCTGACTGCCGCCTTGATGCTGCGCGGCGTGTCGGGACTGTAGTTGTCATGTCCAGCAACACCATGCGTATCGTCAATGAATGCGGCGACGACGTTGGGGAACTGCAAGGACAAGCGGCTCACCTTTTCCGCCTCCGCCAGCACTGTCTCCGGGTTGTCATCGCGTCGCTGAGCGCACGTGAAGCGGTGGGTTTCGCACCTGGTTTCCTCCCAGACCCACTTGGATATGTCCGCTGTCACTTCCGACACGTGCGAGAGCTTGGCGAAGTTGATTTCGTTATTGGGATGGAACATTAAGTTCGCCGCCTCCAGGCCGAAGTACGTCGCACCTTCGCCCACGCCATAGACCGACGGCTCGTGGCCCGGATTGAACGCCAGCCCTTCCCACACCCAGCCCGCTTCTCTCATGCTGCCTGTTGCCATGGCTTGCACCTTCCTGTAAGTGTGCTTACTCCGGTTAGAGTGACGCAGTTCTGTTCCTCACCATGCCGAGAATATCCTTCTCTGTAGGAGGTGAAACGACAGAGATGGCGAAGCCTTCCTCAGAAAGCATTTTACGTCAAGGAAAAGGATGAGTGCTATGCGCTGGGACCTGTTGCTCATTATCTTGCTGTTGGTATTGCTACTGTGCTCCGTCCCCGGGTTCTCGCAGGACGAAGACCCGGTCGTCTACAAGCCGGACATTGTTGGTGTGGACCGCCTGTTGATGGTCGTGCTGAAGGTGCCGGCAGGCGCAGCCGAGATCGAGGTGACGGTGCCCGAGGAAGTCAAGATGTTGGACCGCACTCCACTTCCCACCGAAAAGGAGCAGCGCAGGTACTACTTCCGCAGCCTCACGCCGGCCAAGCAGGCTGACATTGTGTTTGCGCATCCCGCCGGCGAGATCATAGTCTCGATAGAGATCTGGTCGTTCGAGGACCTGCGCCAATTCCGGAAGCTCAAAGACACGCAGCTTCCGCGCCGCTGGCCCCTGGGCGAGATGCTGCCTGAACTCAAGGAAGGCCAGACCACTACCACTGAGAAAATGAAGGAGACCGCCAAAGGCACGGGGGCGAGCGACCAGTGGCTCAACTTCACCGATGACGAGATCTGGGCCATCCAGCCGGACAGCACCATCCCGCGCTGGCACTGGGTCAACCTCGCGAACGGTTGCCCTGTTCATGGCAAGGAGATCTATCGCGGCGGGGCCTTCTATCCGTGGCGCGACGAAAATGATAAGCCTATACGAAGTTACGGCTATGCCTCGGCGCCGTATGTCTGGAAGATCAAATGTCCGGTGGGCGACGAGCTGTACCCTTCCAACGATTTCGCCAACGATGACTTTACCAGCGGCGAGTTCCCTGATGACGGCATCGGCGGGGGATACATCGCCCCGGATGGAAAGCACTACGGCTTCATCGCCGAAACCTCTCAGGCGTACGCCCACAAGATGCTCAATGTCGCCCCGCCGTGCGCCGATGGCTACCTCAGGACCGGTGACATTCGCTATGTCCACAAGGCGCTCGTCGCCCTCAGCCGGCTGGCGGTGGAGTACTCCTACCTGGCGACCATGACACATCATCGCCACCGTAACAGCGCCGGCCAGGTCGCACGCCTCGGCCAGAGCACGTTCGCCGAAGGGCCGTTCGTCGCCGGCGGCGGCTATGGCGTCTATTGCATAGACCAGCCGGGCTACCAGATGAGACATGCCGAGGCCTACGACAAGATCTTCCCTGCCATCGAGGAGGACCAGGAGATCATCCCCTACCTGCAGTCCAAGGGCTTTATTGACATCAAAACCCACGAGGACGTCCGCCGCTTCCTCGAGGAGAACCTCTTCGCCGTCTGGATGCAGGGCGCCATGGACGGTACGACAAGCTCGAATCAGCCATTTCCACAGATGGGCCTGGTGCGGATGGCCGAAGTCCTCAACTACGAGCGCGGCAATGAGTTCATGGATTGGCTCTACGACCATCCCAGAGGCATGATGCGCTACTTTGTCACCAACACTTTCTTCCGGGATGGTGCGCCGTACGAGTCCACCGGCGGCTACAATGGGATGCACGTAACGGCCATGGGTCCGGTTGTCGAAGGCGTGGAGCGTCTCCGCGAGCTGCGCCCGGAGGTCTATCCTGACGACAAGTACCCAAATCTGAGCGAGAGCCGCCGCTACCACAGCATTTTCGACTTCTCCATGAACACCGTCAACATCGACCGCACCTATCCGCGCGTCGGCGACGGTGGAAGCTGGCCGCGGTTCAGCAAGCGGTCGGTCACCAGGTGGCAAAACGGCGGCGTGCCGGCCTTCGAGCACGCCTACAAGATCTTCAAGGACCCGAAATTCGCCTGGGCGCTTGCCAGGACGGCCGGCTGGCAGCCCTCCCTGGAATTCCCCTACACGCGCGAGGAGATCGAGGCCGCGGCCGCCGAATGGCCGGATGACTGGAACGACCCAAGCTGCCTGCAGGACGGCTACGGCCTGGCGATGCTGCGAAGCGGCGAGGGCATCAACAAACGCTCCTTGTGGATGATGTACGGTCGCGCTCGCGGCCATACTCATGAGGACATGCTGCACATGGGCCTGGATGCTTACCAGAGCGAAATCCTCGGCCACATGGGCTATCCCCGCAACTGGAATTACTGGTACAAGCACTGGATGACTCAGATCCAGGCCCGCCAGATACCGATTGTCAACATGACAGCCACCGCCCAACTCTTTGCCGACGCCGGGCCCGTCCACATCGCCGAGGCTCTGGCTCAGGGCTTCTCCGACAAAGTCAGCGCCGGCGAAGGATACCTGCTCAACGAGGACAACTGGCAGCGCCGCATGTTGGCCATCGTTGACGTCTCTGAGGACCAGTTCTACTGCCTGGACTTCTATCGAATGTCCGGCGGCGAGGAACACTGGTGGACCTTCCATGCCCAGGAAGGAGAGTTCACCACCGAGGGACTGGAACTGACCAAGCAGGATGGCGGCACACTGGCCGGGCCGGATGTCCCCTACGGCGATGCAGCATGGCTGAAGGAGCACGGTAGGGCCAAGTGGGGCTTTGTGCATCTGTATAACGTTGAGCGAGCGACGCCGGAGGCTACATGGTCGGCCGACTGGGAGCTGAAAAACGCCAACGGCCTGCACTTCCGCATGACTGTCCCGCAGATCGAGGGCACCGAGGTCGTCCTGACTGATGCCACCTGCCCGGCAGGCGGCGACCCGTACGAGATGAAATTCGTGCTCATGAACAAGCAGGGCGAAGCCCCGACACAGACCCAGGTCATCAACGTGATGGAGCTGTACACAGACCAGCCGCTTATCAAGTCGGTCACGCCGCTGGAGGTCTCCGGTGATGATGAAGCGGGCTTCAAGCCCTACGGCTGCGTAGTCGAACTCCAAAACGGCCGCACTGACACGATATTTGCGTCCGCCGATGGGACAGCAGCACGGACTGCGGAGGGCGGCTTTGAGTTCGCCGGCCGCTTCGGGCTGTACTCCGAAGAAGACGGCGTGCCCACGCGCGTTGTCCTGATCGGCGGCACCACCCTCACCAAGGACGGCCTCGGCATCAGCATGGAAAATGCCGAATATCGCGCCGAGATCAACGCCGTGGACCGTGAAACCGAGACCATCACCGTCTCACCCGCACCGACGAATCCCGAGGCGCTGGTGGGCAACTACATCTACATTACGAGCCCGGGTCGCCGTCTCGCCTACAAGGTGCTGGAGGCCAAAGCCGTTGACGGCGGGGCCGAGTTGCGCATGGAATTCGACTCCCGCGTCGGCACCGGACGGGTAAGTGGCACCGAAAGCCAGAAGGTGGCGACCTCAACGCCATTCCATCTGCGCGGCAACCGTTACTACCAGAGCGCGCGCGTGGTCAATGCCGAGCGCACGGCCGAGTACCGCATCCTGGGCGTGGCCGGCGGCGCTGTGATAGACACACAGGCCCACCCGGACGTGACCGCTGAGAAGCTGGAGGCCGAATTCCCTGTGGGCACCTGGTTCGATGTCTATGACTATGGTGTCGGCGACGAGGTGGTCTGGCCTCTGGCGGTCAGCGTCACCCAGGTCAGCTCGACCACCTACGAAGTCACCGCCCCGGGCAACGTGACTCTCACCTTGCCAAAGGCCGCTGATACCAAAGTCGCCAGCCAATAGCTCGAACCGCCATACAGAAAAGAAGGGCCGCGCCTGCAAAGGCGCGGCCCTTTCATTATTGCTGTCTGTGGCTTGGTCCGGCCTACTTCTTGCCTCCGTGCCGGTACAGCAGATCCGCCACTTCGGTATGCCCCCTTCGGATTGCCGTATGCAGTGGTGTCCAGTCATTCTGCGCTCTGGCATTGACCTCGGCGCCGTGCTGCAGCAGCAGTTTGGCAACCTCGGCGGCTCCCCCAGCGGCGGCGCAGTGCAATAAGGTAGTGCCGTCCTTCCCAGCGCTGTTGGCGTCGCCGCCCGCATCTAAATACTCCTTCATGTAAGCGACATCTCCGAGCGCCGCAGCGGCCGCCACAGTATATTCTGCTCCCCTGTCGATCAGCCAGTTGGCGACGTCGCCGCAGCCAGAATAGGCGGCCTTGTATAGGGGCGTGCGACCGTTGCCGTTCTTCGCATCCAGCTCCGCGCCGTGCGCGAGCAGCGCGGCGGCTGGAACCCGCCGGCCTTTGCTCGCAGCATAGTGCAGCGGGGTTGCGCCTCTTCGGTCCCTCGCATTGACCTCGGCGCCGTGCTCGAGCAGTACGCCCGCCACGCCCGAATGTCCGTTCACGGCCGCCCAGTGCAGTGGGGCAATATTCATGCGGCCTCGCATGTCTACATCGGCTCCGTGGTGGAGCAGCAGCCTGACAAATGCAGTGTCGCCTTTACTGGACGCTGCGCCGAGCGGGGTCCAGCCGTGACCGCTTTCAACGTTAATGTCAGCGCCGTGCTCGAGGAGGAGCTTGGCAACGTTTATGTGGGCGTGCGATACAGCGACGTGCAGAGCGGTCTCGCTGGAATCATCTCGCGCGCCGACGTCCGCGCCATGATTCAGCAGCAGCGTTGCTATTTCTGTATTACCGCTCCAGGCCGCCCAGCCCAATGGGGTGCTGCCGATGCACTGTTCATTGGGGTCAACACCGATAGTGAGCAGCAATCTCACTGCGACTACATCTTCGGCACACACGTAAGAGGTCAAGAGCTCAGGACCAATGTAAGCCCGGAATCCCACGTATGCTAACACAGACACCACAATGCACAGACCTAGTCCGGCCACTATTAGCTCACGGCCTCGCATTTTGTCCCCTGCCCTTCCGCTACGTGCGGTTCCAGCTTCATCCCGGCTGCGATTACCTTTTCGCCAGTGAGGAATCTTTCTCCTGCATTCGGAATGCTTAGTGCCTACATGCGGGAGGTCAACTCTTGCTCACAAGCGAATTATATGCTTTCACGGACCGTGTAAAGGGAGAGTTGGATGACACCGCGACAGCGCTATCTGATGACCATGAATCATCAACGCCCCGACCGCATCCCGGCCGTCTATGCCGCACGCGCCGAGGTGGACCGGGCGATGATGGCCTATTACGGCGTTGATACGCTGGCCGAGGTCCACAGTATCCTGGGCACTGACGGCATGGCCGGTGTCGGCGTCGCAATCAGCTTCCCCGAATGGGAGAAAAAGCCCAAGCACGCCAAGCCCGGTGACTGGCCCGGCGGCGGCCAGGACTTCTTCTGGCACGACCAGCGCACCTTTGAGGACTGCTGGGGGACTGTCCAGCGCGTCGGCCGCGACGAGAAGTACGTCGAATGGATTGCCGGGCCGCTGCAGGACCTCGACGATCCTGACGACTATCCTTTCCCCACGGTTGACGACCTCATTGACGACCCCGATCTGCCCGCCCGGGTGCAGGCCTACAAGGACCAGGGGCTTTTCGTCAGCTCCGGCGTCACCCAGCCTTACAAGCAGGCCTGGCTACTGCGCGGCATGGAGCAGTTCCTGATGGATTACCTGATCAATCCCGGTTTCGTCAACAAGCTCTATGACAGGATCTATGGCCTGTGGACCGAGATCGGCTGCCGGGTTGTCTCTGCCGGGGTGGATATGTTCTGCGTCGGCGGCGACATCGCCATGCAGGACCGCATCCTCATGGGCGCCGCCACCTGGCGTCGCTTCGACAAGCCGCGCCTCGCCGCGATGTTCTCCGAGCTGCGCGCCATCAAGCCCGATTTACACCTCTACATCCACTCCGACGGCGATCTGACCGAGATCATGGATGACCTCATCGAGGTCGGCTTCGATGTCATTGATCCGATTCAGCCTGAGTGCATGGACCCGGTAGAGGTAAAGCGGCGCTGGGGCGACAAGATAACTCTTCACGGCTGCGGCAGCCTGCAGCAAGTGTTGCCGTTCGGCAGCACCGAGGATGTCCGCAATCATGTCATTGAGCTTATCGAGAAATGTGGTTACAACGGCGGCTTGGTACTGCGGGTCAGCAACGCGATTGGCTTCGACGTGCCGACAGAGAACGTCGTCACCTTCTTCGAGACCGCCCGCGACTATCGGTTTGACCAGCCGCGCTGAAAGCACACGGAGGGCACGGGGTATGAAGCAGCGATGGGTATTGACGCATGTCATACTCACCGTGTGTACTGCCCTGACAGGATGTCGAGGGCAGGCGCCGTCGTCCAGCGTTGGAGCGACGGCCGGAAACGGGGTGCTACCAGCCGCAAAAGAGTTCGGGGCCGTACCCGCAGGCAAGATCGCATTCGTCAGCACGCGCGACGGCAATCCCGAAATCTACGTGATGAACCCCGACGGGAGCGATCAGACGCGCTTGACCAACAATGACCGGGAGGACATGAGACCGGTATGGTCGCCTGACGGTCGCACCATCGCTTTCAGCCAGACGATGATCTTCTTCGAAGCGACGCCGTCCGAGGTCTGGGTGATGAGTGCCGACGGGAGCGGGCAGACCAAATTGCCGCTGGAGGCGGGCATTGGGATGCACGTGTGCTGGTCTCCGGACGGTGGCAAGTTCGCCTACGCCAGGTCCGCTGATGCCCAGGGCAGTAGCCGCAGAACGGGTATCTTTGTTTCTGGGGCGGCCGGCACGGGCGAGGCGCAGTTGACCAATGGGCCGGATCTGAGCCCAGTATGGTCACCTGATGGTACCAGGATCGGGTTCATCCGGGCACTTACGGACGAGTGTGCGGTTTTCGTGGTGAGGGCCACCGGCGGCCGGGCACAGCGCCTGATCGGGCGGGAGTTCTATGCGACGGAACTGGCATGGTCTCCAGATGGCAGGAGGATTGCCTTCGTCAACCATGGCGACCAAAGCGCGATCTATGTGATGAACGCCGACGGCAGTGACGTGACCAAGCTAAGTGACAGATCCAATGTCAACACATACCCGACCTGGTCACGCGATGGCAAGAAGATAGCCTTCCTCAGCGATGATAGGCTTTGGCTGATAAACGCCGACGGCACTCGGGAGACCAAGTTGTCCGACCAACCTGTCTCGCAATACGATTGCGTTCTGCAGTGGTCACCTGACGGTACCCGCTTACTCTTCGTGAGTGGGGAGCGAGGCGACCCTGATAATCCTGCGGAGATCTATGTGATAAACGCTGATGGCACCGGTCTGACGAATCTCACGAGCAATCCCGCGGATGACTATGACCCCAACTGGGGAAGAGCGCCCGAATAAGCCGCCATTGCCAGACGTTTACGAGAGTGCTGCTGTTCGCGGCCCCGCTCTCAACGCCGCCTGTCTGAGCAATACGGGGCGTTTGCGGAAACCATTGAAGTTCAGTTAGACTTGCCGCAATACGGAGGTAAGTGATGGACCTGGGCATAAAGGATAAAGTCGCCTTGGTAACCGGCGGGGCTCGCGGCATCGGCCTTGCCATAGCCGAGCGCCTGGTCGAAGAAGGCTGCCAGGTGGTCGCCGCCGACATTGACGAACAGGCCGGACACAATTTGCCTTCCGAAGTCTCCTTTGCCGTGTGCGATGTCAGCGATGAGTCGGAATGTGAGGAGCTTCTGAACGCCGTAGCCGATCAGATTGGCCCGGTTGACATTCTGGTCAACAACGCCGGCGTCCAGAGTGTCTTGGCGCTGGAGCAGGCGACGCTGGAGGACTGGGAGCGGGTCATGCGCATCAATCTCACCAGCGCTTTTGTGCTCAGCAAGCTCGCGGTGCCGCAGATGAAGCGGCGCGGCTGGGGCCGGGTGATAAACATCGCATCCATGGCCGGCAAGGTGGGCGGTCTCACCGTCAGCGCTTCATATTCCACATCGAAGGCCGGCATGATGGGCTTGACCAAGTCCGTGGCCAGAGCCGGTGCCCCGGAGGTAACGAGTAATGCGGTATGTCCGGCCTTCATCGCCACCCCAATGACGAATCCCGAGATGGAAGCCGAGTATGCGCGGCAGATACCTGTAGGCCGCATTGGCAGGCCGGAAGAAGTCGCCGCGGCTGTCGCTTTTCTGGCTTCTGACCTGGCCGCTTACATTACCGGCGAGGTTTTCGACGTAAACGGCGGCCTGCTGATGGATTAGTCGCCCGCAGCCTTAGTATATGCCGTAGCACGGAGGGACGAGACGATGCTCTCAAAGATTTCTCAGTCAGCCCGCGAAATCTACAACGCTGGCGGTGCGACCATGCGCAACGTGTGGATGGGGGACAAGGAAGACACCATTCACATCTATTACGGCGAGCTTATCGAAAACGATTCGCCGATGTGCGGCCGCGACAACGAGTCATACCAGAAGGACGGCCGCCCGTGGGACCCGTACGAGCCGATTGAGAAGGATATTGTGCTGCGCAAGACGCTTACCGTGACTGACCCGCGCACCGACGAGGTTCAGGTGACTTTCATCGGGCGCGAGCGCCGTGGGCACGATGCGACACTCCGCATCGTTGTCAATGGCAACGAGACTTTGCGTCCACCTTCTCCCATCGCCACTCCGAACGCGCGCCAGTACTGGGACATAGTCCAGGAAGATGGTGCGTGGGCCTGGTCGCGCTGGTACTACGTAAAGATACCCGCCGAGCACGTACAGCTTGGCGACAACGTCATAGAAATGAGCGCGGTAGATGGCGCCGAGGGCTGGCAGGTGATGGTCGGCAGCTATTCGGCCTTTCACAAGGGAGCCCGCCGCGGCGAGTACCCACAGCATACCAGCGCCAAGAGCACCGACGGCGGCAAGTCGTGGCACACTGACAACATGGGGCCTGAGGGCGATGGCGTTGGCGAGTACGTGATCCGCCTCGACATGCGCCGCTATCGCGCAAGCGGCTGGATCATCTCGGGGGTCATTGACGCTGCCGGCCAGGACGATCTCCCGATCAAGCAGCCGCTGCAGGTGGACGCGGTTCAGCTTTCGATTGACGCCGAGCTTCCGTATTACACCGGCATCATCATGAGCCTGCGCTGGGGCGACACACCTTACTATGATCGCCGCTCGTGGACCGACTGGTTGCCCGTGGCCCTTGATACTGGCCCGATCGCCGCGTACGGCCGGTACGTGCAGTGGCGCGCCGAGCTTTACACCGATGACCGCACCGTCAGCCCCGCATTGCGCGCAGTCACCATCGAGTCCGAGCACGAGCAGGCGCCTGCCACTGATGACCTGCGCCTCATCGAGTTCAGCAACGCGGAAATCATGCGCTCATCCTACGAGTTCACCAACGAAGACTATCACCATCCCAAGTTGCGGGAGCTGCGCGAGGTCTGCGACCTCGACAAGATCATCGCCGGGGCCGAAGACGACTGGGAGATAATGCAGCGGCTGATGCGCTGGGCGTATTTGCTTCCGCTGCCCAACTGCACCATCTGCCCCTGGGACGCGCTCAAATGGATTGAGATCAACCGCGACAGAGAGGGAGAGATCATCGTCAACGAGTACGAGACGCGCCGCCGCGACAGGATGTGCCTGTACTCGAACGTGTTGCTGGCCGAGATGCTGCTCGCCTGCGGCATTCCGGCTCGCCATGTCAACATCAACTCCCAGGGCATCAGCGGCCACGAGATCTGCGAGGCCTGGTCCAACGTCCATGGCAAGTGGATCCATCTCGATGCCACGCGCGACTTCTACTGGATCGAGGAGTCAACGGGCCAGCCGCTGTCCACGCTGGATGTCCGCCAGGAGTTGGTCCGGCACCTGGACAAACCCGAAACCTGGGAGGACCCGCATGTGTTCCGCCTCGGCGCTAAGATCCACGAAGACCGGCGCATCGCGGCGTACGAGGGCGGCGAGTGGGTCGAGCAGGAGGACGCCGGCGACCATATCTACCAGACGATGGCCCATTTCCGCATCGTCCCGCGCAACGACTATTGCAGCCGGCCCTATCCGCTGCCGGTCAGCCAGGGCGCGGAGGTCTGGGGCTGGAACGGCTATCTCAACTGGGCCGATGACATGGTGCCGCCGCTGACGCATTTCTCGCATCACACCAACCGCCCGGGCGACATGTATTGGACCAACAATCAGGCCCACATGACCTTGCTACGCACCGGACAGCGGCAGTTGACTGTGCTGCTTGAGCACGACATGCCCAACTTCGCCCGCTATGAGGCCTTGATAGACGGCGCGCCGTGGGAGCCCGTCGGATCCGGCTTCAAGGTCGAGCTTGAGCCTGGCACTACCGAGCTGGCCGTCCGCGCGGTCAACACGATGGACCTGCCCGGACCCCTTAGCCGAGTAGTGGTTGAATTATCTGGATAAGGAGGGAACAACTGATGATTACACATCTGCTTGACCTCAGATCAGTGTTCTCGTTTGCGCTTTGCACGGCGTTGGCGCTGTCTCTTGCCTTAGCCGTGCACGCAGCCGGGGAAGAGCTTGCGCGGACTACTGTGCAGCAGACGGCGCGCGAGATCTACGACTCCGGTGCTACGATGCGCGGGCTATGGATGTGGGATAGTGACGATGCCATTCGCCTTTTCTGGGGCGATGTGCTTCAGAATGATTCGCCGGTATGCGGCAGCGACTCAAGCTCGCCCGGCGGACCGTTTGAAATCCTGGGCGAAGGAATAGTGCTGCGCAAGCAGCTCACCGTTGAAGACCCCCGCGCCGACGAGGTCTATGTGACCTTCATTGCTAAGGAGCTCCGCGGCCATGACGCCGCACTGCGTATTGTTGTTACCGGGAACGAGACACTACGCCCGCCCTCTACAATTGCCACGCCCGATGCAAAGCAGTACTGGGAGCTTGCCTGGAGCGCGAAGATCCCGTGGAACGCCTCCCGCTGGTACTACGTAAGCATTCCCGTCGAGCACCTGCAAGTCGGCGACAATGTCATCGAGTTCAGCACCGTGGACGGCGCCGCAGCTTGGCAGATTATGGTCGGAGACTATGCCAACTTCAACAAGGCCGCACGAGCGGGTGAAACGCCGGCGCACGCGAGCGCGAAGAGTACAGATGGCGGCAAGACCTGGGACAGCCAACACATGGGCGAGCAGAATGCCTTTGCCGGCGAATACGTAATTCGCCTGGCTATGCGCCGCTATCGTGAAAGTGGCTGGATTGTATCCGAGGTATTGGATGCGGCGGGTCAGCAGGACGAGCCAATCAAGATCCCACTTCAGGTGAGTTCTGTTTACTTCAGGTTCAAGGCCGACATGCCAGATGACACGGCTATCGCCATCAGTCTGCGCTGGGGAGACACGCCCTACTATGAAGCCGACAGTTGGACGTCCTGGCAGTGGGCCGACGTGTTTAGTGGGCGCATCCCAGCCAGGGGCCGCTATCTTCAATGGAAAGCCGAGCTTTCCACTACCAATCCTCTGGTCAGCCTGGCTTTGAAGTCCGTGAGGATCGTGACGAATCACGAGCAGGCCCGTAAGCAAGACAAGCTGCGCATCGTCGAGATGAACAACCCCAGCATCATAAGGTCTTCCTATGACTTCCCCTTCGAGCGCTATGACCACCCGAAGCTTCAGCAATTGCGACAAGTGTGTGACTTAGACAAGGTCGTGGCCGGCGCCAAGGACGATTGGGAGATGATCAGGCGGCTCATGCGCTGGGCATATTTGCTTCCTCTTCCCAACTGCAAGATCTGCCCCTGGGAGGTGTTGGACTGGATTGAAATCAAGCGCGATGAGAACGGCGAAATCATTCTCAACAAATACGAAACGCGCCGGCGCGACAGGATGTGCCTGTATTCAAATGTCGTCTTGACCGAGATGCTGCTGGCTGTAGGTATTCCTGCGCGACACACAAACATCAATAGCGAGGGCATGTCCGGCCATGAGGTCTGCGAGGCGTGGTCTAACGTTCACCACAAGTGGCTGCAGGTGGATGCCACTCGCGACTTCTACTGGGTGGACAAGACGACCCGCGAGCCGCTCTCTACGCTTGATGTTCACAATGAATTGATTCAGCACCTGGACAAGGTCGAAACGTGGCAGGACCCATTCCGCCTGCGCATCAACAGCCAGGTGTACGAAGGCATGCAGGTCGAAGCCTACGGGGGCGAAGAGTGGCCGTATAAGCTGAACGTGGGCTGGTCCTACAAGACCCACGCCCATTTCCGCATTATCCCGCGCAATGACTATTGCGAGCACCCGTATCCCTTGCCGATTAGTCAGGGCTCAGAGGTTTGGTGTTGGGATGGCTATCTCAACTGGGCCGATGACATGGTGCCACCGCTGATGCACTTCTCGCACCACACCAACCGCCCGGGCGACTTCTACTGGACCAACAACCAGGCTCACATGACTTTGCTGCGCACCGGAGAGCGGCAGTTGACTGTGCTGCTTGAGCACGACATGCCCAACTTCGCTCGCTACGAGGCCTCGACAGACGGCGGCGAATGGGCTCCGGTCGAATCGGGTTTCACGCTCGAGCTTGAGCCTGGCACCACCGAGCTTGCCGTCCGCGCAGTCAACACGATGGGCCTGCCCGGCCCTGTCAGCCGAGCCGTAGTGGAACTGGCGCAGTAGCGCCGCCATCCTCAGTGGCATCTGCCCCAGGAAACACCAAAGTCCCCGCCTTTATCTGGCGGAGACTTTGTTGTCACTACTGGGTCAGGTTTTAGCTATGCAACGACCATGACGTTTTCGGCACGGGGGCCTTTGGCGTCCTCGACGATGTCGAATTGCACTTCGTCATTCTCTGCCAGCGACCGGTAGCCTTCGCCGGCGATGCCGGAGAAATGGACGAACACGTCGTCTGAGTCAGGCGTCTCGATGAAACCGAAACCCTTGTGGTCATTGAACCACTTGACTTTACCTGTAGCCATAAAAAAACGCACCTCCTTCTCTCTCTGAGCTAGTCACTTGCGCCTAGCTTGGGAGGAGGTACGTCTCTGCATCAAGCTGTCAGCCAACTACTCTAGCTACTTAATAGGTCGCTTCGGCATGCATTGGTCCACCGAAGCGTTGTAACTATAGCACGTTTCGACAGGGATTGTCAAGGAAAACTTCTGCACATCTTACTTTGTCATTCAAATTGGTGTTGCCAGCAACGCCCCACGTATGAATTACATGATAAATATGAACTATTGACAAAATGCCAAACGCCTAATAAAATACACTGCCGTGATTAGTCATACCAAGCTGGGGGTGGAATGCAATGCCTGAGAGCCGGTCAATTGATGAGATGTTTTTTGGGACTGTGACTGTCGGAGAGCGTGGGCAGGTCGTCATTCCCGCAGAGGCGCGCGCCGAGTACGAGATATCGCCGGGCGAGAAGTTGCTGATCTTTGGCCATCCCGCCGGGGCGGGGTTGATGATGGTGAAGATGTCGGGGATGTCCGAGTTTATCGAGATGATGAAAGGCGCCCTCGCACTTGCCGAGAACGCTGTATCGGAGCAGGATAGCTCCGAAGAGTCACCATAAAGGGGGAGCTGAAATGACGCCGCGAATGAGCATGGTTTGCAAGCTATGCTTCAGCATTGGCGTTGCGGGCACACTGGTGCTCGGCGCATCAGTCGGGCAGCCGGCTCTGGCGCAGACACCCGAGGCGCCAGGCGAGCAGGCGACCGGCGAGGCTGCTGAGCCGTTGACTTTGACCCTCGAAGATGTCGTGACAATGGCGCTGCAGAGAAACTGGGACATTCAGCTTGCCGATCTGGCCCTGGCCGAGGCTGAGGCGGCCGTCGGCGAGGCGAAAGCTGCCGATCGCTTCCAGCTAAGACTTGAGTCGTCCTATTCGCGTCTCGGGCCGCAGACCACGTTTGAGGTACGCACGTCGGATGACCCGCAGAGCATTACTATCGGGCCGGATCGCGCTCACAAGTACGGGGTGGCGTTGTACAAATCGCTCTACTCCTCCGGCCGCAACCAGGCGCTTGTGACCTTGGCGCAGCTCAATGTTGATGTCAAGGGGCTGGAGACCATCGTCGCCCGCCGCCAGATCGCTCTGGATGCCGCGACGGCCTTTTACAATGTCGCCCGTGCAATCGGCTTCTTTGAGGTGGCCGGCGAGAAGCTGAGCAGCGCTCGCGAGCACTGCCGCCTCGCCTCGGCCCGCTATGAGGCCGGCGCCGTGCCACGATTTGATGTGACGCGCGCAGAGGTGGAGGTTGCCAACGCCGAGCAACAACTCATCGTTGCTCGGGCCGCCGTGGAGATCGCTAAAGGCGTGTTGAAGAGGCTGTTGGCCATTGAGATCACTCGGCCCATGCAGCTCGTCACCACGCCTGACCCCTCACCGATAATAGTTGATCCCAATCTCTGCATTGTTATGGCCAATCAGCGCCGTGAGGAGATCGTCGTGCTCGATACCCACGTCAGGCTGTCGTTGGCCGCCGCGCGCCTGGCGAAGGCTGAGCGTGGCCTCAACCTTGACCTCCGCGGCGCCTATGACCGCCAAAGCTCAACCGGCTTTGCCAGAGATTACGCCTGGAATCTCACGCTCAGCTTAAGCAAGTCGCTGAGTGATGGCGGGGCTTCCCGCTCGAAAGAGCGACAGGCCTTGTGGCGCGCAGAGCAGGCCAGGGCGCTGCTGGGTAAGGTGACGGACGACATCGAGTTGCAGGTATGGCATGCCTACCTCAACACGGAAGAGACCAGGCATCGTCTCAGTTTAACGGCCAAGACTGTCGAGCTGGCCCAGGAGGCCCTGCGCATCGCTGAGGTCCGCTACGATGCCGGCCTCGCGACACCCGTCGAAGTCACTGACGCCCGGGTAGCCCTCGCCGCCGCCCGCACCAACCAGGTTGACGCAATCTACGGCTACCAGATAGCCGAAGCAAAGCTACTGAGTTACATCAACGCATCCGAGGATGATCTTGAGCTCTTGGCACCGAGGAGTGAAGCGCAGTGAAGCGTGCTCTGAAGATTGTACGGGCGGCTGCAATAGTAGTCGCAATAATCGGAGTGCCGGTGGGCTTGTTCTTTGTGGTAAAGATGGTTGAGGCCAACCGGGCAGCGGCTGAGGCGGCAGCCAGGGTCGAGGTCGCGACCCCAGTCGAGGTAGCCCCGGCCCGTCGCGGTGACATTGTGCGAACTTTCACAGTCACCGGCTCCATCGAAGCCGACGCCGAAAGCGGCGTGGTCGCCAAGATCCCCGGCAAGGTCACGCGGGTTCACGTGGACGAGGGAGCCTATGTGCATAGGGGGCAGCTTCTGGTCGAGTTGGAGCGCGGCGATCTTTCCGCTCAGCTTCGCCAGGCCAGGGCAGCAGTCGCCGCAGCCGAAGCAAGGTTGAAACAGGCCGAAACCGGAACCGGCCTCCAGGAGGCGCAGACCAGCGCTGGTATTGAGGCCGCCGAAGCCGCGCTGGCCTCTGCACGCGCACGACTTCGTCAGGTCGAAACCGGCGCCGAGGTCACGCAGACGCAAACCACGACCTCCATCCAGCAGGCTCGCGAAGCGGTCAATGCCGCCAATGCGCGCCTTGACATGGTCGTTGAGGGCGCTCGCACCCAGCAGGTCGAGCAGGCCGACGAGGCTGTGAAGCAGGCCAAAGCAAGCCTCGATACCGCCCGCACTAATCTGCGCAGGGCCGGAACGCTCCTGGCCCAGGGCGCGATGGCCCAGCAGCAGTACGATGCCGCCAAGCTCCAGTTCGATGTCGCCCAGGCGCAGTACAACAGCGCCCGGCAGCAGCTTGACCTGGTGCGCGAAGGCCCGCGCAGCCAGGAGGTCGAGATGGCCCGCGCTCAGGTCGAGCAGGCCAAGTCTGCTCTGGTCCTGGCCGAGGCCAACCAGGCCCAGAACCGCATCAGCCAGCAGGAGATCGAAGCCGCCCGCGAGGGCGTTCGCTCCGCCGAGGCATCATTGAAGTTGGCCAGGGCCTCTACTGCCCGCAACTACATCAGCCGCGAAGACGTGCAGGCCGCCCGCGCCGCACTCAATCAGGCCCGGGCCAACGTCGCATATATCCAGACCCAGATCGGCTACACCTGCATCCGCGCGCCGATGCTGGGCGTAGTAACACGCCGCTCCGTGGACCCGGGCGAGGGCGCTATGCCGAGCGTGCCGCTGCTGACCATCACCGACAACAATTCCGTATTCGTCCGCGCTAACTTGCCGGAAATGGAGCTCGCCAACGCCGCTATTGGTCAGCAGGTTACGGCGACCGTGGACGCTCTGGCGGAAGAGGAATTCATTGGCGAGATTACAGAGGTAATTCCCTCGGCTGATCTGGATACGCGTACTTTTGACATCAAGGTGCGGATTGGCAATGCCGACGGCCGGCTCAAGCAGGGGATGTTCGCGCGAGTTGTCGTCGTTACCGCCCGCACCGCCAACGCCATTATTGTCCCCAGAGTCGCCGTCATCAAGCAACAAGGCCAGCAGGTGGTGTACGTGGCCGAGCACCAACGAGCCAAACGCGTCCCGGTAGAAACCGGCCTTAACGACGAAACCAACATCGCCATCACAGACGGCGTCAAAGAGCGCGACATGGTGATCGTAAGCGGACAGACGCTGCTCAAGCCTGATGAACAGATCAACATGGTTGAGAGGCACACGGGGGCCGGCCGATGAACATCGCGGGCTTCTCGATCCAGCGGCCGGTGACAGTTCTGATGGGGGTGCTGGGCGCTTTCGTGCTCGGTGCCATCGGCTTTTCCCAACTTGGTCTCGACTTCTTCCCCGATATTGACGTGCCGATGGTCTCTGTCATCACCCAGTACCACGGCACACCCCCCGAGGAAATGGAGGAGTTCGTCACCAAGCGGATCGAGGAGGCGGTGGCGACCGTTGAAAACTACAAGGGTATCAGGTCGGTCTCGCAGGAAGGCCTCTCGGTGGTCACCATTGATTTCGAGTGGGGCCAGGACATGGAGTGGGCGGCCTTCAACATCCGGGAAAAGGTTGACTCGGTCGCCGACGCCTTGCCCGATGCTGCGGGCCGACCGCTTATCCTCAGGATCAACCCGCATGTTCTGATACCGGTGGTCACAATTGACGCAACCGGCATTGATGATATGCGCAAGTTGCGCAAGCTTGCCGAAGATGAGATCAAACCCGAGCTGGAGAAGATCCCGGGCGTGGCGGCAGCGGATATCTACGGTGGCCTGCAGCGCGAGATCCTCGTCGAGATTGACTGGCAGCGCCTCGCCGCCTACAACTTGGACGTGCGGACGGTAGAGCAGGCACTGCAGCGCGAGAATCTCAACATTCCGGCCGGCTTCGTCACCGAGGGCCCCCGCGAGTTTGCCATCCGCACCATCGGCGAGTTCGACACCGTTGACCAGATCAAAGAGGTAGTGGTCAGCACCGAAGCAGGCAGGCCGGTGCACCTGCGCGACATCGCGACAGTAAGGGACACCCACAAGGAGGTGCGCAGCTACGCCCGCTACAACGGCCGGCCGTCAGTGAGTTTGTCGGTGCGCAAGGAATCGGGCGGCAACACTGTTAAGGTCTCTGACGCGGTGCACGAGGCGTTGGCGAGGCTTCCGGAAAAGCTTCCACCTGGCGTTGAGTTGAAGGTCACCTCAGACCAGGCTGATTTCATCAGGGATTCGCTTCACAATCTCTACTCGGTGGCGATTCAGGGCGCGGCCCTGGCAGTTATCATCATTTTCCTCTTTCTCTCCACCGTTCGAGGCACGCTGGTAGTGGCGGTATCAATTCCGCTTTCAGTGCTGGCAACCTTTGCTTTCATGTACTTCAGCGGCATGACCCTCAATATCATTACGATGGGCGGATTGGTGCTGGCGATCGGGCGTATAGTTGACGATTCGGTGGTGGTTCTGGAGAACATATTCCGGCACTTGGAACGCGGCGAACCGGTCATAGACGCAGCGGTCTCAGGCACCCGCGAGCTGGCAATGGCCATCGCCGCGGCCACCTTCACAGATATGTGCGTGTTCCTCCCGCTGCTGGTAATCGGCGGCATGGTGGGTGCCATCTTTTCCCCCATGTCTCTGGTCGTGATGTTCGGCTTGTTCTCATCCCTGGTCGTGGCGGTGACAGTAGTGCCGATGCTCGCCTCCCGGCTGCTTACCCAGACAGTCATCGGCAGAGCGCAGCAGCCGGGCCCAAGAGGGCCAGTCGCGCGGGTGCTGGATATCTGGAAGGCCGGCTTCGACGGTCTGGAGCGGCTCTACCGGCGCGCCGCCTCATGGGCTTTGCGTCGCCGCGCAATCGTGATGATACTCGCCGCCGAAATCTTCATCGCCAGTCTGCTGATGATGAGACTGGCCGGCTTCTCGTTCTTCCCGGCACTCGACAGTGGACAAATAGCGTTGGGGATGGAGGCGCCGCTGGGCTCCTCACTGGACCGTACCAACCAACTGGCAGCGGAGCTTGAGACGGTCATAAACGACATCCCCGAGCTTAAGCACATGGGGGTGACGGTCGGTCAATCCGCTGGCGCGATAGGCAGGATATTCGGCGGTACCAGCGGCACGCGCACCGCCAACTTTGCCGTCTCGCTGGTGGACCTCAAGCAGCGCCAACGCACCATCTGGGACGTCGAGGATTACTTGAGGCAAAAGGTTGCCCAGATCCCGGATGTTGTGGTTCGCTTCCGCGAGACTATGGGGCCGCCTGGCGCCGGGGGAGACCTGGTGGTGACTATCGTTGGCGATGATCTCGATATACTTAGCAAGCTGGGCCAGGAGGCCAGGACCAGGCTCATCGCAGTCCCGGGCATTAGCGAGACAGACTTGGACTGGGAGCCGGGCAGCCCCGAGTATCAAATCGTCATAGACCGCCAGAAGGCCGGCCGCCTCGGGCTTACCCCTGCTGGCATCGCCCACACCATACAGGCACAGGTGTATGGGACTCGCGAGCTCACCAAGTTCCGCGAGCGTGGCGACGAATACGACATCACCATCCGCGCCGCCGAGGCGGATCGCGATTGGATCCAGGACATCAAACAGATCAGCATCCCCGGCCCTGAAGATGTCCTGATACCCCTTGCCAACATCGCCTCCATCAACTTGACGCAGGGGCCCACGCAGATAGTGCGCGATGATCGCCGACGCTCCATTTCGATAAACGCCACCATCAGCGACCGCGATCTGAAGGCGGTAGTGGATGACGTGGACCCCATCATGGAGCAAATGCAACTCCCCGCGGACTACAGCTACGAATTCGGCGGCACCGAGGAGGAGCGCCGCGAGTCATACGCCGGCATGGGGGTCGCTTTTCTGCTCGGCCTGATGCTGATATACATCATCCTTGCCTCGCAGTTCGAATCCCTCATTCACCCCTTCGTCATCATGCTGGCGATCCCCCTGGAGCTGGTCGGCGTCTTCGGCGCTTTGCTTCTCACCGGCACCTACTTCAGCATCATGGTCTTCCTCGGGGTCCTGATGCTGACCGGCATGGTTGTGAGCAATGCGATTCTGGTTGTGCAATTGATCGTGCTTCTGCGAAAGCGCGGAATCGGCGGGCGCGAGGGCATAGTCGAGGCTGGTGCGATGCGTTTACGCCCGATCGTGATGACGACGACGACGACGATCATCGCCATGACGCCGGTGGCGCTGAGTCTTGGTGCCGGCAGCGAGTTCTGGCAGGCGCTGGCGATCGCTGTCATTGGCGGCTTGGCGACCTCGACGCTATTGACGCTGTTCGTCGTGCCCGTCGCCTACAGCATCACCGATGATGTCGTTGCCTTCGTTTACAGGCTCTTTGGCAAGCAGCCCGACGCGACCTAGCGAGCGACGAAGCAGCACAGCAACACAAAGGTCACTCCTTAATTGGCGGGGAGGAAGGGCACAATGTCTGACACCGAAGAGGCACGCATCTGCTTTCTGCTAATGATCTGCGAGACCGAGTTCTCCAGGCGTGTGGTGGCGTTGCTGGACGAGATGGGCGTGCCGGGGCACACCGGCTTGAGCGGCATCTCAGGTCTGGGTCGCAGCGGTCGCCGCGAGGATTCCGACATCTGGCCCGGCGGCAACTGCATCATACTGGTCGCTCTCCCCGACGATGCTGTCGCCGACGAGGTAGTTAGCAGGGCCGAGCAGATCATTGCGGACAACTACCGCAAGCGCCCCGGCTTCGCGGCATTCAAGCTCCACGGCACCCAGCTCGCCTGATCGTTTTGCCCGTATTCCATCTCAATCGTGTGGACCGGGCTTCCCTATTATTATCGCGTGGGTCGGGCTTTCTACTGTAGTTATGCGAATTTTGGGCAACTCAAGCCATATGGTGGCGGCGTCGCGTCGTTAGTCATAATGGAAGGGCCTGTCGCAGTGAGCTTTGCTTTGCAGAGCTCACAAGGCTGGCCCAGCCGTTGTCGTTGGCCGTTTCGGTGTGGAGATCTCGCCAGGATAGCGTCCTGCGTGGGCCGGCCTCCTTGCGGTCGTCGCCGACGACCGCAACTCGACACGGCCCTTCCAACAGCAGGGCAATGTGCAATGGGAGGCCCCTGCAAAGCTCCAAATCCCTTTTGTGACTAGAAATCTGCATAACTACTGTTTCCAGCCCGACACGACATAGTTTTCACTCCTCAAAGGTAAGTAGCGCCCCACGAAGAAGTATCCCTCGAATAGCGGTCCAAATGCGCGTCTCGGAGGCGAAAGGCATGTCTGACCTTACGTGCTTTGACGGCTGGTTGTATCGGGGCCTGTGCGGATTCATGATACTGCTGGCGGCGGCGCGGCTATCAGTTGGCTTCGCTGAGCCTTGCACGCTCTACAAGGCCCCCGACGTCGAAAACGCCCGCGAAAACGTCAAGCGCTACGGATGGGCGCAGGGGCTCGTGAGAAGCTGGAAGAGCGGGGCCGAGTTCGCCATGCAGCAAGACCGGGAGTTTTTCGAGGAGCTGATCCCGGAGCTTACCCCCGCAAGTTTCTACGGCCAGAACTGCCCGGCGTGTGTGGGCAAGCAGTCGGAAATGGGCCAAACCGGGCTCTTCGGCTGGAGTCTCAGTGCGCCGGATCAGCTTACCTGTTCTCGCTGCGGCACCGTGTACCCCAATGACGAGTATCCAGAGACCGGGGTGCTGGAGTGCCCGCAGATGGGTCAGACTTTTACCTACTACCAGACCCCTGAGGAGCTTGCCAATCCCGCTGAACGCAACCAGCATGCACTCAAGTGGCTTGGGACGCGTCCCGTCATGACCAGCTTCAGTGGCATGATTCGATACGCCAGGGTCCGCTGGGCGTGGGGGCAGTTGCTGACTCTGGGCAAGCTCTATGCACTGACCGGTGAGGTCGGCTATGCTGAGCGGGTCGCGTGGATACTGGATCGGCTCGCGCGCGTGTATCCGAATTACCTCTATCACTCCTACGATGGCAGTGTCGCTGACCGGCCGCCGGCGGAGGTGGCGGCTAACATGGGCGAACATGGAGGCGGTGGTCGTTTCGCCCCGGACGCGATTCGCCATGCTTACGGTTTGAATCAGTATGAGGACTACTCCAAATTGTACAATGGTTTCTGGGGAGCCGGCCGGCTCAGTCCCCACGGCAAGGGCAGCGATGCAGGACCATTACTCAACATGACAATAGCTTATGATCTGATCCGCGACGCGCAATATCCT
Organism: bacterium; assembly: GCA_030604405.1. Lineage (GTDB taxonomy): Bacteria > Armatimonadota > Zipacnadia > Zipacnadales > UBA11051 > UBA11051. The sequence goes on along the minus strand of JAUVVY010000003.1, from coordinate 121,212 downwards.
GATGGCAGGCGGGTTGTGGATGCTGAGATGGAGCGCCGCATAGAGGACAACCTGATTGCGGCAGGATGTACGGATATGGAGTGCTGGGATTCGGTCAGCAACAAGGGGGTGGCGACTTTCTCATTGAGTGCCGCGGTCGGGCTGCTGCTAAAACAGCCCGAGAGGGTCCACCGCGCGCTGGATGGCTTCAATGAAATCATGGATAGCCGCTACCATTTTGATGGCTTCTACACAGAGTCGCCGGCCTATGCAGCCCACAACCTCGGGAACATGAGAGAGCTGCCTGACTTGCTGTACGGCTACAGTGACCCGCCTGGTTACCAGCCGGAAGAGGGCGAGCGCATTGAGGAATTCAACCCGTTCGCAGAAGGGCGCTTCGATCTGGCGCTGCAGTCCATGGCGAGGATGCTGGCTCCGGGGAGACATCTGCCGGTCATCGGTGACACCGTCTATAACACCGGCCTCAGCGCCATCTACGCCGAGGTCCTGGCTGCGCGCTCCGGTGGCCAGTATGCCGGTCTGCTTGAGTCCATTCAGGGCGCCAGCTTGTCTGACAAGGGGGCCGAGTATTCGCTGTGGTACCGCTCGCCTGACCTGCAGGCCGAGGGCCAGGTAGGCCTGCCGTTGTGCAGCGAATGGTTCCCGGGATGGCATGTGGGAGTATTGCGCGGAGGCCGGGACGCCAACGATACAGCCCTGTACCTCAACGGCAATGAGAACCGGTGGACCAACAAGACCGGGCATCGGCACGTGGATATCCTGAGTCTAAGCTACTATGCTTTCGGTGAAGAGCTGGCCTCCGACAGGGGTTATTTCTCCGGCAGTGGGCAGTTACTGCGGGATGGCCGCTCCGGCCAACGCTGGGTCCGAGACACACTCTCGCACATCCTCGTGGTGGTGGATGAGCAAAGCCAGGCCAGTCGTGATTGCGGATCGAATCTGGAGCTATTCGGCGTTGCCCCCGGCATTGAGATGGTTCAAGCCTCCGGGGTCCAAGCCTACCCCCAGTGCGACGAGTACCGCCGCACCTGTGCACTGATAGAGACACCCGACAAGCAGACCTATGTTGTTGATTTCTTCAGGGTCGAAGGCGGTGAGAGCCATCAGTACAGCTTCCACTGCAACGGTTCGCTGGTGAAGTTTGAGCCTGCACAGCCGGCCCCGCACCCGGTGGAAATGGCCCCCGCGTGGAGCAAATGGCTCAGTAACACACAAGCCGTCACGCCGGAAGTGCCATATACTTTCACCTGGCAGGCCCGCGACGTCAGCCTCGATCTGAGGCTGCTCAACACGCAGGACAGCGTGGAACGCATTATCATTGCCGACGCCCCGGGCTGGCGACGGGGTAGCAGTGCTGATCTGAAGAAGCCGCCGATCCAACAGATACTGGCCGAAAACCGTGCCAGTGGTCCCGATGCGACATTGGCGACCCAGTATGCTGCTGTGATGGTGCCATACACAACCACCGCATCACCGGTGATCGGAGCGCGGCTGCTCGTCAACGACGGGGACACCGGCGCCATGGCGATCGAGGTCGAGTTCAGCGGGCGCACTGACTACATCATCTCGAGTATGGATCAGCAGCAGCGGTCGTGCGGCCCAGTAACGGTGACCGGGCAGTTTGCGTTCGTATCGGTTGACGCTGAGGGCCGCGTTGTCCAGGCATACCTGCTGAACGGCTCCAGTCTGGAGTGCGAGGAGATGCAGCTTGACCTGGCAAGGCCCAATACCACGCTGCAGGTACGCTCGACGGCTGACAGGACCTTTCATCTTGCCGAGCCACTGCCTCCCGGACTGGCCGCAAGTGGTTCGTATCTGCTGGCTGGGGAAGCGCCCCGCACCGGTTTCGAGATAGAGTCGACCACAGCGGATTCGATCACTGTTCGCGACTATCCGGTCATCGCTTGCGATGAGGTGACCATACTGCACGCGGTCTGGCTGAGCCTGGATTCCTGAGCGCTGTGCCCCTGGAAGCGCGCAAAGCTGAGCAAGCGCGCGGGCACGCGTTGCCGTTGCATTGTCGTTCGGAGACGTTAGACCGCCCGCAGCCCGCCGCGATATAGTTTTCACTGCTCAAAGGTAAGTAGCGCCCCACGGAGAAATATCCCTCGACCGGCGGCCCAAATACGCGTCTCGGAGGCGAAAGACATGTCTGACCTCACGTGCTTCGACGGCTGGTTGTATCGCGGCCTGTGCGGACTCATGGTACTGCTGGCGCTGGCCCAATTATCGGTTGGCTTCGCCGAGCCTTGCACGCTCTACAAGGCCGCTGATATCGAAAACGCCCGCGAGAATGTGAAGCGCTATAAGTGGGCACAGGACCTCGTGAAGAGCTGGGAAAACTCCGTCGCCTACGCCATGGAGCAGGACCGACAGTTCTTCGAGGACACGATCTCCGAACTGACCAACTGGCCAGGGTACGGCCAGAACTGCCCGGTCTGTGTCGGCAAGCAGTCCTCGATGGGCGAATGTGGCCTTTACAGGTGGAAGGTCGAGGAGCCCGAGAAGCTGACCTGCAAGTACTGCGGCACGGTCTATCCCAACCCCGACTACCCGGAAACCGGCTCGATGACGTGCCCGAAGATGGGTCAGACCTTCACTTATTATGAGACCGAGGCGGAGCGGGCGCACCCGGATGAAGCGCCCAACAAGTATGCTTTCAAGTGGGTTTCCTGGCCGGTGCACTCAAGCTGGAGCGGCATTATCAGGTCGAATAAGTCCGGCTGGTGTATGGGCAAGATTCTGCCGCTGGCGAAGCTTTACGCCGTCACCGGTGAGGTCAAGTATGCCGAGCGGTGCGCCTGGATCCTGGACCGCGCCGCGCGCTGTTACCCCAACTGGCTGTTGCATTCGTATAACGGCACCTATGCCGACTGCCCGCCGGCGGAAGCCGCTGCCAACCTGGGCAAGCACGGTGGCGGCGGCAAGTTCGCCAAGGAGATCATCATTGACCCCTTCAACCGCCACCAGTTCGAGGACCACGCCAGGCTATGCAATGGCTTCTGGGGCGCGGGCCGCTTCGGCTGCAGCGGCAGCGACGGCGGTTACATACTCAGTTGCACCGTCGCCTATGACCTGATTCGCGACGCAAAGAATGAGGACGGCGGCCCGGTGATGACCGCGGAGATGGACAAGCGGATCGTTGATGATCTGATCCTGGCCGGCACCACGGATAGCGAGCATTGGAAAGCCATCAACAACAAGAGCGGTCGTGGCCGCGCACTGAGTGCCGCCACAGGAATTATGTTCGGCCGCCCCGAAGGCGCACGCCGCGCCCTCGAAGGCTTCCAGAAGCTGATAGACGGCTGCTTTCACTTCGACGGCTTCTGCAAGGAGTCGCCTTCGTATTCAGCAATGCACCTGGGCATGCTGCGCGACATACCCGACATACTGCTGGGCTACTCCGACCCCGAGGGTTACGAGCCTGAGGAAGGGGAACGCTTCGATAACTTCAACCCCTTCGAGCACATCGGGCGTTACCGACTGGCCCTGGAGAGCATGGTGCGGATGCTTGGGCCGCACAAGCGCTATCCCTGCGTCGGTGACACTCACAACGGCGCCGGCTTGAGCACCGTTTACGTAGAAATCCTCGCCGACCGCTACAGCTCGGACTACGCCGGCCTGCTGGAAACGGTGCAGAGGGCAAAGTTGTCCGAGGTCGGCAGCGAGTACGCGCTATGGTACCGCGACCCGGACATGAAAGCCGATGCCGAAGCGGCTCTGCCGCTACATTCCGAGTGGTTCCCAGGATGGCACGTGAGCGTCATGCGTGGCGGCGACCCATTCGGCCAACACGGCCTTTATCTCAATGCCTACGCCTATCACGGTCACCGCCACCAGGACACCCTGGGCATCCTCTACTACGCCTTCGGTCAGGAGATAGCCTCCGACCGCGGCTACATCTGGGACGATCCCCGCAACGCCTGGACCGGGAGCACGCTCTCTCACAACATCGTAACTGTGGACGGTGCGAACCAGCAAAGGCAGAATCGCCACTCAACTCTCGAGCTGTTCGGTGTGGCCCCGGGCATCGAAGTCACGCAAGCCCGCGCGAATGCCTATGACCAGTGCGACCGCTACCAGCGGACCTGCGCGCTGGTGCAACTCCCCGGCGGCGGGACGTACAATGTGGACTTCTTCCGCGTCAACGGCGGCAAGCTGCACCAGTACGGGTTCCAATGCAACGGCGAGCTGGTTGACCTCACGGCTCCGCCGCCGCAGCCGGTCGGCGACGAGATCAAGTGGCTGAGCAACCTCCGTGGCAGCACCCCAACCGGACCATTCACCGTTACCTGGCAATACAATAACATCAATATGGACCTGACGGTGGTGAGTCCGATTCATCGTCTGCTGGTAGCCGATGCGCCCGGCTGGCGCAGTGATCGGGGCAGTGAAATCAACGCCCCGCCCATCCAGCAGGTATTCGCCGAGCGCACTGCCGAAGCCGCCGGCCAAGACAGCCTCAAGAGCGACTATGCCGCCATCATGGTGCCGTACCAGGGCGAGGCCTCGCCGGTGAAATCCGCTCGCCTGCTGGAGCTCGAAGACGAGACCGATGCTCTGGCCGTGGTCGTTGAATTGGCTGACCGCACCGACTATATCATATCGTGTCCTGATGAAGATGAGCACCGTTACGGGCCGGTGACCATGAGCGGTCATTTCGGCTTCGTCTCGCTGTCACCCGATGGCGAGGTGGTGCAGGCGTATCTGCTCGATGGAACGCAATTGAGCTGCGGCTCGACGCAAATCAACCTGCCTCAAGCGACCATCGCTCTCAAAGTAGCTGCCGTTGAGGGCCGCACATACCACCTGGAGGACCCGGTCCCTGAGAACGTGGCAGCCGCCGGCGCGTACATCCTGGCGGGCGATACGGGATACGAAGTCGAGTCAACGACGCCGGACTCGATCACAGTGCGCGACTATCCGGTAATCGAGTGCGACCACGTATTCATCCTCAACTCTGCGTGGGTCGAAATGAAGCCGTGATAATTCTGAAAGTGACCCCCCTCAGCAAGGGGTTGCTGAGGGGGGTCAAATCGGCGATTTGCTCCAGGGGAGCAAAACTCCGCCAACGCCAGGAGGCCCTGATACTACTGCATTTGTTGCTAGAGGGGAGCAAATCTACTTTAGTTGCCAGCAACTAAAATGGCAGAGTAGAAGCCGAATTTTTTTCTATTGGGTCAGCCAATAGGTTGTGCCGGATCGCAGGCAGCGAGGATGCACCGAAAACAATGTCCCCCACTAGATAGAGTCTCTCTGAGCGAGGTGTTTTACCAGATTTACAGGGGATTTTTTTGGGATATTTTATGGTGTCCCCAGAATTACGGTGGGCAGGGCTATGGAGGTGGAGGTGGGCCAGGAGGCGCTGGCATACCAGGCCCGCCGGCGTCATCGGGTGGCAGGGCCGGCTCAGGCTTGACGCCGTAATCCGGCAGTGAGCCGGTCTTGCGGCCAATCTCGACCAGCTTGCCGCCGCCGAGGAGCGCCACATAAGACTGCCTGAAAGAGTGCGGGCGCTTGCCGGCTTCGGTGTCCGGATCTACGCACGCGCAGAGCATCTCCGCCTTGCCGGCCTTGGCATTGTAGTGATACTCCGCCCCCGTCTTGCAACACCGCAGCATCGAGTCATCGCTGACATAGCCCTTCTCGTAAAGCTGCTGCAGGCTCTCGGGGCGGCTGCCATGGTCCTCGACCCACATCTGGATGCCGAGGTAGATGGCGGTCATGTTGGAATCGCACTCCGCCACCCGGCTGCGATCGTTGGTCGTGGAGTACGAAGGCATCAGCGTGGCGGCCATTATCGCGATTATCGCGATGACCACCAGCAGTTCTATCAGCGTAAAACCGGCTCTATTCTTCATCAGGAGCCTCCTTTATTTGCTCGGGCGGTCCGGGCCACTGTGCGGCCGGCAGCCTCCTTGCCGATCCGTCGAGGCGTACCATGTTGAACGATTTGCTGGTGTGCCGGTCCGGGGCATCGTCGTAGGCGAGCATGGTATCCGGGCGGTCATCGGCGCACAGTCCGGGTACAAAGAGGTAGTCAACTTGATGAGGCGGGACCCGGGTTGCAGGCAGGCCGCAACATGGCGTGCAGTCTTCCACTGTCTCGCAGTAAGGCTCTTCTTGCGGTTCGGGTTGGGGCTTTTTTGGTGCGGCAGGGCAGCGGAAGACCTGGTAATTCTTCGTATAGGGCATGATCGCTACGACAGGCTCGGCTCGTGGGTAAAAGCCATCGTTGTCAGAGGCATACACTGCCGATGCAATGGCCATCTGCTTGACGTTGCTCAGGCAGTTGCTCTCACGCGCCTTGCCCCGCGCGCCGCGGCCATAAAGCATCACCAGACCCGTGAAGGTCATGAATAGGAGCATGACCATGGCGAACTCTAATGCGCTGAAGCCCTTGTTTGGCGGCCTTGTCATCATCAGTCCCCGTCCATCCATACGTAGCGGTCCAGGCCGGCTCGGCGATAGTCCGCCGGCGTCCACGATTTTGCCGACCCGTCGGTGAACAAGACATTGCCGCGCCCGTGATGGCGGTCGGGACCCAGGTCGCCGGAGATGGGCATGCGGCGGGTGAACTGGTCGTAGCGATAACCGCTGACATAGAAATAGCAGGTGGCAGAGGGATCATCCGGGTCAGGCTGCGGCGGTCCCCCAGGCGGCGGTCCCATCATCGGACCAGGCGGCATCTCCGAGGGAGGCATCTCCTGTCCAGGCGCTGGTGGAGGCGGCGGTGGCTGGCAGAAGACGATTTCCGCCCCGCCCGGAAGACGGCCTGGCGGAGCAGGCGTTGTCTCCATGGATGTCGGATCGGGCGGTGGTGGCGGCGGCGGTCCCTCCATCAAGGAGCGTGGCGCAGGCGGCGGCGGTGGCGGCTCCCATACCTCTTCCGGCTCATCGCCCGGCATGGCCCCCATCCTTATGCCCTTGCTCGAGATGCTCGGACACGAGAAGTAGGCTGCCTCGCGTGAGTGACTCCAGTACACCGGCCACAGGGGCTTGAGGTCGTTGTCGCGCGGCGGGTAGGCCATGTCGTTGTCGGCGGCGTAGGTACGCAAGGCCAGGCCGATGTTGACAAGGTTGCCGACACAGGTCGCGCTGCGCGCCTTTTCGCGTGCACGGGCGAAAACCGGGAACAGAATGGCCGCCAGGATAGCGATGATGGCTATCGTGAGGAGGAGGTCAGCCATGCAGAGGCCGGCGGCGGCAGCCCTCACCCCTTTCATTCCCCTCTCCCGGAGGGAGAGGGGAAAACTGCAACGGCGAGGGCGCACAGGCTGCCCTTCGGCAAGCTCAGGGCCCTGAGCAACGTCGAAGGGGAAAGCCTGTGCCACGCGGATGATATTTGAGAAAGCCTGTGCCACGCGATGAGCAAGGCCGGCGGGCCAGTCTCCCAGCGCGGATGCCACGCATCCGCACCGCTCGGCAGGCCCCTCCGAAAGGCAACGGAATCGGGCAAGGGGCGTTGAGCTACGTGATGAGGGAGGCCGTGGGCCGGATGGGGCCCGTCCTTCGCTTCGCTCAGGCCACCCATTCGGCCCCTCCGAAAGGCGACGACAACGGCCCACAGGCTGCCCTTCGGCAAGCTCAGGACTATCAGCGCGTTGGCGGCATCTTGAAATGGCCTCTATTGGCAGCATTTTCCACCACCTGGCGGAGGTTCGCATGCCTCTGTTGCTTGTGGCTCTTGCTCTTTCATCCCCGGCATCGCGGGATAGCCCTTCACGAAGTTGCTGTACTTCAGCCACTTGGCGTGTCCGTCAATGAAGAGGCAGTTGTTGCCCTCATTATGCACGTGGGGCGCGCGGTCACTCATCAGTATCAGGTCGCCCGGGTCGTCGTCCTGGTAGCCGCCCTTGTAGGAATAGTCGCCGGCCTTGCCGTCAAAGTCCTGAGTTACGGTGGAGCAGTCCAGGGCCCGTTCCTCGGGCAAGTACTGGTAGAGCAAGGGCGAGAGGTCATTGTCGGTGGGCGGGAAATGACCGTGATAATCGGCGGCGTAATGGCGCAGGCTGATACCAACGTTGAGCAGGTTCTGCAGGCAGCTCATCTGGCGAGCCTTTTCTCTGGCCCGCCCGAAAACGGGAAACAGAATCGCGGCCAGGATGGCGATTATCGCTATCGCAGTGACGAATTCGATGAGTATGAAGCCGCGCTTCATTTGACCGGTCCCCTCAAAGGCGGCAGCACGTCAAGCGCGCCTGAGTTGAGCAGTTGCGCGGTGTCGGCGTCGGCTTCCGCGAACGGTTGCCATTGCGCACGGCCGTCGAGATACAGCACATTGGCGCCGCCCCGATGCTGCCGGGTTGAGTAGTCCATCGCCAGCGCCAGTGAGGGCAGATCGTCACTGTAAAATCCGCCGCGATAGACGTAATCCACCGGCAGGTCCGGACGGTCATCGAGCCGTGACGGTGGCGTGGCGTCAGGATGCTGTTTCCTCCAATGATCCACTTGAGGGCAGAGCAGGATGCCGCGGTCGGCGGCATACTGGTCGCAAAGTGCGGTCAGGCCGTTTTGCTGCGCCGGGAAAGCGCCGCCGTAGTCGAGGGCATAGGCCCGCAGTGCCACGCTGATTTCCTTCATATTCTGCAAGCAGACGGTGCGGCGGGCTCTGTCAAGCGAGCGTGTCCAGGTGAACAGCATCATGGAATAGATGAGCGCCATGATGACGATGGTGCAGAAGATGTCCATATAGACGAAGCCGCGGCGGCTGGTCATCGGTTCTCCTCCTGCGGGGAGATGGGTGCGGGCTCAATAGTGGTCGTCTCCGGCGGTGGCAGGGGCTGCCAATTGGTCACGAAATAGCTGCCGCCGGAGCGTTGACATTGTACCTCGATGCGGCGGACGAGATCGGCGCGTCCGGGGCGCTGTTGGGTTCCGTCGGAGACCATGACGAGCTTGCCATCAGCCTGGCGGACCTGGGTAGTGAAAAAGGCGGTGCCAACGCTTCCGGTAATCGGCTGGGCGGGAATGTCGCCACGGTTAGCCCGGGCCATCGCCAGCTCGATGCCGCTTTCGGCCGCATAGACGCACTGGACGGTGTCGCGCTGGTGCTGCACGCGGGCGGCGCCGACGGCCACGGTTGCCAGATAAGTGGCCATGCCGAATAGCGCCGCCGTGCATAGCAATACGACGGCCAAGAGCAGGCCTGCACCCCGGCGGGAGTTGCGTCTCATTCGGCCTCACCTGCCCAATTGCGCATCTTCGCTGCAAATCCCCATTCGGTGGTATCGTATCCGAGCACCGCTATGAGGCCGTCCTCGCCTTGCGAAAAGGTGACGGTGCCCTGGTAGAGCGTTTCGTGGCCCTGGTGGGTCCGGGAGGTCTTGCCTGCGGCGGCGCTGTAGATCGCTCTGGTCTCATCGGGCATGATGAACTCGGCCACATCATCGGCCGGCCCGCTGTGGAACTGCGCCGCGCCCCAGATGTCGCTGCGCAACTGGGCCTGCAAGGCCACGCGGCCCAAGGTCTGCTTGAGCTTCGCCTCGCTGCGCAAGATCATCCGGTCGCTGAGCAGAAAGGCCCGCAACACCAGGGAAAGCAGGAGGGTGAATACCGCGAGGGCGACCATGAGCTCTATCAGCGTTACGCCGCGTCGGTTCATCAGCTCATCCCCCCTGCGGCGATGATGCGAGAGAGGCGGACGGTGGAGAGCTGCCGGCCGGGCCGCTGGCGCCAGCTTATCCTGACACTGACAGTACGGCTTTGGGGCTGAGGTCCCTGGGCGACCGTGATCGTTCCCGACGCGCCCGGCAGCGGCGCCAGCATCGCGTCATCCAGGGGATACTGCCCGATAGCCGGCAGGCCGGTGTAGCCGTGGGCCTGCGCTGTTTCGATCCGGGTCTCGGCGGCCATCAGTGCGATGGTGCGGCTGTCGGCAACGCTCACGGCCATGCTGGCGAGCGAGTACAACTGCACCACTCCGGCCAGCGTGACGGACAGAAAGCCGATGCCCACAAGTGTCGAAATCAATGTCGCTCCGCGTCTCATTTGTCTTCAGTCTCCGGAAAGGCAACTTCGCTGTCCAGCGGCACTGGTCTGTAATATACCAGGTAGCCCAGACGCGTCAGGATATCTAACTGAATGATTGCGATGAGTGCAACTAGCGGAAAAGAGGTCCATGCTGTGCCTGCGAAGGTGAACAGCACCATGAGTAGCGCGAGTGCCGGCACAAAGAGCACGAAGGCGATGATGAGCAAACCATCGGCGGAGACCGCAGCCTTGGCGTAACGATGGAATGTGGGAAAAGCACGCAGCAACGCTTCGCGCGAGAGCGTGAATGTCGCCATTGATCCAGTCAATGCTGTCCTAAGCCTCCGCAATGTAGCTGGGCGTCTCATTTGTGCTCAGTCTCCGGAAAGGCAACTTCGCTGTCCAGCGGGGTCGGCAGGTAGTAAATCCAGTAGCCGAGAAGCCCCAGAACGATAAGGTATACGACGGCTATCTGCCCAGCAACGCCTGCAAACGCCAGGCAGCCGCCGCCGGTGATCACGACCAGCAGCGAAAACGGCAGCGTGATAATCCCCGCCACTACGAAGATCATCAGGTAGTAGGCGATCACAAGGACGGCATAATAGCCGAAGGTTCCGGTGCGGCTGATCATTGTGCAGCCCCCACTACACGGATGGCCTCGGCGATATCGGTCACGCCGGCCTTGACCTTCTCGATGGCCGCGGCGCGGAGGCCGTCACTGGTGAGCCTGGCCCGCAGTGCCTGCATGTCGCGGGCCATGATCAGGCTGCGGATGTGCTCGTCAATCAGCGCAGTGTCGAATATGGCGGTGCGGCCGCTGTAGCCGGTGTTGTGACAGGCCGGGCAGCCGCCGCCGGTCTGGAGATTGGCGCCGCTAAGGTCGGCTGAGGACAGGCCGAGCGCGGCCATCTGCTCGGGCGTGGGCTGGTAAGCACCCGCGCAGGCCGAGCAGACCTTGCGCACCAGGCGCTGCGACACAATAGCAGCCAGTGCGGAGCTGACCATGTAGGGCTCGACATCCAGGTCCAGCAGCCGCGGTATCACCAGCTCGGGGCCGCCGGCGTGGACAGTGGTCAGCAGCAACTGTCCGGTCATGCCGGCGCGCATTGCGATCTGTGCTGTTTGCGGGTCGCGGATTTCGCCGACCATGACCACTCCCGGGTCCTGGCGCAGCAGCACGGACAGGGCCGCGGAAAAGTCGAGCTGCGGCCCGACCTGCGTCTGGGCGATGCCGTCGAGGTCGAACTCGACGGGGTTTTCGATGGTGGCGATTGTGCGTGTGGCGTCCTGGGCGGCCAGATAGGAGAGTGCGGCGTAGATAGTCGTCGTCTTGCCTGCGCCGCCGGGGCCGCACAACAAGACCGCACCGGTGGGCCTGGCGAATAGGGCCTTCATCTGTGCGGCCTGCTGCTGTGTCATGCCAAGCTGGTCGAGGCCGAAGAGTTGGGTGGCGGGATTGAGCAGGCGCACGTTGACCTTCTCGCCGGCGACACCGGGCATCACCGTCAGCCGCAGGTCAACCGGGCCGGCTGCCGGGTGCAGGCGGATACGCCCCTCCTGGGTGACGTCCGAGCGATGGGCCTGCAGGCGGGCCTGGTTTTTCAGCATCCGCACCAGGCGCTCGGCAGTGGCCGCAGGCAGCTTTGCCACAGGGAATACGCCGCCATCAATGCGGTAGCGGAGCCCATATATGTCTCCGGCAGGCTCGAGGTCCATGTCGCTGGCAGCGTGGGTGATGGCCTGTGCGAGCAGGAGATTACCCAGCAGCGGCAGGTCGTCAGCATACTGTTTGGTACACTGGGCAATGGCGTCAAATCCCAGGGGCGTGGTGGCCTCGTCGGTTGAGGCCCAGGCCAGCAGCTTCTGGTAGCCCTCGATGGTGTAAAGGGCCCACTGCCCGTGTGGCCTGGGCACTCCACGCAACATCCAGGGCCTGCGGCCGTCAGTGAAGTTGAGCTGTAATCGCACTCGCCGGCCGCCTCTCATGCTGACTTCAGAGAGTTCCTGGTAGTCGGCCACCGCCGATGAGACGTCTGCGGCGACGTTACCGGCGCGGCTGAGCGCGAGGCCCTGCGGCGACAAGTGTAACTGGGCGTCATCTCCTGTAACTATCTGCTCTCCAGTCAGCGGCTCGAATAACCACATATCAAGTTCCCCTTTTCAGCAGGCGAAAAAACTGATGACGGCAGTCTGGCTTATGACGACAACTCCCCGATGATACTGACCAGCGGCAGGAATATGCTGTAGCCGATAGTGCCAACACATAGGCCGACAAAAATAATCAGCAGCGGTTCGAGAGTGGCGGCGATGTATGACGTGTGCATCTGGGCGCGTTCGAGATACGACTGCGATAGCTTGCGGCAGGCTTCGGGAAGGTTGCCGGCGCGTTCAGCCGTCTGCACATGCCACAGCAGGGCGGGTGGCAGGATGCGGGCGGCGCTGATGGCCTCGGCGGCAGAATGTCCCCGGCGGGCGCGGTCGGCGGCTCGCCGCATCGCCAGGCTCATCAGTTCATTTGAGGCGGCCGGCCCCGAGGCCTCAAGAGCTTCGTCCAGCGGCATCCCTGCATCTATCGCCAGAGACAACATGCCCAAAATGCGTGCGGTGGCACAGTCGCGATTAAGACGACCGAAAATGGGCAGCCACAAGGACCAGATGGCCAGATCGAGCTGCACGCGCTTGGACTTGCGGGTGAAGAAGTACAGCCCGGCCAGCAACAGCAGCAATATCAGTAGGGTCCAGGTAATCGGGGGCAAGACATTGCTTATGGCAATAGTAATCTGCGTCGGGAGCGGCAATCGGTCGTGGGTCATGCCCAGCTCGGAGAAAAGGTCCATGAACTTGGGGACGATAAAGGTGGTAAGAAAGCCATTGATGCCTATCATGACCATGAGCAAGATGACCGGATAGACCGCCGGTATCCACAGGCGCTCGTTGATGCGGCCACTGCTTTCGAGATAAGTCGCTATCATGCGCAGGCTCTGAGGGAGGCGGTTGGCCGCTTCGGCGGTTCGCACTATCGCAATCCCGTAGTTGCCGAACAGTCGGGGATACTGCTCCATCGCCTCGGCTATCGTCAGTCCCCGGCTGGCTACGAGCTGACTCATGGTGCGGAGGCGGGCGGCATCGGCCGAGGCCGGCGCGTCCTGTGCCAGTACATCCAGTGCGCCGGCCAGGGTCACGCCGGATTCGAGCAGATCGGCGAGGTGTCGGTATAGCCATATCCGCTCGATGTTGCCAAGCCGTCCCCATATTGGCTCGTCGCGGCGGGCCTCGGCCAGCTCTGTTGGATTGACGCCGCGGGTCTGCAGGCTCTTGATCGCCTGCGGCAGACTGGCGGCAGCGACTTCGCCGCTCCTGACCGTGTCCCCGTCCGCAGCACTATAGCGGTAAAGGCCCATGCGGAAGCTCCTCTCGGCACGCCGTGCAAGTGTTCGTTTATGTGTAGTGTGGTTCTGGCCTGTGTTTTTGTCTAATGCTCTGGAAAATATTTTGGTGCGGAGGAATAAAATGGCGGCCTGCCTCGTCTGAGGAAACAGGTGGCCACAATTCTAGCGCACCTTGAAAACCATGCCCTGTTACTGCAGTATCTTGTCCATCTGGTATCCGAGGCCGGGCCCCTGGAGGCTTGCGGTGGCGGCGTCTCCGCGGCGGACCTGGAAGATGTCGCTGTGGACTCGCTGCTCTTGGGGCAAAGTCGAGGCGGGGAAGAACTGGCGGCTGTTGGCCTCAACGCCCATGATCGTGTAGAGCCTGGCGCCCAGGCCGACGGAATGAACCAGCGCCAGCGAGGGGTTGGTCAAATCCTGCACGCTGTAGCCAATTCCGAGGTCCTTCGCCTTCGCCGCCATGATCATGTCCGAAGACTGACACTTGCAGCTCTTCAGCGCAATTCCCGACCAACCCAGCTCGATCGCCAGATCGAACGATTCCAGGTCGGTGAGGCTCTCGTCGACTATGACGGGTTTGAGTTGTGCCAGTTTGCGCATGTCGTGGCGCTGGGCGGTGAGGTCGCGCTCGGTGGGCTGCTCGATGTACAGGATGCGGTCGTAACATTGGGGCGACCGCTCTCTGACCTGGTGCAGCATCTCGATGATGTAGTCGGGAGTCTCACACTGCTCGTTGGTATCGGCGGTCAGATGGAGTTCTGGCATGCCGAGTTTGTCCAACTCGCGGCGGCCGATGTCATGGACGGCAATGGTGCGGGCGATATCCCAGTCGAGGTCATTGCCGCGCAGCTTGACCTTGAGGCAGTACATCCCGTCGCGGCGGATCCAGGCCTCGAGCGAGTTGGGCAGACCGTCCTGCGGGTCGGCGTCGTCAACCTCGGCCTCGGTTAGCTTGTCCAGCCCGCCGACGAGGTGGAAGATGGGGATTTGTGGCAGATACGCGTCACGGATGTAATCGGCGACATACTTGCTCTTGAAATCCGGCCCCAGCCAGCGGCTCAGGTCGCACATGAAATCCGGCCCGTAGCCGTTGTAGGTATCTATCCCATTGACCACGCCAAAGGCATCGTGCAGCGCCGCATCCACCGGCGAAGCGCAGACCAATGCCCCGAGAAATGGCTGGGCCGGTGAGAGGTCACGATCGGCACACACATCAAGATTGGCCTGGCGCAGGTCGTGCTCCAGATCGTAGAATATCTCGACCGGATGGGCAGCATCAGCGTAGGAGCGCACAAGGTCGCAGTACTGTTCGGTAATCTGCAGCATCGCTGCTGCTTTGGCTTCGTGGGCGAGGTTCGGGTCCGGCCAGCCCCAGAAGTCCATCAGGAAGATGCCGCCATAACCGTCAGCAACATCGCCTTTGCCGTTCTCAACAGTGGCCTTGACGGTGCAGTAGGTGACTTCCGCGACTACGACAGCCCCGAATTTCAGCGGGGTGCGGGCCTTTTCGTGACGATAATCTGTCTCTACCGCCTTGATACGGATGTCCGAGTCCATGAGGAACTCCTTCTTTGCGTCAGTTTTTGGTTTTGAAGCTCTGTAGCTGAGGTATCATTCAGTTGTGTGTGTAATTTCGCAATCGGCTTGGGTTTCTCCTGCCCAGCGCAGGCGACGAAGGACACACTCAACGTAGGCTGGGCCGGATAGGGAACCCGGATTTCGCTGCGCGAAATCCACCCTATTCGGCCCCTCCTAAAAGCAACGATAATAGACGGGAAGAGTACAATATATGATACCAAGCCATACGTGTCTGCCGTTACTCAAAAGGGGGATAAAGATGAACAGCACGCTGAGAGTTCTGGTCAGTATGGTAGTGCTGGCGCTGGCTTTGAGTTGCATAGGCTATGCGGAGGAAGGCAGCAGCGAGAGCGGCGAGCAGCCTGCTGACCTGGGCAAGGTTCTCGCGCAGCAGGACCTGAAGGCAAGGCTGGACTTCGCGGAGGGCGTGGGCTTTACGCCCGAACACCTCAAGACCATCTTCGTGACCAAACACCAGATCCACAAGCTGCAGAATGACGTGCGCCTGTCACTGACGGAGTTGGCCGTGGCGCTGACGTCAGAGGCAGAGGACGCCGAATTCAAACGCCAGGCGGCCGAGAAGTACCTGAAGGCAAAGGCCGAATTTGACTCGGAGTATGCTGAGCTGCAGGAGAAGCTGATTTCCGACATCGGCGCAGATGATGACCCGCTGAAGATGGCGGCCCTGATGATCATGGGGGTCGTTGACAGCGGTCGCCGGATCACCTGTGCGGTGCAATCGGCAGTTTCCGGCGGCGCCTCTCCGGGGGTACATGGCCAGAGCAGGGAGCACAAGCTGGGCCGGTCTTTCGGCCCGCCGCCAATGCGTCCTGGCTCCAAACGCACCCTGCCGCGCTTCGGGCCGAAGCGGACGCACGCTGAGCAACAGTAGTGCGTCGAAGCAGAGAGCGCACCCGCTACAGCATTAGCTGCGGAGCGCGTAAGCAGGTAATATGCCCGCTGTTGGGATTCCAGCAGCGGGCGTTTTGTGTTATCATAGCCGAGAGCCGGGCCATGATGCCGCACTCGCCAAAGCCGGCCTGGGCTGAAAGGTGATAGCTGTGCCAAGAATGCAGACGCTCCTGACCGTTGCTGCACTGGTGCTGTTTTGCAGTATCCCGCTATGCGCCTCGCGCGCCGTCATTACCACCAGTCGCAAAAGTCCCATCCGCTCCGGTCCCAGCAAGGAATTTGCGCGCGTGACGGTGCTGCCTGTCGGTGTGAAGCTCTGGGCTATCGGTCGCGAGGGTTCATGGTACAAGGTCGCTCTGTGTCAGGTCCTCGACGGCTGGATTGACGCCTCCAATATTCGTGAACTCGATAGCGGCGTCACCCTCGATAGGGCACGGCTGACGGACATGTCGGTGAGCGCCCAGGGCGGCGTAACCCGCGTACTATTCTATCTGACTGACCGAGTGCCGTTCCGGATTCGGCAGTCGGTATTCCCCGCCCAGTTGAAGGTGGACCTGTTCCGCTGTGCAGCGGCGCAGGAGGCGATGCGCCAGTTCCCGGGCACCGTCGGGGTGCGGCCATTGCCTCCGCAGCAGCTCGCCTCCGACTGGACCGAGATCACCCTCGACCTGACAAACGCCCACCAGACCGGATATTTCGCTTACTTCTCCAGCAGCGGCCATCTGATCGTGGACATCAAAGCGCCTTTTGCCAGCGCCTCGGTGGCAGGCAAGCGCGTTGCCATTGACCCGGGGCACGGCGGGCCTGACAGCGGTGCTGTCGGCCCCACCGGGTTGTGCGAAAAGGACGCCAACCTGGCGATAAGCATGGTGCTGAGGCAGGAGCTACTGAGCGCCGGTGCCGAGGTATTCATGACGCGGGAGAGAGATGTCGCCGTCGGCCCGGGAGGCTCGAGAGGCGTGGAACTCGAGGCCCGGGTGGCCGCCAGTAAGGCTGCGCAGGCCGATCTGTTCGTCAGCGTCCACAACAACGCGGTGGGTAGCGGGAATGCGGCCAATGCCTACGGCACCGAGATCTATTACTGGACGCCGATGAGCTACCTGCCGGCGGTGACAATTCAGGAGGCAGTCGTGGCGGCCCTCGGCACCAGGGACCGGTTCGTCGGCTGGCAGCGGTTCTACGTGATGAGGGAGACCGATTGCCCTCGGGTGCTGGTGGAATGTGCTTTTGTCAGTAATCCGCAGGAAGAGCAGAACCTGAGGACCCCGCTGTTTCTGCACAAAGCAGGCCAGGGGATATTTGAGGGGATAAAGTCTTATTTCGCCGCCGCAGTCCAGCCGCCAAGCGTAAGCCCGGCTGTGCCGCAAATTGAGTTGTTCCCGACTCCGCTGGTCGGGCCGGAAGGCTAATGGGACAATCGCCCTGGGAAATGCCACGGCCCGCAAGCTAGGCGTCTGAGGATTCGATCGCCGGGAGGCGCACGGTAAAGGTGGTAGCCTGGTCTGGTTCTGATTCGTATTCTATGACGCCGTCGTGATCGGCTTGGACAATGCGTCGGCAGGAAAACAGCCCCAGCCCGGTTCCCGCTTCCTTGGTAGTGTAGAATGGTTCGAAGATGTCTTGCTCCATGTCGGCGGGGAGCCCCGGGCCATTGTCGGTGAAACTCACGACCACCTCGTCCTGGTCCTGGTAAGACCTGATAATCAGGCGCGGGTCCTCGGTTTCCTCCATGGCCTCCAGCGCATTCATGCAGAGGTTCAAAAACACCCGATCCATCTGGCTTTCGTCAATCATCACCTCAGGCAGTGCTTCAGACAGCTCGGTGTCCAGCTTCACGCCCTGGTGTGTGAATTCGGTGTTGATAAGCGAAAGCGTGCTGGCCACTATGTCATTGATAGACATCGGCTGCAGGTCGAGCTCCTCGAACTGCGAGAACGACATGAGCCTTTCGGCCAGGGCGCTGAGGCGCTTTGTCTGTCTTCGCACCGCTTCCTCAGATTCGGCGTCAACGCCGGCATCTCGGAGCATGAGGTCAATCAGCCACTGCATCGGGGTTACAATATTGATCATGTCGTGGGCCACGGTAGCAGCCAGCGCGCCGATGGTGGAAAGTTTTTCGGAGTGCACAAGCTGCTGCTGAGCCGCCTTCAGAGTGTCATAGGCGTTGCGTAGATCGGTGAACAGCGAGGCGTTTTCTATAGCCACCGAGGCCTGGCTGGCCACACTGGCAAGCAGGTCCACATCCTGTTCGGCGAAGACGTGGGTGGCCGATGTGGTGTCGAGGTAGATGACACCCATGACGTTTTCTTGATGCACCAGCGGCGCGCAGAGCACGGAGCGGATTTTGAAATCGCGCACGCTGGCCAGCTCCTGGAACCGCTCATCGGTCATCGCGTCGTGGGTGAGGATTGTGGCGCGTTCATTGATGGCCCTATCTACCATGTGGCGGGAGATGGTGATGGTCTCGTCAGTGTCTTCAGTGTCGAGACGCTGGCGGGCGATCTTGGGGATCAGTTCGCCGCTGTCGCGGTCCAGCAGCAGCAAGAACGCGCGCTCGGCAGGCAGACACTCCATTACGGCGTCCATGATCACATTGCAGAGCTCGTCAACGTCAAGAGTGGAGCTGAGGGCGCGACTTACCTGGCGATACGCCTGCAGGTATTCACGCGGCTGCGTTACGTCCCGTTCGGTCTCTGCATAATGGTCGGCAGCCACCGAATAGACAACATTGTCGATCGCAGAAGGATGCGCCTCCGCATCAGCCAGTTGCACCGCCTCGACCACCTGCGTCTGGGGAGTGTCAACTTGTTCATCTTGCAGCACCATCCAGGTTCGGCCCATGCGGAAGCGATCATTGAGTCGTAGGAGGGTCGGGGCGTGGATGCGGCGCTGCCCGACAAAGGTGCCGTTGGAGCTTTCGAGGTCCTCGATAATCCAAGCGCTATCATCGCGTCGGGTCAATTGTGCATGAAAGCGCGATATGCGGGGGTCCAGCGGCATGCAGATGTCGTTGTCAGACTTGCGGCCCACGGTGATATTGGCCTTCTCCAGCAGAAAGCGAGTGCCTTCCATGTCGCCATTCAGCATCAAGAGTTCCATATTAGCCACCGCCTCAAGGCTCGGACTGTCGGCGGCAAGCACCGCCGTGTATGATTAGAAGCCAATGCGTACAGGCTCCTCGCCGGCGATTATTTCACCTACCACGAAAGATTCGTGCCCGGCCGCATTGAGACTCTGCATCCAGCCATCTGCGTCATCCGCAGCCAGTACGATCGCCATGCCCATGCCCATGTTGAAGGTGCGGTACATCTCTTCGATCGCCACGTTGCCCGCGGTTTGCACGAGGTCGAAGATCGGCGGAGCAGTCAGCGCCTTGCTGTCCAGCGCCGCCATCATGCCCTGCGGCATCAGACGCGCGATGTTATCATGCCAGCCGCCGCCCGTGATATGTGCCATGGCGTGGGGGAGAGGGCCGTGCTGAAACAGCGGCACCAGATCCTGGCAGTAGAGCTGTGTGGGGCGCAGCAGCTCCTCACCCAGCGTGCCTCCCAGCTCGTCCAGGTGTTGCTCCAGCTTATAGCCGGCCATTTCCAGCAACACCTTGCGCACCAGTGAATAGCCGTTGCTGTGGAGACCGGATGAGGCCAGCCCCACGACTATGTCGCCCAGCTCAATCGCGGAGCCGTCAACTATCCGCGACCTTTCGACAATTCCCACAGCAAAGCCGACCAGGTCGTATTCGCCCTCTGCGTAGAGGCCGGGTAACTCAGCGGTCTCTCCGCCGAGAAGCACACAGCCGGCCTTCTTACATGCTGTGGCAACGCCCTCGATAACGGATGCAGCGACTTGGGGCTTCAGCTTGCCTATTCCGAGGTAGTCGAGGAAGAACAGCGGCGTGGCACCCATGCAGACGATATCATCTACGTTCATGGCAACTACGTCCTGGCCGACAGTGTCGTGCTTGTCCAGGGCGAAGGCAATTTTCAACTTTGTGCCTACGCTGTCAGCGCCTGAAACGAGGACGGGGTCGTCATACTCCGCTCCGAGGCCAAACATGCCGCCAAAGTCGGCCAGGCCGGATATGACCGCATCGGTATATGTGCCCTCGATGGCACTCTTGACGGACTTCAGTGTCTTTTCAGCAGCCTCGATATCGACTCCCGCGTCTGCGTAGGTGGTCTTCTTCTTATTCATAACAGTTGCACCTCAATATCAACTGCCAGGGACCTGCTCGGTCCTGGCTTCTTTGCTGTCTTCGAGCGGCGGGGAGCCGGATTTGGCAGCTTTGAGTTCTTTGGGGATCGGTATCGGGTATTGATTGTCAAAGCATGCGGTGCAGAAGTTGTTCTTTGGAAGTCCCACGGCGGCAATCAGGTTCTTCATATTCAGGTATTCCAAGGTATCGGCGCCGAGATGGTCTCTGATCTGCTCTACAGACAGGCGGGCGGCGATTAGCTCCTGGCGTCCTGCTGAAGTATCAACACCGTAAAAGCACCCATACTTGATGGGAGGGCAGTTAATGCGCAGATGAATCTCCCGCGCGCCCGCATCACGCAGAAGTTGAATCTCGGGTCCGGTGGTGGTGCCGCGCACGATCGAATCATCAACCACTACCAGCCGCTTGCCGCTTACGGCCTCCTTAAGCGGCGTCAGCTTCATCTTCACGCCGAGTTCGCGCAGGCGCTGGTCGGGAGCGATGAAGGTGCGGTGGATGTAGCGGTTCTTGATGAAGCCCTCACCGTAGGGGATTCTGGACACCTGGGCATAACCCATGGAATGGGGGATGCCGCTTTCGGGCACCGGGATGACCAGATCAGCTTCCACCGGGGCCTGCTGGGCCAACAGATGCCCCATGCGCTGGCGGGACATATAGACCGAGCGCCCGTAGATATGGCTGTCGGGCCGTGCGAAGTAGATGAACTCAAAGATGCAGCAGGCCTTGCGGGTCGGCTCGATAACCTGCGTGGGTGCAAGCCCGTCGGCATCAATCGTAACCATCTCACCTGGCTCGACTTCGCGCACGAAATCGGCACCGATAACGTGCAAGGCGCATGTCTCCGAGGCGACGACCCAGTTGTCAGCATTAAGGCGACCGATACACAGCGGTCGCACCCCATGCGGGTCACGGACCGCAATGACTTTGTCAGGCGCGAGAAATACCAGCGAGTAAGCGCCCTGGATGACATCCATCATCTCGATGATGGCCTCTTCGAGCGTGTCGGCGCCCGAACGCGAAATCAGCTCGGCCATCACGGCTGTGTCGCTGGTGCCGGGGACCTCGCCTCCCTGGCTTCCCAACTCTTCACGCAACGTGTGAGTGTTGACCAGATTCCCATTATGACCCAGCGCGAACGGGCCGAACCTGGCCTCCCCGAACATCGGCTGCGCGTTCTCTATGCCGCTGTTGCCGGTGGTCGAGTAACGCACATGGCCAATTGCCACATCGCCCTGCAACTCACGCAGGTTATCCTCGGAGAAGACCTGGAACGCCAGACCCATGCCTTTGTGCTGCTGCATGCCCTCCAGTGGATGCCATGCCGCTATGCCGGCGCTTTCCTGGCCGCGATGTTGCAACGCGTAGAGGGCGAAATAAGTGATGCGGGAGACGTCTTCACCCGGGGCGTAAATCCCGAACACTCCGCACGCGTCACCCCACTGGAGCCGACATCCGGCACACGGGGCGGCTTGACACGAAACGGCTCGCAAATTGACCGAGTATTCATCGTCCATAAAGTTCATCACTCCACGCTTCCCGATGCTTGCATCCACTCAGCTACAGTTCTTCCTGCACTTCCTGCGAGCTCTGCTCAACACTGGCTGCCATCTGTCTGCGATACTCGGTAAGCTTCTCCGCCAGCGCGCTGTTGTTGAGGGCGAGTATCTGCGCTGCCAGCAGCGCGGCGTTGCCGGCCGCGTCTATCCCGACCGTGGCCACCGGCACACCGGGGGGCATCTGGACTATCGAGTAGAGGGCGTCGGCCCCGTCCAGCGCCGATCCCGAAAGCGGGACGCCAATCACCGGCAGCGGAGTGTGTGCCGCCACGACACCTGGCAGTGCCGCGGCCATGCCGGCTCCGGCGATGATGACGACGATGCCCCGGTCCGCTGCGCTGCGGGCAAATTCGGCCACCTTGTCTGGCGTGCGGTGCGCGGAGGCGACACTCACCTCATAGCCGATGCCGAACTCGGCCAGCACGTCCAGCGCCTTGCGCATTACCGGCAAATCCGAATCGCTGCCCATGAGCACCGCTACCTGAGCCAAGGCGACACCTCCGTTCACCGGCTGCCAAAGCCGCTGCGGGCACGCCAGCCGATATCTGTGCGGCAGTACATGCCCTCGAAATGGATCTTTTCTATCGCCGCATACGCGCGGTCGAAAGCATCATCGTAGTCAGAACCCAGCGCCGTGACACTCAGCACGCGCCCGCTGGCTGTGTAGTACTCGCCGTCCTGGACAGCGGTGCCGGCGTGATATACCTTCACCAGCTCATCGGCCTCGGCCTCGTCGAGGCCGATGATCTTCTTGCCCTTCTCGTAGCTGCCCGGGTAGCCCTCGGAGGCGACCACCACACACGCTGCGGCCCGGTCCGACCAGTCGAGTTGAATGGTGTCCAGGCTGCCTTGTGCCGTCGCCACCAGCACTTCCAGCAGGTCGGTCTCCAGCCGTGGGATGACCACCTGGGCCTCCGGGTCTCCGAAGCGACAGTTGTATTCGATAAGCTCAGGACCGTCGTCGGTCAGGATACACCCAGCGTATAGCGTGCCACTGTAGGGCGAGCCCTCTTCGGCCATTGCTTCGACTGTCGGGGCCACTATGGTGTTGACAATCCGCTCCTGCAAGGCATCATCTACCGCAGGCACCGGCGAGTAACAGCCCATGCCGCCGGTATTGGGGCCGGTGTCGCCCTCGCCGATCCGTTTGTGGTCCTGGGAAGGGACCATGGGTAGCACCGCGGTGCCGTCGGTGAAGACTTTGATGGTACACTCTTCGCCGAATAGGCATTCCTCGATAACAACTCGGTCACCCGCGGCCCCGAAGTCGCGACGCACCATGATCGCGTCAACAGCATTTTCGGCTTCCCCGAGACTGCTGCACACGTTTACGCCCTTGCCGAGTGCGTCGCCGTCGGCTTTCACCACTATAGGCGCGCCGTGCTCGCGGATATAGGCCTTGGCCTCATCGGGGTCATCAAGGACCACAAAGCTCTTCGAGGTCAGGTTGTACTTTTTCAGTATTTCATTGGTGAAGGCTTTGGAGCCCTCGAGGCGTGCGGCCGCTGCACTGGGACCATAAACCAGCATCCCGTCGGCACGCAGGCGGTCGGCCAGGCCTCTTATCAGCGGGCGTTCGGGTCCGACCACGGTCAGGTCAATGTCGTTTTCGGCGGCGAAGCTATGGAGGTCGTCGAGGTCCTCGGCGCCGATATCCACACACTCGGCCACCTGTGCGATGCCGGCATTGCCCGGTGCGCAGTAGAGACCGGTGAGAAGCGGACTGCGGCTGATGGCGTCTGCCAGTGTGTGCTCACGGCCGCCGCCGCCAACCAGGAATACGTTCATCAAGCCTCACCTGCTCATCTGTGGCTGTCTATGTCACAGAAAACGCGGTATTTTTTGTCAAACATCAGCGTTACCTCGCCCACCGGGCCGTTGCGGTGTTTGGAGATGATGATTTCAGCCTCATCCGGTTCGTCCATTCTTGCAGTGCGTTGTTCGGGTGTCTCGTCTTCGAGGGCGCTATCTCGTGCACGGTCGCGGCCCTGGTAGTAGGCCTCGCGGTACAGGAAGCTAACCAGATCGGCCTCTGCCTCGATGGAGCCGCTTTCGGCCAAGTCCGAAAGTATTGGTCGCTTATCCTCGCGCTGTTCGACGCGCCGGCTCAACTGTGAGAGTGCGACGACGGGGATGTCCAGTTCTCTGGCCATGCCCTTGAGGGCCCGCGCTACGTTGGAGACCTCCTGGTGCCGGTTCTCGTAACCTCGTGCGGTCTCCCCGCCGACTAGCTGGAGGTAATCAATGATTATCAGCCCGACGTCCACCTGTGACTTGAGCCGGCGCGCCTTGGAGCGCAGCTCGAGTATCGGCAGACCCGGGGTATCATCAACATGGATCGGCGCATTCGGAAGAAAGGACAGCGCATGACCGATCTTCTTCCAGTCCTCGTCATCAATAAGTCCCCTGCGCAGCCGCCAGGAGTTAACCCGGGCCAGGCTGCAAAGCATCGATTCGGTCAGCATCATCTTCGACATCTCGAGGCTGAATATGCCAACAGGCACCTGCTCGTGGATGGCGGCCTGGACAGCCAGGTTATTGATGGCAAGAGAGGTCTTACCCATCGAGGGCCGGCCCGCGATGATTATCAGATCGCCGTTCTGCAGGCCGTGCGTGAGATCGTCGAAGCCCTTGAGCCCGGTGGAGATGCCGGAGATCTGTCCCGGCTTGCGATAAACCTCGTCCAGCTTGTCATAAGTCTCAGCCAACAGCGGCCCAATCGGGGTGAAATCGCCTCTGACCCGGCGCTGCGCGAGGTTGAATATCTTCGTTTCAGCACGGTCCAGGAGCTCGCCCACGTCATCGGGGTTCTCATAAGCCATCGCCTGTATCTCGCTGCCGGCGGTCATCAGTTTCCGCAGCACCGACTTTTCGGCCACAATGGCGGCGTAGCGGGTGACATGGGCGGCAGTGGGCACCTCGTTCATCAGCGCAGTCAGATACTCCCCGCCGCCGACTTCCTCCAACTGCCCGTTGCGACGCAATTCGGCGCTGACGGTTATGAGGTCCACCGGCTCATTGCGGTCGGCGACCTGTTTCATCGCAGCACAGATGAGACGGTGCGCTTCTCGGTAGAAATCCGCCGCCTCGACAATACTGAAGGTCAGGCTGGCCGCTTCCTCCGCCACCAGCATCGCGCCCAAAGTAGCCTGCTCGGCATCCAGATCCTGCGGAGGCAGGCGGTCCGATGAGTCTCCTGAGAAGCCCTGTCTATCAGTGTCACCCACTACCAATGCCCCTCCTTGTCGCGCGACGACGCTCGGGCATCGTCGCCGGGCTTGCTGCCACACTATTGCGCTTCTTCATCGGCCGCTTCGTCTTCGGCTCGATCGCCAGCTTCCCCAGCCTCGTCTGTGATTTCAACTTCTGCCTCAGCTTCCGTTTCAGCCCCGGGTTCGGTTTCTTCGGCGGCGTCTTCTTCGGGCTTGGCCTCGCCGTCCGCGACGACCGATACGGGCAGCTCTGCGCGTACGTCCTTATACAGCCGCGCACTGATGAGGTAGTTGCCGAGGTGCCTGATCGGCTCGGGGATTTCGATGTCGCGGCGGTCAATCTCGAGGCCGAGTTGCTCGAAAGCAGCATCGGCGATTTGTTGGGCGGTAACCTGGCCATGGAGTCGCTCGCCCTCGCCGACAGTGGCCTTGACGATGATCGTATTGTCGCCGAGATCGCGGGCCAGATTGGCGGCATTCACCCGCTTCTCATCATCGCGGTGCTCGATAGCGCCACGGCGCTGCTCCAGCTCCCTTAGCGCGCCTCTGGACGCCTTCACGGCCAGGCCACGCGGGATCAGATAATTGCGCGCATAACCGTCGGCCACCTCCACAACATCGCCCTCGTGGCCTACTCGCTCCACGTCCTGCAGAAATATAATTCGCATCAAAGTCTCCTCCTGAGGTATTGAGAAATGCGACAAAACAAGCGGCTGTTATTCGTGCGGTAGCGCCTCCGACTCGCTGAGATAGTAGCGGAGGCCGATGAGAGGCTCGGTGCCAGAAAAGATTTCGTATCCGCCGAGGGTCAGGTCGAGTCCAGGCCGCAGGCGGTAGTGCAGCCGCAGATCGAAGCGCTCTGCGTCGGGATTCCACAGATCCGCCTGCAATCGCAGCCTGTCGCTAAGCAATCTGTCGTAACTAAGCCCCGGCTTGCCTGCGAAAATCCCCATCCGCAGACTGGCGGAGTCGGAAAGCGGTATGGACCTTTGCAGGTTGAGGCGCTCGCCACGACCAACGTCATACACTCCGATGCGCCAGAAGTCGCCGGTGCGGAGGCGGTAGTACAGGTCTGCGTTGAAGTCCGCACGGGTGCCCCGGTCCGTCGCACCCTCGACGGCTACATGTGTCTCCATGTGGCTGGGGCGCACCGATGCAAGTGCGTCGCTGATCCGGTCCATCGTCCCGTCAACGCGGTCCAGCGAGCTGGAGGCCTTTTCGCCGATGCTCGCGGCCTCTTCAAGTGTCTCCCTGGTTTTCGCGACTGAGACCTTGAAGTCCTCTGTCATTTGCGGATCGGTCAGGAGCTCCTTCATGTGTGCGCTGGTGTCGGCGAGATCGCCGGTGGCCTGCCGCAAATGGGCCATCGTTTCCTTGAGGTCCTCGCCGATGCCTTGCTCGTCGCTGATCAGCCGATTGGCCTTGTCGGTGAGACTCGCGAGGTTCTC
Source organism: bacterium (assembly GCA_030604405.1). GTDB lineage: Bacteria > Armatimonadota > Zipacnadia > Zipacnadales > UBA11051 > UBA11051. The sequence continues at coordinate 94,929 of JAUVVY010000003.1, read as the reverse complement.
GCTGGCAGCACTCAGGCTGATGATAGCGTCCTCAAATCGTGCGCTGGTGGCCGGGTCGGCCAAGGTCTTGGCCAGGTTCTCCGTCATTGCCCTGACGTCTTCGGTGGCCTGGGCGAGGCTATCAGAAGCCCTGGCAGCGTTGGCGGGCACCGGTGAGGTCGCTATTGCCTGCTGTACCATTTGCGCGGTGGTATGCAGGGATCGGGAGGCGGCGGCAAGGTTGCGTGACATCTCAGTTAGCTCGGGACGCGTCTGTACGGACATCTGGGCCAGATTCTGTGCGAATTTGAGAGTCTCAACAGAGACCAGGTCAGCACGCGCGGTAAGCGAAATCACGCTAGTGATGATCTGGTCAACTTGTTGCTTGCGCTCGGGTCCGGCGAAGGTTTCCTCGATGTTATAGAGCGTTTTCTTGGCGCTCGCTACCAGGTCCTGGGCCTCCTGCGCCAGGCCGCTGAGGCCCGCCAGCCCGGCACCGGGCAGGTGTTCCCCGTCGGCCAGCCGCTTCTTTTGCGTCTTCTCGGTTCTGACAATTGATATGTACTTGTCGCCGAGCAGCGCGCCCTGGTCCACGAAAAACTTGTCGTCCTTAAACAACATCACATCACGGTCAATGGCCATGATTGCCTGCGCCGGCCTGCCTGGAAAGCGGGCGTCCTCCTCGAGGAAGACATTCAAGACACGCCCGACACGCACGCCGCTTAGCCGCACGTCGGCACCCGATTGTAACCCGGCCATGTCTTTGAAATGTGCTGTGACTGTGACGCTCGCCCAGCGGCCCGCGTAGTCGCCCAGGAAAAAGAACACCACGGTGCCCAGGACTATTGCGGCAAGGAAGAAGGCGCCGACCTTGGCTTCATTTTGCAATTGCCCTTCACCTCATTCGGTAGCCGCGGTCTCAGGCGTCAGGGTGCCCGCATCCATCGGGCCCTGCATGTCGCCCGCAATGAACTGCCTGAGCTTCGCATTATCCGAGCGCAGGAGGTTGGACGGCGTGTCGCAGGCCGCAACAGTGTGTTGATCAAGCATCAGTACGCGGTCGGCAATGGCAAACAGCCGGTCCACCTCGTGGGTCACTACTATGGACGTGGTTTCGAACTGATCGCGCAGGTGCAGAATCAGGCCGTTGATTTGGCCCGCAATGATAGGGTCGAGCCCACTGGTCGGCTCATCGTAGAGGATGATCTTCGGGTGCATGATCAAGGCTCGCGCTACCCCGACACGCTTTTTCATGCCCCCGGAAAGGGCCGATGGCATGTAACGGCCGAAGCCGCTGAGGCCAACGATCTCAAGATGTTCCTCCACTCGCTCCGCGATCTCCTGGCGTGTCAGCTTTGTGCGACGCTTCAGCCCAAAGCCGATGTTGTCGGCCACCGTCATGGAGTCAAATAGCGCCGCCTGTTGAAAGCACATCCCCATCTTCGCCCTCACGCTGTTGAGTTCGTCCTCGGTCTTGCCGGCTATGTTCTCCCCGTCAATCTCAATAATGCCTGAGGCGGCCTCTACTAATCCCATCAGGCAACGCAACAGAGTACTCTTACCGGAGCCGGACATCCCCATGATGCCGAAGACCTCGCCGGTGTACACCTCGAAGCTAATGTTGGTAAGAATCACACTGCCGCCAACCTCGTAGCAGAGGTCTTCCACGCGGACGATTACTTCCTCGTTCTGAACAGCGATCGCTTCTGTCATCGTGGTGCAAACAGTATCGTTGTCAGGATCAGATTAGCTGCATATATCAGCATTATACAATATACGACCGACCGGGTCGTCGCCTTCCCGACCTCCACCGAGGCCATCCTACAGCTCAGGCCTTCGTAGCAGCTTACTATAGCGATGATTACGGCAAATCCCACTGCCTTTATGATGCCAGCGACAACGGTCCATAGCTCCAGGCGGCCGGGGATGTTGGCCAGATAAGCCTGCTGGTTGATTTCAGGCATCAGCACCGCCAGCAGGTAGCCGCCCATCACCCCGACGGTGTCTCCGATCAAGGCCAATATCGGGACCATGAATAGGCATGCCAGATAGCGGGGCACGACCAGGTAGTCAATTGGGTTGACAGCCGTGGCGCGCAGGGCGTCTATCTGCTCGGTCACCTTCATCGTGCCCAGCTCTGCCGTCATCGCCGAGCCGGCCCGCGCCGATATTACGATCGAGCTAAGCACCGGCCCCAGCTCGCGGCAGATGGTCTCCGCAACCAGCCATCCGAGCAGGCTGGCCACTCCCAGCTTGCTGGCCCGCGTGGCCGTATGGTAGGCGAAAACCATGCCCGAGAAAAGCATGGTAACCGCTACGATGGGCAGGGAGTTCACCCCGACATGGGCCATCTGAGTGAGGGTTGTTCCATACTCGACGCGGCCCCTCGCGATCCCCGCTAGCACGCGGTTGTTGAGAACGAAGGTGGCCCCGAGGAACCGCAACAAATCAATTAGACCGCGTCCGACCCAAGCAAACAAATTATCTTGCTCCCCACCGGCTAGGGTAGTCTGCCACCACAATAATCGTTGCAGCGCCAATTTCCGCATAGCCGCCCGCCGCGTAGCATAGGTCCTCCGCTCCTACGCGGCACTCAACACTCATACGTGGCCGCTTGCTTGGCACGCGGCTGATCGCCTAATAGGCAAGTGAACGCCTTAGAGGCACAGGGATAAGCCAGGTGGGTTGCTGCAACAGTTGCGGCGTCTTCGAAGACCTGGAGATTGAAAGCTACGACTTACCCGCAAACAGACGACCCGCCGGGTCACCAAGACCCTCCGCGCAGGTCTTGCAGCCCGAGTCCACGGTCATTATATAGTACGAAAAAGGGGGTGTCAAGCTGGCCTCTGAGCGCCCCAAATCCCCTCCAACAGCCGCCCAAACATGTCCGCGCGAGACCTTACAGTGACCCCGCTGTGAGGCCCAAAGACCTGTTGCCACAGTATGATTTGCGGCCGTGCAACGCGCGCTCAGGAGGATACGAACCAGCCTCATCGCCTGCCACTGCGACCGACTGCAGTACGCATCAGGCGTTCGGCAAGCGGCGTGCTGATTGGCGTGAGACTCGCTATCAGAATCGCGAACAGGGCAGAGCAGATGTCGGCGAAGCCAGCGCGTCCTGATACTACAGGGCTTTTGCATAATGTGATTCTCTACTTTGCCGGCAAACCAGAAAGCTACTAGACGGCTTGTCTGCGGGCTGGGATCTCGCTGGTAGAGGGCCATTTCGCCAGATCGTCAGTGTTGGTGAACTTAAGCTTCGCGCAACAGATGCATGAAAGAGAGTAGCTGACCGTGGAAGTGGGTAGAATGAATCAGGAGTCGTACATGAATTGAGCCGTATTGGTGTTGAGGCGGCCAAGGTTTTCCCCGAGATGAAGAGGGTGAGGGTGGATGAGCACAAACGCTGACACGGCCCCCCAGGGGTCTGCAAAAGCTGTGTCGGGCGGGACGATGCGAGCAGTGTTGCCGCGCAGTCGGAGCAGGCTACTGATGACGGCAGTAGGCGTGTTGATCGGCGCGGGCCTCGGCGTCTTATATGCCAGGGGCGTTTCCACAGAGATGGCGTGGCTTATTCTTGGCATCGGCGGCCTGGGTGGTGCAGCCCTGGGATACCTGGCAATTGCCATTCCACGGTTCGCGTTCCACTTCCTGCTCAGGGAGTGGTATAGCACTGTAGCGAATCACTGGCGTGCGTTGCTCAACCAGCGCGCGGAGCGGGCCCGGCGGCTGCTGTTGAATAGCTCTGAGCCGCAGGAACTTACCGACCTGGGCGTCGCTCACTATCTGCGCGGTGCCACCGAAGAGGCAGTCAACTGCCTGACACAGGCACGCTCTGAGGGGGACTCGAATGGGCAACTGCTCAACGCCCTGGCCGCCGCCGAGGCGGAGCGGGGCCAGTGGCACCAGGCGGCTGAGGCGCTGGCGGATGCCCTGGCCCAGCAGCCTGATGAGCCCGTGACGTTGGCCAACCTTGCCACACTGCTGGCGGACATGCCAACTGATGCCGAGTTGCCGGCCTCGCTACAAGAGGTGCTGCAAAGTGCCGGCGCGCGGGCCCTCAACAACATGGCCGTGCGGCAGATGCAGCTTGGCAACGCGGCAGAGGCAAGGGACTACCTGCACCTGGCGCTGGCCGAACAGCCACTGTACCCCTATGCGCAGGCGAACCTGGGAGTGCTGGCATTTGACGAGAATGATCCGCAGAGCGCGGTCATCGGTCTGGCCGCCGCTGCCCAGTTGGCGCCCGTCGCCCCCGACATCCTCAGCAACCTCGGGGGTTTGCTGGCTGTCCAGGGCAATTACGGTGTGGCTGAAAAGGTCCTGAAACGGGCCAGGCGACTAGACGCACGCCACGCAGGTGCGGCAATCAACGAGGGATGCGTGCAGATCCACCAGGGGGACGAGGAAGAGGCGATCGAGTTGTTTCATGACGTGCCCGCTGAAGACCCTCTGGTGGCCGTGGGGTGGCACAACGCGGCCGTGGCCTGGGAGGCGACGGGGGAGTACGCACGGGCCAAGGAATACGCGGAAATGGCCGTCGGCGACAGGCCCGATAATGCGGACGCACTGACCAGTCTGGGGGCCATTGAGTGGCGGCTGGGCAACTACGAGCAGGCCGACGAGTATTTCCAGCGCGTTTTGCAGGTCGCGTCCCAGAGCATGGTCGGCACCGTCAATGCCGCCCGTGCCGCGGTGGCTGTCGGCCGATTGGAGGAGGCACTTGCCATCCTCAAAGCCCTGGAAGACGATCGCCAGGATGACGTCCACCTGCTGTTTGACCTCGGTGTGACGCAGTTGATGGTCGCTCTGGAGCGTCACAAGCGGGATATGAACCCCACAGAACAGGACATGTTCCACAGCGCGCTGAGGGCCAGTACACAGGCATTTGAGCAAAACCTGGCTCACAAAGAGGGCATTGTAGCCGAAGCGCGCTTCAACCTCGGCCTCGCTTACTACCTGGCCGGCGAGCCCGACATCGCCGCTCAGCATTTCGAGGAGGCGGCGCGGCTGTTGCCCGAAGACTTTGGCACTCATCTATGCACAGGGACTGCCTTCGCCGCCGCCGGCATGAGGGTCCAGGAAGAGCGCGGCCTGGGTCGGGATGAGCTGATTCCCGAAGCCCGGCGCCTATTGAGGCGCGCTCGGACTCACCTGGAGAAGGCGGCTGCCCACACCTCCGCGGATCCCGATGTTTTCAACAACCTGGGGATGGTTTGCTACAAGCTGGGACAGATAGACGATGCCATGAAGGCTCTGCGCCGGCTGGTACAACTGGAGACAAGCGTGGATGCCAACAACAGCCTGGCGTTGGTTTACGCCGCCCAGGGACAGGATCTATATAACCAGGCGCAGGCGGGGCGTTCTGCGGGCGAATCGGCTGCAACTAAGACAACGATGCAAAATGCGCAGCGAATGCTCTCCACTGCTATTCACTACTTCACACAGGCACTGCACATTGACCCTCAGAGCCCTGTGCTCCACAGCAACATCGGTCTGGCCCACATGCTGCGCAACAGGGCTGACGATATGGATGCCGCCTTGAGTCACTGGCAGTTGATGCGCGTGGCGGGTGACGCATGGGCCGAGCGCCAGTACGCCCGCATGATGCAGGTCATGCAAACCGACCAGAGCGCCAGGGCGACATTCCATGATGTCGGCGCGGCACTGCGGCCAGTCAGGATCGCGCAGTACATGCAAAAGCTGCCTCCGGTCATGGGCGGGCTGGTTTACGTCGTGGAGCCGGTAATGGACCGCGGACAGTGGCAGTTAGAAGCGACGCACCCTGATCTGCAAGTAGCCTTGCGAGCCCGTCAGAAGCTATTGAGGTTGAATCAGCGCCTCCAGCGGCTGGCGGTGTGAGTCCGCGTAATATTACAGGTGCTCATTTCTGGTAGGGCGAGGTGTGTGCTCTTGCACGGAAAGCACTCTTTAGCATGCTCGCGACACACTCGATCCTCTCAAGACGCGTAGCGCGGCCTAAGCTTCCAGCCCGCGAATGCCCTCCCACGAAATCACTGTTGATTGTCATCGTAGAACTCGACGGTGACAGTGTTTGAGGTAACGGTTCCGGTCCAAATGTCGCCAATCTTGGCGGAATACCATTCGGGCCTCAAGGATGCTTTCTTATTGCTATACGTCACAGTATAGCTCACAGTCCCGGGAATATTCCTGCCGAAATGGCGAGGCAGAGAAAGCGACATCCCCGAAGTGAGATTCACAATATCATCGACCCATACAGCCGAATCGTGCACGCCTACGCGATGCGGCACGTTGTGGCTTACCGACCTACCATCTCGATCGATCTCATCCAGTTTGATGTCGAATCTGTGGTGCGGCACCCAAATCCGAAAATAACGGTCAGACACATTCTTGAGTTCAATCTCGAGTCTGCACTCAGATCCTACGGGATACCTCGTTCTGTGTGTCGACAGCTTCAATCGAAGTCCTTTGACAGCCTCCGGTGTTTCTCTCGTCAGGGGCAGAGCCGCGGCAAGCCGGGGATAGTTTTGCGACAGCATCACGCCGGTTCCCCACCGGTGAACATCAGCGTGCTCGATAGCGGTCGCCAGTATGCGGTCATCGCGGCCCTCGTCAGGAATGTGGGCGAGTGCCATCGTTGATAGTATCGCTTGGGGGTTGGAACCGGTGTACCCTTGCAGGAGTTCGCCGATACTCGGTCGTGGCGAGCCCATTGCGCAGTAGGTGGCTACGAAGATATTCACCCAGCGGGCCTCGTCGTCGGCCACCTGTTGGGCCACGCGGTTGTACACAGCGCGAGCGAGATGGGGGTCAGCATACGGGGGCCAGCCTACGTAGCGCCCTGCTTTGATGAGGTCCTGGTATTGTCCTCTGGCGAAAGTCCCGGCCAGTTCCGCCAGCAGAAAAGCCACACCCGTACCCCGCGGCGCCTCTATCACCGGCTTGACGCAAGGCACGAGAAGTCCGTGGTCCTCCTCGTCCAACAGTTCCCAGCGCACGTTTGCTTCGCCGTTCGCTCGGCACAAGGGAAAAGCGAAGACGTCGCCAACGGAAAGGCTGGGGAACGAGGGCCCGTTGAGCATGGGGCTGGTTTGCGGCTGGAGCGCCAGATAGGGGACACTGATAGTATCTCCTGCGGCCAGTTTCGTCTCTTCTGCGCCCGGGTAGCACCGCAAAACCCTGACCCGCGCGCGCATGTCCGCCAGAGGCGTACGCCACTTGGTCTGCTCGGCGGGCACTGCGCCAGCACAGGTGAGTTCTATAACCTCACCGACGACGATGACCTCCGCTTCGTCAGCTATGCGCCGCGGATGATAAGGGCTAATTAGCCGCGCTTGGGCCTGGAAGGCGCCCAGCAACAAGGCAAAACCTATGACGGAGGACATCTTCAGGCTTGTCCGGCACATCGGCGGATCGCCCCCTGGACAGACTTATGATCGACATTCCCAGTTGAGGTTATAGACGGTCTGCGAATTGCTGTTGTTCCGTTCACTTAAGTCGATTCCCATTATAGTCTCAGCCAGAGGGGGCTGTCCCGGCACGTGCGTCCGAGGCGGAGGGGACGCGGATGTACTAATGCGCAACCGTCTCCGGAGCAGAAGGCGTGGGCGGCAGTGGATTGGCGCTACTCCCGCGTTCGTAGGGCCGATCTTCGCAAAGTCCTGAATAAGCGTGAGGCCCGCTGATGAGCGGGCCTCACGGATTCGGTGTCGGGCTGGAAGCCCGACCTACGCGACAATATTCGTGACGCCCGGCTCACGCCGTAGCACTTGTGAAGCCCGATCTACGCGACAATATTCGTGAAGCCCGGCCCACGCCGTGGCACTTGTGAAGCCCGATCTACGCGACAATATTTGTGAAGCCCGGCCCACCCCGTAGCACTTGTGAGGCCCGCCCCACGTGATCTGTTATTCTTTCCGCGCGATGATGATCTGTCCTGCCTAGCTGCTGGCTTTGTCCAGCTTTGCCATCGCGTCGTGGGACAGCTTGACATTGATTGCGCCGACGTTGTTCTCCAGATGCTCCATCTTGGTGACGCCGGCGATGACAGAGGCGACCTGCGGGCGCTTGAGCAACCAGGCGATGGCAAGCTGGGCCGGCGAACAGCCCTTCTCCTTGGCCATGCGGGCGACTCTGCCGGCGAGCTTGAGCCGCTCATCGGTCAGGAAACGGGGCCCAATGGCCTCAGTGGTCAGCCGGCCCTCGATCGTGTCCAGATTTCGCTTGGTGTAGCGGCCGGTCAAGAGGCCGCAAGCCAGCGGGAAGAAGGGCACGATGCTGAGGTTGCGCTTCTTGCAGAAGTCCAGGAAGGCCTGCTCGTCGCCTTCATCATCCGATGCGACATTGGAGCGCTCGGCCAGGCTGTAGCAGTTCTCGATGGCGATGATGTTACGCGAGGCATCCTTGCCGACCTGGTCGAGGACATCTATGACCTGCTGGGCCTGTGCGGCGCTGTGGTTAGATACCGCCAGGTAGCGGACCTTGCCCTGGGTAACGAGGTCATCCATGGTTGACCAGGTCTCTTCCAGCGGCGTGATCCACTCCCCGGAGTCGTCCCAGGTATCCGGGCTGTGCAGATAGAGCAGGTCAATGCAGTCCACGCACATTCTCTGCAGGCAGCGCTCGACCTCGTTCATGATGTACAGGCGCGAGCCACCGCTCTGGTTGGGTGTGAATCTGTCGGGGTTTTTCGGATATGGGCCGAGTTCGTATTCCTCGCGGGAGTTGTTGCTGATCTTGGTGGCGAGCATCACCTGGTCGCGCACGGTCTGCGGCCGCTTTGAGAAGTAGCTGCCCAGCAGGCGCTCGGAGTTGGCGGCGCCGGCGTTGTAGGAATTGGCTGTGTCCCAGTGGAAGACCCCCAGCTCCAGCGCGCGGTCGAGGATCTGGAAGCCGAGGTATTCGCCGACGCGCGATTTGTCGTATTCCGGGTAGCCCCATTTCCAAAGCCCCAAGCCGACTTCTGAGACCCACAGTCCGGAATTACTGAGCCTGCGACACGTCATGCCACGAAAATCTTTGGTATTGGCCATTGTTTGGCTCCTGTCGTATGTGCCTAAAAGTCAGTAACCTATACACTACTTCGCCATTACAGGTCTTCAGACCTCCCTTGGCCACAATCAGTTGCGGGAAGATGCTTGCGGGTACGTGAGAGATGCATCTGAGAAAGCAATTGACAGGAAGCGCCTCATAGTGTATCATACAAACCCACGAAAGCAGATAAGGGCGGCCGATGCTTAGTGACCGGCCGTAAACTACTGAGATAACCTGCCATGTCGCTCCGCGGGGACGCATTGGAGTATGTCCGCGGACCGTACCGGCGCGGGACGATTGTACGTACAATTGTCTCGCTCTTTTTGCTTGCCTGGGTAGATTCTGGCAAGTGTCGCCAGCCGGGCCTGTGGCGAGGATTGGAGATACCAGGTGGAACGGCCATTTCCGATTGAGGATTTAGTGGACCGCATAGGAAACAGATACGCCATAGTTGTCGCAGTAGCCAAACGCGCTTGCCAGCTCAAGGCCGGGGCCAAGCCATGTGTGGAGATCGAGAGCAATAACCCCACCACGATCGCGCTGTACGAGATCGCCGCCGGGCACGTGCAGATAGAAGATCCCCCGCCGCCGGAAGACGAGCAAGAGGAAGCCAGCGATGATAGCGCCCAGCTTCCGAGCGCAGCCGTTGATGATATTGCTGCCGAGGCAGATGAGGAAGAAGATGACGAGGACGAAGAGGAAGAAGACTAGCGGCCTGGGCACCGGGCGCAGCAGGAGGCATGACTGAAAGGTCTCATGGACTACTACGAAGTGCTCGGCGTCAGCCGCGACGCCGACGGCCAGGAGATCAAACAAGCTTACCGGCGGCTCGCCCGGCGCTACCACCCTGACGTCAACGGCGGCTCGGCGGAGGCAACTGAGAGATTCAAACAGATCAGCGAGGCCTATGCCGTGCTCTCCGACTCGCAGAAACGTCGCCGCTACGATGCAGGCGGCGTTTTTGATTTCGGCTTTGACGGCGGCCTGGGCAGTATCTTCGACATTTTCAACCAGGCGTTTGGCTTCAGTAATATGGGTCGTGGGCGCTGGGCCAGCCCTGGCCGTGACCTGGAGCAACAGGTGGATATCGAACTGGAGGAGGTACTCACCGGCGCCGAGCGTGACCTGGCGTATCAGCGTATGGCCCCATGTGAGGCCTGTAAGGGCAGCGGAGCGTCGGCGGGAAGTGGACCGGTTACCTGCCCCACATGCGGCGGCCACGGTCAGGTGCGTCAGCGGCAAGAAACCATACTGGGCAGCATGGTGACGATCATAAACTGCCCCGACTGCGGAGGCACCGGCGAGATTATTGATGACCCATGTCCGGACTGCGGCGGGAGCGGCGTGGCACGGACGACCGAGCAACTTAGAGTAGAGATTCCGCGAGGCATCGGGGACGGCCAGCACCTGGAATACGCGGGGATGGGCGATGTGAGCGCAGACGGCGGGCCTCCCGGGAATCTGTACGTGCGGGTCAACATCGCCGACCATGAAGTATTTACCAGGCATGGCAACCACTTGTACATGCCTCTGGACATCAGCTTCGCCCAGGCGGCGCTGGGCGACACCGTCACCGTCCCAACACTGGAGGGCAACGAAGAACTCGAGATACCAGCCGGTATCCAGTCCGGCGAGGAGCTGCGGCTGCGCGGCAAGGGACTGCCGTCTCTGCGCAATGGCCGGCGCGGGGATGAGGTGATCTCGGTGCGGGTCAACACCCCTACTGAACTGACGGACCGACAGCTAGAGCTGCTGCAGGAACTAGCCCGCGAAGAGGGCACCGAATTGAATCCACCTGCCGGCTCCGGCATCTTCGACCGCGTAAGGAAGGCCTTCGGCGGAGAGTAACCCACCTCAACGAACCTGCCGCCACACGCAAGCAACAGTGTTGACCCAAGTCCAATCCAGAGGTGACGCGGGATGCGCTGGCGACGGTTTTCAGTAACTGCCCCGCCACAGGCTTCCGAAGCCGTAAGCGCGATCCTGCAGCAACTGTGCGGTGGCCTCAGTATCGTCACCACCCGCGCCGGGCTGGTCCATCAGGCGTACACCTCCGAGGCAGCAGATGTCGAAAGGGCACAGGCGGAGTTGGAGGCCGGACTGCGGCGCATCCCTCTGGAACTCGTTGAGCCGGCCAGAGTGGCGCTGGAGGCCGACTGGGTTGATGAGCTGGACTGGGCGGAGGCGTGGAAGGAACACTACCGGCCGATACGAGTCGGCAAACGGCTGGTGATCCTGCCCTCGTGGCTATCGTGGCCCGACCCCAAAAGCCCTCTCAAGCCCCGGCCTGACGATATTATCATCCGCATTGATCCCGGCATGGCCTTCGGCACCGGTGCGCATGCGACCAGCCAGATGTGCATGGTGGCGCTGGAGAATTACCTGCGGCCCGGCGACGATGTCATAGACTTCGGCTGCGGGTCGGGCATCTTGACCATCACCGCCTGCAAGCTGGGAGCCAACAGCGTGCTGGCCATAGACAACGATCCGGTGTGCATAAAGGTGACCGCTGAGAACGTCGTGAAAAACGATGTGGCCGAACGGTGCGAGGCGCGGCTTGGTGAGAGCCCGGCAGGCGCAAACGGGCCGCGCGATCTGATAGTGGCCAATGTCACCGGGCAGGTGGTGGCGGGGCAGGCGGGCGATGCTGCCACGCTGCTCAAGCCCGGCGGATATTACATAATCTCCGGATTCACCGACCGGTCCGATAACGATATGGCCGAGGCAATTGCGGCAGCGAAGCTGGAGATCGCCGACAGATATGGCGAAGACGAATGGTGGTGCTGGGTGACAGCGAAGCAGGCAGCAAAGCTTTCATAATGCGTGATAAGATGGGTTGATGAGATGGCTGTGCCGCGGATTCTGGTTGAGTCAGGCGCAATTGACGGCGGGCGAATTGAGGTAAGGGGCGATGCCTTCCACCACCTCAGCGTGGTGCTGCGGCGTGGTGTCGGGAAGAGATTCCATGCTATTGATCCGGAAACCGGGACCGAGTACCTGGCAGAGATTACGCAGGTAGGCGACAGAGTGCTGACCGGGCAGGTGCTGGAGCAGGCAGAAGCCCGCCAGCAGCCGGCTGTGGAGTTGACGCTCTATCAAGGACTGCCCAGGGGCAAGCGCTTCCCGCTGATACTGCAAAAGTGTACCGAGTTAGGTGTCAGCAGAATCGTGCCAGTTGTGACAGCGCGAAGCGTGGTGCAGCTCGATGCGAAGCGGGCCGAGGGCAAGCTGCAGCGCTGGGAAAAAATCGTGCAAGAGGCGTCGCGGCAGTGCATGCGCGCGACTGCGCCGCAGGTGACTGAGCCGGTCGGATTCGCCGAGGCTCTGGCGGACTGGGAAGCCTCGGACAGCCCGGGATTGTTCTTCGATGAAGGCGTAGCCGGCGGAGGTCACAGCAGCCTTGCGGAGGCGATGGCGAAGCTGAAGTTGCAGCCGAGGCTGGCCGCGTTCGTCGGATCGGAAGGCGGCTTTACCGAGCAGGAAGCGGAGATGGCTGCGCAAGCCGGTCTGGTTTCAGTGGGCCTTGGCAGCCGCATACTGCGCACGGAGACCGCCGCTATTGCAGTGTGCGCGATTGTAATGTATGAGTGCGGGGAGCTGGAGTAGAGAGCTGGTAGTGGCTTACAGCGAATTCCAGACTCCGCTGCAGTAGTTGGCGCCGATGATCGCAGCCTCAAGTGCCGGCTCGACGCCGACTTCCAGCGATATCCACCCGTCGTAGCCGTCGGCATGGAGAAGCTCCAGGCTCTCTCTTACCTGCGCCTCGCCATGGCCAATATGAGCGCCAACCCAACGCTTGCCGGAGGGCGCGACAATGCCCTGGTCGCTGTCGGCCGGAGCCGACAGCCAGTCCTTGATGTGGACATGGACGATGCGGCTGCGCAGCGGCTGGTAAGCGTCGGCAGGCAACTCATCCGCCAGCAGGAAATTGCCATTGTCCCATGTGACCTTGATCTCCGGGCCTGCGCCTGTGACGACCTCCAGCACGTGGGATGAATGGCACGCGAACTCAGGAGACATCCCGAAGTCCTCGATGTTGAGCGTGACTCCCGAATCGGCCGTGGCCCGTGCGGCTTTGGCCAGCATTTCAGAGTATATCTTTCGCCCCTCTTCATTGCTCATGCCAGGGGCAGGGCGACTGCCCGGGACAAGCAGGAGCGGGCAGTCGAGTTCGGCACACATTTCGACTCCCAGCGCCACCGTAGCCAGTGCCTCGGCGCGGTCGGCATCGTTTTCGCCGATGAGATTGGCACCGGCGTCAACGCAAGAGTATGACATCTCAAAATCGGCAGCGGCGGCCTGCAACTGGTCCCAGATGCGCGGATCATCCTCGGCACAGCGCAGCATCGGTTCGAGCGCGCGCACCCCGACGGCGTACAATCGCTCGACGAGGTCCAAAGCCGAAAGTGAGCCCTCTTTGAGGTCGTTGTGAAACGGAAAGAGCATTGTGGACAGCTTCATTGTTCGCTCCTTTACGAATATGTGTTGATGAAATCCGCTCCTGATGGCGAAGTCCTGTTGCAGGTAATTCAATCAGCAAAGGCGACGCCCTGGCCGCGGAGTGTCTCCTGCAAATCGGCGATAGGCAGATCGCGCGGCGACACGCCGGCCTGTGCCGCCAGCGCTGCGGCAGTGCCGGCCGCCTGGCCCGTAACCCAGCAGACCTGGATGACGCGCACCGGCTCCAAAGCTTCATCATCGCAGGAAACGCAGCGGCCGCAGGTAAGCAGACCGTCCATTTCCTGCGGTACCAGCACACCATAAGGAATATCGTAGGCGATGCCCTCGCGCCTGAAGTCATTGCCACGCCCGACAACCTGCGGATGGCGGAAATCGTGCTGAGCGACATCGTCCTGGGTAAATGTATAAACTCCGGCGAGGCGGCGGGAACGGCGTACCCCGACCTGTGAAGCGGTGTCTATTAACCAGGCGTTGGCAAAGCCGGGCATGCGCTTGCGCAGGAGTTCCAGGGCCTTGCGGATTTTCAGGCGGGCCTGGATGTCTATTTTGGAAAGCTCGCGGGGGTCGAGCGCATCGGCTACACGCAGCCCGTTGTTGCCCCACACCACACCCTCGGCAGTCAGCACCGCGCCGAGTTCAAATGGCCCGCCCCAGTCGCAAAGCTGGTGGATGTCATGCATGATGTCAGCACATTCGTCAGGGGTGTTTTCCCGCGCAGTCTGCCATTTCGCGACATCCACGCCGCCGATGCGGAAATCGAGGCCGATGGACTGGTCGGACCTCTCGAACCCACACCCGGCCCAGGCAAAGATATCGCCGTCCCCGGTGGCATCAACTACCAGATTGGCCAGCGCGGCGGCAGTCCCCGCCTTGGTCTCAAACACGGCCCCGCGTACGGTCTGTCCCTCGACTATGGCATCAGACAGCCAGGCGTGGTGGAGGATGTCAACGCCGGCCTCGAGACACAGCTTCAGGCTCAGGTACTTGAGCGCCTCGGGGTCGAAATAGCACGAATCGGCACGACCGCGCATCACGGCCTCGCCGGTTTCGATCATCGCATCGCGCATCTGCAGGCCGATACCTGCGACGATGGGGCGGCCCTGGTCGGCAAGCGATGGCAGTGCGATGACAAGCCCGCCAGTTGCCAGGCCGCCCAAGTGGTTGTAGCGCTCGATGATGGTGACCCTGGCGCCCAGCCGGCCCGCCGCTATGGCGGCAGCAGTGCCGGCCGGCCCGCCGCCGCACACGAGCACATCAGTTTCAAGCATTACGGGTATCTCACGGGCCTCAGCGCCAACTGTGTTGCCGCTGCCGCCTGGTGCAAAACGCATGTGTGCTCACCGGAGTCTGTTTGCGAAAGCTGTGCCCACGTAGAGTTCGCGGAGGTAAGGGGATGTACCTGCAGGTGGGCGACTGGTGGTCACTCAACGATCCGGACAAGTTCGGCCTTGTGGCCCCACAAGAAGCCCTCGGTGGCGCGGACCTCAACGAGTTTGCCGGCCAGGCCGTCTGAACCCGGGAAGATCATGATTTTGTTCTGGCGGCTGCGGCCACGCATGCAGCCTGCGGACTTGGGGTCTGGCCCTTCGACGAGCACCTCGAATACGCTGCCGACGGTGGCCTGATTGAGGTCACGGCCGATCTCGTTTTGCAGGCCGACCAGCTCGAGTAGTCGGCGCTGCTTTTCATCCTCGGGCACCTTGTCTGGCATCTCAGCAGCCCTGGTGCCCGGGCGGTCGTTGTACTTGAACATGAACGCCTGGTCGAAGCGGATTTGCTCGACGGCTTTCAGCGTGTTTTGAAACTGCGCCTCGGTCTCGCCCGGGAAGCCGACCATGAGATCGGTGCTAATCGAAATGCTAGGCATGTACTCGCGGGCGCTGGCGATGATCCGGGCGAAGAGCTTGTAGGTGTAGCCGCGGCCCATGCGCCCGAGGACCTCGTCATCGCCGGCCTGAACAGGCAGGTGCAGGTGTTCGCAGATGGTGGGCACTGTGGCCATGATTTCCAGGACCCGGTCGGAGAGGTCCTTCGGGTGCGAAGTGGTGAACCGCAGGCGCTCGAGACCATATATGGTGCCGACTTCGAGCAGTAATTTGGCAAACTCCATCGGCGGCTGCAAGTCGCGTCCGTAGCTGTTGACGTTCTGGCCCAGCAAGGTGATCTCTTTGTAGCCATCAGCCAGGACACCGCGGGACTCGGCGATGATCTCCGCAGGGACGCGGCTGACCTCAGGGCCCCTGGCATACGGCACGACACAGTAGGCGCAGTAGTTGTCACAGCCGTAGGTGATGTTGACGAATGCGGAGACGCCCCGAGAGCGGCGGGCGGGAAGCGCCTCAGGGATGAGTTCGGCGTTGTCAGTGAATACGGCGGGCTGCCTGGCAGGGGCCTCCAGGCGCTGCAGAACTGCGTCGCGGAAGTGGCCGAGGCTGCGCGGCCCCATGACAATGTCGGCATACGGGACGCGCCGGCACACCTCTTCAGTAGCCACTTGACTCGTGCAGCCGCAAACGGCGATGATGCGGTCGGGGTCCTGCTCCTTGAGCAAACGCCACTCTCCAAGACGGGAAAATGCTTTCTCATCCGGCTTCTGGCGAACTGAGCAGGTGTTGATGATCAGTATGCGGGCTTCCTCCGGGCTATCGGCAGGATAGAAGTCGAGACCATCGAGGATGCCGGCGATGGTCTGGGAGTCGCGTTCGTTCATCTGGCAGCCCAGCGTCACGATATAGTAAGTCTTCGGGTTCATGTTTGCGATTATAGCACCGCGAGAGATAGGGTTCAACTACAGACGCGAAGCGTGCGCAGGAGGTAGGGTGCGCAATCAAGGCGAAGTAGCTAGACGCGACTACAGCGCGGTGTGAGCGGAGTGCATCGTGCGCCCGCCGATTCGGCGCGGGCAGAAGCCGCCCGGCAGATTGTGCGGCGTCCGGATAGTCAACACAAAAAGATGGAATCGAAATGGCCAAAGTATATGCCGACGGTACGCTGAAGTATGGTGTCATCGGTGCCGGAACCCACGGCGAAAATCACATCAAATGCGTCTCGGCGGCCAACAATGCCAAGCTGATCGCGATAGCCGACTTGAATGTGCCGCGCGCCCGGACGATGGCGGCCAAGTACGCCGCCCGTGACGTGTTCGAGGATTACCACGACCTGCTGGCCCTCGACGAGATCGAGGCGGTGTCAGTAGTGCTGCCCGACCACCTGCACCGGCAGGTCTGCGAGGACGCATTTACCGCCGGCAAGCACGTGCTGGTCGAAAAGCCGATGGCAACATCCGTCGAGGACGCCGAGGCGATTGTGGCCGCGCAGAAAGCCGCCGGAAAGACGCTGATGGTCAACTGGAGCAACCGCTGGATGCACTCATTCGCGCAGACCAAAGAGGCCCTCGACGCCGGAGAGCTGGGGGACCCGCTGTACTGCTACGCGCGGCTGAATAACACGCTCTTTGTGCCCACGCAGATGCTCTCATGGTCCGGCGAGACGCGCCTGCCGTTCTGGCTGATATGCCACCGCTACGACATCGCACGGTGGTACTTCAAGTCGGAGGCCAAGCGCGTCAACGCGGTGTGCCGCAGCGTGAAGCTGAAAAGCATGGGCATTGACACCCCGGATTTCTACCAGGCCACCGTGGAGTTTGAAAATGGCTGTGTCGGCAACTTCGAAAGCTGCTGGATCATGCCGGAGACAATGCCGACGCCTGTGGACTCGAAGTTCGAGCTGGTGTGCACGGACGGTTATGTCAGTATTGACGCCGCCCTGCCCGACTTCGTGCTGGCCACCAACGGAAAGCAGTTGAATAAGGGCATTTTGACCGGCGACGTGATGGGCGAGCCGGTCGGGTTCGTCAATCAGGCCATCAAGCACTTCATCAACTCGGTGCTGCTTGGACGGGAGCCGCTGATTACCGGCCACGACGGCCTGATGATTACGAAGGCGCTGGTGGCGATGGTGGAGTCGGCTGAAAAGGGCGAGCCGGTGGATCTCTAATCCCGGATCTGTCATACCGCTGGCGGAGAAGGCCGCAGAGAAGGCAAGGCCGTGGTGGCAGCGGCTAATAGGGAGGGAATAGTGATGGTTTGGGTAGCAGTAGTTTTGACGTTGCTCCTACTTGCCGCTTATTTGATGGCGAGATACGCTTGTCTAATGACAACAATTGAAGACTCTATCACACAATTCAGCCAAACTGCCGAGCAGGAGGGGTATTTCGAAGCGATCGTGGACCAAATAGGGCCCGTTCTGTTCGTGTTCTGGATATTGGTTTTGCCTGCAATATGGTTGCCCGATCAGATGCAAGCGGTATTCCTGCTGCTTGCTTTCGTGACTGCCGCTTGTTATGCGTGGCACGCTAAAGAACAGGTCAAGGCGACGCAATTACTAGCAGGTAAAGCTATCCTGTTTATATTGGAACCTATCAAGTCTTTCTCGCCCGACAGTGATGGTCCGTGTACGAAATGGCTTACCTTCGACCTCGTCAACGTGGGTGATTGGCCGGCTGTCAATATAGACGCCAGTGTCAGTGACGAGTGGATGGAGGACCAGTATAAGGATATCACCCCCCAGAAGGAGGAGATCGGCGAGCGGCAGCCTTACGAACACATGAAAGAAGAGTGCGGTGACGCAAAGGACCTTGGGAAGGCAAGCGGACCAGAAGCGATACAGCTTTGGCGCGAGCGGTGTTTGTACCACAAAGGCCACAGCTTTTTCTGTTTCCCGGCCCCGGAGCTGGAACCAAAGAACGACCGGCGTATGTACGAACTTACACTCCGATGGTATGATTCGAACTTCGTGCGTTGGCACAGTATCGTTAAGGTATTCTGGAACGACGACGACAACCAATGGTGTACCAACTGGGATAAAGCAAAACCTAGTCCAGGGTAGCCAGGGCGCCAACCTGCCGAAGGCCCTGCTGCCAGCCCCACCAGAGAAGCGGCGCTGGTGGCAGCGGCTGTTGGGCAAGACCAAAAAGACTGAAAGGGGCGACGGGCATGAAGAGTCTTGAGGATTATGAACGGGAGGCCGTTGACGCATTGATAGCTATGTGCGGGTACTGTAACAAGTCGACCTCCGGAATGAACCTGCAGATACTGACACTTGACATCTGTGACGCGACGGGAAAAGTGGGACCCGGCATCTATAGCCACCGCCATCGGAGAAGCAGGCTAACTGAAATAGATATTGATGTGTCGCATACTATCCGTGGCGGGGAGGGCAACACAATCTTCCAGGCGCAAGCACACGATGAGTTTCTGGGGGCAGAAGCAATGAGTCAGGAGGAGAAGAGGAAGAAGGCGCCTGAGGATCACGAGCAGAAGGCTGTTGAAGCATTGCTAGGTATGATGGGGCTCCATTACCAAGTGGCTTTCGGACTCGAGATATCTCGCGCTGACATTTGCGACGAGAAGGGAAATGTGGCACTCAGCATCCGTAGCGCCCGCCATACGCCGCAAGGCCCGTGGAAAGGCAGGGATAAGAATGGCAAGGTAATCTTCGAGGAGCTCGGCGTTTTTTATATACCCGACGCCTGACCCCGCCAGGCAGCGAAGCAGTCCAATGACCCGCCAGAGAAGCGGCACTGGTGGCACCGGCTGTTGGGCAAGGAGGGATGCTGGGGCAGGTGAGTACGTTTCTTGCTTGAATTCGGTGATTGATATGGGGAATCCGGGCCAATAGCCACAGAAAGGTATAGCGATGCGAGCAGAACTGAAGACTCTACTCGATCAGGTCCTGGTGACGCACGCTCCCGGGGGCTGGGAGCACGAGATGAACGAGATCGTGCGGGCGGAACTGGGGCAGTGCGCCGACGAAGTCCACCACGATCCGCACGGCAACATCTACATCAAGTTCGACGGGCGCGAAGCCGGGCCGACGGCATTAGTCTCTGCCCACAAGGACGAGAACTCGCTGGTGGTGCGTAAGATAGATGAGGATGGGAAGATGTGGCTGGAGCCGATCGGCGGGATACGGCCGGCGAAATACGGCGAGGGCCCGTTCGACCTGATTACGGAAAATGACGTCATCCCGGGCATCCTGCACATCGGCTCGACACATTCGTCGGACCTGTCCAGCCGGATTCATAAGGCCAAGACCGGACTGTTGACATGGGATATGGTGTATCTGGATTGTAAGTTGAATGCCGAAGAGCTGGCCGAGCGCGGCGCTGGCGTGGGCGACAGGGCCTGCGTGGCGCGCAGCCGCAAGCAGCCGATGTATCTGCACGATGAATACGTCGGCGGATATGGGCTGGATGACAAGGCCGGGGTGGTTGTGCTGCTGCTGCTGGCCCGCCAGTTCCATGACAACCCGCCGTTGCATGACCTGTATGTGGCGGCGACCGCAGCCGAGGAGGGCGGAGTCTCCGGCGGCAAGTACATCAGCCACACGCTGCAGCCAAATGATTTCATCGCCATCGAAGTAGGGCCAGTGGCCGAGGAGTACCCGACTGAGATGAACGAGCAGCCGGTAGTGCTGTTCAAGGATGGCTCGTATCACTACGATCCGGCGCTGTCGCGGGAACTGATAGCCGCCGGCAAGCGTCAAGATATCGAGTGCCAGCGCGCGGTGATACGCAGCTTCGGCAGTGACGCCAGCCTCAGTGCCGCAGCGGGGCTGGTGGGACGGCCGGCATGTCTGTGCTTTCCCACCGAGAATACGCACGGCTACGAAGTGTCGCCACTTGCCGCGCTGGAAAACTGCGTTACAGTGCTGTTTGAGCATTTTACCAACCCGCACAAATAAGAGGTGCCTGATATGGCAGAATTGGGAGCAGCGGTAATCGGTCTGGGTATGATGGGTGAGCGGCACGGGCGTATCTGGGCGGAATTGCCGCAGACCCGGCTGGTGGCTGTCTATGATATCATTCCCGAAAAGGCGCAGGAGATGGCCGCCGAGTACGGCTGCCTCGCCGCCTCCAGCCTGGAGGCAGCGATAGATGCTGCGGGTGTGAATATAGTCAGCGTGTGTACCGATGACCAGGCGCATCTCGAGCCGTGCACCGTCGCGGCTGAAGCGGGAAAACACGTGCTGGTGGAGAAGCCGCTGGCTACAGACGTGGCCGACTGCGATGCGATAATCGCCGCCGCGGAAAGCAACGGCGTGCGGCTGATGGTGGGGCATGTGGTGCGCTTCGATCCCCGCTACCAGGTGGCGAAGGCAGCGATAGATGAGGGCCGGGTGGGCGACATTGTGCAGATCTACGGGCGGCGCAACAATGTACTGGCCTCAGGCCGGCGCATCGGCCCGCGCACATCGGTGGCGTACTTCCTGGGCGTGCACGACCTGGACATAATGCGCTGGTATATCGGCTGCGAGGCCGTGAGAGTGTATGCGGAAAGCTGTCGCAAGGTGCTGACAGAAGAAGGCGCAGATGATAGCATCTTTACACTTCTGAAATACGAAAACGATGCGGTCGGCTGCCTGGAGACCTGCTGGGTGGTGCCCGAGGGGCAGCCCAATACTCTGGACGCCCGCCTCGAAGTGGTTGGCACGAAGGGGCGCGTGGCGGTGCGAGCCGGGGACAGTGAGCCCCTGGAGGTGTCCGGGACGGAGCGGTCCTGGCGGCCGGACATCGCGTACGGGCCGATTTACACCGGGCAGCAGGGCGGGGCGCTCAAATACCAGCTTGAGCATTTCGCCCGTTGTATAATAGATGATAAGGAATTCCTCATCAGCGCGCAGGATGCGAAGGCAGCAGTGGTTCTGGCCAGGGCGATACATCAGTCGCTGGAAAGTGGCGCGCCGGTGAAAGTGTCACAGTAAGGGGCATTGCCGCACAGCGTTTTGGCGACAGAGCCAGCCAGCAGGAGGGATATGGATGTCCGAGCTGCCTAGATTGGCTGCCGTGCGGGCACTGTTTGGCGCGGTGCTTGGATTGCTGGTAATCAGTGCGGCTGCGGCTGGGCCGGCGGTCCGCCACCAGGCGGCGAGCGGGATCGTGATGCTGGCGCAAGCGGGCGGCGAGACGGCGGAGAAGACCTACGGCGGCGCACAGCCACAGCGGGCCTCCCGCTCCGAGCGGGATCGCTTCTTCGACAAGAAGCCTACCAAAGAGCCGATGCCGCCACAGCTCAAGCAGCCGGCGGATTTTGCCGGTGAAGGCGCCGCCAGCCCGACTGGTCCGCAGGTGCCCGCGCCAGCAGAAATGCGTACTATCCCGCAGTTGTCGGTGCAGTTGTCCAGTACGGCGCTGTGTGACCTCGGCGCCCAGGACGACGACTGGCCGGAGATCGGGGCAATTGTGCGCGAGGTAGTTGAGGGCGCAGGCCTCAGGCTGCGGCAGATCAGGTACCGCCCCGAGCGCGAGCCGGAGCCGCTGGTGTCGCGGATGCCAACCGCACGGTCGCTTCTGGTTATCGGCTCACACCGGGAGTTCTCACATGCCGAAGCGCAGGCGGTGGCCAATCACGTACGCACGGGTGGGGCATTGCTGGCGATCGCTAACCTCAACGGCCGGCACCAGCGACGGATGCCACCGTTCAACCGAATTCTGGCCGAGTTCGGCCTTGCCGCGCGAATGACGCGGCCCGGTGGCGCTGCCGAGGTGGCGGACCAGCCCCTGACCAAGCTGGTGCGCCTGCAACGGTTGCCTCAGGGCCTCAGCATTTGGGGCTTTGACGACTGGGAGCTGGTCAGTGTGGGCAATGAGGCTGTGGCCTCGGCGCAATTGAGTCAGAACGGGCGGGTTTTTGTGCTGGACGGCGGGATGCTGGTGGCCGCTGACGGGCGAGTCGCCGGCGAATTCAAACAGCTTCTCGGAAATGCGGTCCTGTGGCTGATTGGTAAAGAATGAATGAGTGGGCTGGGAGTGTAGTTATGCAGATTCTAGCAGCGGCTGGGCCGGATTCTCGGCGGAAGCTGCGCTTCCGCCTCGTATGCGGCCCCTCCCGCCTTCGCTGAAGCTATGGCGAACAAGCCGAAATGCAACGTCTGTACCCTTTGGCGCGTAGGTCGGGCATCCTGCCCGACTCTGTTGCCGTTGTCTTTCGGAGGGGCCGCATGGCGGGGAGTTTGCCTGCAAACTCACGGCCATCCGGCCCACGGCCCGTCACACCACCGTCGCCTTAATCACAGATGCGCGGGCCGCAGACCAGAAATTTGCATGACTACAGTAGAAGCCCGAGCTGCATGGCTAAACAACACGGAGATGATAAGCGGCGATGCTATTTGACTTTCATACCCACACCACACTGAGTGACGGGGAACTGCTGCCGATGGAACTGATCCGGCGCGCCATCGCCAACAGCTACCGGGCCCTGGGGATCAGCGATCATGTCAGCGCCAGTACGATGGCGCGGGTAATCAAAGAAGTGGGCGCCGACTGCGAGCTGGCGCGCGAGCACTGGGGTTTTGTGGCCCTGGTGGGCGTCGAGCTTACCCATGTGCCGCCTGATTCGATCCCCCAACTGGCCGCTGAGGCGAAGCAACTCGGGGCGCAGTATGTGGTGGTGCATGGCGAGTCGCCGGTGGAGCCGGTGCCGCCGGGGACCAACCTTGCGGCCTGCCGGTGTTCGGACGTGGACTTACTGGCCCACCCGGGTCTGATTACCATAGAAGCGGCAGAAGCGGCGGCCGAAAACGAAATATTCCTGGAGCTCACGGCGCGGCAGGGGCATTGTCTGGGCAATGGCCTGGTGGCCAAAGTCGCACAGCAGGCCGGAGCCGCGATGCTGGTGAATACCGATGCCCATTCGCCAGGGGACCTGCTGACCGAAGCTCTCGCCGTCACCGTCGCCGCCGGGGCAGGTCTCAACGAGCAACAGATGGAGCAGGTGCTGATCGAGAACCCGCAAAAACTGCTGGTCAAGATTGGGATCAAGCTGTGAAAACGAGCCGAGGGCTGCTAATCGTGTGCCTGATGATACTTGCCGGCGCGGCGGCGATGCTGCTGCCGGGCTGTGCGCGCGGCGGCGAGGAGCAGCCTCCCGTGGTGCCGGAGAAGGTGCTGGATTTTGTAATCCGCTTTGCAGGCGCAGTCATGGACAATTTCTACTACTATGTGGCCATCGACGCCGATGGCGACGACGGGCTTGACGGGCCGCTTCCGGTGGTGGCGGGCCCGCGCTGGGAAAACGGCTGGGGAACCGGCTCGTTCACGCATTATGTGGAGTACAACCAGGGGCGCTACGAGCTGTATAAGGCACAACTGGTCGCGAGTCTGACGACGGCAGCAGGTGGCGTCGATTCAATAGCAGGAGTGCCCGACTCGACAGACGCCGGCATCCACCAACTGACGATAACGCAGATTGACCTCGCGGCGGTGACGGTCAGCGGCGCAGGCATGATCACGGCCGCGACCAACACTGGCTTCCAAAGCGCCGGCGAGATAGCCATACAGACGGACGCCGCCGGCCAGACGGTGGCAGGGGGCGTGAGCTATACCGCGGCCGCCGACGGGAGCCGGTCGCTCACGGCGCAGGAGCAAGCCCAGATAGATGCGCTCAACGCCGGCGGCGTAGCACTACAGACCGACTCGCTGCAGGCACTGGGCATAGAGCTGACGCTGGCAGCCGCCGCTGCGGGCACGCAGACGCTGACAATCGGGCAGACCACGGCGCAAGTGCAGAATTCATTCGTGTCCACGAGCGTGCCGAGCTACACTACGACCACAACGTCCAGTCTCAACGCCAATTCAGACACGGCAACGGCGAATCCGCCGATACCGGGACTGACGATAACGTGCGGCGATTTCGTGCTCAATGAGACGGCGACAATTGAGCTGGAGCGGTCGGTCACCGCCGAGCTAATCGGCCCGCCTTACGAATCCCAGGACCCCGCCGGTGGCAGCACGCTCAGGTTCACCATAGATGTGTCGAAACTCGGCGCTAATGTCAACAACGTAAGCATCAACATCATCACCACGACGGAGCTGATCTTCGACCCCAATATCACGCTGCCCAACGAGAATGTCTATGATGGGTTGGGATATCTGGGAAATGACTATTCTACCATCTCTCTGAACGAGTTCCGCACAATTAGGAATTCCGACGGGCTGTTCGTGCAGGAGGGGGCCGGTGAGAACACGCTGGAGGGGCCGGCCAGCGAAGACGAGAAAGATGCAGTGGACATCATTGACTGGCAGATCACCCTGCGGCGGCTGAGGTAAACAGTGCGTTACTATCGCGGGCCGGGTGCGATGAGCCTCGGCCTTTAGTGGTCTTGTACAATGAGCGACGAAAAGGCTTTGCGAGAATTGATATGTGAGGTCGGCCGCCGGCTGTGGCAGCTTGGCATGGTCGCGGCCAATGATGGCAATATCAGTGTGCGGCTGGATGACCAGGCAATTCTGTGCACTCCATCCGGCGTCAGTAAGGGATTCATGCTGCCCGACATTATGGCCAGGCTGACTGTTGACGGAGAAGCGCTCGGTGATGCCGAAGCCTCATCGGAGGTGGCGATGCATCTGGAGGCGTACCGAGTGCGGGCGGATGTTAACGCTGTTGTGCATGCCCACCCGCCGCTGGCGACGGGTTACGCGATAAGCGGCCAGCCGCTGCCGGTTAATATCCTCGTCGAGACCGTGACGGCATTTCGGGAAGTGCCGGTAGCCGAGTGTGCAACGCCGGGGACGCAGGAAGTCGTGACTGCAGTACGGCCGCATCTGCCGAAACATGATGCCATACTGTTGATGAACCACGGTGCGCTGACGCTGGGGGCGGACCTCGAGCAAGCATACTTCCGGATGGAGATATTGGAACACTTCGCAAAGACGGCGCTGGTAGTGGCACAATTGGGCTCAGCGCAAGAGGTTCCCCCTGAGCAGCTAGAGCAGCTCTATGCCCTGCGGCGAAAGCTGGGATATGAGCACTAAGCGCACCGGCCTGCACCGCAGCGGCGTTGACCTGAGCCGAGTGCGGGAACTATCGGAGCCGCCGAGGTGTCATATTTCGGGGCAGTAGAGTACATCAGGCCGATAGGATGAATTGCCGAGGGGAGATCAGCCGGCAACTGGCGCTGACTATGACAAGAATGAGAAAGATGACAGGCGTGTTGATCGTGGCCGCGGCATTGGTGCTGTTTGTGGCCTTGAGCGGCTGCGCCAAACTGGGTAAAGACACCGCAAGGTTCGAAGCAAGCTTTGGTGGCGAGACGGCGGCTCCGGGTGCTCCACCGCCCCCCGAGATGGCCGAAAGAAGCGTTGCCGCCGATAAAGTGGGTGATGTAGAGGTTGCCCAGGCGATTTCCACCACCGCCGCCACTGCCAACATAACCCGGCGGATCATTAAGACCGGCGAGATGACTCTGGAAGTCAGCGATCTGCGCAAGACGATGGACGACATCGCAAAGCTGGCTGAGGACGCCGGCGGATATGTATCGGGCCGCGAAGCCTATGAAGACGACGAAGGCGGCCGCAGTGGGAAGGTAACGGTGAGGGTGCCGTCGGATAAGTTTGCCGAAATCTTCAAGCAACTCCAGGACTTCGGCAAAGCCATAAGATACAGCGAAGATGCGCAGGACGTCACAGAAGAATGGGTGGACCTCGAGGCGCGGATAGCGAACAAAAAAGCAGAGGAAGAAGCGCTGCTCGCGTTGCTGAAGCGGAAGGGCGAGCTCAGTGATATCCTGGAGGTGCAGCGCGAGGTCTTTCGGGCGCGTGGCGAAGTCGAGCAACTGCAGGGGCGGATGCGCTATCTGAAGGACCAGGTGTCGCTCTCAACAATCCAGGTGTACATCAATGAGCTGGGCCCGGCAGGCCTTGCCGAGCGCGGCCCGTGGCAGATCGGCTATCACCTGCGGACGGCATGGCACGCCCTGGGCAGGATCGTCGAATGGCTGGTATATGCCACCATCTATCTGATCATTCCCGGCGTGCTATTCTGGGGGCCGATAGTGCTTCTGATCTGGTGGGTACGGCGCCGCCGCCGTGCGCGACAGCTAGAGCAATCTTGATAAACCGGCCGCTTATTGTTATAATTCCCGAGCAGTGCCAGCCGCAAATCGAAGAGAGGAAAAAATATACGTGCGAGAACAGAGAAACCGCGGATATAGAGGCGATAGGGACGGTAGGGCTAGAAAGAAGAAGGTCTGCAGATTCTGTACCCAACGGGGCGCAGCCGTTATTGACTACAAGAACATCCAACTGTTGCGTAGTTTTACTGATGAACGCGGGCGGATCAAGAAGGCGCGCCAGAGCGGCACTTGCCGACGGCACCAGAGCCGCATGGCCCAGGCGATCAAGCGCGCGCGGGAAATGGCTCTGCTGCCATACACGACGGACTGAGTGCAAGCTCTCGCGTCCGCCGCGTATTCGTAGGGGCGTGATTTACCACGCCCTCTATGAGGTGCAAACCAAGCCGCCCCAGCCGGGCGGCTTTTGGGCTATCAGTGAGGTCGTCGAGATATGCCACTGCCATGCCTGAAAAGTAAGCTCTACTTCATCCTGCCCGCCGGCCTGCCCAGCGCTGAGTTGTTGCGGCTGGTGGAGGCTGCCATCAGCGGCGGCGTCGGAATGATCCAGTACCGGGAAAAGGCCAAACCGACGCGCCAGATGATCGAGGAGGCCGTCCGGATCTTGCGGCTCACACGTCTGGCGAGCGTTCCGCTGATTATCAATGACAGAACTGACGTGGCGCTGGCCGCAGAGGCAGATGGCGTACACGTTGGCGAGCAAGACATGCCGGTGGCAACGGCGCGCAGGTTGCTGGGGCCGTGTGCGATAGTGGGCGCGACGACGCCCGATGCGCAGTCGGTTGCAATTGCAGAGCGCGAAGGGGCAAGCTATGTAGCAATCGGCCCGGTATTTGGCTCGCCCACCAAGCCCGAAAAAGCAGCAGTCGGAGTTGAAGCAGTGCACAGGACGCAACAAGCCACGCGTCTGCCTGTCTGCGCAATAGGCGGAATCAATGAGACGAACATTCGGGAACTTGTGTCGCAAAACGTGGCGCTTTATGCAGTAGTCTCCGCGATCAGTTCGGCAGACGACCCACAGGCGGCGACGGCTCGACTGGTCACGACGATAGCTACCTCGGAGAGCTAGGTAACACCCCGCAAGCCTCAGGGAATTACTCTACCACCTCATAGAGATATCGCAGCAAAGTATCGCCCACCTGATACAAGGAGTCCGCGGAGCAGCAGGCCGGGGTGTCCTCGGTCGTGTGCCACTCGGGATGCGGCAGATCAATAATGTCTATTGCCGGTATGCCCTGCTGGATGAAGGGCAGATGATCGTCGGTGACATAGCCGCGAGTGGCGCGAACGAAGGCGTCGTGCCCGGCGCGTTCGGCGATCGTCCAGATCTCGTTGACCAGCAAAGGCGCACTCTCGATGGAGTGGCGCTCGATCGGGAAATCGAGATAGTCGTTGGAGCCGTTAGGGGTGCCCAGACGCTCATTGTGGACATCATCCTGACCGACAAGATCAATTACGATAACAGCTTCCGCGGCGGGGATCTCGGCTGGCATGTTCCTGGCCATATATGACGAACCGATAGCCCAGCCGTCCAGCGCGAAGGCCGCCGCGCCGGGCTTACCAGAATCTTCGGCGTCGAAAAAGGCGAGAATGAAGGGGCGGCGGTCGCTGTTGGTGCCGGCCTGGCGGGCGATCTCGAGAAGAACTGCAACGCCGGAAGCGCCGTCATTAGCGCCCATCACCGGCTCAGTGCGCAGGGCCGGATCGGGGTCCTCGTCGGCGTGTGGCCGGCAGTCCCAGTGCGCGCCCAACATCACCGGCTGCTGTTCAGCATCTCCGGGGTAGTAAGCGATGATGTTTGTGAAGTCGTAAGGGCCGCCAAAAGGTGTGGCCGCACGGAATTCCTGCAGGATGACGGTCTCAGCGGTCTGGCGCAACTGCTCCGCGATCCACGCCAGACAGTCTTGGTGAGCCTGGCTGCCAGGCACGCGGGCACCGAAATCGCACTGCGCCCGCAGATATGTGAAAGCCGAATTCTTGTCGAACTGTGGATAGGTGGGCGCCGGAGGCGGCGGCTCATCGCCTGCGGTCTGAGATCCGCTGGTGCAGGAAGTAAGCAGTAATATGGCAAGTGCGCCATGGGCTATCAGACAGCGTATGAACTTGGTCATAAGATATTCTCCGTCGGCGTCTGCCTGTGCAAGGGATGCCTCAACAAATTTCCGAAAAAATCAATGCCCCGCCGATTTCGCCGGCGGGGCTGCAAAAACCTGCGTCGTGGGATCGCCTATTCTATGACGACGATGTCAGGGGACGCGGGCCCACTGTGTCTGATGTCGTCTGTTTTCCCTGCTGATGCGTTCTTTGGCGCTGGCTAGACAGGCGGGTGAGGTCGCCGCTGACTTGTAAACCGTGCGGGGAGCCTCGCTGATCGGCAGCCAACTGGTGCCGGCGGAGGCAAGGCGCATAGCACCAGAGCCACGTGCAGGCTCAGTTGACCTCAGCGACGTCGGTGTGCCGGGGCGGGCCTTGGCAAGGCTAGCTTCAGCAGGAGCCGGCGGCGGAGTGGCTTGCGGCTCGGAAATGGCGACCGTCTTGATCGGCGTGCGGATTAAAGCCTCCCCGGCAGCGGGCGGCGCCGTCGCAGCCGGTGGTGTTTCAGTGCGGTGGGCGATGGCGACCGGCTTCGCACCCACCAGCGGCATGACGGTAACGGCCTTCACTGGCTGTGCGGGCCCTCGAAGCGCCGGCTGCGGCTCGGAAATGGCCGGTGCAGGGCTAGGGGTGACGCGAGGCGGTCGGTGAGTGCGAGTGGCGGGTTCGGGCGCAGGAGCGGCGGCTGTGGCAGCGGGCGGCGTATCGGCAGCAGTTCGCAGCGCCGGTGGGCGAGTTGCGGCAGTTTCTGGCTCCGTTGGCGTCGCTGAAATAGGCTCAGGCTGTGGTGCCGGCGCCGGCATGCTGGCGATGATTTCAGGAGGTGACGTTGGCGATGGCTGCGGCGGACCGGCGATATGCACGAAGTTGAATGCCACCACCAGCATAATGGCTGCTGCAGCGGCCAGACCCGCTGCGGCACCGAACTTGCGGCGGAAACCTGCGGTGAAGATGCCCGCGTAGCCCGCCACCTTGTCCACAGCCGCCTCGACTCTACCCCGCAGGCCGGGCTCAGCCGCAACGGGCTCCAAGCCGCGCAGAAGCTCCGTCACTAAGCCCATGCGCTCCGCATAGTAGCGGCAGTCGGCACATTCTTGCAGGTGCAGGTCAAGGCTGGCGGCCTGTTCGGCGCTGAGTTCATCGTCGAGAGCGGCCGAGATAATTTCGTGGGCCTGGTCGCAGGCTAACCCGTGGCCGTCAGTGGCGATCGCAGCTTGTATGTCGGCAAACAGGCGAGACGGCGGCGCGGACGCATCTGTAGCGCCCAAGGTGGAATGGACAGCCTGCACGGACATCACAGTGCGGCGGCATTCGGGGCATTCCTCGAGGTGTCGAGCCACTGCCCGGGCCTGGCCGGCACCCAGCTCGCCGTCAATGTAGCTTTGCAGTACTAAGACATCAGGGCAGTTTGTCATTGCACTGTGACATGTCCTTGGCGGCGTCCGGATCTAGGCATGCCGCCAGATCTCTCAGCGCATGACAGCGAAGTGGTGGTATGACTTGCGCCGGTTATTGTGTCCTCGATTCCATAGACAGTGGATGCTACAGAAAGTTTCGGGGGCGGCAGCGAATTGCTACCAGGGCTTGTGCTGCAGGACCTTCTGCCACAGCTCTCGGGCCCACGAGTAGAGAGTGTCAGCGGGGGTTGCGGCCAGCGGCGGCTTTGCGGTGGCTCTGGCGCCTTCGTCGGCGGCGGTCATGGCGAGGCCCACACCAGTGGCATATACGGGGGTGGCGACTATGTGGGCCAGGCCGGTCAAGTTGCGCGGTTCGCTGGTGCGTACGGGTAAGTCATCGAACACACCGCTGGCGAGCTTGGCCGTGCCCGGGGCCTGGCAGCCGCCTCCGGAGAGAACTACGCCGCCGGCTTTGGGGATCGGCGCACGGGCGAGTTCACTCTTGACCGCTTCAAAGATCTCGGTGAGGCGTGCTTGCATGATTTCAGCGATCAGGCGGCGCGGGATGCGGTCGGAGCCGAAACCGTCGGCCTTGGTGACGTGGACAAGATCGTCCTCGGAAACAAGCTCGGACAGAGCGGCACCAAAGCGGCACTTGAGCGCCTCGGCATCGTCAGCACTAACGCGGAGCACCTGGGCGATGTCGCGAGAGATGCGGTTGCCGGCAACCGGGACGGTTGCTGTATGGCAGATAGAGTTATCCACGAACACTCCGACATCGGTGGTGCCGCCGCCGATGTCTATGATCAGGACGCCGAGGTCGCGTTCGGCGTCGGTAAGCACCGCGCGAGCAGTGGCGATCGGTTCGAGGATATGGGCCTGAACTTCAATGCCGGCGGCTTCACAGCATTGCCTGACGTTGGCGATTACAGTGCTCATGCCGGTGACGACGTGAAGCAGCACCTCCAGGCGGCTACCTGCCATTCCGATGGGACGGGATACCCCGGAAGTGCCGTCTATCGAGAAATCGCGGACGATAGTGTGGACGATCTCGCGGTCCACGGGCAATGATACGCTATCAATGGCGCTCTGCTTGACCTGCTCGACGTCGGCGGCGGTGACTTCGGCGTCAGGGCCGGTATGTACGCGGCCGACAATGTTTGCGGACCTGGTGTGGTCGCCGCTGATGCCGATGTAAGCGGCCTGAATGGGCATGTTGGCCATCTGTTGAGCTTTTTCGACCGACTGCCGGACGCATTTGATGGCATCCTGTCGGTCCACGACAATGCCCGACTTCAGGCCTCTGGATGGCACCAGGCCGACGCCGAGAACTTCCAGCGGCTCTGCGCCGGCATAGCGCCCAATAATTGTGCAGATTTTGGTTGTGCCGATATCAATACCGGCGACACACGCTGGCGTCTCCAATATCGTACTCTCCAGAGCACTTCTGCGGCGACCGTGTTGGCAGCTTGTGGCTTGGTGGATGTGCGGTTGGAAAAGTCGGGGCGACTGCCTCAGAGAGCAATGGCTCGATTGCTCAGTCGCGGTCCTCTTCGCGAATTGTAGGGTTGTTTTCGATCCGCACATCTATGTATTTGATGCGCTTGCCCTCGGTGCGCAGCCCCTCGAGGAGACGGCCGAAGAGGACTATCTTGCGGTAAAGATCGCGCATGGCGCCGAGCTTGCCGCCAACACCGTCGCTGGTTTTCAGGACGCAAAGATGTATATTTGAGAAATCAAATCGCAGGCCCTGCTCGATTCCCACTTCGCGCGCGCCTTTCAGACAGGCGAGCAGAACGACAAGCCGGTCGGGCGGGATCGCTTCCCCTAACTCGGGCCGGCGAGCAACCAGACCCTTGAACGCAGGCAGCTCGCCCGGTGTGTCGGTACGGATCAGGCAGATGCCATCGTCATCTATGAGTGTATAGCTGTGGTCGGATGCCAGAGCCGCAACGGGCTTGCGCTCATGGACGGTGACCGTGATACTCCGAAGTGAGCGCCGGCTGACGACGAGCTTCTTGACACGGTAGCAGCTATCGGCGGCCGCAGACATCGCGCGCAACGGCAGGAAAACCGTGTTAGCCGCTGCCGGCAGTTTGATTATTGCGGCGACCTCCGCAACGACGCTTTCGGTCAGACCGGTGACGGTGACCTGTTGTATGCGGCAGACAGGCGAAAGCGCGATGCCGACAGCCGCGCCGATGATGATGCTCAGAAGCATTGCCCGCTTTGCGATCGGAAGGTGGTGTTGTATCTCAGCGCACCTCGCTACTCGCGTTCGTCCGCCAGCCGACTTGCCAGCGTGCGACCGACCTCTGTAATATCTCCGGCACCCATGACCATTATCAATTCCTCGGCGTCAATCCGGTCGTGAACGAACGCCAGCAAGTCGTCCTGGCTCTCGAAGTAATGCACGGGCTTGTACGGCTCGACCTGGCGAATGCGATCGGCAAGCAACTCCGCAGAAAAGTCAGGAATCGGCTCCTCGCGGGCAAGGTAGATCGAGTTGATTATCACGGCATCGGCCTGTGAGAACGCTCTGGCGAAATCGTCGAATAGGAATTTGGTACGGCTGGGCCGATGTGGCTGGAAGATTGCGGTTATGTGCACGTCGCCGAAGGCGTCGCGCGCGCCGGCCAGAGCAGCCCGGATCTCTGTGGGATGGTGGGCGTAATCGTCGTAAATCCGCAGCTTGCCCTGGTGGTATAGCAGCTCAAAGCGGCGCGAGGTGCCGGAGAACTTGGCGAGACTTGCCAGAGACTTTTCGACCGGCAGACCGAATGTATGCACCATGCCAAGCGCCGCAAGAGCATTGGCCACGTTGTGGCGGCCGGGCAGGGAGAGCCGCAGCATACCGGCGGGCCGTCCGTCAATCAGGACAGTGGCCGTTGTCCAGCCATTATGAGTGGCAATATCAGTGGCGCGGTAGAACGCATCGGGATCGTCGAGGGCGAAGCTGCGAGCGGCACCCGGACAGTGGGCTGCAAGCGCCACGAGGTCAGGGCAGTCGGAACCGTAGATGAGAAAGCCGTCGGGGTCGCCTTTCTTGGCAAAATCGGCGAAGACCTGCTTGAGGGTTTCAAAGTCATGGTGGTGGTCGAGATGGTCGGGCTCGACGTTGGTGATTATCTGAGAACAGTCCAGGTACTGACAGAAGCTGGCGTCGCTTTCATCCGCCTCGAAAACGACAATGTCGCTGGTGCCGAGGTGATAATTATCGTGGAAATCGAAGGAAGTTCCGCCCAGGAACACCGTCGGATCAACGCCGGCGTCAAGTAGGATGGTGCCGACCATGGCGGTGGTAGTGGTCTTGCCATGAGTGCCGGCGATGGCCATACCGCGCTTGCCTTCCAGGAACCATGCCAACAGCTCGGAGCGATGAATTATCGGGATACTCTGGGCGTTGCCGGCGGCCAGTTCCGGGTTCTCCGGCTTGATAGCGGTGGTATGAACTATCAACTCCGGCGCGTCGAGATTGGCCTTGTCGTGGCCGATATGTACGGTAATACCGAGCGCGCGCAGCTTTTGCACGCGCTCCGTCTCGACGATGTCGGAACCGACGACCTGTGCCCCCCGGTCGTGGAGAGCATGGGCCAAGGCGCTCATGCTGACACCGCCGATCCCCACCATGTGTACTCTTGTGATACCGTTCAGGTCAAGCATCTGATAGACCATAATCCTCGAGGAATTGGATAGATTGTAAACCGATGCGTGTAAGTTCGCAACCATAATTCGCCCGGCTGGGGTATCTTGGATGCCGCGGCTTCGTCAGCAAGATGCCTGCGGAGGGGGAGGCAGCAGTGTCAATAGGTGCCTCACCACGGCCTCTGCTGCGTCCTGGGCGCCCATGCCGACAGCGGCTTGGGACATTGCGCGGTAGCGATCGGGATCGGTTTGGAGGCGGGCGACGAGCTTGGTGAGGCGGGGTGAGGTGAATGTGGCGTCCTCCACCACGATTGCAGCGCCTGCCTTTTCGTAGATTGCGGCGTTGTGGTACTGGTGGCCGCCGGCATACGGATATGGGACCACGATCATTGGTCGGCCCCATGCGCTCGCCTCCGCCAGGCTGCTGGCGCCGGCACGGGTGATAACCAGGTCGGCCGCAGCCAGGACGCTGGCCATATCATTGCGGCTTTCCTCAACAAGGTAGCGATCGCGGTGCAGGTTCACGGCAGCTCGATGGCCCGAGTTGGGGAGTTTGTCAACGCCCGTGAGGTGGATGACGTGAAGGTCCGGGTCTGCGAGCAGCTCAGGTAGAGCTGCGATGGTAGCATCGTTGAGCGTCTGCGCTCCCTGGCTGCCACCGGTGACCAGTAGCACAAAGGCGGACTCAGGCACACCCAGTTCGGCCCTGGCGGCAGCCGGATCTGCGTCGAGAATCTCAGGCCGGACAGGCTGGCCCGTGACCACACAGCGACGGGTGCTGAGCTGGTTGGCAGCAGATTCACTTACGGTTGAAACGAGATCGGCCCAGCGGGCCAGTAGCCGGTTGGTGCGGTCAGGCATGACGTCGCTGGCATGGAGCATGATGGGAGCCCTGAGGATTTTCGCGGCGGTGACGACGGCTGCGGAGACAAAGCCGCCGGTGGCAAAGACGACGTCCGGCCGGAAGCGTTTGATTATACCTAACGCCTGGCGCGCGCCCATGCCGAGGCGGAAAAGACTCGCCAACGCTGCGGGGGAGATGCCGTAGGGCATGCCACTGCCAGAGATGGGGCGGGCGACGAAGTTGCGAGCGGCCAGCATGTCGCGGTCAGCAGTGCGGCGAGAAACGACAAACTCCACTTCGGCGTCAGGATGGCGCCGGCGCAGAGCCTGCGCCACCGCCAGGCAGGGGACAAGATGACCGGACGTGCCACCACCAGCAAAAAGTACTCGCAACGCTGATCACCTCCGCCGCGTTGGCGGACTGTGGCGATAGACGGACATCACCACGCCGATGCCGGCCAGGCAGGTCACAAGGCTGCTGCCGCCATAGCTTATGAACGGGAGGGTGAGGCCGGTTACTGGCAGCATGTGGGTGGCGACGCCAATATTGATGAGGGCCTGAGCGGCCAGCATGATTGCGATACCGCTGACCATAAAGTAGCCGGCGTTGTCGGGCGATTGGTCGGCAATCTGCATAATTCGCACGACGATCGCGCCGATAAGGACGAGCAAAGCCAGCGCGCCGAGCAGTCCCATCTCGCTCGCGACGACGCAGAATATGGCGTCAGTATGCGCCTCTGGCAGATAGTTGAACTTCTCAGGGCACCTGCCAATCCCCACTCCGCCCAGGCCGCCACGGGCGATGGCCGTCTTCATGGTGAGGATCTGCCAGCCCCACTCGGTGCGGTACTTGAGCGGGTCAAAGAACGCCAGAATGCGTTTTACGCGGTACTCCTCGGAAAGGATGCCGATGGCTGCCATGCCCAGGGCACTCGTAGCCACTACAGCCAGCCAGCGGCCGCGGAGATGGCCCAGATAAGCCATTGCCAGGACGATCAGCAGGATGAGCATGACCATGCCCAGGTCTCTTTGCAGGAGCAATATCGTGCAAAGGACGATGGTGACCGCCATCACCTTGAGGCCGATGCGGCCGAAATTGGCGCTGTTCAGACGCCCCTCGGCAAGCTTGGCCGCGATGTAGATGATGAGAGCAAGCTTAGCAAACTCCGATGGCTGGACGCGGAAAGGGCCCAACTGCAACCAGCGAGGTGAGCCGTGCGAGTAGCGGACGATGCTCGAACCCGTAAGCGTCAAGCCGGTAAGCACCAGGGCAGCAAGTAAGATGAAAGGGCTGGCTCGCCTGATTGCGTCTGGGCGTATGGTGCTGATGCCGAACATGACCACAAAGCCTAGGAGGGCATACCCCGCCTGTAAACGCAGGTAATGAAAGCTGTCGCCCGCCAGTCCATCGGGTGAGGGCTTGATGGCGTCCGGGAAACTTGCGGTGAAGACCGCTACCAGACCGAAAACAACAATCCCATAGATGAGCGAGAAAAGCAGGCTCTCAAGCGGACGGCACACCTTCATAGGGGCATTGGATCTGGCTGTTGTTGTGGCCATGGCGCGAATCTTCCTCCAGACGAGACATTATTCGATGTGCGTCACCCCGAAAACCGCTCGGCTAGCTGACTGACAATAGCGCAGAATATCTCGCCGCGCTGTGCCATGTTTTCGAACATGTCAAATGAAGCACAGGCCGGGGCCAGAAGCACCGTGTAGCCCGGCCCGGCGAGTTCGAATGCGAGATGGACGGCGTCCTTGAAGCTCTCGGCAATAGTGGCCGGTATGCGACCGGCGATGGCCGTGGCGATCTCTGCGGCACTCTCGCCGATGAGTACAACGTGTTGTGCGCGCGCTGCCGCGGCGTCGGCAAACTCCGCAAGGTCCACATCCTTGGCGCGACCGCCGGCGATCAGAATCAATGGGCCCTCAACCGTGGTGAGATCGGCGATGGCGGCGGCCGGGTTGGTGGCCTTGGAATCATCTATGAATTTGACTCCGTTGACGGTGCCGGCGTCCTGGAGTAGGTGCGGCGCCGGGTGGTGATGTTTGATGGCAGCGGCCATGGCGTCGGCGGATGCGCCACATGCCGCCGCGGCCAGAGACGCACAAAGGGCATTGGTGACGTTGTGCAAGCCGCGTACCGGCAGATCGGCTTCAGAGCAGACTCGCAATGGCTCGCGCCCGGGCAGACGCACAATCAAGTCCCCGCCGGCCAGGTGCCCCGAGGCATCTTCAGAAGCTAGCGAGACCGGCAGCACCGTGGCTGCAAGCTGAGACTGCAAGCGGGCTACGCGGCTATCGTCAAGATTGAGAACGGCCAAGTCAGCCGCGTCCTGCTTGGCAAAGATGTGGGCCTTGAGGGTCAAGTACTCATCTATGTCCGGGTGTCGGTCGCGGTGATCGGGTGAGACGTTGAGAAGAATGCCGATCCAGGGCTTGAATAGTTCGACTGTTTCGAGTTGGAAGCTGCTGATTTCGGCGACGATGACGGCAAGCGGATCTTCGGCGGCGATTGCGGCGATGAGCGGGACGCCGATATTGCCGGCCACCGCCGCCTTGATACCCGCGCGGTCGAGCATGTCACCGATGAGCGTGACCACTGTGCCCTTGCCGTTGGTGCCGGTGGCGGCGATTATCGGGGCTTTGGCGAAACGCCACGCCAGTTCGATCTCGCCGATGACCTTTGCGCCAGCAGCGCGGGCCGCCTGCAACAGTGGATGGTCACAGGGCACACCCGGGCTGACGACGATAATTTCCGGGTTGCCGAACTGCTCGTACCCTTTCACCTCGGGGACCAACTGAGCGTCGAGCCTGCTCAGGCGCTGCAAGGCCTGGGTCAACTCGACGGCAGGGCGCTCATCAAGGACGGCAGTAAGAGCGCCGCGAGCCACGACGAACTCAGTGACAGCGATGCCGGTGCGTCCCATGCCGAACACAGCAACGCGGCGGCCATCCAGCGGAAGCGGCGCAGGAGTGGTCTTTTCGGGCAGTAGGCTATAGGTTTCGGCGTCGCGGCTCACAGGCTAGCCACCGTTCCAATTACGATCGCTATTAGAGCACAGATACCACCGACCAGCCATAGGCGGACCACAACGGTCGGCTCGGCCCAGCCGCAGAGTTCGAGATGATGATGAAAAGGCGCCATCTTGAACACCCGCTTGCCGCCGGTGCGCTTGAAATAGGCGACCTGGATGATAACGGACAGCGTTTCCCAGACAAAGACAGCGGCGATCAGTGCAAAGAGCAATTCAATCTTCGCAGCAATAGCGATGGCGGACAGTGCAGCTCCCAGGCCGAGGCTTCCGATATCGCCCATGAAGATCCGGGCCGGGTGGATGTTGAACCACAGAAAGCCGGCGGCCGCACCGGCGACAACGGCGGCGACAAGAGCCATCTGCGCGTCGCCGTAAAGCCAGAGAATCACGGTCATAGCCAGAGCGCAGATGCAACTCAGGCCGGCGGCAAGGCCATCCAGACCATCAGTCAAGTTGACTGAGTTGGAGCCACCGACAAGGACGAAAACAGCCAGCGGAGCCCAAAGCCACAGCAATCCAGTATGCCACTGCCAGTCCGTCTCGCTGGAAATGTGGATGAGGGCGGCCACGAAGAGGACCGCCAGCAACAGTTCCGTGGCTATCTTGTACCTGGCCCGCCAGCCCGTAGGTTTGTCGGCGCGGGCCTTCGTGGTATCGTCAATAAGGCCGACCACGGCGTAAGCTACTGTGGCAGCGATTACGAGATACATGCGCGGTCCGAGCAGCCCGGCATTATAAGCGAAGAGCAACCCGAGAAAGACAATGGTGGGTATGATTGCGATGCCGCCCATGGTGGGTGTGGCGCTCTTGTCCAAATGCGTTTCGGGGCCGTCGTCACGGACAGCCTGCGTTACGCCGCGGGCTTTGAGTCGTCTGAGAGCCACTGCGGTGGCGAGGGCGCTGATGATAACCGTAGTGAATAAACAGAGAGCTAGTGCCAGGAAAAGCATCACCTGCCACACAGACGCATCAACTCCTCGACCACCGTCTCCAACTCCATTCCACGAGAGCCTTTCACAAGGACAGTGTCACCGGGCCTGACAACATCGAGCGCCAGCTTTGCGGCGGCGGCGGCATGCTCAGCCTCGTAGGTCTCGACACCGGCTTCGGCGGCAGCCCGTGCGGCGAGGGCTGCGAGTTGGCCGACGCCGATCAGTATGTCTATGCCACATTCGGCGGCCAGTTCGCCCATGTTGCGGTGAGCTTCTTCGGCGGTCGGGCCCAGCTCCAGCATGTCACCGAAGACAAACATTTTCCGACCTGATGCCGTGGTCAGCACCTCCAGAGCCGGCCGAACAGAGGTAGGGCTGGCGTTGTAGGCGTCATTGATGACAGTGT
Organism: bacterium; assembly: GCA_030604405.1. GTDB lineage: Bacteria > Armatimonadota > Zipacnadia > Zipacnadales > UBA11051 > UBA11051. The sequence goes on along the minus strand of JAUVVY010000003.1, from coordinate 56,210 downwards.
ATCCGCGAGGCGCGGTCAGCACCTGACTGCGCATCTCGCTGCCCTGGAATTGATTGAGCCCATTCCGAATCAGGTCAGCATCAATGCCCAGGGCGGAGGCGGCTGCGGCGGCCGCGGCAGCATTCATAGCATTGTGCCGCCCGGGGACCTGCAGCATAACCTCGATAGAACGCTCTGGCAGACGCAGCAGTGCGCGGGTGGTGCTTACGTTCAGCAGGGAGACATCCTCCAGCACTACATCGGCATCGCGGCAGCCGAACGATACGACACGGGCGGAAGTCATGTTGGCGAGCAGGCCGAAGAAAAAGTCGTCGGCATTGAGTACCGCCACGCCGTTTTCTGGCAAGTAGTGAAGGACTTCAGCCTTTGCCTGGGCTACCGCCTCGCGAGAGCCTAACCGGCCGATATGGGCTTCGCCGATGTTGGTTATGACCGCGACGTCAGGACGGCTGATGCGGGCCAGGTAGTCAATTTCACCGACACCGCGCATGCCGAATTCGAGCACACAGAAGTCGGCGTCTTCGCTCATCCGCAACAAGGTTTGAGCCACGCCGATCTCATTGTTCTCGGTGGCGTGTGTGGACATCAGCGAGCCGGCGTTGCTCAGTATCGCGGCGATCATATCTTTAGTCGTGGTCTTGCCGGCGCTGCCGGTTACAGCGACGATCTTCGCCTTGCACTGGCGGCGCCAGTACAGCGCAATTGCACCCAGGGCGTGTACCGTGGATTCGACTTCGATGAGGGGTACCGCAATGGCGGTGGCCGCCAGACGCCCCTTCTCCGCAATGACAGCGGCCGCACCCCTCGCGACAGCCTCGGGAATGAAGTCGTGACCGTCGAAGTTATCGCCTGTGAGAGCGACGAACAACTCGCCACGCCGCAGCCGGCGGGTATCGGTGCTGACACCGAGAATCTGCGGGTCGCTCCGGGCATCGGCCCCAGCCTCGAACTCACACGCCCGTAACAGTTGACTCAACCTTGCTACCATAGTTCCAGAACTCATGTGCTTTCTAGTTGTTTGGAATATCCATGCTCGCGCAGTAGCTCGGCAGCGACGAGACGATCGTCAAAGTCAGTGCGGCCACCAGCGGCCTCCTGGTATATTTCGTGGCCCTTTCCGGCGATGATCACCAGGTCGCCCTCGGCAGCTTCTGCAATTGCATCGGCGATGGCAGCACGGCGGTCGGCATCAACACGGAACCTGCCCTCGGCTGCCCCAGCGGCGATCTCGGCAACGATCGTGTCCGGGTCTTCAGTGCGCGGGTTGTCGGAGGTAATGATGGTCAGGTCAGCCAGCCTGGTGGCGACGGCGCCCATTTTGGGCCGTTTTGTGCGGTCACGGTCGCCGCCACAGCCGAACACGCAAATGAGACGGTTGGGTTGGAGGCCCCGCGCAGCCTCAAGTACATTCTGCAGCGCCCCCGGCGTGTGGGCATAATCTACCATGACAGTAAATGGCTGGCCAAGGTCAACTCTTTCGAGGCGACCGTCGGCGGCGCTCACATTCTGCAGCCCGGCCACTATGTCGCCAGGGGCGATACCGAGCGCATAACAACCTGCCGCAGCGCCCAGAGAGTTGTACACATTGAACCGCCCGATAAGACTGGTGCGAACCGGGAGGCTTGCGCGCGGTAGGTCGAGCGTGAAGCTGGTGCCGGTTGGGGAGAGCTGCACTCCGGAAGCCCGGACGTCTGCAACGGCATCAATCGCATATCCTGTAATGCTGCAGCGCGCCAGCTCGGCCAGCCGTCGCCCCCAGGGGTCGTCGAGATTGATGGCGCCAACCATGTCCGGCGAAAAATCCACGTAATCCGTGAAGAGCACGGCCTTTGACGCGAAATAGGCCTCCATCGTCTCATGCCAGTCGAGGTGATCCTGACTGAGATTGCCGAAAAGTGCAGCCGCAAACGTGGTCTGGTAAGCACGGTAGAGGTCCAGGCCGTGCGAAGTCACCTCCATTGCTGCATGGGTGACACCGGCGCGCACCATTTCCGCCAACAGGCTTTGCAGCCCGACAGCATCGGGTGTGGTGCGGTCGCCAGGGATGTGATCATCGAGCACGGTAGCGCCCAGCGTGCCGATCGTTGCGGTCTTGCAGCCGGCGGCGCGAAAGATGGCATCAACTATGGCCACGGTGGTGGTCTTGCCGTTGGTGCCGGTGACGGCGACTAGGATTAGATCGCCGGAAGGATGGCCGTAAAAGCGATCTGCGATGATAGCGAGTGCGAGGCGAGTGTCGGATACCCTGAGCGCGCCTACCTCGTCGCCAATGGCACTATCGGAACTTGGGTCCTGATACACGATGGCAGCGGCTCCGTTACGGATTGCGTCAGCTATGAAGCTGTGGCCGTCGTGGACGAATCCATGAATGGCGACGAAAAGAAAACCGGGCCGTACCTCTCGAGAGTCGGCGGTGATGCCGAGGATTGGTACGTCCGGGCCGCGCGGGCCCGACTCGGAGAGGCCGGCCGTCAGTTGGCGAAAAGTCTTGTCCCTGGTAATGTGCTTCACCTCTCCGTGGCTGGCCGGCGGCTGGGACGGAGCCGGGCGGCCTGATCAGGGATTGACAACCTGTCGCAGGGCGAAGCTGGCAATGTCACGGGCAGTAGGGCCGGCGACATCGGCTCCATGCTCGCCCACCTGCGGCTCAACAGCAGCGACGTAAACCACGAATTCAGGATTATCAGCCGGACAGATGAGCAGAAACGAGGTAAGGTACCTGCCGGCATAGAATGTGCGCGTCCGCGGGTTCCAGATTTGCCCTGTTCCCGTCTTAGCGGCTACTGGCACGCCCTCGATTGCGGCGGTGCGAGCGGTGCCGTAATCAACCGCGGCCTCCATCATTCTGAGGACGGCCTTCGCGGTCTCTTCGCTGCACACAGGCACCGGCTCTGGCAGATTCGGACGCCGGAATATCGTCCCGTCCTTGTTCAGAACCGCCGCAATGATGTGGGGATGCATCTTGACCCCGCCGTTGGCAATGGCGGCGACTGCAGCGGTGAGCTGCAGAGCACTGGTGCTCACCCTCTGGCCAAAGCCCATGACTGCCAGATCGCGCTTGCTTAGTGTCTCCGGATCGGCGAGGAAGCCCGCTGTTTCGCCGGGAAATCCGGCACGGGATGGCGTGCCAATGCCGGCTTCGCGCAAGAAAGCAGTATAGCGATGCGGTCCTAGGTCCAACGCTATATTGGCGGCTGCAATATTGCAAGACATCGCAACCATACGTTCCATGTTGACGTAGCCGTGGCCCTGGGTGCGGTACCTGCCCCAGCAGCTTATGGGTTGGCCGCCGGCGTCGTAGTGGCCCGGGCAGAAGAACTGCCGCGCCGGGTCTATGCCAGCTTCCAGTGCGGCGGCTGCAAGCAGTATCTTGAACGTGCTACCGGGCGCGAAATTCTTCTCCACGACGGCGTTGCAGGTGTGCTCCTGCTTGAATGCCTTGCGGGCGGCTTTGTCGGCGTCGGCACCAGAGGCCAGCATGTTGGAATCAAATTCAGGACGGGAGCAGATGGCAAGGATTTCTCCGGTCGAGGCTTTCATAACCAGGGCAGAAGCGCTTCTCGGGGCTTCGCGTTCGCACAGCGCGTCTATCCTCGCCTCGACGTAGCGCTGCAGCCCGAGGTCCAGAGTCAGCATGAGGTCGAAACCGGCGACGGCGGGCAGCACCGTGTCGTCCCGGCCGAGAGTGGGGCTGCCGGCACTGTCAGTGATTGATGCCACCGCAGAAGGCTTGCCGTCAAGCAGCAGGCGATAGCGATGTTCAAGGCCGCAGAGGGGTATGTGAAACTGATTGCGGGCCCCGAGCAGATGGCAGGCCAGAGTACCGTTCGGGTAATGACGCTTGTAAGACGAATCAAGGCTGATACCGCAGACGTCGGCCTCACGGATAGCGGGCACCTGGTCGGCTTCAAGCCACTGTTGCAGCACGACGTACTCTTTACTACGGCGAGCCTCGAGTGCAGCCCTGATGACGGTTTCGTCTTTGTTGATGATCTGGGCAAGCTGGTGAGCGACGCCGGCAACAGGCTCCTTCTTTTCGGCCATGCGGACGGGGTTGGCGACGAGGGTGTACGAGTATATGCTCTGCGCCAGCACAGTGCCGTCACGGGCTAGAATGCTGCCGGGCACTGCCTTGGCCGTGCGGGGCTGAGCGGTGACTTGGGGAGCTATGTAGTGGAGGTAATACTTGCTCCTGGCTAGCTGAATCTCACCCAGGCGCAGTGCAATAAGGGTCAGCGCCACAAGCGCCAGGCGACGTAGCAAGAGTGCTCGGCGCCGCTGTGGTTTGTAGGTCTCTTCGGACTCGACCTGGGGCGGATATGAGTGATGCGGATACGCCCGGGTGTGCAAAGTGGCGTCCCCTCCCTGCATCATTGTCGGATGGCGTTGACGTTGGCCGCAGCCTCTTCAGGCCATGCTTGCAGCAGGGGCTTTTGGCTTGGTCGCGGCCCGAAGTCGTAGGCGATAACGCCGCTCTGAGCAGGCGTTTGCGCAACAGCTTTGACAGCATAACCCTCTGCAGCGGCTGGTATGACAGCCGCCACGCGAGTGTCATCTGTAGCCGCCGGCGAGAAGGCACGCACCGACATAGCGCGGCCGTTGACCGGCGCCTTGACCATGCCGTGTGTGGCTGCGAAGCGTTCGAGTTCTGCGACATCGCAGATGTCTGTGCGCTGCCGCGTGAGTTCGGCCCGGCACTCGGTCTCAGCCGCAACAAGCCGGTCGAGCCGGCGGTTTTCCTGGCTGAAGTGCGCGACTTTCGTCCAAACTGCAACATAGCCTATCAGGAAGAGGCCAACAACGGAGGTGCGAAGGATCCTTTTCCACTGGATACCGGCAAAAAGAGCTGCATCTCCCACGGTATTTTGCCCCCTGTGAATCAAGCCTTGCCAATTGCTTCACTCGATGTAATTCGCTTTGCAACTGGGCCGCCGCAGGCTTGCGGGTGTCACAAAGCGGTCGATCGGATGTGTTTCAAGCAGCCGTCCCGCGCCCCACAACGGCCTCGACTCCAGCAACGTGCCAGAGAAAGGATAACCTCCGCTGGGGGGATTGGTCAGGTCTCAAAGATAGGCTGCGACGGGTGGGCGCGGCGTGCTGCGAGCCTTGCTGCGGCAGTTGCTTCGTCAGTGGCTGCAAAGTTTGCATTGACTGGCACAGGGGGGTTTGTGCTATCATACAACCTCTGCTGCTGGCTCTGGTGGCTTCGGTATTGGTCTGACGCATGCTGTGACCGAAGCATTCACGTTGCCTTCAAGTGGGGGTGTGATGTTGCCGCGCCCACCCGCCTGCTTTAGAATTCCGGGGAACCGCAGCCTGAACGGTACCGGAACCTTAAGCGATGAAGCAGCCCTTAGCGTGTCAAGGTACTCTGGTTCTAGTGAATGAAAGCCGGGCTAACCAAGCCCGGTTTTCCGCTTTGTCAAGAGGTATCCTCGGCGGCATCGTGCGATAAGGCTGCCTGCTGTGTGCGTGCGCGGTTGCTAAGCAGACGGCGCGCCCGGTAGAACGGGTCGCCTGGGTCCAGAGGCTTGTTGGCATCTTTCGTTGGCCAGATTTCCCAGTACCCCATCTGTGACCGGTAGAGTATCTGGACTTCGGGCTGCTTGGCATCGGCGAGACCGGAGCGGGTCAGGAAGCCGGCTGGAATCCGCAGCCTCCCCTGGCTGTCTATATTGCAGGACACCCTGGAGTCAATCATCTGGCGTCGGATCTGGTCGGAGTCGGGGTCGAGCCGATTGTCGTCCAGAAGCGCCAGTATCTCCGCCGTGTTCTCCGCGAAAGCTTCAGGTGTGAACATACGCATGGAGGTGCTATCACCGTACGTCAATATAACCTTGTCCCCGAGCAGTTCACGCTGGGGCTGTTTGAGCGTGATTCGGCCACTACCGTCCACAACCTGGGTGGTCATGTCTATGCTTATGAAGTTGTCCTGCTGCGAGGACTGAGGCATCTTAGCCTTCCACGCTTAGGCACCTGGTGGAATTGATATCCATGTTCATCCAAATTCTGCGCTCTTTTTCCACGCTTCACACATTATACGAGTATTGTCTTGTGGTGTCAATAGGGCTCGGAGATTCTTTCCTGGAAGTTGCCTACTGGGTATGGCTGAGAGGAAACGTGTCGCGATGTGGGACGCGGTAAGTGGGGCGCCGAGATCTCCGCCGGAACAGATGCAGCGCTACGAAGTAAAGGCCAGTGGCCAGGGCTACGGGCATGGCAGCGCGCGTCAAGGGCTTGCGGCTTGGTGGGTGCTGGGCCTGGTAGGCGAACATGCCCGCCTGAGTGGGGGCTTGGGCCGCTGTTCCGACGGCGCGAGCAGGAGGAGTGCTCGGCTGGATACTCGCTACGGTAGTGTCAGGACTGTCCGGGGCAGGTAGGGAACCGACCGCAATAGCATAGCCGTTGACTGGCGCCTTCACCATGTGTTGGGTGACAGCAAAGGCTTCGAGGTCTGTGGCGTTGCAGATTTTGGCCCGTTCCTGGGCCAGATCGCTGCGAATTTCTGTCGCGGCAGCAATCAGACGATCCAGCCGGCGGCTTTCCTGGCTGAAGTGCGAGACCATCGTCCAAACTGTCACATGACCAATGAGCAAGATGCCAACGACTGACATGCGAAGAATCGTTTTCCACTGGATACCGACACCAAGCGTTTCATCTCCCACGGCATTTCGCCCCCTGTGAATCAATCCTTGCCAATCGATTCACTTGATATAATTCGCTTTGCGACTGAGCCGCCGCAGGCATGCGGGTGTCACAAAGCGCAACCAAGCGCGAAGCACTGCGGAGATAGAGTGCGGTGGGGGGTACGACGCTGGAGCATTTGCGAAGGCACTTGCACTATTGGGGGCTAGAGAATCTTGCATTGACCGATGCTGCGAGTTTTGCTATTATACATCTGCTACTGCTGCGATCGTTGGTTTGGCCATTGCTGTGATTTATGCTGTGAATGTAGTTTCGTCATTGATGGCAACTGGTGGTACGATTTTGTCGTACCCCACCACCTGCCGGGAATTCCGGAACACCGCAGCCTGAACGGGACCGGAAACCCAAGCACTGGAGCAACTCTATCTCTGTCAAGGTACTCTGTTCTATGAGAGCCGGGCTAAATCAGCCCGGTTCTTGTCTTATACGGCTTGTGCGGCAAATAGCCGGCAACTGCGACAAGTTGTGGCTTCAGCGTCGGACGGCTTCAATGGCCTCTTAGTCAGGCTTCTGACTAGTGGTTTGGCGTCAGCGGGCGCGGGTAACCACGGCGGAATATCATGTCCGCTCGCGAGCCGTTGTATGGTGTCACGGGTGATGCGGAACTCCAGAGAATGGTAAGTCAGGACGACCATTCTTCCCGCCCCGGGCCTCAATGCCTCTGCCATCGCCTCCACGCCGGCCTGCAGGTTATCCAGCTCTTGGTTTGCGAAAATGCGGAAAGCTAACATCGCTGCGGTGGCCGGGTGGCGGCTGCTCTTCCGGCGGCCCTTTGGCACCGCCGCCGCGATGATCTCCGCAAGCTCACTGCTCGATTCGATTGGCTTGCGCTGACGAACTCTACAGATTGCTTTGGCGATGAGCTTACTGCGATGCTCGGATTGAGTGCTGCGCAAAATGCTGCGAAGTTGTGGCTCTGGCGCGCTGTTGATAATGTCGGCCGCGCGCGGGTCATTAGGATCTGCCATGCTCATCGCCAAAGACGTGCCCTGAAAACCAAAGCCGCGCTGAGTATCGAGAAGTTGAGGGAGGGCGACGCCAGCATCGAGAATAGCTAAATCAGCGTGCTCGATGCCCGCCTCTGCCATGATCTGCGGTAGCTCCGTGAAGTTGCGGTTGAAAAGCTTGATCCTGTCGCCGTAGGCCGCAAGTCGCTTTTCAGCCGCCGCCAGCATCGCGGCGTCCCAATCAATCAGTATGCCTGGGCCATCTTTTGCCGTCTTTTCAAGGATCGCAGTTGCATGTCCGGCAAGCCCGAGTGTCATGTCAACAAGTACGTCACCGGGCTGAGGGTCAAGAATTTTCAAGGTTTCGGCCAGCATGCAAGGGGCGTGAAGGTGGCCGTCAGGGGGCATTCGCTCCCACCTCGGCCCGTTGCTTGGTGCCTTCAACCAACTTGGCGTAGGCCCTGTTGTACAGATCGGCGTCATCGTAAGGGCCGCTCAATGCCTTGGCGGGCCACAGCTCAAGCCATTGACAGTCGTCGGAGATTATGTGTAGAATGTCAACGGCGGCATTCTCATCGAACAATTCGCCTCTGGCCATGTGAGACTGAGGGATCCGCAACCGGTTCTGGCCGTCAATGGTGGAGCGAGCGCCGGTCGCGATCATCTGCCGATACACTTCGCGGCTTTCAAGTTCGATCAAGACGGCAGCCGCCTCCCTGGTGGCCGTGCAGTATTTCTGCCAGTTCGGCGGATCAAAGACAAGAATTGACTTTTGTGGCCCGAAGGCAAGCATGACTTCCGTGCCGACCACGTCAATATGTTCTGGCTTCAGCGTCACGCGCGTTTCGGTAACACTGTGGCGGTTGATGGTGAGCGCTTCAGGTTGCTCTTTTTCGGCTGGCATGAGAGTTGTCTTTGGCTGATAGTTGTCCAGATAGGCTAACTAACCTACCCAGGAATTGCCGGCAGATGCCTGCAAATTATATGTTGCTGCCAGGTAATACCGGAGCTTTGCTATGATAGGAGATTTCGGCGATCCATGTCAAGGACTTTTTTCCTCAGTTCGTGGCACTGTTATATCATCCGCTGCAAGCCGCTCAGAATCGGGCTGATTCCGCCGGCGCCACAGCGCGCCGGCTAGTTGTTTTCACAGTCAAGCAAAGAAGCGGCCCCGCTATCCGGGGCCGCTTCTATACGTTATATGTGATACGCAGGCAAGCTGTTATGACAGCTTGCCGCCAGTGTCAATCAGATACATCCTGTATCTTCGCCGTCTGCTGGGACCTGGTGCCCACCTGGTCTGCGGATATGGCTGTGAAAGTGTAGTCTCTGTCCGGCCGCAGGAATTCGACACGAGCGCTGTGGTCGGTAACAAGCTCTGTGTCCAGTATCGTGCGGCGCACCAGACCGTCGTCAGTGGTGAACTCGACCTGCGTAGTGGCGGGCCTGTGCGTCTGCCAGGTCACTACCGCCCACGGTTGAGCACCGTGCAAGCCCTCCTGCGGCGGATGTAGATCAACGACAGGGTTATTGATCCCCAGTCCTAATCTCGCGACGTTGCCGGCAAGAATGAGCAAGTCCTGTCGGGCAGCCGACCACACGGGCTTGTCGCCGTGCCTGACCTCCCGGGCGCCTTGTGCGCGGAAGGCCAGGGAGTCAGCGGCCGGGCAGTCAATGTAGATGCTCTCTCCCTGCCAGATGGCAGTCACATAATCGGGCTGCGTGTTACTGCCTATCACGAACTGACTCCCCTCGCGCAATACTCCGCCACTCTTTATAGATGCCTGCGTGACCTTTCCCGTTGTGTCTTGCCGGATGAAAGCAACTTCGCCGTCGAATGAGAATCGGCCATATTTCCGCAATCCCGGCCCTTCATGGGAGATGAGGAAATAGTCGGTCCAGTTGCTCGTAGTAGTCTCGACTCGCAAGGCCTCGACCCTCGCGATCTCATCGGCGCTTACCTGGTAGGCCTGGATCTCACGCATCGCGAGTCGGCCACCAGCGGGGCGGTCTATGAGCGCACGGATGCGCGCAGTGGTGACCGTGTCGAAGAACGTGTTGGTGGCCGTGTCGCGCTCCCAGGTTGTCTCGGCGTTGGCAACATCCTGCCATTCTGCGCCATCCCAGTACTGGACGGCCAGTTCGGTCGGCGGGTAGATAATGCTGCTGCCATTGAAGGTACCGTGGTGCAGGATGATGGTGTTGATCTCTACGGGCCTGCCGAAGTCCACCCCGAAATGACCCGAGAGTGCCGTCCCAGGCGTGTAGGGCGCGGAAGTCATTGCCTCACCGATTACGGTGACGCCCAGCTTGCCGTCGGTCAGCCGCTCTTCGGTGCCGGCGGTGAAGCTGGTCTCGTTGATCTCTGCGAAGGCGGGCATGTCTGCGGCGAGGTTGTCGCCACGGTCCATCACTATGGAATCGAGGTCATGCGTGGGACGGGTGAGGGTACATTCAATCTGCAGGCCGGCGGCGACGGTGGGCTGCAGCTCTGCACCGTCCTCAGTGACTGGCAAGGCCGTCACTCGTATCTGCGCCTGGCCACCGGTGGGGGTCGGAAAGAGCACGTCGTAGAAGCTGACCGGCACCTCACCTTCCCTGGTATAGACGGCGACGGCGGATTTGACGCGCTGGTGGGTGCCTGCGGTCACGATCCAGCCCAGCATCGCCTCGCGGGTCATGCAGTCCTTTTTGAGCATTTCGGTTTCCTGGGCTTCGACGAGGCCGGCCTGCATCCCGTCGGTGTAGGCGGGAATGACCTGGACGTTGGCAGTGGCTTCGTGCGTGCTGAATGCTGCCAGTGTCTGCGGCTCTATTTCAGCGGTCGCCCCCTGTTGCTGCGTCGGGCCGGCGAAGTGGAAGAACTGCTCATATTTGTGAGAGCCTTCGCCGGTGAGGAGGTCGCAGAGAATCCAGTAGTCTCCGAACCCCTGCTGGCTGCCCTTGACGAAGAATATCTTTCTCCGCTGGGTGACATTGATGTCCGGGAACCCGGCATGGGCGCCGTCCACGAAGTCAAAATGGTCGGTTGACAGCCACTCGCAGGGCATCACTTGCGTGCCCCACTGTGACATCTTCTCGTCAACCTCGATATTGTTGTGCAGCGCGGTCCGGTACCCCCACCCAAGGAAATAGTCAGCGGTGTCACACAGCAGCGGCTTGCCGTAGGCATACAGGTCAAAGTGACATGCATCGTAGTGAGCATGGCCCAGGGCCTGGGGCGAGAGGTCGAAGTAAAGGTATCTGGCCTTCTCCGGCTCCCAACTGCTGCGCATGGCATAGTAGCCGGTGCCCGGGAAGCCGAGCGAAGTGGCATTCGGCTCCGCTCCATCATGGCCCTCATACAGCGCCAGTGCTGCTTTCGCGCGCTTGAAGGGATGCCCTATCGCGTTGACTCGCTCCTGCTGGTCCGATGTGAGCTGGCTGTGAATGTAGGATCGCAGTATGCTCAGCGTGGCATTGCTCCAGTCACGGCGGCCGTAGGTGTCGCCGATGTTCGGCAAGCCGCCGTTAGGCATGGTCAGCCACAGCATGATCCTCATCAGCTTGCCGCTCTGGGTCGTGATCATTTCGGCAAGCTCGCCGAAATCGCCGCTCTCAGGATTGGCCTGCAGGAACTCGAGGCTGCGGGCCGACCAGGGGACAGAGACCATCTGGTAAGATACCGAGTGCGTATCCCATGCGCCTTCAGGCGTGGTACGCTCGACCAGGCTGTTGTGTATATTCTCTTCGCCACGCGCCAGCCATGCTTGAGCCTCGCTGAATTCAGGGAACATGACTGCCACAGGGATCAAGCCCGGATAGGAGACGCCCGTATAGGTCATAAGCTCGCGCGCGGAAGCGATGAACAGCTTCCAGAACGCCATGTGCATTTCGGGCGTCAGCGCAGGGGATTTGCGCAACACCTCGTACGCCGCAATGCAGTTACACATCCGGTTGCGGATCTCCATGTGCGAGGTCACTAGCTTGCCGTTCTGCATGTACCCGTAGCCACGGTAGCACTGCTCGACCCAGCTTGTCACCATATTGCCGGCCTCGACGAGATACTTTTCGTCACCACTATCGTTGTAGAGGCCTGCCAGTGCGTTGACAACGTTAAGTTGGTTCAGATACAGAATCCATGTCCGGCACTCGCTGGGATTTTCCATCCACTTTATTACCGGGTCGAGTTGGTAGGTTTCCACAACGCCCTTGTCGTTGTTGCTCTGGGTGAAGATGTGTTTGAGCCATTTCTCGTCGGCAATCTGTTTGCTGACATGTCTGAGTTTTATCATCGAGTTGCCTTCGCTGATGCCGGGGAACTTGGCTTCCGGCACAAACGGCTTCTCGCGTGTGGCAAAATGCTCCACGAGGAGTCGGTGAGCTTTGGGAAGGTCATTGGCCGCAATGGCGGCCGCGAAGTCCTGCAGCCCCGGGTAGTCAGGTCTGACCAGGCGAAGAACTTCCTCGTCGGGAAGCTCCTTGTCCACCGGCGGATAGTCAGCATCCTGCGCGATGGTCGGGAGGGCTATGCACATCAATACGGCTGCAACGAGGACATACGCGTTGATGATATTGGCTCCTCAGTGGTTGCTACGTATTGGCCGGGCAGATGATGCGACAGATTCACACAGGTAGTCCGACTACGGCGCGCGCAACTCGTCGAGTTCCACAACGCGGTGCTCGTGCATGGCCAGGTCAACACCGCAGGCTACTACCATCGCCTCCAGGCCCTCTGCGCCCGTTGTCTTCGGCCGACAGGCCGGATCGTCCAGCCAGTCGAGGAAGGCCTCAACGATGTTTGGGTCCGCCCCGCCATGTCCGCCGGTCGCCGGGCCCGGGTCACAGACGATTTCCTCCCCGCTCAGGTACGGGAACACGCGCAGTTGGTTGAGGACCGAACAGCCGCGCAGAGTCGCCTCCGAGCCGCAGATGTGCACATATCTGCTCTGCAAGTGCGTTAGCGGCAGCAGGCTGAAGCCCGCCGTGATCCCGTTGGCATACTCCAGCATCGCGGTTTGATGGTCAACCAGGTCGGAGCCGGAGTGATACACGCACAGGTCTGGCATCTGCCGCGTGCGGCCTGTTTCATCAGGCGCACGGTCGGCGTAGAGCTTGCGCGCCGAGAAGAGGCACTCGGCCTCAATGGGGCACTGCTCAGAGCAATGCTCCGGCACATCCGGTCGCGGGTTGAAGTGCGAGCGACTGCCGAAGGCGGCCACCCGCACGCACCGGGCCTCGGCTATCCAGTTGAGCAGGTCCATATCGTGGCTGCATTTTTCCTGGAGCCAACTGCCCAGGGCGGCGCGCCGATTGTATGACGGGTGCCGGCAGTACTCGGCCCAGTGACTGGGCGCGAGCGCCTCCTTCCACTCGATAGAGAGTATCCTGCCAAGCTGTCCCGAGGCCGCGATCTCTTTGAGCCTGACGAAAAATGGGCTGTAGCGGCAGTTTAGGCCGACCTGAAGCCGCACGCCGGTCCGTTCGGCGGCCTGCACGATGCGACCGGCGTCCGCGATGTTGAGTGCCATCGGCTTCTCTATGTAAACGGGCACGCCGGCCTCCAGGCAGTCGCACGCGATGTCGGCGAGGCTCGACGGCAGCGTCACCACAAATATGCCATCGAGGTCACAGCACTCGCTCAGAAGCTCCTGATGGGTCTCGAAGCAGCGGCTTTGCGGAATGGAGAAGTGATCTGCGAAGGCCGTGCGGCGTGTTTCTACGATGTCAGCGACTGCCGTAATCCTGGCGCGGTCGGGATCGTGTGTTGCCAGCGCCGCGAGGCCCCAGCCACGCGCCCCCGCACCCACCAAGCCTAACCGGTTAACCTTCATCTTGATGTTTCTCATCGGGCATTATCGCCTGAGTATCTTGAGCGCGTCATCTACGCTTTCCAGAGTTTGTGCAATGTCCTGCTCGGTGTGCGCGGCCGACAGATACCACAGGCCCTTCTCCGTCGGGAAGATGTGTACGCCGCGCTCAAGCAGCGCCAGGCGGAACTGCGGGTAGTCTGGACTCTCCCCGTGCGCCTCCCGGAAGTTGGTAATCGCCACCTCCGGGTCGCGGAATGAGAGGCCAAAGAAGGGACCGATGCCCTGCAGGCGGACGGGGATGCCGTGGCTGGCTGCGCTTTGCGCGATGCCCGCCATCAGCGTTGTCGTCAGTGATGTCATACGCTCATAGACAGCTCCGTTGTCCTTAGCCAATTCGGTCACTGTCGCCAGAGCCGCTGCTGCGCACAGCGGGTTGGCGTTGAAGGTGCCGGCGTGGACGACTTTGCGCTGGGCGATGAAGTCCATGATGTCGCGTCGCCCGCCCCAACTTATTATGGGAAAGCCGCCACCCAGGGCCTTGGCGAATATGGCAAGGTCAGGTGTCACGCCGTAGTACTCCTGCGCTCCACCCAGAGCCGGCCGGAAGCCGGTGATCACCTCATCGAAGATGAGCAGGACATCGTATTCCTGGGTAAGCCTTCGCAGGCCCTCCAGATAGCCGTCATTTGGCGGGATAACGCCGCAGTTGCTCATAATCGGCTCGGTGATGATGGCGGCGATCTCGTGGCCATGGGCTTTGAGCGTCTTCTCGACTATCTCCAGATCGTTCCAGCCGAGAACGATAATATCCTGGAGCACGCTCTCCGGCTGGCCGGCGGTGCCGAGCACCGGCCACGGGGCGTTTTCCAGCCCGATCATCGAAAGCGCTTCGGGCAGATGGCTGATGTAGATATTGTCATACCAGCCGTGGTAGTGGCCCTCGAATTTAACAATCTTCGGCTTACCGCTGAAGCCGCGTGCCAGTCGCTGGATGGCTTGCACCGCCTCCGAGCCGCTGTTGTTGAAGCGCACCAGGTCATAGCATGGCACGATTTCGACCAGCTTTTCGGCCAGTTGCACCGCAGTCTCATGCGGCGCGCCGAATAGCGTGGCGGCATCGAGTTGTGCCCTTACCGCCTCTACGACCGGCCCGGGGCAGTGGCCGAGAATAAGCGGTCCGTAGGCCAGCAGGTAGTCTATGTACTCATTGCCATCTACATCGTACATTTTCGAGCCCTCACCGCGCTCGAAGTAGATTGGCGTGGGCAGCGAGAATGAGCGCACCTGCGCTCCGACGCCGCCGGCTAAAGAGTTTTGCGCCCTCTCAAACAGCTCTTGTGACCGCTCGAACATCATGGTAGTCATCCTCCTACAACAGCATGGTTTGACGCAATCATACTCTCACAGCGCCAGGCTGTACAAGCGTTGCACATTCTCATAAAGGATCTTGTCTTCATCCGGCTTTGGCAGGCCGACAACTCTTATCCGCTGTAGCATCACGCTGGGATTGTGCAGCGGAACGTCAGAGCCGAATAGCAGCCGGTCGCAGCCAAGCCGCTCGATGGTGTCCTCCAGCTTTGCCGCCTCATAATTCACTGATAGCTCCAGATAGACGTTCGGGTGCTCCTCTGCCACCTCGACAGCCTCGCGGGAAGAAAACAGACACGCGTGCCCGACGATGAGCACTAATTCCGGATGCCGCTCGGCCACAGCACGTATCGCCGCCGGCCCACAGCGAGCGTCATCCTCCGATGAGTGTGTCAGAACGGGCATGCCAGCCTCTTCAGCAAAATCCAGCACGGCCTCAGCAGCGGGCAAAGTCAGCGAGTACTCGTGCGCGGTCGGGTGCAGCTTCAGGCCCACAAAGCCCCGCTGCTGCCAGGTAGCCAGTTCGGCCAAGGCCTCGTCACGGCGGCGCGGGTTCACGCACAGAAGAGGCACAATCTCCTCATATTCCGCGGCGGCTGCCAGCAGCTCGGCGTTACCGGCAGGGCAGTCATAGCAGATGGCCAGCGCCGAGCTCGTCAGCGCGTAGTCAATGCCCTCCTGCCTGAGTATCTGCACGAGCTGCGCCGGCTTGGCCTTCGCCAGTGGCCAGGAGTTGAACTTGCCGATATGGGCGTGCGCGTCAATGATCATGGCTATTCTCCCGACAGAATGTCTTCGATTCCCGCCAGCGCCGCATCGGAAAGCTGCACCTCTGCCGCCTTCGCATTCTGCTCAGCTTGTTGGGGCCGCTTCGCGCCGACTATTGCGGTTGTGGCGCCTGCCTGGCGGATGGCCCAGGCAATCGCCAACTGAGCGGGCGTGATCCCTTCATCGCCGGCGACTTGCTTGAGCTTTTCGACGATCTGCAGATTACGCTTGAAGGTCTCGCCCTGGAATGCAGGATCGTGATGCCGCCAGTCGTCGGTCTCGAATACGGAATCCTCCGTGTACTTACCCGCAAGCGTGCCCTTGAACAGCGTCCAGTAGGCCATGGTGCCGATGTTGGCATCCCGGCAGGCGGCGAGCAGCTCCTGCTCGGGCTCGCGGTTGAGCATGTTGTAGGGCAACTGGTGGACTGCTAGGGCACGGTAAGAATGTGCCTCGCGCATCTCGGCGACCGAGAAGTTGCAGCAGCCGATCTCCCGGACCTTGCCGGCCTGCACCAGCTCGCCCATCGCCTCCATAGTCTCCGCCAGCGGCGTTGTGACGTCCGGCCAGTGCAGAAGGTAGAGGTCTATTACGTCGGTCTGGAGCCGGCGCAGACTGTCTTCGGCTGCCTGCATGATGTGGGCGCGGCTGAGGTCCTTTTCGATGTGGTCCTCCAGTTCGAGCAGCTCGTCAGACGCAAAGTCGTGCTTGCCACCGCGCATGGTCAGTCCCACCTTGGTGGCGATTACGGCCTCATCTCTGCGCGGCCCCAAAGCCTTCGCCAGAAGCTCCTCCGAGCGCCCGAAGCCGTACCAATCCGCCGTGTCAAACAGAGTTATCCCCGAATCGAGCGCGCGCTGCACCGCGGCAATCCACTCCGCCTCGTCCACGCGGCCCCAGTAGTACCCACCTATCTGCCAGCAGCCGAAGCCGACCGCTGAGACTTCGAGATTGGAATCTCCCAATTTGCGATATTGCATAATCGTAACTACTCGCCTTTCCCGCCCTGTTGGATTGGGCTACTGTACCTCTTGTCATCAGCGGGCAAGCCTTATGTCGTAGCTTGCCCCGTGCTGGCAGATGATTTCCAGGACTGTCTCCGCCGCATCTGCTGACACGATGCGGACGTGCTCGTCCGTGTCCGGCAACTGCCAGGCGCAGACGGTTCCCGTCGCCTCCAGCAGACGCCAGGGCCCGCGCAGGGTGACACGCAGCGGCCGCGGCTGGTTCACTCCGTTTTCCAGGTTCAGATCGGGGTCAGCCACGCTCACGTCCAACTTCCCGTCGCGCACCGCTTCGGCCATGATGAGGCACGGCCGGTCAACCGCTTTGATCGGCAGCGTCTCAGTCGCGACTGTGTGCGGGGTGACCTCCTGCGGGACGAACAACGCGCAGCCCCATCGGCGGGCCGCGGTGTGCCAGACGATGTGGGCGTCCTGGTCGCGCTGAATGACCCGGTAAGACGGTTCGGCGGCAAGCTTCTGCATCGCCTCAGGGGTCGCCCGAACTACCAACACATATTCATAGCTTGCGGCGTCGGGGGCCTTGCCGTGATCAGTCCACGCGGTCAGGAAATCCCCTTCTGTGTCCTCCCAGTCGTTAACGTCCCGGCTCGTTTGATGCTGGCGCGCCACAGTTACCTTCTGCCCAGCAGGCAAGTAATAACCAGTCTGCTGAACATCGAGGAACCAGTGCGGCTTGGCCTCGTCAAGCGTTCGCTCCTCCGGGAAGGAGGTGAAGTCCGCCCCATCAAGGAGGGTGGGTGAGAACGCGCCCTGCTCGTTTGCCCGGAGGGCTTTCTGGCAGAAAGTTGTCTGGGTAGGATACTGCGCCTCGTCGCAGGAGATGTCGGAACCCAGGCAAAGGATCTGGTCGTCGTTGAAGAACCAGCTCTTTCTTCCCGTGAGGGTCGTGTCAGGCATGATGGGCTGGTTCAGAATCATGGCGAAAATGCCCTGGCGACCTTGATGTGAGAGTCCGCCCACGAAAGTTTCGGGCGAACGTTCGGTGCCGGCAGAAGTCCAGCCCTTCTCTATCTCTTCCAGCGGGAGTTGCGGGACGGTGGTGCCCTCGAAGCGTCGCCAGTCCCAGCCGCGCCCCTGGCGACCACTTGCTTCTGCGCTGACAGGGGTTCCCCCGGCCAGGATTTCCAGGTTCCCCAGGCCCTGGAAAAGCCCGTAGCAGTTGCGCCGGGCCTGTCTCTCGCTTCCCCAGACATACTTGCTCTGGCCCTTGACCGCGGCCAGCCAGTTGTCGCGGCGATGGCACAGCAGGCCGGCGTATGGCATCACGAAAGTGCCATTGGGGTCCGGCTCCGGCTTAATACCCAGGCTGCGATATGGTTCGTTGTTGGCTGCTTCGGGCACCAGGCGCAGATATGCCGCCGCCACCTCGGGGTCAACTTCCTGCTTTCCATCTGGCGTCCCAAAGCGCGCCAGAGCGTCCAGCGCTTCCACTCCGTACGGAAGGATGCCGCCGTAACCAGGTACGAATGGACTACGTCCGCTGAGCGAGAGCGGCTTAGCAAGCTGATTGCAGTATATCCGCTGGGCGAGCATTGCGCGGCGCAGCCTCTCATGCGCTTCAGCGCTCAGACGCCAGGGCGTATCGCTTACCTCTTGGAACACTTGAAGAAAGTTTGGGAAGGAGCCCTGGGCATAGGAATGATAGTGACCGTGGTGATGGTACGCCGAACCGTCAACTTTCAGGGCGCCTGCTGGCTGCAGCACCGATCGCTCGAGCATCGCTTTCCAGGCATTCAGCCAGCGGACCTGCTCGTTCGCATCAACCTGTACCAAACACAGGCGAAGCAGACGGGCAACGAAGTAGGAATAAAAATCCATGTTGGAGCGAACATAAGCATCACCCTCGACGAAAAACGCATCGCCGCCCCAGCGGCGGAGAACGGCGTCAAGGTGGTGCTCCAGTCGCCCCTCCTGTGCCAGCACGTCGCCCATCGGTAAGACGGCCTTGATGTCGAGCGACTCGCCTTGGTCCTGGAGATGGTCTGCAATGACCAGGAAAGCTTCCGCCAGGCGGCGACGTTGCTGCTCGTCGTTGCTGGCCCGATATGCGCCGGCGATCTCGTTGGCAAGGTTGACCATGTCCCCGGGGCCCTGCAAGTCCGGCCCGTCGGGACCGTGCTCGTCCTGCCAGTAGCGAACATCCTTGCCTCCATATTGGCCAGGTGAGGCCACGTAATATTGCACGCCGTCAAGGCCGGGGCCGCGCACGCCGTGCTCATCGCGCACAATGCCAAGCGCTTGGACCTTATCACAAAGGTCGTTTAGCCGTGCTTCGGCAATGCCCGGCCCTTCAGCAGCGGGGCCGCCCCCCAACTTGCGGATGCCCGCCAGTTCGGCCTCGGTCACGCGCTGGGGCCTGGGGAAGCGCTGCTCGTCCGGCACTGGGCGCCGCCGCTGGGCCGCCCTGTCAGGGATGATCGGGCCGCGATTGAAATAGGTAAGGGTGTTATACTTGATGAAATCGAGAGATACAGTCCCCTTCTCGGTCGCGGTCGGCGCAGCGATGCGGATGTTGTCCACCTCCGCCGTAGGCCGGCCCTGTGGGAAACCGTCGTAGAACGGACGCCCCTGCCGCCAGCCGCTGAACTCCAGCGGAAACCGGAAGGAGCCGGTGACTTTGTCTCTCTCGCGGAATTCAAACACCAGCGCATCTGACACCGGCTTTTCCACGTACAGCCACACGGAGAAGCTGGCCCGGTTGAGGAAGCCGCCGACGCGAGCCACATCGCCGATGCCGTGGTGGATGACCAGCTCCTCGCCCTTGGCCCAATCCCAGCGCAACGAACCATTGCCATGCTTGTAGTGCCACGGACTGAGGCTCAAACTCTCCACTCGGGTCGCGACGAAGTGAGCCGGCACCCCGTCCTCGAACGACTCGCAGTACTCGCCCGGCTGGCCCCAGGCCATGGTGCAGGCAGCCAATACAAACGTAAAGGCCATGAACATTGTACTCATGTTACTCATCTCACTCATCTCGATTGCGTGACGGCTTCTGTCGCTCCCGTATTCTCCGTACGTGCCGGTGTCTTTGCCAGGTGAGCAGCTACCCATAGTCAATCGCCTGCGTGAGCCCTGTCGCTGCGTGAGAGGCTGTGCGCCATGCCGTCCTCGAGTGATGCAACAATCTGCTCGATGACCTGTGTCACCGCCAGGCCGTCTTCTCCACTGCAAGATGGCTCTTCATCGTTCAGGACACAATCAATGAAGTGTTGGAAGGGCAGCAGTTCGGTGGTCATCGGATCGAGAATGAAGGGAGTCTCATAGTGGTCGGCTGTGACAATTTCCAGCCCTTCCTTATCAGCCTCGATGGCGATTTTACCTGTCTCGCCGAGGATGTCAATCTTGAAATCAATTACACTGCGCCATGCACGAGGAAGAATCCAGGACGACTCGAGGGTGACGATTGTGTCGCCCATCAGAAGCTGTGCCTGGACCGCATCGTAGCAGTCAATGCCTCTGGCCTGCAGGATGCCCTTGTGGCCGCTGGCGAAAACGCTACTAACCTCTTGCGCCAAGAGCCACCGCACAATATCCACCAGGTGCGGGAGCAGGAACCACTCCGGCCCGCTGCTGCCCGCCCAGCTAAGCCACTCGGTTGGCACGATTATCTGGTCACTGAGGCGCGCGTAGCACACGACCGGCTGGCCGATTTGGCCCTGGTCAATCACTTCTTTAGCTTGGGCGATGGGCGGATACCAGCGGTTGTGGAAGTTGACCATGAGCTTTACGCCGGCCTTGTCGCGAGCGGCCAGGATGTCTCTGCACTCGGCACTCGACATCGCCAGAGGCTTTTCGACGAGGACGTGCTTTCCGGCTGCCAGCATCGTCAGTGCAGCCTCAGTATGGGCGAAATCAGGCGTCGCGATGCTGACGATGTCTATCTGGTCATCCTCGGCAATTCGCTGCAGCTCGGTGGTGTATGTCACTCCGCATTTTTCGCCTGCCGCCTGTGCGCGCTCTTGGCTGCGGCTCCATACGCAAACCAGCTCGGTACGTGGGTCGCGTTGGTAGGCGCAGGCGTGAATGTGACCATATATCCCTGCGCCAACGACAGCGGCATTGAGCCGTCCGGCTTTCATCATTGTCGTCCCTTCGCCCTTTGCAGGTTTCTTCCCCGCCGCTGTCTGCAATCCTGCAGCGGTCTGTCACGGCACATAGGCGCCGGCTGTTTGATACAGGGCGAGGATATTTTCGGTGGAGATGTCCTCCATGAACTCCTGGCTGGGCGCGCAGATGAAGCCGCCCTCCCGGAACGACTCAAGGCGAGATGCAACCTCGGCTTTGACATCCTCAACCGTCCCGAAGGGCAGTGTCTGCTGGGTGTCAATCGAGCCGTGGAAGCAGATATCTTTGCCGAATTCGCGCGCCAGCCGCTCCGCCTCCATGTCCTTCGCGCGCACTTGCACCGGGTCAAGTGCATCCATGCCGATATCAATCAAGTCCGGCAAAAAATCATAGACGCTGCCGCAGGAATGGAGCATCACCTTGATGTTGTAGTCTTTCGCCTGGGCGAACAGCCTGGTCAGATGCGGCTTGATGAACTTGCGGAACATCTCGATGCTGATGAGCGGGCCGGTCTGGCCGCCGTAGTCGTCACCCATGAAGAATATCTGCATCTCCCCGCGAGCGGCCTCGAAGTGGCGGCGGCAGCTTTCCAGGTAGAAGTCGGTCACGCGCGTCAGCACCGCCTCGGCCACTGCCGGGTACAGCGCCATGGCCGTGAGCAATTCCTGCATCCCCATCAGGTACATGGCCATGCAGAAAAACGGCGACCATGCACCACCCATCACGGCGTTGTCGCCGCCGGCGAGGCAGGCGTCGTACACGCTGCCATAGTCCCACCAGTCGGGCTCGGGAAAAGGCTGATGGGTCTCGATCGCGGCCACGGTCGTGGCAGAGGCCAGAGGTGTCTGGGTAACACTTGCGGCGTAGGTGCCCCCCGGGTTGAGCGGCACGCCCCATGTGTCACACTCCCTGCCATCGGGCAGAAAATGGTGCTCGGGCCCGATATATGTGGCGCTATTGCGCACGTCGCGCAGGTCCACGCCCAGAGCAGTGAGCATCCCCTCGTAATCCTCGGCACCCACGGCCTGCTGGACGCGCTCGGTGACCGGCTTATGGGCCCAGTAGTCCACCGGCACGCGGTCGGGCCTGCGATGTTCGAATGCGGCGATGACACGTTCTCGGGAGGTCAAAGCAATGCTCCTCACAGATTGCGGTGCGGCGGCTGTTTGATTGATTGAACCGGCGAATGGGCGGCCCCGTCGGAGGAGCCGCGCAGGATCTCTGCCTCAAGGCCGGTACGTTGCTGGTATTGCGAGGCAACGTCCCTGAGCTTGTCATCAGCGTCGGCGCGGGCCAGAACCGCTACAGTTCCCCCGCAGCCGCCGCCGGTGATCTTCGCACCGTACAAGCCGTGCTCAGGCCCCAGCTCGCGCACCAGTCTCACAAGCAGGTCGGTTTCGCGGCAGCCCATACCGCAGCAGCGCCCGTAGCTGTGATGGGAGGCGTACATCAGCTTCCCGGCGCCGATCATGGCCGACTCGGTGCCCTGCTCGATACACTCAGCGAATTGGGCTACGCGGGCGTTTTCGTAAATAGGATGGCGGGTGCACGGCCGGACTGAGTACGTGACACCCGCTTCGACGGCGGTAGCGTCATCATCCGTGCGGCCGTACTCGTCCAGGAAATCCCCGCCCTTGATGCGTGGCGGCAGGATCTTGTGAAGCGTCTCCCTGTAATCGGCAGGTGAGTATTGGGTCAGGTAGTCCGTGCGCTGTCCGGTCGCAGCTTCGATGATCTTCTTGCCCATGAAGGTGGCGGCGCGGGTGCGGCCGTAGCGGCTGCCGCCGACGCTGTGGCGGACGCCCGAGACCAGGCCGAAGACACCGTAGCCGTCGGGGACGCGGACATCGCCGACGATCTCATGGGGCCGGCAGCGGATGGCCAGGAGATGATCCTTGCGGCCCAGGGAGGCGGTCACCTGGTCCATGATACCACACGGCGCGCCGACGACATGGTTCTCGACGATCTGGCAAAGACGCGCCAACCGCAGCGGCTCGATCTGCAATTGGTAATGAGCAGCGATGGCAGACATGGCAGCGACCTCCAGCGAGGCGGATGAGGCCACACCGCTGCCGATAGACACGTCGCTGCAGACGGCAATACTGAGGCCACAAGCTGGCGCTGGCATGATACCCTCAGCGACCAGCACCGCAACGCACCCGAGCACGTATCCGCCCCAGCTCTTGCCTGTCTTGGCAAACAGATCCGCGACATCCGCATAGGTACGTTCTGACGCGCAGAGCTTCGCCAGTGGCACCGCCACTTCGGGCTCGAGGCCGAGGTCAGCGGCAGAGAAGCTGTAGGCGATGGCAAGCGTATCGGAGCGGGGCGCAGCGGCGGCGACGGTGGCCTGGGCGAGCGGCCATTCCAGGACCAGAGAGCCGGAATAGTCGGCGATTCCGCCCATGACATCGAGCCGCGCCGGCGCGCGGGCGACGAGCAGCGGACCGCCGGCTGAGAACAAACTGCCGCGCAGCTTTTCAATTTGCCGCAGAGCCCTTCTCGGCAACATCTTCTCCCTGCACGTATGCTGTTTGGTCGAACGGAAAGTTTCTCTGCGCACCAGCGCGATTCCTGCGTCTATGGGCTGCGCGATGCTGGCGGACGCAATCTTGACGCTGCGCATTGTATCGGATATTATGATGGCGTTATGGGCAATCGTAATGTTGCGACCAATCGCAAAGTGCGCCATGAGTACTTCGTGGACAGGAGCTACGAGGCGGGCATGGAGCTGCGCGGTGCGGAGGTAAAGTCTCTGCGGGCCGGCAATGTGAGCCTGAATGAGTGTTATGCCCAGGTTCACGACGGCCAGGTGTGGGTGCACGGGATGCACATCAGCCCGTACAAGCACGCCACCGGCACAGAGCCGCCCGACCCGGTTCGCAGGCGCAGGCTACTGCTGAAGAAGCAGCAGATCGCAACACTAGACCGGCAGGTGCGCCAAAAGGGCTATACGCTTATCCCGTTGCGTGTCTATTTCAGCGAGCGTGGGTATGCCAAGGTTGAGCTAGGCCTGTGCCGAGGAAAAAGGCAGTACGACAAGCGCGAGGCCATTGCCGAGCGGGATATGCAGCGTGAGGCAGAGCGTGAACGAAGAGAGTTTGAGAAGACGCGCTGACAGACTCTTCTGTTGCTGCCGGTGAGGCCGGCGCGTATCGCAGGTCGCGATAATATGCTGATGTGGGCGACAAGGTGGTTAGGGACTAAATGCCAAACATTCTGATCGTGGAAGACGATTATCAGTTGCGGAAAGTAGTTGCCAAGGCCCTGGATGACCTGGGCTTTCGTTACGATGAGGCGGGCAACGGACGAGAAGCGCTGCAGAAGCTGTGTGAGGCGACCAGCCAGGGCGACATGTACGACTGCATACTCTTGGACATCGTGATGCCCGAGATAGACGGCTGGCAGGTGCTGGTAGCGGTCAAGAACAATCCGCTTTGGGCCCCGATCACGGTGGTCGTGCTGACGGGCTACGCCAATCAGCCCGGCGATGTGCTAAAGGTTGCCGAGTACGATGGAGTCCATATCGAGAAAAAGGGCCACTTCATTAACACTGTTGGAGAGCTGCTGAACCGGCTGCTCAGTGCCGAGTGAAGCCGGCCTCAGTCAGCTAGCGCTGACGGCCGCACAAAACGCGAGTACGTGGGTACATTTACCGGGAGGCGACACGACTGCCTCCCGCGTGTCGTATCTGGCGAATGACAACTCGACTGATCGAGAGAGGCACGAGAGCGGTTGGCGAAACAACATCATAGAGTGCCAAGTTGGCTGCGTGTGAAGATCGGCAAGCAGAGTCAGAGCGCAGCAACGCGCCGGCTTCTGCGCGCCCACGGGCTGTGCACGGTCTGCGAAACCGCGCGCTGCCCTAATATCGGTGAATGTTTCTCGCGCGCAACCGCGACATTTATGCTGATGGGCGACACCTGCACGCGCCACTGCCGGTTTTGCGCAGTCAACCACGCCGCACCCGGCCGGCAGCTAGCGCCTCTCGACTCCGATGAGCCCCGGCGTGTGGCGGAGGCGGCTGCAGACCTGGGTCTGAAGTTTGTTGTGGTGACCTCTGTCACCCGCGACGATCTGCCGGACGGTGGCGCGGCACATTTTGCAGCCACGATAAAGGCGATCCAGGAGCGCTTGCCCGAGACCGGCGTGGAGGTCCTTACTCCTGACTTCCGGGGAGATGAAGAGGCGCTCAAGGTCGTACTTACAGCGCAGCCCACGGTGTTCAATCACAATGTAGAGACGGTGCGGGAGGTTAGCCCGACACTCCGCCCCCAGGCTGATCATGAGCGCTCCTTGCAGGTATTGGCCACCGTAAGGACGAACAGTCCGTATATAGTGGTCAAATCAGGCTTCATGGTTGGCGTTGGCGAAACGGATGCCCAAATCGAGAAACTACTGACCGACCTGGCGCGAGTAGGTTGTGACATCGTCACCATCGGTCAGTATCTGCAGCCGACAAGACAACATCTGCCGGTTGACAGATACGTGCCTCCGGAGCAATTCGAGCACTACGCGGACTGGGCAAGGGCAGCAGGAATCAAGCACGTCAGCGCAGGGCCGTTCGTGCGCAGCAGCTACTGTGCAGGCACCCTTGCCGCGGCGGCACGCGACGCCAGGTAGCGCTATTCATGAATCCGTGGCTCGGCCTGAGCCTTGCGTCTCTTGCAAGGCTCAGGTGAGAACGCGATAGCGTTCTCAGCTTCCAGCCCGAGGTCATTGGCGTGATTGCACTGGGGTATTCTTCGCCGCTTATTAAGAACCGCTCTATGTACCCCATAAACGGTTTGCCTGTCAAATCCTGCACTCCTCCGGCACTATGCGACGGTTACTATCAGTAGTGGCAATTATAACGATTCCCCTGGTGGGACTGCTGGCTACCGGCTATCTGGTAGTCAGCCAAAGCGCGTGGCTGCATCAGCGGGCGCAAGAGTTGGTTGCCTGCCAGCTTGCCGACATGACCGGCCGGGAGGTGCGAGTTGGCGCGGTCACCGGGAATCTCCTGACAGATGTTGAGGTGGCCGGCATTGCGGTGGCTCGCAGCGACACTGTCAGCGACGGGGCGGTGCTTTCGGCCAGTCGGCTGCGGCTCAGTTACGACCTGCCGGCGATTCTACTGCGCACCAAGGCGCCGGCGGCGGCGGTGCGGGAGGTCCGCGTCGAAGGGCTTGAAGTGGACGTCACGCGCTACGCCGATGGTCGGCTGAATCTCGAGGACCTGCTGCCCCCGCCGGAAGAACCAGCACCTCCCGAGGAGCAGTTTCAGGGCCAGGTTCACCTCGAAGACGCACACATCCGCTATACCGATCACAGCGACACCTTCTCTGGCGCCCCACTGCAAGTCGAACTGGCAGATGTCTCCGCTCTGGTGGACCTGAGACGGCCCGGATTGACAAAAGCGCACCTCTCAGGCAACGCCGTGGAAGGACAGTTCAGCGGTATCGCAGTGGACATGGTCCTGGACACCGCTAGTGGCGACTTCAGCCTGGACGGGGAAGTTGGCGACCTGGACCTGGCATGGGTGCAGCGGTGCTTCTGGCCGAGTCGCGATTTCGTCGTTGACAGCGGCCGGGCGCAGATAGATGCTTCGGTCTATAAGGTACGGGCAAGCGCGGAGCCGGCTGTCGGCTACTGTGTGCACGCGGATCTTGGCTCCACCGCCGTAGCCATAGCGGCGCTCGAGATGGCGTCAGTGGGCATTGCCGGGCCGGTCACCGTGACGCCACAGGGGGTGGTGACCGACGGCCTGCGGCTCAAGTGGCAGGACAGCGACGTGTGGCTGGAAGGCGGTTTACTGGACTTTCAGGAGCCGACGCTTGACCTGCAGGTGCGCGCGACCGAGCTTGACGCAGCTCGCATGCTGCGACTGCTGCCCGCACAGACTGTGGCCTCGCTCCCGGAGTTTTCGATCAGTGGGCCGCTCGATGTTGACATCAACATTACCGGCCCCCTCGATCACGCCTGCATAGACGCCTCAGTGCAGGCCCCGGGCGAGGTCAGCGTCAGCCCCGCCGAGGGCATCAACTTGACAGGTCAGCAGGTGGCGGTGGCTCTGTCGCTGCTCGACGCGGCACAACCAGCGGTGCTAGGGAAGCTTGATGTCGCCAGCCTTGATCCGGGGGCAATCCAACTTAACCCCGACGACGCGACGCAGTGGCCCGAGGCAATAACGGTCTCTCCGCTCAGCAACGTGTCCGCAGAGGTGCAGTGGATCGCCGGCGACCCGCTGGTGCACACGCAGCTTGCACTCGACAGTGTGAGCGTGGGCGATGTTGAGATCAGCGAAATGGCCGCAGAGGTGACGCTGGCAGGCAAGGCGCTGCAACTGCGTGACGTGAAGGCGGAGCTTATGGGGGGCACTCTGGCCGGCGATGCGGTGATTGATTTCAGCGAAGAGTCGCTGGCGGTTCATGCAAACGGCACGCTGAGCCAGATAGACCTTGCGGAGCTCGACAAACTGCCGGCCGAACTGACCGGCCTGCAGTCGGTGCCACAGGGCCAGGTGACAGCCGCGTTTGGCCTGAAGTACCGGGACGAGCAGCTCAGTTCGATGGCCAGCATCAGTGCCACCGGGCTGGCCTATGAGCAATATAGCGTGGCACGCGCGGCGGCGCTGGCAAGGCAGGAAGGCGAAGACATCCGGATAATGACCGCCTTTGCCGCCGACCCGCTGGCGACACTGTGGGCCAAGGGCGAACTGAAAGGCTACCGGCAAGGCGCGGACACTGAGCTGGCCCTGGACTTTCAGGTGGCGGAGGTGCAGCTTGATGAGATCATGGGGCGGTTTGATGTTGACGGGGTGCACGGAACACTATACGCCCACGGCCAGATTGACGGCACCTTTGCCGATCCGGCGGTGGTGGCGAGTGCTGTTGTATTTGAGCCGCGTTACCAGGACTATGACGTAGACGCGCTGTCGGCTGAGCTGGCCGCCGACCGCAGCAATCTCGACGTGGCACACTTGCTGGCAACTCGGGGCAGTGCCGCACTTTCGGCCAGCGGCTCGGTATCGAATCTGGCGGAGTTGAGCGCAGAGCAGGCAGGCGACAGCGCCGGTATCGAGTCGGAAATCGCCGGGCATTTTGAGCTCGCCGGCGTCCAGCTTGCCGATGTTGTGGAGATGTTGGACAAGGACTGGGAAGACATTGATGGACTTGCTGAGGCTGACGGTGTGTTCAGCGGGACGCTGGCAAGCCCGGTCGTGGCCGGTACAGTGCAAGTTGCCCACGCGCTGACTTCCACGCTGGACATAACCGAGGGGCGCATACCCTTTGAGTTCGCCGGCGACATTCTGACGGTAGAAGATGGGGTCTTTGAGGCGCAAGGCTCGCACTTGCATGCGCAAGCGTCCATTGACCTCGGCGACGAGCAGCCGGTGTTGTCGGCAAGCCTTTCGGCGGCCGACATCTACCTGGAGGCCATACACCAGTTACAGGACATCCATCTGGAAGTGGCGGGACTGCTGCAGATACCGGTAGCCCAGATCGAAGGGCCGTTCGACGCATTGACGGGGCGGGCGCTGGTAGTCAGTGAGCAGATCCAACTCGGCGACGAGGTGCTGGACGACTTACTGGGCGAGGTGACGCTGAAGAAAGGTATCGTCAAGCTTGAGCACTTGCGCTGCGAGGTGGCTGGAGGGCAGTTGTCGGTCACCGGCCACTACTACCAGGACAGCAGCGAGATAGACGGCTACATTACCCTTAGTGACACCAACGCATCAGAGCTGCTTGGCATAGCGCGGCCTGTGGCGGCATCGGCGACTGCAAAGAATACAAGCCCCGAGGACCAGCGGGCGCTGTTGCGAAGCATTGACAGTATGTCATTGCGTCTTGATGGGAAGGTTTACGCAGATGTGGACATTCTCGGCACCCTGGAGGCGCCCTGGGCTGAAGGTGCCGTCAGACTGCAAGCAGCGGCATTTGACGGAGTCACTTTGCCGCAAGTTGAGGTCCGCGCCAGGGCGGACCGTAGCGGGCTGCATGATGTTGCAGGGGAGGCAATACAAGGTGATGCGCTGATTACCGCCGCAGGCGACCTGGAATTCGACGGCGAGGTGAGTATGCTGATCGAGGGCTCGGGCATAAGCCTGGTGAGCTACGAGAAGTGGATGCCGCTGGAGACGGACATGACCGGCGAGCTGGGCTTTACCATCGCTGCGAGCGGAAAAACTCGCGAGCCGCAGATCAGGGCAAGCATAGACGTTATGGAACCCGGTATCTCCGGAATCCGCTTTGACATGCTCCAGGCCCCCATCATCACACTTGCAGAAGGCAAGCTCGACATTGATACTCTCATAGTCAAGCGTGAAGAGCAGCAGGTAGTCGTCCACGGCACGCTTCCGTTCTCGTGGAAGCCGCTGGGCATTGTTGCCGATCGCAAGATGGAGGTTAAGGCGACAGTTGAGGAAACCGAGTTGGCCTTGATTCCTGTACTAATAAATGAATCCGTACAGCACAAAGCGCGCCGCGACGGTACGCAAGCGCCCGATACATGGGAAAAGATGGTTGTTAGCGGCTCGCTCAACAGCGCTTTGGAATTGACGGGTACACCCGAGGACCCATCTTTGCTCGGCCTGTTGCACATACAGGACGGTTCCATTGCGCTTGATCAGACGAAAAAGCCCCTGAGCGACATCGCTATTGACCTGGAAATCGGCGGCCGGGGGCTTGTCAACGCAATAGTCATCAGGAAGGCGCAAGGCACTTGGGGTAACGCCCTGGTGACCCTCGCTGGCAAGGCCGACTTCAGGGATTTTGCTGTTGAGAGCTTGCACAAGAACACTTACGATCTGGCGCTGAGCATCGCGGCCGACCAACAGCAACTCCTCAAGGGCCTGATCATCCGCGACCTTGGGGGCAAGATAGCGCTCAAAGGTGGCGGCGATCAGCCCCCGGAACTGACTGTGGACGAACTCGGCGGCCTGTTTGGCAAGGGCCGAATAGCGCTGAATGGCAACGCACAACTGGCGGATTTCCGCCTCGCCGAGTTGGCCGGCAATCAGATAGACATGGCGCTGGTGGCCGATCGCAGTGAAGTGGCGGTAACAGGACTGCTGGAGGCTCTTGTCGACGGGACGATCACTGTTTTCGGCCCGGGCGGAGGCCAGCCGGCGCTGGTAAGCGGCAACTACACCATCAGCCACGGCCAAATCGGTTTTTCGACCGGCGGCGGCGGCGGCGAAAAGAAGGACATGTACGCGCTCAGCACCAAGTATCCGAAACCGCAGTTCGATGTGAAGGTGATGTTGGGGCTTGACATGAAGGTGAGCGGCCCCGGAATTGCTGCGCCCTTGCAGCCGACGCCGGACGCGCTGCGTTTGCATGGGACGCCGCAGAGGCCCGTAATCGAGGGCCTGGTCGAGGCGCAGGAGGGGCGAACGCAGGTACCGGGCGGCGTGGCGACCATAGAGCAACTGTCGGTGGACTACAAGCTGGCGCCGAAGCCGCCGTTACGGTCCGATCCGGTGAAGCTGGGGCTTACTGGCAATGTCCGGGGCAGTGCGCAAACGGTGCTGCAATCGGCCAGCCTTCACGGTCAGGACATAGGGTCGGTGACAATCAACATCTATCTGATCGGCACGCTCCCGGAGCAGTGGGATCTCCAGGTCTCGTCAACACCGCCGCTGGAGGAGTCGCAGATATATGCCCTCTTGGGAGCGACGCCGTTGGGAGGGTTGGTATCAGATGGCGGCCCCACGGATATTCAGCGGGTGGTCTCTGAGCAGTTCCTGGCAGCTCTGGCCGCGGGCTTCAAGCTAGCCGTGTTTGAGCCAATCGAACAGCAATTGCGGCGAGCGCTGGGGCTTTCTGAGTTGAGCGTCAACTTCACCTTCAACCAACCTGTTGAGATCAAGGTTGGCAAATACGTCATGGATGACCTGCTGGTGTCCTATCGCACCGCCTTTGGGGGAGACCAAAAGGAATATGATATGACCGTCTCATACGAGGTGAGCGACAGCCTGCGGGTGTCGTACACGACCGATGAAAGAAGCCGGAACCGGGTGCAGTTGGAGAAGCTATGGCAATTCTGAGCAGGTGAGTTCGAGCCTGGGGCAAGCCTGCAACCGGCAAGGCTGCGACCTGTCTAAGACTCTGTTTCGCGTCCCGGCTTGCCTCCGGTCATCGGACACAGTCAGCGGGCGTGAAGCTTAAGTGACAGATCAACACAAGCGCGGAGAATTCCGGAAAATAATCGCGGACAACTATGACCGCGTCTATAGTGTTATTTACCGCCTGATTAGCGATGCTGAAGAAGCAGCGGACCTGACGCAGGACACCTTTGTCAATGCCTACCGCGCATGGGAGACGTTTCGCGGAGAATCCCAGATCTACACGTGGCTCTATCGAATCGCGGTCAACCTGACAAAGAACCGGCTGGAGCGGCAGGGACGAATCTCACGCACCGAGGTGGCGTCCCTCGACGCCCCGCTGGAGTCGCACGACGAAGACCAACTGTTCTTCCAGATAAACGACGAGAGTTTCGCTCCCCAACGGCTCGCGGAGAACCGAGAGTTGCGAGACTTCCTGGCACGTCTGGTAGATCGTCTTCGCTATGATTACCGTGAAGTGATCGTATTGCGAGACTATCAGGGCTTTTCCTACAACGAAATGGCTGATATACTTGACTGCAGCCTTGAAGCCGTCAAGTCACGCCTATTTCGAGCGCGCTCGGTATTGCGAGAGCGTCTCGAGGCGTATCTGCGGGAGGAGCCGTAGCGAACCTGCTCCTCTCCCGCGCAGGTCGGGCTTCCCGCAGGCCCTGAGCCTGTCGAGGGGCAGCCCGACACCAAATATGAGATAACCAAACTGAAATAACAACGTAGGCAAACCACATATATGTCGGCACTGCCGTATTTGCCAGGAGAGGTGTGAGCATGATTTACACCGAGGCGCGCTGTCTGATATGGGTCGGAATACTTGGACTATTGCTAGGCGGGATAGGGGCTGGTGCATGCTGGGCCCAGGACGAGCCTTTGATTGCGGAGATCCGGGTCGAGGGCAACGACTATATCTCGGCCGAAGCAATCATCGAGGAAGTCGCGGATGTCCTCAAGATCGGTGCGCCCTGCACTGCGACAGCCAGGGAAGCGGCCCAGCGCACCATCATGAAGCTCGGCTACTTCGATGAGGTCTCGGTACAGCGTGAGCAGCTTGCTAAGGGCGTGGCGGTAGTCATCACAGTTGTTGAAAAGAAACGGATAACCCGGGTCGAGCTGGTTGGCAATACGGTGATAACCGACGAGAAACTGCGCGAGGTGTTGTTTATCCGCGAGGGCCATGTAGTAGATGACAGTGCCATCAGGCGCGACGTGGGCCGAATTGCGGAGTATTACAGCCAGTTGGGCTACATGGCTCATGTCTCCGACGTCCAGGTTACCAAGTTCGGGGTGGTCACCTTCGTCATCGAAGAGGCACGCATTGAAGACGTGATCGTCGAGGGCCTGGTGCGCACCAGGCAGGAAGTGGTCACACGAGAGATCGAGCTTCAGCCCGGGGAGCTTTTCCAGGAGCAGAAGGTTGTCCAGCAGGTGCGCAGGATCTTCAACCTCGGCATATTCGAGAACGTAGGCTCTGACATTCGGCCTGGTGTGGAAGATCCCGAGCGCGGCGTAATAGTGGCCATACAGCCTGAGGAGAAGCGTACCGGAGAGGCGTCGGTGGCCTTTGGTTACAGCAGTCTGGATGATTTCGTGCTGGCTTTGTCGCTTGCCGAGAACAACTTCCGGGGCAGGGCGGAGCGCGCCTCGATTGACCTCGAGTTGTTCGGCCGAACAAGCTACGAAGCGAAATTCTTTGAACCCTACCTCGACGCCAAAGGCACCTCATTCTCACTACGGGTTTTTGACACCGAAAGAAGAAGGCGCTTCATAGGTGGAGCCGCCGTGACGACCGCGGAGGACACTTTCGAGGAGCGGCGCACCGGCGTCAACATGTCAGTGTCAGTCCCCACCACCAAAACCTCACGGATGCAATTCGGCTTTCGCAGCGAGGAGGTCTCCAGCAGCTTCCTACAGGGAGTGCGTACTATTGGCGAGGGCAGCTTCGCTCCCGGCGCCGGACAAGACAGCTCCGGTGGGGCGTGGTCCGGAACCAACCTGGGTGAGGACACCTCAAATGGTGTGGGCGGTTATGACCCCGGAGCGTTGGTGGACAATCCCGGCCCTGGCGACATTCTCAGCCCGATAGTGGTAGCTACGCCGCTGCATCCCGGCGGCAGACTGGCGAGTATCACGGTCGGCCGCAGCAGCGATACCCGCAACATTATCATGAATCCCACTGCAGGTAGCTACACCGAGGCGTCGTTTGAATATGCCGATGAGCTCGTGGGGGGCGATGTGGATTTTCAGAAATTGACGGCCGAGCGACGGATGTACAAGCAGATCGGCGGCAGAGATGTACTGGCGGCGCGACTGATATTGGGCACCTCATTCGGGACCCCGCCGCTATTTGAATCCTTCTCAGTCGGAGGAACCAATACCCTCCGTGGATACAAGGATGACCGGTTCAGGGGCGAGAACATGCTATTACTCAACGTCGAGTACCGACGCTGGCTCAGTGACAAGCTTGCGGCTGTCGGTTTTGTTGATGTCGGCGGCGCCTATGGCGGCGAGTTTCCGACTGTGGTGCCGGGCTTCTCAATTCCCGCCGAAGACCTCGATTTCGACGCCCATATCGGCGTCGGCGTCGGCCTGCGGGTGATTACCCCGATCGGTCCGATTCGTCTGGACTTCGGCTTTGGTGAGGACGGCAGCCAGGCCCACTTCAGCTTCGGCCACATGTTCTAGCCCGCATTTCATGAACGCGTAGCTCGGGCTTCCAGCCCGAGATCCTTCTCTTGATTGCGATGAGAGGCACTTCGAAAGGAGCAACCTAATGTCAGGGAATGCTCGGTACGCAAGGATAATTGCGCTCGTGGTGGTGATGGGGTTGCTGTTGGTATCTGCCACAGCGCTGCTCGCTCAAGATGCGGACGCGCAGCCTGCCGAGCAGCCTTCGCCCGGGCCGCTAAAGATCGGCATGGTTGATCTAGACCTCGTCAGCGAACAGTACCAGGAGCTCGTCGAAAAGCAAAATGAATTGCGCGACTGGGTGCAGAAGTGGGCCAACTATCTTGACGAGCTGAAAAGCTACGTATTCCTCAGCGAGCAGAACTTCGCCGAAATCGCCCAAATCCTCGAGGCACCGAAAGAAACATGGACTGAAGCACAGAAAACGCGCGAGGAGGAGTTGCGAAAGGTGTCGGAGCAGAAAGAGAAGCGTTTCCTGGACCTCCAGGCCAAGCCCGACCGCACTCCCGAGGAAGATGACGAGTTCAACACGCTTGTGGAGAACTTCAGCAGCCGCCGTGAAGATATCACCAAGCGCGCTGCAGCCATCGAACAGGAGTATCTGAACAAGCGCTCTGAGGCGCAGTTGGCACTGCTGTCCAGCGTGCGTGACATCATAATTCGACTGGCCGAGCAGCAGCAGTATGACCTGGTGGTGGACAGCGCGATGGTATTCTACTCGAGCAACCGGATAACCGATCTGACGCCGGTCATCATTCAAGAGCTCAACAAGCCGGCAGGGGACTGAGGCCGCGCGTATGAAGGCCAAGCCTGGCGAGATGGCCGGCTGGAAAATCGCAGCCCTTCTCGCAGTCCTGCTGGCCGGCATGATAGTATTGTCCAAAGCCACCTCAATGCGCCCCGCCGGGGGCGCGGAGGACCCGACCGTTGCGGATGCAGCCACTTCCCCGCAGGCGTCCTGCCGCGGGCATGTCTATCCGGCCCAGTTAATGGCCGAACATCCCCTTTATCCTCAACTGCTTCGCCTCGACGCCGAGATTCAGCGGCTTAGCGCCATCTCGGCCGCCGCCTGGGAACGCGATTGGCAGAGGCCGTTGGCGCCGTACCCCCGCCTGGTGCTGATCGGGCCTGAGTTGCCCCAGTTTGGCGCCGACGCCTACCAGCGCTACTCTCAAAGCTGGCAGCGGCGGCGTGTACAAGCGGTGCCACAGCCGACAGGTGAGCTGGCCTCGGACCTCGACGCGCGACTGCGCTGGATCGAGCGAAATCTGCGCACGGACCTGCAAAAGAAGCTGCAGGCGGCGCATTACGCACAAGACCTGGAGCTTGCCCGAAAGGAGGCAGAGATAATCCGCAAGTACCAGGAAGCGCTGATGAATGCCGACCTGCTGGGCCCACGGGGCAGTGAAGGCAGTGACGCCCCACCCTCACAGCGCGAGCAGATCCTGGCTAAGATCGAAGCCCAGATGGCACAACAGCGCCAGGCCTCCCAGCGTCTCTTTGCCCAGTACGAGGCGAAGATACGCCAGGAGGCGCAAGTCGCTTTCGCACAGGCGCAACAGGAACTGTGGGATAAAATGAAAAAAAGATTGCAGACTTCCGTAAGTTCCGGAAGCAAAATCGGCACTCGTTTGTCTAAACGGCTAACAAGCTTTGAGAGCGCAGATTATACGGCCGACGTGCTGGAGTGGAAACCGGGCGCTGGGGGTATCTTTATCCACGGCGCCGACCAGCGCAGCGCCGATGCCGGCGCTCTCTATGAAGCTGCCGGACGGCGTGCGGCCTCCGCATTGAGGCAAAGGCGAGCGAAGCTGAGCCGGGACATCTACAGTGAGACGGTCCTGGCGGTTCGCAAAAGCGCAATGGAGTTGGGCGCCGCTGTGTGTATTCCACCACTGGAACCGGCGACAGGCGACGATCTGACCCATAGCATGAGGCCGCTGTTGCGCCAAATGTGGCAGCGTTAGACACTACCGGCAGGAGGACAAACAGTGCCAACACACGCCTATCCTCTAACAGAGCTTGCCGAACTACTCCAAGGTAGCGCACGGGGCGAGGATGTCACAATTACCGGCGTCGGAACACTCGACGACGCAGAGACCGGGCAGATCATTTTCATAGAGAAACCGGCGATGCTGCCGGCCGGTGAGAGCTCGGGCGCATCCGCGCTGATCGTGCCGCCCAGCGCGACCACAGGGCGCAAGCCGATAATCATAACCGAGGACCCCCGGCTGGCGTTCAATCGTGTGCTACAGATCTTTGCTCCGGAGCCCAAATGCTATACCGGGGTGCATCCCACCGCCGTGATCGAAGATGGCGTTGTTATGGGCGCAAACGTCAGTGTCGGCGCTCACGCTTTCATCGGACAGAATACTGTCATTGGCGCTGGCGCCATGATTCTCCCGTTGGCCTACATCGGCCACGAGGTCACAATCGGCAATAGCACGACCGTCCATCCACAGGCCTATATCGGGGAGCGCGTGATCATAGGCAGTAACTGCATAATTCACGCGGGCGCTGCCATTGGCGCCGACGGTTTCGGATTCGCACCAACACCGCAGGGCCACTACAAGATCCCCCAGATCGGCACCGTCATCATTGAAGATGACGTCGAGATCGGGGCCAATACGACTGTTGACCGGGCGACAGTGAATGCCACGCGTATCGGTACAGGCACCAAGATAGACGACAGTGTCCATGTGGCCCACAATGTCACCATCGGAAAGAACTGCCTGCTGTGCGGCGAGGTTGGTATAGCAGGCAGTACAACAATCGGCGACAATGTTACGATGGGCGGGCAGGCCGCCGTCAACGACCACGTAAAGATCTGCGACAATGTGGTGATCGGCGGCAAGTGTGGCGTCATCTCAGATATTGATGAGCCGGGCGTGTACTCCGGATTCCCCGCTCTCAAGCACAGCAGCGCGATGCGCATTGAAGTAAGCGTGCGCAAGCTTCCTGCCCTGCTCAAGCAGTTCAACGCGCTGCAGGCAAGAATGAGCGAACTCGAACAACGCCTCGGAGAGCACAGCGAGTAGTTCTCTGACGAACGGATGCGTACGTGAAGGTCTGGGGCCGCTTCTGCGCAATGGCGCCAGGCCTTTTGCTTGCGCAGCCGCGCAGCTTGTTGAATCGGAGCATGTAATGAAACGCGTTCTTGGCGCTTTAGCACTAGTGGCCTTTGCTGTGGCAACTGGCAGCGCGCAGACGGTCAACTGTGTCCTGCAATTTGAGGCTTCCCGGCCTGCTGATGGCTTGAGTGCTCAGGTCACTGGTCGTGGCAAGGTGATCCTGCGGCTACGAGGCAGCGCTGGCGACAGACTCGGCGAACGCGCGCAGACGGTGGCCGACAGGCTTAATCAAGTGGCTATGGCAGGAGCCGGTCCGGGCGACGTGGTTGTCAAGACCTCGCGCAACCGGGCTCGGATTATCGTGGCCGGCGATGACATCCTCGCGATTGATGCGGCGCTGGCCAAACGCTGCAAGAGCTCACCGGCCGGACTGGCGCAGACCTGGGCGGAGAACCTGAAGGCAGTATTCAAAGAGCCGTATCTGACGCTTTCTCCATATCGCGAACTGCTGGTTCCCGTCGGGGAGACGCGCCTGCTAAGGTGGGGCGGCACCTGCGGTAAGCCGGACGGCGGCGAGATCGCTGACGGGGCGATCGCTACTTCGCAGATGGAGGTAGAGCAAAAGGTTTTCGCGGTGTGGGCGCTGCAGCCCGGTACAACAGCGCTTGTTGTCACAGCCCAGGACGGCCGGCACACCATAACACTGGTATGCAAGAAGTGGGCCGCGCAGATACCGGCAAGCTCGCAGTTGCAGGTCTCTGGCGGCACTCTGAGGCGCGACAGTCTGCTGCAGGCGGTGGAAAGCCTCGTGCGCAGCGCTGCGAGACCCGAGCCGAATGCCCAGCTCAACTGCGCCGAGCCGATTGCTGTCAGCGGCGGCTACCAGGTACGCGTGGAGGCATGGGGTGACGGCTACCTTCCACTTGCCCGTGTGCACAGGGTGGAGGTTCAGCGCATACCGGCGCCGCAACTTACGGCGGACGTGCTATTGGTGAGTAACCTGCCCGAAAAAGTCACCGAGCCGGCGGTGCTTTTGCGGGAGGCGGTAGCAGAGGGGGGCTCGACGCGATTATTGTGGCATCATGTAAACCTGGCCGATCGCGCCTTGTGGATGGCGGTGCTGCTTCACAATCTCGCGGACTCAGATGCGCGAGTACATTTTACCGGCGCAAAGGCCGGCCCAAGTACAGATGAGATCTTCGCCGGCCACACCGCCGCCACCCGTTTCCTTTCCGACCTTTTCTCTGGCACCGGTTATGTGCTGACAATACCGCCGCGGACGAGCATCGAGCTCTCTGCGGTGAAGCTGCGGCCGTTCGAACTGGCCAGCGGGCTGGCGCGGCTGGTGCCGCTGCAGCAGGCTCAACTGATAATAGAAGTGGTTTTCAAGCAACGCCGCGCGCAATCCGGCTTTTTCTCCTCGGTGGCCCAGAATCTGCACGACAATCCCAACACCAGCGGCTTCGAGTTTGAAGGTGACCGCATAGTGGATCTCCGACACACGGTCGGGGGAGGTTGGGGCTTCTATAGCCTGGGCAAGGGCATAGATGTCAATAGCCGCGGACGCGAACTGGCCGGCAGCTACGGGGTGCTGCACCGGATTAATGCTGTGGTTGAAAACCCGACTAACCAGCCGGCCGTTGTGGAGGTGGTGATGCGTCCGCGCGGAGGCATAGCTCGCGGAACCTTTTGGATTGATGGCAAGCTGGTAGAGACGCCCATGCTCACCAACGCATCTGAGCAGGTCATCTACCGGGCGATGGTGGGTGCTAAGAGCACATACAGCGTGCAAGTGGCGACGGTGCCGGAGTCCGGCTCCCACTATCCGATCCTGCTAACGCTGCGGAGTTGGCAGAGGTAGTAGCGAATGGCGCCTACTCACCTATCAAAGCCAGCTCGACTCTGTTGCCATCGTCTTGACCTCACGCCGGCCAGCGGAGGGGGAATCTATTGGATTACCCAATAGAAAAAAATCGCGTTTTATTTTGCAGGCTGGCTTGCTGGCAGGCAAAGTAGATTTCCTCCCCCCCAGCAGCGAAGCCCGTAGCATCAGGCTCTCGTGGCTTTGTGCGGCTTTTGCTCCAGGGGAGTAAAATCTCGAAAAAGGCCATTTTGCTCCCCCTCAGTAACGGGCTGCTCAGGGGGGTAAAAAGCATTGTTGCTGCTAGATTCTGGCGAAATCAACGCCCCGGCAGGCTATCTGGCGACCTGTATTTTCAGTTCGCGTGTCACCTTGTAGCCGCGCACATCCACGGCCTCTACCGTCACCGTCATTTCCCGACCCGCCATCTTCTCGGGCACCGCAATGTCTGTTGCGAACTTCTGCTTGATTTTCAGCTCTAGCGGCTTGCCGTCAACGGTGACCTTGGCCCCTTTTTCGCTCTGGCCTGCGATCGTGACCATCTCGCCGGCTTTAGCCTGGTAACCATCAGCGGGAGCCTCGATGCGCAGAATCGGCTCAGCAACATTTTGGTGTTCAAGCCAGGTGAGCTTCTCCTGTTCGTCGAAATCCTGTATGGCAGTAATCTTGCTCTTGCCGGCAACAGTAGCGACGGTACTGGGGTTGACCTGCTGGGACTGGCCGCCGCCAGTGACTGCGACTTGGCCCTCGAGGACCGAAACCTTGGTCTCGCCGTCAAGCGCGACGTGCACGGCGAATATGGTGCCACGCACACCGGCTGTTGCGGTGGGCGTCGTTATCTCGAACTTGGATTTCTGGCTCAAGACCTTCATAATCCTGATCCAGATGCTGCCCGCATCGAGCTTGAAGAGCGATATCTCAGTATCGTTTGACTTATTGATCTGGCATTTGAGCACCGTTAGCAGCGTATCGGGGCCGATGACCATGCGGGTGCCGTCGAGCCATTCAAGGGTCAGTTGCCCGTCGGCGCTGGTTTTCACGATATCTCCGGCGAAGACGCGGTCTTTTCCTGCGATAGGTTCGAAGTTGTCCTGGCCGCGTGCCCTGACGACCACCTGTCCCTCAACATCGCGGACCGCAGCCACGCGCTGCAGAATCAGCACCGATTGCAGTATCACCGCGCCGACGAAGATGAGCACAGCGAAGGACAATATAATGAGCACCGCTGCTTTGCGCATAGACAATAGCACCTTTGGCGATCAGCATTTGCAGCCTACTGATGGCCTGTTCTGAGCCACACAGAGACTACCGCAAGCCCAGGCAAGCAACTTGACTTGTTTCTACATAGATGAATCTACCCCTGCACGACAGATACTAAACTGCATAAGCAACGAGGTGAGTGCAGATTATGCTGAGATATAGGCCGTCGGCTCGGTTCACGCGGCTTGCCCGGATTATGGTATCGGTGTGGGCGGCAGTGATACTTGTGGCGTATTTTTGGCCGGCCCAGACGGTATTGGACCGCATGGAGCTTTACACAATTGATTGGCGATTTCGGGTACGGGGACCACAGCAGCCTGATCCCCGGCTGGTGATGGTTACCGTGGATGAAGAGAGCATCCGCAGCCAGGGGCGTTGGCCCTGGCCGCGCAACAGGATGGCCCAGCTAATCCAGAAACTGCAGCAAATGGGTGCCGAGAGGATTATCTTCGACATATTCTTCACTGAGCACGATGAGACGGAGCTGGGTGCACAGCATGATGCGGAACTGGCGGAGGCAACGCGGCAGTTCGGAGAGGTCTATCACGCCGGGTTTGCCTATGACCCGGAGGCCGGGGAAGCACCTCCGCCGCTTTCCGACGAGGTGAGGGCCAAGGCCTGGGACATGGTGAAGACTCAAACAGCGACCGGGTTGGCGGCGGCCGGTGCGCTGTATCAGCCGCACGGCCTGGTCATGCCGCTGCCGGAGCTTGCCGGCGCGGCCAAGGCAGTGGGCTTCATGAACGTACTGGACAGCGGTGACGGGGTTTTCCGCCACGTCCTACCGCTGTTGCGCTATGAGGAACATGTTTACCCGGCGCTGGTGCTGGCGGCGGCCTGCGACATAATGGGAGTTGAGCCTGCCGAGGTACAGGTAACGCCGGGGCGCGAGATAAGGTTGGGCAATGAGGCTACCATACCACTGGACGCGCACGGTCGGATGATGGTGGATTTTGTCGGGGGCCGCAACAGCTACCCGCGGCTTTCGGTGGCAAGCGTGCTGGCCGCAGAGCCGGGTTCGTCGCTGGGGGAGGAGCTTGCCGGGAAAATCGCCTTCGTCGCGGTGACGGCGCCGGGCTTTTTCGATCTGCGACCATCGCCCTTTGACACGGTTTACACCGGTGCCGAGACACAAGCCAACGCACTCGACACCATACTCAACAACAAGGGTCTGCCACGTCTCGCGCCACACTACACGGCGCTTGTAATTGTGCTGATGGCCCTGGTCTTCGGCGTTTGGCTGCTGCAGGCAGACACAATATGGTTGTGCATTTCGGCGCTGGCTATCGAATCAGGATACGTGTGGTGCGGATTGTATCTGTTCAGGTGCAACGGTCTGGTCATTGATCTGCTCGTACCGATGCTAGCGGTGGCAGGCTTCTTTGTGATAATCTTGGTATTGCGTCTGTTGGGTGAAGAGCGACGCAGACGGCAGGCGCAACAGACACTTTCAGTCTTCATACCCCCGGAACTGGCAGACCGGCTGATCGCCGATGATGTGCTGAGCACGATGCGGGGCGAACGGCGCGTAGTAACCGTGCTTTTCTCGGACCTACGTGGCTTTACTGCGGCCTCGGACAGAGCGGAGCCGGAGGCGATCGTCGAACTGCTGAATCGCTACTTCAGCTTCATGCATGACGTGATATGGCAAAATGAGGGTACGCTTGACAAGTACATGGGGGATGAAATAATGGCGTTTTTCAATGCTCCGGTGGTGCAGCCTGACCACGCCAGGCGCGCGGTTCGAACGGCGCTGGAGATGCAGCGTGTGATCCAACGGCGGCGCGATGAATGGGCCTTCCTGGGCATGCCCGAGTTGGCGGCGGGCATTGGCATCAACACTGGCGTAGCGATTATCGGGTATGTGGGATCGGGAGCGCGGATGCAATACACCGCGATCGGCCATCATGTCAACATCGCCTCGCGCCTGCAGGAGCTTACAAGGGAGCTAGAGCAGCGGATCCTGATATCGGAGGACACCCATGCGGAAATCGGCGACGAGTTTGAGACCCGGCCGCACGGGGTAGTTGATATTAGAGGTACTGCCATAAA
The DNA here is from genome assembly GCA_030604405.1 of bacterium. GTDB lineage: Bacteria > Armatimonadota > Zipacnadia > Zipacnadales > UBA11051 > UBA11051. Next base: position 14,509 of record JAUVVY010000003.1, on the reverse strand, counting down.
GGTCGCAATCTATAGTGTACTTGGGCCCAAGGGGCAGCCGGATTACCTGGAGTAACTGCCCGGCAGCAGGCAGGAAAACTGACCCAGACAGAAGCAGGACAAGCTCAGGAGGCCGGCGAATAATATAGGCAACAACAGGACGCGGGCGCTGCGTGTAGGAAGCGGGATTGCTGAGGAGGCCGACGTTGGAGTTCGAGCTGCGGGACGAGATAGACGACCAGTACAAGGTGATTGAGAAGCACCGGGGCGGCATGAGCGTCGTCTATATTGTACTGGATGAGTTCTCACAGCGGCGCTTTGCTGTAAAAACTCTCAAGGAAGAACTGCTGTCCGACCGCGCTGCCGTAACTAGATTTTCTCGTGAAGGCAAGACGTGGCTGAACCTCGGTCGCCATCCCAACATAGTTGAGGCGATCATTTATCGGGAGATAGAGGGGCAGCCATTCTTGTTTTTGGAATACGTAGAGGGCAGCGATCTGCAGACGCTCTTCGACGCTGAGGGCCGGCTTTTCCCGCCGCAGTTGCTAAGATTCGCCTTCCAGGTATGTGCGGGAATGGAGTACGTTCATAACCTGCCGATCGGGCCGGAGGGGCGGGGCGTAGTACACCGCGATTTGAAGCCCTCGAACCTGATGATCACGCGGCAGGCGGATGTGAAGGTAAGCGATTTCGGCCTGGCCAAGGTGCACGGGGGAGGCACGCGGATTACCGACGCAGGGCTGGGCTTGGGTACGTATCTGTACATGCCGCCGGAGCAGTTCATGGACGCGGCTTCGGCAGACCGCAGCTCCGACATCTACAGCATGGGCGTAGTGCTGTATGTAGCCACAACAGGCCAGCCGCCAGTGCAAGGCGAGAACATCGGCGTGGTAATCCGCAACATCCTGAGCCGGGAGCCCGTACGCCCCAGCCAGCTCGTGAAGAACGTGCCGGAGCCGCTGGAGGAAGTGATAATGCGGTGCCTGGCCAAGGAGCGTGCCGACCGCTACCAGAGCTTCTCGGAACTGGCGCGGGCGCTGGGCGATGTAGAATCGTCAATTCTGGAAGCAGTAGCGGGCGAGGAGACGTGGGAGTGTCAGCAGTCTGGGTACTTGACACAGCACTCGTACCGGGCATGTCCGGTGTGCGTGGGAACGATGCACCGGATAACCTACCGGCCAGATGGCGAAGCAGAGAGCGAGGCCGCCGCGCCGCAGACTGAGCCAACACAGACACCGGCGCAAGTGAGCGAAGCGCCGGCAACTGATGAGACCACGGCCGCTGCCGCCGACGGTCTCTACGAGCGGGCCCGGAAGTGGCAAGCAGAAGGTGAGCTGCGGCGGGCCATAGCGCTGCTGCGGCAGGTCCTGACGATCAATCCGGACCACACTGCGGCGCGTCAGAGCCTGGATGAGGCGGCGCTGGCCCTGGTGAGGCAACGTCCGCAGAAGGTCACGCGCGCGTACAATTGGTCAATGTTTCGAGGCAATGTCACTCGTACCGGCTATACGCCGGAGGTGGTTCTGCCGCCACTTCAGCGGCGCTGGCAGACGAAGGTCGGGGAGTGGATTATCGCCTCACCAGTGGTGTCCAATGGTATTGTGTTCATCGGCGGGGGCGTCGGGGAGGGCAGGCAGTCAGGCAGAATAGTGGCGATTGCAGGCCAATCCGGTGAGGTCATGTGGGAGGAGGACCTGGCGCACGAGGTGGTATTGAGCGCGTGTGTCCTCGACGGCAAGATAGTATTCTTTGGCGTTCACAACCGGCTCACGGCCCTGGAGGCCAGGACCGGCCATTTGCTGTGGCAAGTAGTCGTTGCCGCACAAGTCAGCGCCAGTCCCGTGGCCTGGCAAAACACAGTCTATTTCGGAACCGACGACGGTCGCCTGTTAGCAGTGAGTTCGCAGAGCGGTCAGAAGATCTGGGAATTCCAGGCTGAGATGGGAATCTATTCATCGCCATTGGTCTGGCAGGGCCGAGTGTATGTCGGCAGCCTGGATCACCATCTGTACGCCCTGGACAGCGCCTCGGGACGGGTGGCCTGGCAGTTCATGACAGGCGGTGAGGTCTATGCTGCGCCGGCCTTTCACCAGGGGCGCATATATGTTTCGTCTGCGGACCAGCGGCTGTACTGCGTGGATGCGGCAACAGGCCGACAAGTATGGGAGTTTCAGACCGATGGCCCGATTGAATCCTCGCCGGCGGCGTGGCAGTCGTTTGTCTATGTCGGCTCACGCGACCGGCGTCTCTATGCTGTGGACGCGGAAACAGGAACGCACCTGTGGCATTTTGAGGCCGGCGACTGGGTGAATTCCTCGCCGGCAATCAGCGGGCGGACGGTGTATTGTGGCTCGCATGACAAGAATATTTACGCGCTCGAGGCCCACACCGGGGTGTGCCTGTGGCAATACGAGACTGATGGCGAGATTCAGAGCTCGCCGGCGATCTCGGACCGCAGCGTCTATGTGGCCAGCAACGACGGGAACCTTTATTGTTTCCGATCGCGTTCATGAAATTGGGGACAGTCACCTGTTTGCTTGTCCATACCATTGCGGTATGGTGTAACATCTGGAAAATAGGTGACAGTCCCCAATTTCCCCAGCTTTGAGACAACCTCGAACGACACTTGATTCGCAATTGAACACAGGCGGATATACTGGCATTGGGAACGTAGGAGAAGCGGCACTATAATTGCTGCTGGCTGTTTGAGTTGCGCTAGCAACATTCCGGGCCGGCGCACTTACCTGGCAGTGTCCAATGTCTGAAGCAGAGCAACGCATCGGGCATTATCTGAGAATGAGAAGCGATGGACACTGGGGCCAGGTGTGCTGAGGTCAATGGCGAAGTGCGGATCGCAGCCAAACGGCAGTTGTTCGTACTCGCATTCACGCTGGTAGCTATATGAGGAATAGGCTATACTTAAAACTTGTGGATAGTGATGAACACACTGATGTCTGGCGTGTTGGGACTCACGTGAATAGACACACGTATCTCTTTCTGAAGCGTTGTATGGACATACTGGGGGCGGTCAGCGCACTGCTGATCGTCAGCCCGATTCTGCTTGCCAGTGCCCTGGCTATCAAACTGACGTCGCCGGGGCCGGTGTTCTTCTGCCAGTTGCGTGTGGGTAAGGACGGCAAGACGTTTTGTATGCTGAAGTTCCGCTCCATGTACAAGGGCGCCGATGCGTCAAAGGCGGAACTGATGCCATACAACGAGACGAGCGGCCCGGTGTTCAAGATGCGAAATGACCCACGGGTGACGCCGTTGGGCCGTCTCATGCGGAAATACAGCATTGACGAACTGCCGCAACTTTGGCATGTGCTGACCGGTGAGATGAGCCTGGTCGGACCACGGCCGCCGCTGCCTTCGGAAGTCGAGCATTACGAAGACTGGCATCGCCGACGGTTGGAGATCAAGCCGGGGCTGACTTGTATCTGGCAGGTCCGCGGGCGCAGCGACACGAGCTTTGACGAGTGGATGCGCATGGATATCGAGTATATCGAAACGCGCAGTCTGCTACTGGATATCAAGCTGCTCTTGCAGACGATCCCCGCAGTCCTAGGCGGGCGCGGCGCGTACTAGGCAGTCCTCTCGTGCGACAAATTGTACCCCCTTGCATCGCATTTTCTTGCAATATTGGCATAAGCGGGGTATCATTTATTCGGCAGTAAACTACCCAGTGCAGCGCTCGGGCGTCCTGTCGCGGTGCAATGCCATCGGCAGCGTCGGGCGCTTTGTGCACATACGGGGGCTGTGGTGATGTATCAGCCCCGGCATTATAGGAAATCGGTGCACGCGGGCCGGTTGGCCAGCTTTGCCGTCACGGTTGACGAAACCGACTTGCTGGTGCTGGCCGATAGCGACCTGCAGCAGGAGGCGCGCGAACTGATCGAAGCGGCTCGCGCTCAGTTGCAGGCTCATATCGCCCAGTGGCCGGAGTTCCTCAGTAGCTTGGGGCCGCTAGAGATTCTCGATCCGGCGCCTGCCGGCGGCAAGAAAGTGCCGGAGATGATTGGCGCGATGTACCGCGCCAGCCAGATTGCCGGCACCGGCCCGATGGCTGCGGTGGCCGGGGCAGTCGCCGAAGCCGTCGGACAGGGGCTGCTGAGCAGGTCGCGGCAGGTCATCGTCGAAAACGGCGGTGATATATTCATCAAGTCGGACGTGCCGCGAACCGTGAGCATTTGCGCCGGAGAATCGCCGCTGAGCGCCAAGGTGGGGGTAAGGCTTCCCGCCGGCCGCTTCGGGGTATGCACCTCATCGGGGACCGTGGGGCACTCGTTCAGCACGGGCAAGGCCGATGCGGCAGTTGCAATCAGCGCCGATACGGCACTTGCCGATGCGGTAGCGACGGCGCTGGGGAACCGGATTGAGTGCGCTGAGGATATCGCAGCCGGGCTGGAGTGGGTGCGGGGGATCGAGGGCATCCTGCATGCGGCGATAATTGTAGGGGATCGGTTCGGCACATGGGGGCAATTTGAGATAGTCCCGATCGCGAATGAGACGACTTGACTGTCGGCTCCAAGCCGGAATTTCGCTCTAATCCCGCGTAGCTCGGGCTTCCCGCAGGCCCTGAGCCTGTCGAAGGGCAGCCCGAGAGAAAAAGGAGGGATGAGAAGATGACACGCGCAGCGACGGACACTGTGGTTCAGGTGATGCCTATGGCGATGTCGCAGCGCCGGGATACCGGCGCGAGGCAGCTAGCTGTGCCCTGGACGCGTCAAATAACGCGCCGGCTGCGCAGTCGCTTCTCAGTGGAGCGGATGGACGGTAGCCGGCAGGAGGTCGAGCAAATTGCCTAAGACATACGCCGAGATAAATGAGAAGATCAAAGCAGGAAAGGCGGTAGTGGTCACCGCCGAAGAGATGATTGATATCGTGGAGGAGGAGGGCACCACGAAGGCCGCTGAGCGGGTGGATGTGGTGACCACGGGCACTTTCGGCCCGATGTGCTCCTCCGGCGCGATGCTGAACACCGGCCACCCGACCCCCCGGATGAAGTATTCGCGGGTGTGGCTCAACGAGGTGCCGGCCTACTGTGGCCTTGCGGCCGTTGACATATTCATCGGCGTCACCGAACTTCCGGAAAACGACCCCCGCAACCGCAATCACCCTGGACTGTTCTCCTACGGCGGAGGACACGTAATCCAGGAGCTGGTCGCGGGCAAGGATGTGCGGATGGCAGCGGAGGCCTACGGCACCGACTGCTACCCGCGCAGGGAACTCGAGACCCTGATCAATATCGCGGACCTGAATCAGGCGTACCTGCTCAATCCGCGCAACGCCTATCAGAACTATGGTGTGGCGGTCAATCTTAGTAGGGACCGCGACATCTATACCTATATGGGTGTTGTGCAGGCCGATCTGGGTTCGGCGAGTTTCTGCTCCGCCGGACAGCTCAGCCCGCTGCTCAATGACCCCTACTATCGCACCATAGGTATCGGGACCAGGATCTTCCTGGGCGGCGGCACCGGATACGTCTATTTCCAGGGCACGCAGCACAACCCGACGCAAGCGCGGTCGGAAAACGGCGTGCCGATGGGCGGCGCAGGCACCATTGCTGTCGTCGGCGACATGAAGCAGATGCGGCCGGAATATGTCGTGGGCGTAAGCTTCTACGGCTACGGCGTGTCGCTGGCTGTTGGGCTTGGAATACCGATCCCGATTCTCAATGAAGAGATTGCCCGCTACACGGCGGTCAAAGACGAGGACATCGTGGCGCCAATTCTCGACTACAGCCGCGCCTACCCGTACAACGAGGGTGGCCCGCTCGGCCATGTCAGCTATGCGGAACTCAAAAGCGGCCAGATCGAAGTCAACGGGCGCAAGGTGCCCACCACGCCGCTTTCGAGCTACGTGAAGGCACGGGCAATAGCCGAGGAATTGAAGCAATGGATCCAGGCCGGCGAATTCCTGGTCAGCGAGCCGGCGGAGTTGCTGCCATCGGCGGATTCAGGCCTCGGCTTCAAACCCTTGAAAGAACGGCCCTTCAACAACGGAGGGGTGATATAGATGGCTACTCGTAGAATCGTAATGCACTTCCCACCACAACTGATAGACGAGCCGATAATCTCGGGGCTTGTGAGAACCTTCGACCTCGAATTCAACATCCTGCGTGCCTCGATCACCCCGCAGCAGGAGGGCGTAATGGTGATAGTGCTGGAAGGCACCGAAGCCGACTTGGTCGCGGCTCTCCGGAATGCCCAGGAAAAGGGTGTTCGCGTCGAGCCGCTGGAGAAGGAAGTGGTGTGCAATGAGGACAAGTGCACCGAGTGCGGGGCGTGTGTGACAATATGTCCGACCCAAGCGCTTGCCATAGACCTGGAGACGCGGCACGTCACCTTTGATGCGGACAAGTGCATCGCCTGCGAGCTATGTGTGCCGGTGTGTCCGCCGCGGGCTATGGAAATCTCGTTCTGAGACGCTTGGTCACCTGAGAACCATCGCGGGGAGCCCCTGTTGAAATCGGGCTCCCCGCTGTGTTTTGCAGGACTATCGTGCCCAGGTAGTCAAGCAGCAGCAGTATCAAGAGCCACGACTCCTCGTTTGCCGACGTTTGCCCCGGTTCACTGCCAGTCTTCGATGAAGAGAGTCCGACACGGAGCGGCGCAGGCTTGCTCGACCTTCATCGGCAGGGCTACGATATGTCCGCGGTCGGCCTGTATTTGCGCCAGATTCACTACCGGGGCCAGGAGCAGGACGCCATCATCGAAGAAGCGCCCGAAGAACTCCTGCGGGTCGTCCCAGGAGTCGAATTTGGGCATATCTGCGGAGAAGATGAATGGTTCGCGGTCCAGTATCCAGTACATGGCGTCGCGGCTGAAGTATGGGCAGTTCTCTATGAAATCCGCGTCCCGCCATTTGCTGCCCCAGCCGGTATCCACGACTATGACCTCGCCGGGGTTGATTTCGGGCGCAGCGGAGGTTAAGTCCTCAACCTCGATGCGGCCGAGGGGCTCGACACTGACCCTGATGACGGCGGCAGGGCGCAGGAACAACTCCTCGATCGGCACGTCAATAAGCGGCGGGCCGTCGCGGTCCACGTGTAAGGATGTCTCCAGATAGGTTCCGCTCTGGCAGCACATCTGGAAGGTCCAGGAATATGTGGGGTACTCAATCCACTCAGGCGCGGGGATCTCCTCGATGAGCGTTTCGGGATATGGCGGCGGATAGTGCCACATGCCCGAGTATATCGGCCCGGTGATGTCTATTATTCGCATGTCACTACACCTCTGCGCTAGGAGTTTTCGTGCTCGTATTGCGCGCGGATGACTGTGCATTGTGTCTGGGTCATAAACCCGAGCTTATCCGATATACGCACAGACGGCGTGTTGCTGACAAATACAGTCCATAGCGGGCGGCGGCCTTCGTCGAAGATTTCCCTGACCAGCGCCGAGGTGCAGGCACTGCTCAAGCCGCGCCGCTGGTAGGCCGATTCGGTGGCCACGCCGATGTCGTCAAGAACCTCGGCACGGGCGTAGGTGAGCGCCCCGGATACCATCCTGCCGTCGGCGAGGGCCGCGATCAGGAGGCCCTTTTCGAGCAGTTCCTCCCATGAATCCCAGGCATTGCGCAGCCAGGCGACCTCGGGCGAGCAGGTGGTTATGACAGGCAGATCGGCAGCCGTCATGCGGCGGATTTCGGCGCCTTCCGGGGGCGGTATGTGGACGTATTCGGCGACCGTGCGCTGGATGTCGGGTTCCAGGATGAGGTCATTTTCGTGCTTATTGTCAACAACGGGCAAAAGCGCTGCGACCGTGGAATCAGGGCACCAGTAGAGACGCTGCGGTCTGAGAGTGGCGACTACCTCGGCCTGCCAGTTGGCCTCTTCGCCGAAGATAAATGCCATCGGGTCCGCGGCACCGGTCTGGATGACGGCGTTGGCGAAGTCTTCGTCGGCCCATGCTCGGGCGCGTTCTCTTCTCAGGAAGTGAAAGGGTATGACGGTGCGGGTGTTTTCGCCCAGCGCCGCCATCAGTTTGGCGAAATCGGCAGCGGCGAGTTCCATTCTTACCTCCCACAAGTTCCGGCGCATTTACCGCGCGACAGCAAGGTGCAGATGGCGGACCAGATTACTGCTCTTGGCCACTTGAATATGGCGCAAGACGCGCAGGCCGAGGTTGTCGGCAAGCTCAGCGGACAGATCACGTGCCGCCACGACTGCAATGCGGCGGGCGATGGTGCCAAGAGTGCGCAGCAGGTCGGCATAAAGCTCGTCGCCGTGGCTGACGTTGCGTCCATAGGGCAGGTCCAGCACGGCCGCGTCGTAGCTGCCGGTGAGGCGCCTGGCATCGGCTGCAAAGGCACGCTGGGGCAAGCCGAGCGCGCGCAGGTTATCCGCCGCCCGGCCCACCAGTTTCAGATTGACATCACAGCCGACGGCGTTGACACCAATGGCTAGCGCCTCAATGAGGGCGACGCCGACGCCGCAGCAGGGATCAATCAGCGTGTCGCCCGGAGATGCCACCAGATTGACCATCGCGCGGGCGAAGCGGGTGGGCAGGGAGCCGGAGAAGAAGTGCGGGCGCTTCTCGTGGGCGGGCCAGTCGGAGGCATACTCGCTGACGATCGGGCCGAGCGCCCACAAATCGGGAGTGGCGATCAGGCCGAGACGCACGGACGGGTGAGACAGGTCGGGACGGCCGGTAATGGCATCGGCGGCGGCAATGACCGGCTCCAGAGAAGTGAACTTCAACTTCTCAGACGGGCAGAAATTCTCGATGCGAAAGCCCTCCCACGCCAGGCCTTTGGCGCTGATGTCGGCGCAGAGCTGCTCTAACGATGCGCCCTGGGCGAGGGTGTGAATACAGGTGGATATGAAGGCCGCGCGTGAGATGTCAATTGCGGCTGACGCCAGGCCGACGCGGCTGGCGGTCTCGCAGCCGGTAAAGGCGTGAAATTCGGCCCTTGCCAGTTCGTCGTGAGATTGCGGCACAACCAGGATATAGGCGTACACGGTCAGTTGCCACCTCCGGTAACGTCGTAGCAAACCGGGTTGACAATGTCCCAGGGGCAGCCTGCACCGGGTTTCAGCGGCTCGGCGCAGGCGGCTAGATCGTGACCGGCGTCGGCGAAGATGCGGCGCAGTTCCGAGAAATCAGCCTGCTTGACACCTGCTGTGACGAGCGCGGGAGCGAGACGCGAATCGCCCCGGGAGATAGCCGCTTGCACGGCCGCCCAGCGCGCCGAGCCGGTGCGCACCTGCACGCGGGGCAGTTGCTCGAGGGCATCCGTCAATCGCGCCAGATACCCGCGCATTGTCTGAATCTCAGGGACGCCGACGGCTTGCAGTGCAGTGTGCGGCTTGGGGACAAACGGGTTGACACTAATGCTCCAGGAGCACTGGGCGAACTCGGCGGAGAGTTCTTGTACCAGGGCTGGAATCGCGTTGCGGTCGTGTTCGGTCTCTTCGGGCAGACCGATGATGAAGTAGAGCTTTACAGATGTGAGACCGGCACCCACAGCGGCGGCGATGGCCTCGTAGAGCTGCTTGTCAGACAGATGCTTGCAGACGCTGTCGCGCAGGGCCTCGGTTCCGGTCTCGGGTGCGAAAGTAACAGACCGCTGGCCCGAGGCGGCCAGGAGTTCGAAAAGCCGCTGATTGCCGCCGTCAGCGCGCATTGAAGAGACTGAGACTTTAGGTGGCGGCGCGATAGCCTGCAGGCCGTCGCAGAGCTGGTTCAGCCACGGGTAGTCGGATACGGACGCAGCCACCAGGCCGATGCGGCCGGTGTGGGCCAGCGCGCGTGCAATCGGCTCCAGCAGCGCTTCGGGCCGGCGGTGCCGTACCGGGCGGTAGATCTGCCCGGCGAGGCAGAAGCTACAGCCCCTCTCGCAGCCACGACTCATTTCGATCAGATAGCTGTCGGCAAATTCGGTGTGTGGCGTGAGGACAGTCGTGGCAGTGGGGCAGTCGTCCAGATCGGCGGCACAGCGGCGCGGTGCGGGTGAACTGGTGAGGTCGGGAATTATGAAGCCGGGGCAGTCGCCGAGATGTTCGCACCACTGCGAGCGGGCAACTTCGGCCATCTGCTGCAAGTGCGGCAGGGCTGGCTCGATCTCGCCGACATAGATGGCATCGAAGATGTCCAGAACCGGCGCGGGGTTGGCCGTGAAACAAGGCCCGCCGCCAAGTAGGAATGGGTGCTGCGGCGTGCGATCGGCACGCAGCGCCGGGACGCCGGCCAAGTCCAGACACAGCGGCAGGTTGAGCCAGTCCAGTTCGAAGGAGGTAGTGAGCGCCAGCACATCGAAGCCACCGAGCGGAGTGTCCGATTCGAGGGAGCACAACGGCTGATTGCGGCGGCGCAGATCGGCAATCTCGGTCTGAGACGGCAGAAACGCCCTTTCGCAGGAGAGGTCCGCCAAACCGTTGAGCAGCGTGTACAGAGAGTGCACGGCCAGCGACGACATGGCCGTGTGGTAGGTATTGGGATAGAGCAGGCAGACCTGAATGCGGGCCGGAGTGCTCCAGGCCCCGAGCAGTCGTGTTTCTGCGGCAAGTAGTTGTTGGCGCGACAAATCGGCTTGCTGTGCTCTCATCGCCAATCACCGGCCACACTATAGCAGAGCCGCAGACATGGCACAAGACGCTGAGGAAGCCGACGTCTGCGGTGGTTGCAGCGCCCAAGATCGCCGTTTGCTGCGATCGAGGCAGAGCAAATGGAAAGAATCTTTGCACGAAGCAGGAGAAAGCGCTGAATAGGTCGAAACCTACAGTTGCGTGATGCTGCTGCGTGTCTTATAATACGGAGGAGGCTGCGCCAGGCGCGTGGAAATAGGTTTGCGTCTGCACGGTGAGGTACTGCTCAAGCATTATCGAGAGCTCAAGAGAGCTAGTGGAGAGCATGTGCGATGATTGATATTGATAGGATGCTGGCCGCAGCAAAGCCGAGTGAGGATGACGAGATAAGACGGCAGATCATGCTGCCGTGGCCGGAGGCTTTTCGCATTGCAATGCGTAACGTGACGCTGCGTCTGGGCCGTGCGGCGATTACGGCGACCGGGGTTATCCTGGGGATTGCATTCTTGGTCTCGGTCTGGACGACCAATGTGATCCAGGATGCGCTGGAGGAGGAAAAGCCGCTTGCAGGGCTGCAGCAGGAGGCCGGTAAGACGGAGGTGGAGGGCGGAGTTGCGATGATGACGGAGGGCGTGGAGGAGCCCGGCGAGCGAGCGGAAGGTAAGGCGCGCCAGGTGTGGCTGGTCGTGATGTCGCTTCTGGTTTGCGGGGTCGGCATTACCAACTCGATGCTGATGTCGGTGACAGAGCGGTTCCGCGAGATAGGGACGATGAAGTGCCTTGGCGCGCTCGACGAGTTCATAGTGCGTCTTTTTCTCATAGAGACGGCAGTTCTAGGCTTCCTCGGCGCACTAGTCGGAGCGATCATCGGCCACCTTATAATGCTTGTTATCTACATGATCAAAGCCGGTAGTTCGATAACTGCGAAGATGGACTGGGGCCAAATGCTGACCTATATTGGCATCGCCGTCGTCATTGGCTGCGTCATATCGCTAGTTGCCGCAGTGCCGCCAGCCGTGAGGGCTGCACGCATGGCCCCGGCGGTAGCCCTGTCCACCGAAGTCTAGACGGCTTGTCGGGCGATTATTGCAGGAGGTAGTGCCATGGCGAAGATTGAGTGCCCTAAATGTAAGACAGTGATCGAGACCACGGGCCTGGTGACCGTATGTCCCGACTGCGGTGCTGACTTGCGCGGCGTGATGGAGGAGCTCGCGCACACTGTCGCTGAGGAATCTTCTGGCGCCTTCGCGAGAGACGAGTCCATGACCACGCACGAGTTCATCGTGCGCACCAAAGGCCTCACAAAGATTTACACGATGGGCGAGGTTGAAGTGCCGGCGCTGCGGGACGTTGAGCTGGATATCAGGCGCGGCGAGTACCTCTCGATCATGGGGCCGTCCGGTTCCGGCAAGTCAACCCTGTTCAACATGATCGGCGGGCTGGACAAGCCAACATCGGGCACCTGCTTCATTGAAGAGGTGGACATGGCTCAGTTGGACGCCTTCGAGCTGGCCTGGCTGCGTTGCCGCAAGATCGGCTACATCTTCCAAACATTTAACCTTATCCCGGTTATGACTGCTATGGAGAACGTCACTCTGCCGATGATATTTGCGGGGATGAGCTCGGATGAGATGCTGGAACGCGGTGCGCTGCTGCTGGACATTGTCGGGCTTGGCGACAGGCTCCACCACAAGCCATACGAGCTTTCCGGTGGCCAGCAGCAGCGCGTGGCAGTTGCCCGGTCGCTGGCTAACGCTCCGGCCATCGTTCTGGCCGACGAGCCGACCGGCAACCTCGACCTGCAGACCGGCAAGGAGATCATCGACCTGCTCAAGCGCCTGAATGCGGAAAGTGAGACGACCATCATCTCGGCGACGCACGACCTAAAGATGATTGACGTCTCCGACCGCATCGTGCATATCCGCGACGGCATGATCGAGCGCATAGACGAGCGTGAGGACCTAGATATCGAGATCGGCACTATAGACGGCGAAGAAGAATAAGATATTCCGGTTGATACAACCGGCAAGGCAAGGACGCGCGGCCGAGGGTTGCGCGTCTTTCGTCAAGCGCGCTTGCGGCAGGCGGACGCGAATCCGGCGGGAATACGTCCGTAACGGTTCGAGGCATCGTAATTGGCGAGCTATCTGAAGTGGCGGCCGCACATCGAATTCATGAAATATTCCCATAATGCGTTGAGGTGGCCGCTTATTGGGTATAAATAAGGCAACAGCAATATTCGCTCTGGCCGGGTGGGGCTTTGCAGTACGTTGGTGATGACCAGATGGCACGCGCGAGGCGATCGGGCTTTACGCTGATTGAGTTATTGGTTGTGATTGCGATAATCTCGATACTGGCTGCAATGCTGATGCCGGTATTCGGGCGAGCGCGTGCGAAGGCGCGGCAGGCGTCGTGCCAGTCGAACCTGCATCAACTCGGTATTGCGATTAAGATGTACGTCGAGGATTATGATGAGTTCATGCCGCTGTGGAGCCAGGCCGGCGGCGCTCCTGACGGCGCCGGGCGGCTTCCCGGGTATGCGGGAACCTGGGACGACACCATCCAGCCGTACGTAAAGAACCGCCAGATACTGATATGCTCGGACAATCCCTACGGGACCCAGTACCGCTCCTATTCAATGCCGCGCTACATCAGTGGCATCGAGATTGGCAGGATTGCGAACGTGGTCGAAGCGGTCATGCTGATGGAAAAAGGCGCCTATGTGCCCGGTACCTGGGAGGATGCAGCGGCCGAGAATTTCCACCAGTCCACCAGCCAGGTGCCCGATCAGCGCTACTTTCATTTTGACGGGAAGAATTTTCTGTTTTTGGATGGGCACGTTAAGTGGTATAATAAGAGCAGTGGGCCGTTCGCGGCGAGTTATCGAACTGGCGGAGAGCCGGGAGATTGCGAGTATCCAGCGCTACCGCCAGTAGGTGATTGGCCGCCGGGCTAATGCTAGAGTCGCACCAGTGGCGTTTCTAAAAGGAGTGTATAGTGGATGAAGAACGTGCGATGTCGCAGAGGTTTCACACTCATTGAACTGTTAACTGTCATTGCAATCATTGCACTACTGGCGGCTATCCTGTTCCCGGTTTTCAGCCGGGCCCGGATGAAAGGTCGCCAGACGACTTGTCTGAGCAACCTTAGCCAACTCGGCAAGGCATTCACGTTGTATATACAGGATAGCGGCGGGTTCATCCCCACATGGTGTATCGTCCATAACAACCCCGGCAGCGCTCCGGACGATAATATGGATCCCGGCTTTCTGACCTGGGATGCCGTGCTGATGCCCTACATTCGCAACAGTTCAATCCTCAAGTGCAAGGGCAACCCGAACAGCGACGGACGCGATGCCCGTGCCTACACCATGGCTCAGTACACGCAGAAACGCGTTGACGGCCAGATCAACGCCGACTGGGCCGCGTTGCGAGGCGCTTACCGGGACGAGATCCCCGCGCCGACCAGAACAGTATTGCTTTTTGAAAAGGGCGCTTGGAAGCCTACGGCATGGGGCGATGCGCTGGGGCAGAACGTGTTTGAGACCACGAACCACAAGACCACCGAGGCGCCGCCGGGCGACGGCGACAGTTGGAGCGAAGAGTCCTTCCATTTTAACGGCAAGAATTTCCTTTATCTCGATGGCCACGTCAGGGGCTCCGTTGGCAGTCAGTACCCGTTTAACTACAACTCCGGCCGCGCGGGCGCGCTCACCGGTGATGTCTGGGTGGCCGGACGGCAGGCCGACGGTGGCGACTGGCCGCAGCGCGAATAGCAGCCTGTGAGTGTCAACTAGCCGCGGCTTCGAAGGGTGTCCCCTTGCGGGACGCCCTTTTTATTTGGGTGCGCCCGGCAGGGCGCGCCGACTTGGAGGTGCAAGTCCTCTACAGGCCCGACAGGGGGAACTGTTAGCCGGACGGCAAGGGCCACTTCCGCGAGGGTTGGTCTGAAGGAAGCCGCAGGCAAAGCGCTGCCCCGACGAACAGAAATCGCATAGGAGGCATG
>JAUVVY010000061.1 GCA_030604405.1 bacterium | reverse complement strand
GGCGACAAGGTAAGCCAGCCCTACTCCCTCCACGCTCCCGCTGATTGGGCGCAATGAATTGCGGCCCTACAACGGCAACGGCATTGACAGGCTAGAAAGTAACATCGAATAGGTTGTGGCCTGCAAAGATATTGCGCTACACGACCGGCGCGGTACAAGCCCGCGCCCTACAACAAGTGATTCCGGAATTCACGACCAGACCTTCAATACAGTTATTGCCGAATGACAAGACTCGCCGTTACGCACCTACGGCAAGCAACATCCTTGCCTGTGCGTTTCCTTTACAGGCGACAAGGTAAGCAATTACAGATCCAGGTATCCTATCCCCTGAATTGCTCCTATTGATCACTTGCCTTATGTGTCGAGAGAGAATTGGGCACCCTCACCGTATCGCCGGGGCCATAGTTGTAGATTGTGAAGCGTGTGATATCGTCGCCGTCTGTATCAACGAACTCGGCGCTGAGTTTGCCTCTGCTCGCGTCCCCGTGCAGTTCTGTGTTTATGTACACGCGCGAACTTCGCACCCCGTTCAGCTTATACATGACCGAGTTAGCCTCGTTGCACAGCGTCTTGCCCTTGTAGTATAGATAAGCGCCGAACGCCAGCTTCACGCCGGAGGTAATGCCATCTTCGTGGATTTCACTCACCGGCCCCTCGCCTATGCGTGGGTCCAGGTCCAGGGCCAGTTCTACGCCCTCGCTTACGGGCCGCGCCGCAACAATCAGGTGCGTCGCCTCATTGCCTCGATCGTTGGTGATGCGGGCGTACCTGCCCACCAGCAGCTCCGGCTGCTCATGCTTTGCTGAGACGACGACTTTGAATTCCGCGAAGTTGACCGCTGTTATCTCCCCGCTCCAGGCAGCAGCAGGCAGGCTGTATTGCCTGTCGCCCCTGGCTATGCGCGTGCCGCTGGTCAAGAGCACACGCTGCACCTCGCCCTGCTCTTCAGACCAGATGCCGAAGCAGCCCTGCATGGTCACTCCGCTGCTGGTGGTAACGGGAATGGCGGCGTCCTGGCAATGGATGATGGTGTCGGTGCGGTCGCCACAGATGACCTCGAATGCCACAGGAGGCTGGTCGCCGGCATCCTCCGTCATGACATCGAGGCGGCGGATTTCGGAGATGAGCGGCTCACCCTCGTACACCTCGATCACCGTGGCAAACTGCGTCGCCAGCGGCTCCCTGCCTGAGGTCTGCTGTACTGCCCATTGCAGCTCATAGGGCTTGCCGCCGCCGGCCGGCTTGCCCTTGCACAGCGCCACATCGGCGCCGACAGGCTGTACTGCGTGCATGCGCACGTGGATGTCGGGGTAATTCTCCAGGTCCCACTCCAGGTTCCAGATGCCTCGCGCCTTGCCACGGTGGACATCGTACAGATACGGGAAGCAGCTAAGATGAATCCAGTCAGGCTTCCCGTCCTTACCATGCTTCAGCATCCATTCTTCCCTGTCTCCGTACGCCACATCGGGGCCGGCGAGCGTGCCCCGCTCTTGCGGGATCAGTTCCAGCCCGCTTGATTCAGCCGTCCCGCGCGGGCCGTGGAAGCTCCAGTAATGGTCGGTGCCGCCGCGCAGACGGAAGATGCTCACGGCATAGGAATGCTCTGGCGACAGGTCCACCAGGGCAACGGTGCGCTGCTGCAGGCCGCCGTCGTTGATCATGCGATAGATTTGCGGCGGGTCAGTGTTCTTGTAGCGGCGGATTGCAGCAGTGGCCGTCTGTGCCCAGCCTCCGTCCACAAATTCTATAAGCGCAGCCGGTCCCCGAACTTCCGGCCTCTCCGGCTCCCCCATGATCTTAGTCATATAGTGGATGCACCAGTTCATGTCCCAGTTGCTGCGGAAATCCTCACCGCGATAATAGCCCAATTCCGGCAGCAGCGTCCGCCTCAGCGCCTCGTAGCCGATCGTGAGCGTATCGTAATGCACGTGCCCGAACGCCTGCCCATAGCGCATCCAGAGCGCCCGTTTGTTCTCGCCCTTCCCACTGCGCAAAATGACATGGCTGTAGCCATCCAGCACCTGGCTCGGCAGGTCGAGGTCTGCCCCTTCACGCTTGACGATCTGCGTTACTCTGGCGCGCAGTGCCGGGTCAGTAAGCTGCCTGATCGGCGCATTCTTCTCCGAATCCCACACCGCCTTCGCGTAATTCGCCTCATCGGGAAACGTCTTGAGCGCAGGGATCCAGACCCAGGAGTGGAGTGAGGCCCCGGCTTTCAGCGGCAGCGGGTCGGTGTAGGCCAGGTCCCCGTCGTCACCGATATTGGCGTAGGTGCGCCCGATCAGGGTGTAGTTGATGTTGTGGTCGTACATGTACTTGAACTTAGGGTCATCGCTCAGCCGTGGGAAACCTGCATCCTCGTACTGCTGCGGCCTCAGCACCATGATCCGGTCCAGCAGATCGGCTATCCCTTGAGTGCAGCGGTAGTGCCCGGCGTTGTAACCCGGTGATTCGAACGCCGAGCCGTCCACGAAAAACTCGTTGGTGAGAAAATACCGCATCCCGCCTGCGCGGTTGAACGTCCAGTCAACGATCTCAATGGAACGCGGACTATTCAAGAACAGCGCAATGTTCATCGCCGCCATCTGGTCGCCTGGACGGTTGGCCCGCATCCCCCCGTCCATCACGTTTTGCGCCGCCACCCGGAAGTAGCCGGTCTCGATGAAGTTGCGCGCGGCTTGCATCGTCTGGATTTCCGGGTGGTAGTTGTCCTGCAGCAGCTTCAAGAACTCCGGGTCTTCTTCCTCAAAATAGTCCCAGATTCTCTCGAACGCCTGGGCGTACTGCTCTGGCAGGCCGCATTCCCACGGCCCCTCGAAGTACATGTAGCTACCCCGCAGATGTGGCGTGCCCTGTGGGACGATCTTACCGCGCCATATCGCCTGGCGGGTGTAGCCCTTGCGCTGGTTTATGTTGAGAGCCAGGTTCAGGTACTGCTCGGCAATGCGGAACAGGATGATTGCCGCGGCGCGCCCAAAGCGCTTGTCGCCGGTAGCGGCCCAGAAACGTGAATACGTGTACGGCAGATACTTGTAGCGGCCGCGGTAGAACTGGTTCCCGTGATAGGCAATGAATCCATACGGGTCGCCCTCTTCGTCGAAGTATCCCCACCCGTCGTCGGGGAATTCGCCGCTGGTCATGTCGCCGGCGGCGAAGTCATTGCTCGGAAACCATCGCAGGCACTCAGGACACTGCACCTTATAGGGACGGTTCTCGAAATCGTGATTCCACGGGTAAAAGGCGGAGCGCCCCTCGAAAACCTTGGTCCCGCAGATCGGACAGCCCTTCATCGGCCAGCGGTTGACGTACACAGCCCGGGGGATGGCTGTTTCAGGCAAGGCGTAAAAGAGCTGCTCGTCCTCGGGCGTCTCTGCCAGCAGCTTGTCAGCGACTGATTGGCCGCCGAGCCCGGCGACTCCTTGCTGCCGCACATCCGCGAGTTCCTCTCCTGTAAAGAAAGTCAAACCGCTCTTGTGCTCATCCTGGCCTGCCAGCGGAAAGATGCGAGGCAAGGTCATGCCGCCGTCCTCAAACTTGTCTGTCAGCACTTGCTGCCACGACAGCACCTTTGCCGGCAGCGTCAACTGGTAGTCGCCGGATTTGAAGCTGATCTCGCCGGCCTCAAAGGGCTTGTGCGCGCGGAAGTAGAAGCGCTGCACGGTAGCGCCGGCCTGATGCGGCCAGCGGTCGAAAAGCTCCAGCGCCTCGGGATACGTCACCTCCAGCTTGCCGCAGTCTGCCGGCGTCTCGATCATGATCCGCGTCTGCTGGCCGACTATCCAGAACGTCGGCTTCTGGATACACTTGAGTTCGTCGGCGGCATGCACTACTGCGACGACAAGCACCATCGCCAGTACGAGCCACAGGTATCGGATCTGGTCAAACATCGCTAGCCCACCTCGTCTTTACGGCCATCAACTCGTCTGCCGCGTTTTGGCCCGGCCATCTATCATACATTCTTGCCAAGCGGCTGAATTCCTTCCTGGGCGCTCTATTTGCGCACAACAATGCCCGCAACTGAACGCTGCGCAAGTGGTCCAGCAACTATAGAGAAACGTTACTTCCGCGATTCAGTGCGTCTTCTGTATCTAATCGTATTAGTATTGAACTACTCAATCGGCGTCGTTGCTGTCATAGCTGCCGTCCTGCCTGCCATATTGCTCTGGGGCAACCTCGCCGACAGCCGCCAACACCCCACATCGCAGGTAATCCCGTGGCGCTTGTAGAAATCATCTAAGCGCATGAACCGATTCAATCCAGGAGGCAAGCCTGATGAGAGCTAGCCTTGTTTGTCTGACAGTAGTCTTCGCCTTTTGCATCACATCTTGTCAAAGGGAACCCGCGGTGGCTCCGAGTGAGGGGCCCCCGCCTCAGCGACAAGCTGACATGCCGCCGCCGCAGCTACCGCCGGATACGCCAGCCGAGATCACCGCCCCGATAGCAGACACTGGCGGTCCGTGGCAGCAGCCCGGCACGACCGCCGGTGAGGAGATAGTCGGCCCGGATGGCGGGAAGATGGTGTGGGTGCCGCCGGGACAGTTCAAGATGGGAGCCGAGGACTTATTGGACAAAGACAGACCTGTGCATCTGGTGAAGATTACCAAAGGCTTCTGGCTGGGCAAGTGTGAGGTCACCAACGCCCAGTACCGCAAGTTCTGCGAGGCGACCGACTGGGAATTTCCGTCAGAAAGAAGCGACCAGGCAGACGACCATCCGGTAGTGTGGGTAAGCTGCGAAGATGCCGTTGCTTATTGTAAGTATTATTGGCTGCGGCTGCCGACGGAGGCGGAGTGGGAGTACGCGGCGGCCGGGCCTGAGGCCCACAAGTATCCCTGGGGCAGCGAGTGGGACGAGAAGAAGTGCTGTAACGATAGTAACCAGGGGCCGGGCGGCACGACGTTCCCGGTGGGCAGCTTCCCGGAGGCCGCCAGTTGGTGTGGCGCTTTGGACATGGCCGGGAATGTGTATGAGTGGTGTGCGGACTGGTATGCGAGCAAGTACTATGCGCAAAGCCCGCAAGTAGATCCCGAGGGCCCGTCGAGGGCCGAGGCTGACGATATAGAAGTTTTGCTCAGGTGCCGGGTCTTGCGCGGCGGCTCCTGGTACAATGACACCCCCGGCTACTACCGCTGTGCTTACCGCAACGACCACGGCCCGTCGGTTCGGCTCGAGAACAATGGGTTTCGTTGTGCCCGAAATCCTTGACGTCCTAAGCTTTCCCGTTTAGCCGTTCTGCACTTTGCCCCTTGGCGTTGCCGGCGGCCCGGCAGGAATGGCTGTCCTTCACGGCGAAATCTGCGCCCGGCTTATCATCCGAGATATTACGGGAGGTTGGAGCTTTGAAAGTATTGCTCATCATCGCACTTGCGGGCTGCCTGTGCGCGGCCGCCAGCGGCAAATCCGTAGAGATCAAGCCGCTCAAAGAATGGCTGACCCAGGCCCCTAACGGCGACTGGGTAGTGGACAACGGACACTACCTGCTCAAATTCGCAAAGCAGCACGGCTACGCCGGCGTCGAGGTGCGGATCTTTGCCGGCAGCGGCGACCGCCTCGACCAGTACTGGACCTCGGAATTGACATTCCACCCGATGTGCCGCTTCTTTGACAACGTCTCATTCATGGACGCCGAAAGCGGCGAAATCCAGGGCTACGTGACCATGGAAAACAGCTTCGTCGAGGCGGAGGCAAAGACCACAGACGGCCAGCCGACTCTCGTTCAAAAGGGCCATCTGCAGCGGCGCAGTGACCACGCCAAGGGCCAAGTCTATTTCGAGAAGACGATGATCTTCTACGAGGACCACTACGAGGTGGAGTTGTCTTGGCGCGCGCCGGAAGGCAGCAAGTACCGCTACGCAGATGTGTGGTTCGATATCAATGACGACTGGTGCCACCGCTACACCAACAGCGCTGGTGACATCATCCACCTGCGTGAGGGCCTGGCAGACGCAGAGAACGCGTGTCTGACCTGGCGCTCGATCGAGCAGCTCGACCGCGGCTACGGGGTGTGGATGTCGGTGTCCGGCCCGCGCGAGGAGATACTCATCGCCTTCACCGACCCCGATGTGCTCAGGCCTCTGCCCCACGCCGGCATCACGTTCTTCGACGGCGCCGATGAGGGCGGCGACCAGCCGCCTAACTCGTCGCACGAGTGCATGTCGATCAGCATTGTCGGCGGCATCCGTGAGGTCGTGCCGTTCGAGCCGAACGAACTCACCTTCCACTACCGCGTGTTTCTGCAGGCGCGGAGCGATTTCGAAAAGCTCTACGGCACGGATTGAGGACGCAAGCGCGAGATACCAGCTCCGAACCGCAACTACGTTCGCGTGTGTTTTGACCCCCCTCTGTAGGCACTTGCTGAGGGGGGTCAAATCGGCATTTTGCTCTAGGGGAGTAAAACCCCGCCAACGCCACGAGGCCCTGATACTACGACATTTGTTGCTATAGGGGAGGAAATCTACTTTAGTTGCCAGCATGCAAAGTTGCAAGATAGAACGCGAATTCTTTCTATTGGGTAAGCCAATAGATCTCGCGATACCGGGAGCGGACAACTGCACCGCGAAAGATGTCCCCCACTAGATAGAGTCTCTGCGAGCGAGGCGTTTTACTGGATAAGGATGGGAAATGTTTGTGATGCTTTTAGGGTTTTTCTGCGAACGGCAGCCCTCAGCCCTTTACTTCCCGTCTGCCGCAGGGAAAGGGGAAAACGGCGACGGCCCACAGGCTGGAAAGCCTTTGCCACGCGGCTGGGCCGGATGGGGCCCCAAACATCCCCCATTTGGCCCCTCCGGAAGGCAACGGCAACGACTGGGCCGGATTCTCGGCGGAAGCTACGCTTCTGCCTCGTATGCGGCCCCTCCGACGGCGACGGCGTTGTTGCGATAGTGCGCGGACCTATAGCACTAGGCGGCGGCGACCCAGGCCCGGTATAGCAAGCTGTAAATCTGAATGATCCGCTCAGCATCAGGACTCGCTGTGTCCGACTCGATCGAACAATAACCCGTGTAGCCAATGTCCTTCAGGAAACGGAAAAGCAGCTCATAAGGATAGATATTCTCCAGCTCGTGCGTGTGGACGTGGCGCAAATACGGCGCGATCGGGCTCAGAAACTGACCGACCGAGCCGTAAGCCAGCTCCGAGACGTTGCAGTTGTACACGATGCCGACGCGCACGTGATCGGCGATCTCAACGGCACGCAAGCTGTACTCCCAGTATGAGAAATCACCGTGAAGCTCGAGGTTGACATCCACCCCCGACGGCTCGGCATGTTCGGCGATCTGGCGCAGGGCCTCGCCGACGTTCTGGATAACCACGTCCTGGTCGGCGCCCTCGGGGAAGCTGTTGCCAAAGACGCGGATGCGGGGGCAGCCGATGTCAGCGGCCAGATCAATAAAGGCCTTGGCCTCGTCTATGTGCGCCTGGCGCTCGGCGTCATCAAGCGACTCGAAACGACAACTGGTGCCGATGCCGGCGATGTCCACCGTGGAGGCGTCCATCCTGGCCTTGATCTCGGCGCGCTGCTGGGGCGTGGCCTCCAACTCCACGCCGTGCGGGCCAACCCCGGAGCGGAACTCGATGCCGTCGTAGTCGTACGCCTCGCAAATCCTGATAAGCTCGTCCAGCTCGAAATCCTTGCCCAGATTGTAGGTCAACAGACAGAGTTTCATGATGTGCCTTCTTTCCTATGATATGCTGAATCCGTACTGCGCCATTATTGCTGCAAAGGACTGTCCACAGCGCGCAATCATTATCCGATACCCTTGGCCCCGTACAGTGATCTTCTTGTTGCTCAACACCCTATGGGCTGAAATATGAATGCCGGAGTGAAGGACAATATGATGGAATGTGCATTTGTGGTACGGCCATCCACAATCCTGCAACGCCTGCAAAGCGAAATCCGCCCCATTCTGTAGCTGCTCTTCCGCGTCGCTCGCGGATGGATTCTTGCCCTTCAGTTCCACCAACGCCACGATCAGTTCGCCATCAGCGGTAAAAATCACGCAGTCGCAGATCCTGCCGGGACGGTTCAGGTCTTCTCCCTTCAGGATGACGTGTGTGCCCAATCCGTCGGGTGCCAGTCTACACGTCCTGCCCTCGCGGCATTGTGTCACTACGGCGTGACTGTACTGGTTCTGTAGTTCTTCAATCACGGCGGAAGGCCGCCTCATCCTATCAATCCTGTCTTGAAAGCCCGTCTCTGAGTTTGAAGCTCTCCTGGTACAGCACTTCGTGAATTCTCAGAAACTCTTCTTGTGAGATCCCGTCTTCCGCCGTGACTTCCACTTGCTGCGTCTTGTATCCCTTTCTGCGCGGGTCGAAACTGAAGACATAAGCACCTACCTCGTCAGGGCGGAGGAAATCATCTGCTCCGTACTTGTATTTCTCGACGCGATCTTTCTTGCTGACATTGCTAAGGAGAATGAAGCTGCTCAATTGCTCCACCAAGTACTCGCTGTGCGTCGTGAGAACAACGTGGACGTTGCTCCTAACGAGTCGAACTAGAAGCTGCGCTAGTATGCGCTGGTTCTCAGGATGTAGGTGCGCTTCGGGCTCTTCAATAATCAGCACTTGTCCAGGTGACACAATGTACTTCAGATACAAGAACAGCGGTGCCAACTCAGAGACCGAGGATGAGGTTCTGTGCATAGGAATCGCGGTGTCTCGAAACTCATACTGGATCTCCGGATAGGGTATTTCCTGTGACTCTTGCATGACGATTCGGCCGCCTATTAGCTTCTCTTCTATCTGGCCAGTTAGCCGGTAGAGGGGGCCCTTTTCCTCGGTTGTCAACTGCACTATAGTTGCGATGAAATCTGCCACGACGCCTGAATAAGGTGGTATTTCACGGCGCCTTTCTGTACCCGCGCGAGCTGCCATGCGTGCAATGTATCCGACGAGTTGCCTGTGTGCTTGCAGTATTCCTGATCTCGCAGCCGGCAAGTAATGACACTCTACCAGAAGTTGGTCCCAGGTCTTGCCGCTGATTATGCGCTCCAGAACTTGTGTGAGGCGCCACCTTGCCTCATCTTCGGCGTCTTCCTCGAGAAGTTCAGCTGCGAGAGGGAGATGAATTATAATACTATCCTTGTCGGACCCCACGCGCACCCCACGCTTGCCCCCATCAGCTTGTGCCACTACCTGCGGAGCTCCGGTTGTGGATGCCTCCACTCTGATCTTGCCTCTGTACGACCTCAAGTGGGCGGCATAGTGAGGGGTTTCGATGTCCACTCGGAAATGAGGCTTCTCTATGGCGATCAAGTCTCTTACCGAGGAGGCATACGAGTACTCAAGCGCATCTTGAAGGCGTTTCCCATACAGATTTGCCAGAGTTGCGTCTGCAGCATCTTGGACAATCTCGGGAGGGACGGGGAGGCTGCCCCCGGGGGGCAGCTTGCTTGCTTGAGCCAGGAGTGCAGAAACGTGTTTTTCCTCAGCGGGGACGAGACCTGCCCTGAAGTCGACTAGAACTCTTCGCCGGTGGGAGAGCCAATGGGTGGCTTCGCCTGTGTGAGCTAGAAAAACAGAGTGGAGGAACATGGCGGTGTACGACTTCCCGCAACTGTTGGGCCCTACGAACAACGTAAGCGGCTTCAGGTATATGTCGGCGTTGCTTATGGGCCCGAAATTGTTGAGCCGGAACCGAAGTTCTGGGATCTCCTGTGTTGTGTCTCTTAGGTATCTGCGGCCTGCTATCCTAGGTTGTAACCTCATGTCATTACCCTCTCCCTGCCAAGACCAAACCAACGGATTTTGGTCAGGACATTCGATGCGAGCATAATATCACATAGGGATGGGGGTTGCATAGATTTGCTGCGGCTACGAATTCCAGTACATCCACTCGAAGAGGCGGGCGTAAAGGGCAATGACGCGCTCGGGATCCTCGCTGCCACCAGCCTCAAGCGATACGAACTCGTGATAGCCCATGTTCTTCAGGATGCGGAATAGCTCGCCATACGGGTACGTCGGGTCCTCCAGATTGTGCAGATGGATATGGCGCAAATAAGGGGCGACCGGATAGAGGAATTCTCCGACAGGCCCCCACCTGGTCTCGCGGGAATCGCAGTTGTACACGATGCCAATGCTGTCGTGATCGGCAATCTCCACCGCGCGCAAGGTGTACTTCCAGTAGTAGAAATCGCCGTGCATCTCCAGGTTGCAATCAACACCCGTGCCCTCGGCATGCTCGCCGATCTGGCGCAAGCAGTTGCCGACATTCTCGACAACCTCGTCCTTGTCCGAGCCCTCGGGGAAAGCATTGCCGAATACGCGGACCCTGGGAGCGCCGACATCAACGGCCAGGTCAATGAAGCGCCTGGCGATGTCAACATGCTCCTGGCGCTCGGCCGGGTCAAGGAACTCGAAGCGGCAACTGGTGGAGATGCCTGCGAGCTCGACCGGGCTGGCTTCGAACCTGGCCTTGATGTCGGCGCGCTGCTGGGGAGTAGTGTCAAGCTCGACGCCGTGGCCGTGGTCGAGCTCGGCCCTGCACTCAACGCCCTTGTAGCCGTACTTGCCAGTAACCTCCAGGAGTTCGTCGAGGCTGAAACCCTGGCCGAGTTGGTAAGTCAACAGAGAGAGCTTCATGATTGTGCCTTCTTTCTATGGATTTTGTGTGCAAGCAAGATGCTTCGCGGCCCGGCCTCGCAATCCCTCTGCGACAGAGAGGTGGGAACGGCTTGCGGCAGCAGAGTCGGGCAATGACGGACAAGCCCATAGGCTTCGCGTGCTGCGCGGGCCAGTCTCAGGTGTGTTCGGCCGGGCCGAACACACCTTCGGGAGGCCCCTCCGTAAGGCTACGGCAACGGCACCCTCACCCCTTCAATTCCCCTCTCCCTCAGAGAGAGGGGAAAACGGCTACGGGAACGGCGAGTCGGGCTGCCCTTCGGCAAGCTCCCTTCGACAGGCTCAGGGCGCACACGGCAGGACCTGCGGGATGCCCGACCTCACGGGATGATAGGGAAGCGTTGCTTCCCCGCATCGTAGCCTAGTGCCTAGTGACCTGAATTCGCGTCGTTTGTCGGCTGCCAGCGGGCTGGCCGAAACGACAACGACAAACGGCTGGGCCGGATGGGGCCCGTCCTTCGCTTCACTCAGGCCACCCATTCGGCCCCTCCGCAAGGCAACGGCATGTTTGCGATGTTGCGCGGACTTGTGGCACGAACCACTAGCTCGCTGCTTCCATGGCATTGATGAGTTCGGCCAGGCCGGCGACCGCCTCGTCGCAAAGCCGCTTGCCGAACTCAGCAGTGGCCTTAAATGGATCGCCCATTACTCCGACCTCGATCTGCGGGTGCTGAGCGACCCTGGCCGTGACACTGGGATGCTCAACCGGCTTCGAAAAGACCTGGTAGGCATCCGGGTTGTCCAGCATCATCTGCAGAACGGCTTCGCGATCGGTGGTCATTTCGTCGGCCAAGACCTCGCCAGGGGCCCAGTAGAGCATGAGCGAGGTCTCGAAATTGCCGGAATGGTAATCGCGCTCCTGCTCGTAAGAGCGCCTGAACATCGGAGAGGTCTCGAAGAAACAGTGCACGGCGACGCGGCGGTCGGCATAGCCGGGAAAGTCGCGCACAAAATGTCCGGCACCCAGGCGTATCGCCGCAACGCTCTCGGTCCCGCCATGCCCCAGCACGAGTATCAGATTCTCCAAGCCGTGAAAGGCCAGGGAACGGAGTATCTCGGCGATCATCATTGACAGGACATTGGGATTGATGTTGAGCGTGCCCGGCAACTCGCCGCCGGAGAAGTTATACGGCAGCAGCGGGGCGACGAAGCAGCCAGTCCGCTCAGCCGCGCGCACGCTCACCTGCCAGGCGTTGTGGTTGTCGGTGTCGGTGGTCAGGTGATAGCCATGCTGCTCGGTGCAGCCGACCGGTATCAGCACCGTGGGCGTGTCCTCGAGAGCCTCGCGAATCTGCTTTACCGTCATCTTCTGCCAGATCTTGGCTTTTCCCATTCTGCTCATCCCTGTCGCTTTGGTTCCGGAGACACCAGGAAACATGGTGTCTGCGGATGCGGGCCAGGTGTGTCCTTCTGCGCCGGCTGGGTGGAAACCTGCCAGCAAGGGGAGGAAATCGCAGGCGAAACGGGGAAATTAACTGTAGGATACGTAGTGCTATGTTGTGGATGAGGCACATTGCTGTGTGGCTTTGCAAAGGCTCTTGGCTACGAGCTTCCGTAAGCAACCTGGCAGTGGCTCGGGAGGGGATCAAATATGCACTGCTCCAAGTGCGGAACTGAACACCCCGAAGACGCGAGGTTCTGCAAATCCTGTGGCGCTGATCTGTCTGTCCCCGCTCCACCTCCACCTCCAGCACCGCAGCCGGCGGTTCCTGCACCAGTCGTGCCAGACGCCGAAGTCCCGCGTACCAGCGGGCTGGCAATCGCCTCGTTGGTACTTGGTCTGCTAGGGCCCGTGACCGGGATAGTAGGCATCATTCTGGGGATCGTGGCGCTGACGCAAATCCGCGAGAGCAGGGGACGGCTACGAGGTGATGGACTGGCAATCGCCGGAATGGCCATCTCGGGTTTCATGGTGTTCTTCGTGGGTATCCTGTTGGCGATCCTGTTTCCCGTCTTTGGCCGGGCGCGAGAAAAGGCGCGGGAGTCTAGCTGTCTGTCCAATATCAAACAGCAGGTGATTGCTGTTTGCATGTACTGCGCGGACTATGATGGGAGAATGCCGCGTGTGAATATTGACGTGGACAGTTACCTCATGCCGTCCGGGGGAATAAACACCAGCGGCATCATGCCCTGGCTCATCAGCATCACGCCGTACATGATGAACACCCAGCTTCTGAACTGCCCGTCGGTCAGCCTCGCGTGGGATGGCGGCGTGGCCGACAGCTCCGGCGAGCATTGCTACGACGCGATCTCGTACGGGTACAACTCGAACTGCAGGGGCCGCAGGGAAAGCGAATTCTACTTCATAGGCGAGACCTGCTGCATAGCCGAAAAGGGCGATACGGAGACTTACTACCTCGATGCCGACGGCACGAGCAATGGCCGGGATGACATGGCTGTGGAGCGTCACAACCACGGCTGCAATGCTGCGTTCGCCGACGGACATGCTAAGTGGCGCCAGGCCAGCAATATCCCGCGAGACGCCTATGACGGCTATGACAACAGCACGATGAGCCGCTTCTGGGACCCTACATACCAAGGCACCAACCCGTGAGTGCGATGCCTATCCGTGCCGGCAAAAGGCACAGCTAGTAACGTGCTCATTGCCGATCCGTGAATAGAGAAGCGAACGGCGCCACCTGTGTATAAGTGGCGCTGTTTGGCTTTCGTTGACATCGGCGGCGGGCCGGAAACAGTAGTTATGCAGATTCTTGGTTTGTGGCTCACGTATCTCTGATTGTTGCCGCTGGTATTGTGATGGGCCTTGGGCCGGATAGGGAACCCGAATTTTGCTTTCGCAAAATCCACCCTATTCGGCCCCTCCAGACGACAAAAAGACCTTCAAAGCTTGAGACGTTGCCTTTCGCAGGGGCCGAATACGCAGGTGCGCTGTTTGCACCGCACTATCCGGCCCAGCCGTCAGCAGGATTTGCATAACTACAGTAGAAAGCCCGAGCTACGCGAGAGTCGGGCTGGAACTGTAGTTATGCAAATTTTGTAGGTTCTATGCACAGCCGGCGGCAGCAAAGACTTGGTCGATATCGTTGGTCGTTTCGTAAATCTTGATTAGAGCTCGCAGTTTTTCG
>JAUVVY010000026.1 GCA_030604405.1 bacterium | reverse complement strand
GAGCCACCGTACGGCATATCGAAGCCGCCGTAGCCCATTCCAGAGCCACCATACGGCATCCCGAAGCCGCCGTAG
Source organism: bacterium (assembly GCA_030604405.1). Taxonomy (GTDB): domain Bacteria; phylum Armatimonadota; class Zipacnadia; order Zipacnadales; family UBA11051; genus UBA11051. The sequence continues at coordinate 60,347 of JAUVVY010000026.1, read as the reverse complement.
CCCATTCCAGAGCCACCGTACGGCATACCGAAGCCGCCGTAGCCCATTCCATAGCCGCCGTCAGGCATACCGAAGCCGCCGTAGCCTCCATACGGTGCGTAACCGTATCCGCCCATCTGGGCAGCCCCAGAGGGATTACACCAGCCACGTGCGCCGCCGGTCATCGGTCCCATACCTCGCGGTCCTGTTCCATTTAATCCTGGCATCATTACACCTCCTTGCCTTGATTTTCCGTGGGTCGCCCTGAGCCAAGTCGAAGGGCAGCCCGACTCTCGATGTTGGTATTGACAACGGTTCCATTCCGCTGCAACTCTACTGTCTGCTCATCTTGGCCCCGCATTTGGGGCAGGCCTGCTGGTAGCAGGGCACGCCCCGCTGGTGTGGGGCAACAGCCCTGCAGTTGGGACACACGCAGTTGCCTCCGGGCCCGGCAGCCCTTGGACCGCCCATACGACCGCGGCCCGCGCCGACGCCCATGCCTCTGCCCGTGCCCGGACCTTGTCCTGTCGGGCCTGTTCCGTCTCCTCTGGGCATAATTAGCTCACTCCTTCTTGCACGTATTGGCTGCTTACGATTTCTTCAATTCGCTTGTACATCTCTACCAAATCATCTCGCCATTGCGGCCGGGCCTCTGCCAGCGTCTCGCCCCGAGAGTAGGCTTCGGCGATCTCCCGCCGCTGCGGAATGCGCATGAGTATCTCGATGCCCTCAGCGGCACAATAGTCATCCACGCCCTGGTTGCCGATCCCGTCTCTGTTTATGATTACGCCGCAGGGCACGCCGAGCCGCTCGCACGTGTCCACGGCGTCCTGGAGATTGCTGCGTCCGAACGGCGTTGGCTCGGTGACGAGAATGCAGTAGTCCGTGTCCTCGACCGTTTCCTGCATCGGGCACGCTGTCCCGGGCGGGGCGTCGAGTATGCTTATCCGCTTCGGGCTGATACGTTCCTTGACCGCCTTGGTGACAGGCGTTGCTCGCTGGTCGCCGACATTGAGACAGCCGGCCACGAAATCTATCTGTCCCCCAACACAACCCGCTCTCACCACTCCCACCTGGCGCTGCACTTCGGTGATCGCCCCAACTGGGCACACGTACGCGCAGGCCCCGCAGCCCGCGCACAGGTCGTAGAAGGTCAGCACTGCTTGTCTGATGACTGCAATGGCGCTGAACTGGCACGCCTTGGCGCACTCCCCGCAGCGCGTGCAGAGCTCGAGATTCACCTCTGGAACAAGGACGTGAACCGCCGCTTCTTCGATAATCTCAGGCTGCAACAGTAGATGAGCGTTCGGCTCTTCCACGTCACAGTCAATGATCTGAACCTCTCCGGGATAGTCGTCATTCAGAGCCAGGGCGAGGCTGGTTGCCACCAGCGTCTTCCCGGTCCCGCCCTTGCCCGCCGCTATTGATATACTTAGTCTTGCTCTTTGGGTTTCCGACATGTTATGTGCTCCTGCTTATCCACTCTCGTCGCGTTGGTCGGTCATCCTGAGTATTATCCCGTGGGTCGGGCATCCTGCCCGACTCTGCATCTCAGCCTCGGCGTTTCGCGCCGGCATCAAGTTCGGCATTAGGCTCCTCAAGCCGCCCCAACTCATCCTTCTTCAACATTTCGACCACACTCTTGACATTGCCGGCAGCTCCGGCATAGATGGCGATGCCACCTTGCTTGAGCGCAGCGAAGGCATGGGGCCCGACGAGGTTCGATATGACCGCATCTGCGCCGGCGTCCGCGATTAGTTGGGCCGCCGCGACGCCCGCTCCCGCACCTGCCAGCGCGCCCGGGTTCTCGATCCCCTCAGTCGTCATCGTCTCGGTGTCAACGACGACGAAGTAGGGACAGCGACCGAACCGGGGGTCCACAGGCGACCCCAGGTCCTTGCCTTTTGAAGTCACCGCCACTTTCATCGTGCAGCCCTCTCTTGGTCAGCACTCAGCAGCCTACTCGCCCTCCGACTGCAATTGCTTGATATACTCGTCAATCCACTCGAGTTGCTGTTGCAGCATGGCGAGCTGCTGCTGTAGGAACCCGCGCTGCATCTCCAGCATCTGCAGTTCGTACTCAGCCATTTGCTCAGGTGACATTGGGGTCATTGGCCCGTAGGGCCCGCCCCACATCGGTGGCTGCATCATCCCGGGATAAGAAGGCGGCATATCCCACGCACCCTGCTGTGGCATCCCGTAGCCTCCCGGCGGCATCGGCCCCTGCGCCTGAGGATCGGACGGCGGCGTCTGCTGAAATCCCTGCCCCATACCGCGACCCATGCCTTGGCCCATGCCGCGGCCCATGCCGCCACCCATGCCGCCGCCCATTCCGCCGCCCATTCCGCCGCCCGTGCCGCCGCCCGTGCCGGACTTCGACCCGACAGTAGCATCGCCCACCTGTTGGGCCTGTCCGCTGACGACGGCTTCTACTGCTTCGCGCACAGTCCCGCCGGCGAACTGATACACCGACAGCCCCGCCGCGCTCAACGCACCGTAGGCGTTAGGGCCGTAGTTGCCGGCGACTACCGCCTCGGCACCGGAGTTGCCGACCATCTGCGCGGCTTGAATACCGGCTCCGGAACCCATCTGTGTACCGGGATTCTCGATCGCTTCAAACTCCATCGTCTCGCTCTCAACGATTACGAAATACGCACAGCGCCCGAAACGCGGGTCCATCGCTGCATCCACATTGTTTCCGCTTGCCGATACCGCAATTTTCACGAAAATCTCCTCCTGTTTTTTGCCTTATGTTCTCGTAGCTCAGTACAATGTACTGCTTCTGCACTCCTCAAGCCATTTCACTCATCGATGATCCGAGCTAGCTCTCCTCTGTGTGATGACAGGCATTGTCATCACCGGGCGTCAGTCTGCCCCAGGCCAGCGCCTCGATGACTTCATTGAGGCTGCCCGACACTCCGGTGACCGTCTGAATGCCGAATTCGTCAAAGAACTGTTGTGCTCTCGGCCCCATACCGCCGGCGACAATGCACTCTACGCCCATTTGATTAAGCATCTTCGGCAATTGGCCGGGTTCGTGACCCGGGTTCGGCACATTCTCCCGCTCTATGACCTCCCCGTCAACGATCTCGGCGATCTCGTACCCTTCACAGCGTCCGAAATGTGGGGCTACTTGCTGTCCGTCGCAGGCCAATGCCACTTTCATTTGTTACTCCCTTAGCCTATATGTAATTTGCATATACTGCGAGAGAAAAATTTTTTGGCGCCACGATTACAAATCGGCACACAGGTGAGCAAAATACACCATTGCACGTCCCCGCTGCTCCAGAACTGCGGCCCATCTCTTCAGATGCGCCAGCCCCGCTGGCGTCAGTTCGTATATCCTCTTCGCCGGACCGCTGGCGCTCGGCGCCCAACTCGATACCACATAGCCGGTTTCCTCGAGGCCTCTCAGGGTACGGTAGATAACGCCTGCGTCAATTGCGGCGTCGGTTATCGCGAAGTCGTTTGCCGCCTCCAGGAACTGGTAGCCATAGTGCGCCTGATCCGTGGCCAGCAGGTACAGCAGCACCGGCTCAACCAGCCGTGACAGGTTGCTGGCTATGACAGCAAACGGATCCTGGGTGCTTCGTTGTCCGCGTCGTGCTCTTTTGCGCATCCTCAGCTCCCTATATGTACTTTACATATAGCTTACTTTACCCCACTTGTCAAGGCCTAAACATATTTTTCTGCTGCTTTTTTTTTCCGATCGCGCCTGGAAAGTTGTATAAGGCGCCATTTTTGGGTATAATATATGCGGCAGAGTGCAGCACAGTGGGGGCGAATGGGCTCGACGTGATGCAGGGCTAGTCGAGATAGCGAGCCGAGATCGCCGCAATCTCGTTAAACACGGCACAAACAAAACTGCCAATAATATGGCACTGGCTGCTTAAGTAGTGGCCATGTCTGCCTCGCTTCGCTGATCGGGCGGGGACAGGCATCAACAAGATTAGCTACCCGGACGGTTGAGGCTCCAGCGGCTTTCCGGGGAAATTCTAGAGTGAGTCGGCCGGGCTAGGCCCTGTGCGCGAGGGCCGCTCGCGCTGTAATAAATCGCACACTACGCTCGTAGAAGTCTCGGCAGCTCCATTGCGGACGCGGGTTCGATTCCCGCCGCCTCCACCATTCGACGCGCCTTGCGCGTCGAATGGTGCCCTGAGCTTGTCGAAGGGCACATGTCTGGAATACGTGCGGTGAACCCGGTCTATCGTGAGCTTGTCGAAGGCCACCATGCAGCAACCTTCTCGCTCTAGCGAAAAGCGGCCGCACGATGGGGACCCACTATCTGTACATCTTACAGTGTGCAGACGGCAGTTACTATGTGGGCTCGACCGACCAACTGGACGAACGTATCAAAGCCCACAATGACGGGCGTGGTCCAAAGCACACGGCCCGCCGAAGACCGGTGCGACTGGTTTATAGCGAGGCGCATGAAGACGAATCTACTGCCATGGAACGCGAACGGCAGATCAAGCGCTGGAGCCGTGCGCAGAAAAGAGCCCTGGTTCAAGGAGACATCAGCCGGCTGAAGCGGCTGAGCAAGAGCAGAGGTTCGTCATAAGGATCTCCATGACACCTGTGCTCCCCTAACCCCAAGAGAATCCCGGACACCTCGAAGCTCACCTGTCCCAGCGTGTCTTTTCGGACGCGCTTTTTTACTCTGCAGTCTGGCGACGCGGGCTTGCAGGTGTTTTACCCCTTCGCGTATAATCTATCCTCGGACTGTCGGACATCACTTTTCTATCGGAAGGGCACGAATATTGCTCCGTGTTGACGGGCGCGAGAACGATCAGTTGAGGGACTGCACACTCACCCGCCACGTAAACAGGTATGCGGAAGGCTCCTGTCTGGTATGCCTTGGACACACCCGGGTTTACTGCACCGCCTCGGTGGATAATCGCCAGCCGGGCTTCCTGCTCAATACTGAGCAGGGCTGGGTCACGGCGGAGTATAGCATGTTACCGCGTGCGACGTCGCAGCGTGAAAGGCGCGAGGGCGGTTCGAGTATTGGCGGGCGCACCCACGAGATACAGCGCGTCATCGGACGCAGCCTCCGAGCCGTAACGGACCTGCACAAGCTCGGGCCCAGGACGATCCGACTCGACTGCGACGCGCTGCAGGCCGACGGTGGCACCCGCACTGCCTCCGTGGTCGGAGCCTTTGTGGCCCTGGCCGAAGCCTGTGCCTGGCTGCAGGAGAAGAAGGCAATCAAGGCCTGGCCACTTCACTGCGAGGCCGCTGCGACGTCTGTCGGTGTCGTTTCCGGCGAGGTTCTGTTGGACCTTTGCTACACTGAAGATGCCCAGGCAGTGGTGGACATGAACGTGGTGATGACATCCCGCAAACAGCTTATCGAAGTTCAGGGGACTGCAGAGGGCCGACCGTTCACCCGCGAGGAACACGATAAGATGCTCGATCTGGCGTGGTCTGGAATCCAGAGGCTATGCGAGCAGCAGAAAGCGGCACTGGCCGGCATCGGCCCGTACGCCGAGACATAGGACACTTGATGGAGGAGCACGGCGCAGCAAAGTGCCTGCTAGTGGCCTCCCGCAACGTGGGAAAAGTGGCCGAGATAAGGCAGCTTTTGGCCGACTACGCTGTCAAAGTAATTGGTCTCAATGACCTGAGCGATTCAGCGGCTCCAGCCGAACCTCATGATACGTTTGCAGACAATGCCCGGCACAAGGCGCTGCAGCTCGCCGAGCGCACGGGCCTGGCAGCCCTCGCCGATGATAGCGGCCTGCAGGTGGACGCCCTCGGCGGACGACCCGGGGTGTATTCCAGCCGCTACGGCAGCGATGACAGGCAACGCATAGACAAGCTGTTGGCCGAATTGGCCGACGTTCCCGACGAGCGGCGGGGCGCGTGTTTTGTGTGTGTAATCGCCATCGCGTGCCAGGGACAGGTAGTGGGGCTCTGGGAGGGCGAGTGCAAGGGTGTCATTCTTCGAGAACCACGCGGAAACGCAGGCTTCGGCTACGACCCGATCTTCTATTATCCGTCGTTGGGCCGCACGTTCGCTGAAATCTCAACCGAACAGAAGAACGGGGTAAGTCACCGCGGCCGGGCATTGCAGGCGATGCTTGAGGCCTTGCGCGGCGGGGAGCTACTCGGCCACCCACTGCGGTGAAGTCGGCAAGCACGCCCGGCTGACCCGCTGGCGTGCGACTGGGAAGTACTGCTTATGGCTGACAAGATGACAACCGAGCCCAGCGTTTCGGCCACGGAGATGGCGCTGAACGCGGGCCGTGAGAAGCTTACAATCCTCCAGATTATCACGCCCAGGCGCTACTCGGGCGCCGAGCGCGCCATGACGTATCTTTCTGAAGCTCTGGTCGCCCGCGGGCACCGCGTAGTTGTGGCGTGCAAATACAACGAGTTGATGCTGCAGGAGTTGCACAAACGTGGCGTCGAAGCCCATGTATTGCCGATCCGTGGCAAGCTCAACCTCGCCGCCCCCCTGGTTATTGCAAAATTCGCCCGTAGGATCGGCGCAGATGTCATTCATACTCATCTTTCGACTGCCAGCTTGTGGGGCAGTCTGGGTGCAAAGATCGCCGCCGTGCCGTGTGTCGGGCATGTTCATTGGCTTAATCACAAGTACTGGTACGTGTTTGCCGATCGCTGGGCGGCCTGCAGCCACGGCGTCAGGAACCACCTTATCGCCCAGGGCATTCCCGGCGAGCGTATCGAAGTTGTGTATAACGGCCTCGACCAGCGGCTATTCCCGTGGCCGCCGGACGGCTCTGCTGTACGCGAAAAGCTCGGCTTGCGACCGGATCAGCCCGTCATCGGCACCGTCGCCCATCTCTCCGCACACAAGGGCCATGTTTACCTGCTGCAGGCGATGGCGCGCCTGATGGGCAGGCTGGATGACATCTGCTGCCTGCTGATCGGCGAGGGCAAGGACGAGGCGCGGCTGCGCACGATGGTAAGCCGGCTTGGGCTTGACAGACACGTCAGGTTCTTGGGCTACCGACACGACGGTGTCGAGCTGATCAAGGCGTTAGACGTGGCGGTATTGCCCTCACTACGGGAGGGTCTCGGCATCGTCCTGATAGAGGCTGGCCTTCTCGGCAAGCCGGCCGTAGCCAGTGATATTGACGGCATCAACGAGGTGATTGTGGACGGCGAAACCGGCGTACTCGTTCCCCCAGCCGATGCGGATGCGCTTGCCGTTGCCATAGAGACGCTGCTGGAGGATGCCGATTGGGCGCGACAGTTGGGGCGCCAGGCCCGCGCGCGGATGGAACAGATCTTCACTCTTGACGCCATGGCGGACAGAGCGGAAGCAGTTTATTACGAGGTCATAGGTGAGTATCAGCAGCGCACGTGTAGGTCGGCCATTTGAGACCACAGTGCTGTCTTGTCGCCCGCTGGCAGGCCAAATCATTTGCCCCGGCGGAGGCCCTGCCGTGTGCGCCCTGAGCCCGCCGAAGGGAGCTTGCCGAAGGGTCTCCACGAGACATCATTCTCGCGTGGGCTTGTCCGCCATTTTATCCGCCGAAGCCTTGCCGCAGGCCCTGCCGCGTGCGCCCTGAGCCCGCCGAAGGGAGCTTGCCGAAAGGGGCGAAGGCGGGGCTTTCCCGCAGGGGCTGAGCTTGTCGAAGCCCAGCCTGTGGGCCGTTGCTCAGGGCGGTGAGCTTGCCGCAGGCCCTGCCGCGTGCGCCCTGAGCGTGTCGAAGAGAGCCTGGCGAAGGGGTCGGGCCGTAGCTTGTGCGCCGTCGCTAGGGCGGTGAGAGCACTCCCGACGAATTCAACTCGATACTCGACAATAGCTAATCCTTTTCAGTGTGGCGGAGAAGGCGAGTCATGAAGTTCTTGGTACTGTCTGGCAAGGTACTATTTGCGTTAGGATCGCTTGCGGTCGGTCTGATAATCTATACGCTGTCGCCGTCGGCCAAATTGATAGCCTTTGGCTACTGGACTGCGATAGTAGTTTACATCGTCGCCGCGGAAGTTGCATGGTATCTGGCCGATGTACAGATCTCGCGGCGGCCCCGTCTCCTGAGCAGAGCCGGATTGCGGGGCGTCAGGCGCACCGATTACCGTGTCACTGCTGGATCCACAGGCTTCGTGGCGACCCTCAGCAATGGCTTCTTGGATGTTGGTGCGAACAGGGATGTTGAACGCGACATCCAGGCCAGCCTGTTTAGCGCACTTACCCATCCGGGCTCCGATAACCGCTTCGAGCTGATTGTAGGGCCGCCCGGTGTCGGCAAGACCATATTACTGCACCGATTGGGCTTTGAGCTATTGAAACGTAAGTGCCCCGTGTGCGTGCTCAGTCGCGAGCCGGCACCAGCGGGACCGACCGCCAGAGCCTTGCGCGCGCTGGCAAGACAGGCCCCCAGACTCTTTATCCTCATCGACGACATCGAACTCCAACCTGCCGTCGGCAGCCTTCTGGACATCGTACTCGCCGGCAATGATGGCATCACCGTTGTTGGCACCTGCTCTCAGCAGGCGTACAACACCTTACTCCGTGGCACCGGCGCCGCCACTGTGGCCCCCCGCGATCTCATCTCTCTCGGGACACTGCACCATCTCGGCCTTAGCCCCCGCGAGGCCCAGGCACTTCACGACAATGTCACCCGCCAGATGGCCGACCGTCCTGACGTCACCACACGACAGCGCCAGACAGTCGTAGCCGGCGTTACTGACCTCCTGGCGCTCACGATCACCCTGGCGCATGGCTTGCGTCCGGCAGCCTTCGCCCTGGCGGCGCTGGATGAGTTGAATGAGGCCGAAAGAAACCTATTGTGCGGCCTCTGTATCGCCTCCCTATGCGGCCGGGCCATCGCCCACGATGATCTCGCCGTCGCCTTTGACCAGACCTTTGCGTCGTCCATCAACGGCATCGTCAATGCCGGCCTGGCCGTAATGCATGACCGTAAAGTGTACGGCCCCCATCCCGCTATCGCAATGATCTTGCTCAAAACGCCCGACCTCCTGCGCGACGTTGACCTACTGGCGATTGCCGGCACTCTCTTGCACGCCCTGTTCGAGCGTGACAGACTGCTCGCTGATGCCGTCATGCGCGGCGTGCTTTATAGCCCTGACGGCGAATTCGCTGCCCGCCTGTGGGCCCGTTGTAGGGACAATTGGATCGGTGCCGCCGATGAGCTGTCCCCAGTCGAGGTCATTGAAGTGCTCGTGCCGACCCTCAGCCTCGCCGGCGATTACAACTTGGCCGCTGAACTGTGCAGGAAGCACTTGACCGAAGAGCACCTGGCCGACCGCGCAGCCTTCCAACTCGGCTTGTGCCTCTACCATCTCGGCAGCTACAGCGCCGCCAGTGAGATCTTCCAACGTTTCCGTCTCCAGGAGCCCTATGCCACGACCGCCCGCCTCAACTGCGCTCTCACCGATATTGGCCAGGGCCGATATGAACAGGCCGAGGATTGTCTGCAGGCCCTCGAAGAGGCTGACCCCAGCCTCCCCGGCATCCATCACCTCCTCGGCTATCTGGCCGAACTCCGGGGCCAGACCGAAACTGCAGTGCAGCAATATGAAGAGGCCCGCACCCAGTACTGGTATGACAACGCAGCGCTCCACAGGCTCGCTACGTTGAGGATGTTGACCGGCGCTACCAGGGACGCCATCAGACTCTATGAGGCCGGCCTGCAGCAGGACCCCGACCATGTCGAGTACTACGGCGGCCTGGCCGCGGCTCACCACCTGGCGGGGGACACGCGCCGGGCACTTGTGCAGAGCGCCCGCGCCATTCAGGCTGGCATTGACCCGGCTCTGGCGCGCAAGGTCGTCGCTCGCGCATACATGGCCCATGGCATTTACGAGCCGGCCCTCGGCGAGCTGACAAACTGCCTCATCTACGTGCCCGATGACAGTGACGCGCAAGTCCTGGTCGGTCAGTGTCTGCGCAACCAGGACGACCTCACCGGCGCCAAGCAGGCCTTGGAAAAAGCTATCGCTCTCGATCCCCAATCGCTCACCGCCAAACAGGAGCTTGTCGGCTGCCTGCGCGACCTCCAGGACTACGACGCGGCCGCGGCGGTCGTTGACCAGATCCTGACTTCGCAGACTGCCACCTCTGACATTTACCTCCTGGCGGCGACGATAGCTGCCAACCAGGGCGACGACCAACTCCAGGCCCAGCGGGCCGCACTCGCTCTCGAAGCCGGTGATGAGACCGGCTGGGCGTGGTTTATCAGCGCCCAGGCCCTGGGCGGGCAACAGGCAGCCGACAGCTACGAAAGGGCGGCCAACCTCCTCGCTCAAACGGCGGTCACCGGCACGCGCGTGCAGAGCGCGGCCGCATACCAGGCGATTGCGACGTGCAGACAGAAGCTGGGCGACGAAGTCGCCGCACATCAAACAGCCGTCCGCGCCAACAACAAGATAATCAGTGAGCATTACAGCGGAGAGCCGGTATTCTCCGCGCTGCTGTTGCGCACCGTGTCTGGCGGCCAGTTCCGCCAGCAGCTTCGCCAATTCGGCCTCAAAGGCGAACAGTAATTCATAGAATTTCGGTCGGCTCAGTGGTACCCGGTCGGGTCCTCCGGGTCGTTGATCGAGCGGACCAGATGGGCGTAGGTGTTGCCGAAGTAGAAGTCACTTACCCACGTGCCGGGCGGGATGGCCTCATCAATAGCGTCGAGTTCATCCTGCGTTAATGTGATGTCGGTGGTCGCGAGCGCGGCGTGCAGGTGCTCGATGGTGCGCGGGCCGACGATCGGGCAGGTGATACCCGGCCGCTGTTGCAGCCACGCATGTGCCATTGCGGGCAGGTCAATGCCCTTGCCTTCCGCGATGGGAATTAGCTTTTCGACCAGGTCAAGCGCCTCATGCGTGAAGCGGCTGTTGGTGTCGGGGTCGGCACCTGACCAGCGGTGGCCTTCGGGAATCGGCTGGTCCTTGCGGTACATGCCGGTGAGCAGGCCGTAGGCCAGCGGCCCCCACGGGACGATGCCGATGCCGTGGCGCATGCAGGTCCAGACCAGCTCCATCTCGATGCCGCGGTCGCACAGTTGATAGGGCGGCTGCTCGGCGACGATACGCGGATAACCCCATTTCTCACTCAGCGCGAGTGCCTCCATAATCAGCGGCACCGGCCACTTCGAGGTCCCGACGTACAGAATCTTCCCCTGCCTGACGAGGATGTCGAGCTGGCCGAAGATCTCATCCATCGGTGTGGTGATGTCCACGATGTGGAGGTAGAACAGGTCAATGCGGTCGGTCTGCAGGCGCTTGAGACTGGCTTCGACGGCGCGTGTGAGGTGGTAGCGGCTGGCGCCGTGATCGTTGGGGCCTTCGCCCATCGGTGCTACGGCTTTAGTTGCCAGCACGATCTCATCGCGCCTGCCGTTTTCGGCCAGCGCCCTGCCGATGAACTCCTCCGAGACGCCGCGGCCATAGCAATCGGCGCTGTCAATGAAGTTGATGCCCGCGTCCAGAGCTTCGTCAATCATCTGGTGCGCGGTCGGCTCATCGGTGACGCCGCCGAAGTTCATCGTGCCAAGACAAAGCTGCGAAACTCTGGTTCCGGTGCGTCCCAGCTGTCTGTACTCCATGAGTTTTCCTCCTGGTGTTACGTTTCATCAGGCTAATGATCTAGTATCCCAGCGGGTTGTCTGAGTTGATGGCATTGCGCATACGGGCATAGACGTTGCCGTCGTAGTAGTTGCTGACCGCGCTTCCCGGCGGCGCGAATTCATCAATCTTGTCCAGCTCTTCCTGGGTCAGTTCGATCTCGGTGGCCTTGACCGCCGCCCCGACGTACTCAACTTTGCGCGCGCCGATGATCGGTGCGGTGATGCCCGGGCGCTGCAGCATCCAGGCATGACACAGATCCGGCAGCGTTATGCCTCTGGCCTCCGCGAGCGGTATCAAGTTCTCGATGAGGTCCAGGGCTTCGTTTGTGAGGCGGCTGTCTTTGGACGGGTCCGCCGATGACTTGCGGTGGCCCTCAGGGAAGGGCTGTCCCTTCCGATAAGCGCCTCCGAGGATGCCATTGGCCAGTGGGGCCCAGGTGCACAACCCAATGCCGTGGCGCATGCAGGTCCAGACCAGTTCGTTTTCGATGCCGCGGTCGCAGAGGTTATACGGCGGCTGCTCGGCGACGAGGCGCGGGTAGCCGTACTTCTCGTGCATCATCAGCCCTTCCATGATCAGCGGCACCGGCCACTTCGAGGTCCCCACATACAGGATCTTGCCCTGCTTGACGAGGATGTCGAGCTGGCCGAAAATCTCGTCCAGCGGCGTGGTGATGTCCACGACGTGGAGGTAGAACAGGTCAATGCGGTCGGTCTGCAGGCGCTTGAGACTGGCTTCGACGGCGCGCGTGAGATGATAGCGGCTGGCGCCGTGGTCGTTAGGCCCCTCGCCCATATTGGCGACGGCCTTGGTTGCCAGGACGATGTCATCGCGCTTGCCGCTTTGCGCCAGCGCCTTGCCCAGGCGCCTCTCCGATTCACCGGCGCCGTAGCAGTCGGCGGTGTCAATGAAGTTGATACCCAGATCGATTGCCTCATTGACGATGGCTATGAAAGTCTCCTCATCCGTCAAATTGTCAATCATCAAGCCGAGACAAAGTTCTGAAACTCGTGTGCCACTACGACCTAGCTGTCGGTACTCCATGATTATGTGCCTCCGTTCTCGTTGTAATTGAGAGACTCGCTAGGAACTGCCCAATATGTTGGCGAGCATCTTCGTCATAATAATGGTCACTGCAGTGCCTGCGAACATAACGCAACCGAGGGCCAACAATGCTGCGCACTGAATGAGATACTTCTCGCATTGCCGCCGCCCACACCTGTCGCATGCTGCTATAAGCTCCCTCGGTCTAGCGGCGCCATATACGAACCATCTGAAATGGTAAATGGTCAACCCGGCTACCACAGCCCTGACGAGCCACACCTGCCAGGGCGACAGGTATTGCGTGGGAAACGGCGGCACCCAGGCAGCAAGCAGCATCGCTAGCACCACCGCCTCAACGGTTACAAGACGAGCGCACAGTCGCACACTGGTGAGCGTAGGATACTGCACGCAGACATCGGATCGCCAGCGGCCCTTAACCCGCCAGAGCAGTATGCTGAGGCCGAGGGCAACGGCCCCGTTGGCAAAGAGCAAAACCTCCAGGATCGCGGTCTCTGACAGAGTCTGATTGAGCAAACGTAGCTCTTCTTTCTCCCTCAGATTGACTTCCAGAAACAAGCGTCAAGGGTCACGCCGCCCCGGCAACCCTGATCTGTTCAGCGATCCCGGACAGGCACAAGATGTAGCTGACTTCATCAGGCTGGCGAATCCCTGGCGGCATTTAGAAAGCCCCCAGCGGCTCGGCTTCGTTGACGGCGCGGCACATGCGATCGTAGAGAGTGCAGTAGTTGGTGATATTGCCGCCCGGCGCGATCGCCTCATCCACCTTGTCCAACTCCTCCTGCGTCAGCTCTATCTCGCATGCCTTGATCGAAGAACGCAGGTGCTCGACGGTACGCGGACCCGCTACCGGAGCGGTAATCCCCGGCCGCTGCATCAGCCAGGCGGTTGAGAACTCGGCGAGCGTCACGCCTCTGGCCTCGGCGAGCGGGATCAGCTTCTCAACCAGGTCCATGGTCTCTTCGGTATAGCGCTTGTGGCCGTCTCTCTGACCGATCTCTTTGAACTTGTGGCCTTCGGGGGCCGGCTGGCCTTTGCGATATACGCCGCTGAGGATGCCGCCTGCCAGCGGCCCGAATGGCACGATGCCGATGCCGTGACGCATGCACGTCCAGACCAGTTCCATCTCAATGCGCCGGTCGGTCAGGTTGTACGGCGGCTGCTCGGCGACGGTGCGCGGCAGGCCCTCCTTTTCGCTCAGCGCCAGCAGCTCCATGATTAGCGGCACCGGCCACTTCGAGGTGCCGAGGTAGAGTATCTTGCCCTGCCGCACCAGCACATCGAGGGTATCGAGTATCTCGTCAATCGGAGTGGTGATGTCGGTGATGTGGAGGTAGAACAGGTCAATGCGGTCGGTCTGCAGGCGCTTGAGGCTGGCTTCGACGGCGCGGGTGAGATGGTAGCGACTGGCGCCGTGATCGTTAGGGCCTTTGCCCATCGTGGCCACCGCCTTAGTCGCCACCACCACATCGTCGCGGTGCCCGTTGTCCTTCAGGGCTATGCCCAGGTACTCCTCGGAGCCGCCCCGGGCATAGACATCGGCTGTGTCTATGAAGTTGACGCCGCTGTCAATTGCCTCATCAACGATCCGTTTTGCCTCGTCCAGATCCGTGCTTCCGACGAAGTTCATGGTCCCCAGGCAGAGCTTTGAAACTCGCGTTCCGGTACGGCCAAGCTGTCTGTATTCCATTTGTGACCTCCTGTAGGGCGAAATGCCCCGTGTCCAGGTGCGAGGTAGTGAGTGTCTCAGGTGCGTCAAGGCGCTAGCTTCGCTCTACGTGCGGTGATACCTTCTACCGTGCAAAATAGGCGAGGAAAATGTATGCGTGAGTCGAGAAATATGCGCAGAGGCCACGGCCAGTTGGGCAGCTCGATTACTACGGCCGCGTACCGGCCGAGGGCGGGGACTACCTTGAGGCTTGCTGGCTGTCTTCCGTCTCATCGGGGGATGTCCAGCCGTGACCCGCGAATTGGGATATTTTCCACGCGAGCCACTTCTTCAGCGCAGTCTGAATGAACGCCTTCCCCTCCAGCCAGGTCATAGGGCCTTTTGGCCGCTCGGCAGTCAGCCTGGCATGCCTGTAGTAATTGGCTGTTTGGGTGAACCGCCGCATTTCGCTATTGCTGAAACCCCCTTTGCCGACGATTCCAGACGGGTGCTTATCCTTCTTGATTATCTCCCATATCTTGTATAGGTTGTACCAATCGTGCGGCCCCACGCTCCACAGGTGAATGACATATTGGATGTCTCCATCTGTCTGCTGCAATCTGACCAAATGCGGCGTCGCATCGGCTGGCGACATACTGGCGATGTGTGCGTCTTCCAACAGTGGCTTGTCCTGCTGCAAGAGAATGAGGAATTCTGGCGGCAATTCGGCCTCTACATAAGGATTCCATTTTCCGCGTGAGTCCCTGACAGCAGCCACCCTGAAATCAGGTCTGTATGGGAGGACGAAGCCTGCAAATAGCCCCGCGATGTGCAATAGCCACTCTGCACGCGCCCTCACATCGTCGCTATCGGCCAACGGCTCGAACTGAGATGACTTAAGAGAGAAGGTCCCGTCCCGCTCTTCAACGCACAGGTCAGGGCCAGTGCAGATCTTCTCCAGCAGTTTCAGGCCTATCCTATTGCCAGATAGCCGAACGAGCCACTGCGCCATAGTGCATGCCCCCTGAAAGTCATGTTGACATGGTGTCCAGGATCATTCGTGCAATTCGATGACTACGGCGGCATAGCGCCCCAGAGCCGGCAATTGGACCCGCGTCTGCCCATCCTGGTGCGACAATTCCACCGGGACGCCCGGATACTCCCCGGCCTTGACGTTGAGTTGCTCTGCCTCGTAGTCAGGTGATATGACATAGGCGCAGACAGGGGCGGCTTCGGTGCGCAACGTCACCTCGACAGGCTCGGTCTTCGGATATGTGACATCGTCGGGCCAGACGCCAACCTCCTGGCCGTTCTCCAGGACAGCGCCAGAGATGTTAATCTGATGAATGACGATGGTCTGGCGGCCGGAAGGCAGCTCGTGCGAGAGGCAGCCAAGCATCTGGCCGCACTGCTCGGTTGACGGAGCCTGCAACGGCCACGGCCCAGGATGCGCCATCTCGATTAGCCCCAGCGCAAGTTCGCAGGCTTCCAGCACCCGCGTGTCATCGAAGGCAACCGGCTCTGTATTGCGGCCGAGGGTTCGCGCCTGGTTACTGAGAGCTCCCAGGCGGCCGGTGAGGGTAAGCACTGTGCCCTTGCCGAAGCTGTTGCGGAGTAGAAATGGCCTGGTGCCGCCGGCGACTTGCGCCGCGCTGATGACCTCGGCTGTGGTGTCGCTGACCGTGGCCAGGAGGCCCTCCTCGATTTGATTGCCAGCCAGTGCGGAGCTCAGGTTGCTGTCTGTAGGTGCGGATGTGGTATAGGTGAGGCGGTCGGCCTTGCCGACGCTGGCGCCACAGACTTCCCGCAACAGCGGTTGCGGCCAGGGCTTGCCGGTCTCGTCCGATATTGCGACCTCGCCGGCGACGATCAGATTCCCGCCGCCGCGCACAAAGTCCGCGATAGCCTCGGCCTGCTCGGCAGACATACACACGCAGGCGGGAAGTATCAGCAGCTTGTACTGGCTGAGTCGCTCGTCCGTCACGTCGCCTTCGAGGATAACATCATAGGGCCGGTTGGCAGCGGTCAGCACCTGGCACCAGCCGCGCCATTCGGTCAGGAAGCGGTCGCGCTCGGTGGGGTAGTAGAGGTCGCGAGTGCGGCGGGAGAACAGGACCGCTGTATCGGCGATGCTGACCCCGCGAGAATAGATGGCGCTGTAGTCGCGCTCGAAGTTGAGGACTTGGCCCCATGTCTCGCTGCTCTTGTAGAGCTCATGGACCCAGATGTTGTGGCCGAACGCCTTTATGTAGCCCCAGATGAAGATGAAGTCGTTGTCGTCGTTTGGGTAAAAGAGGCTGAGAACGGGTGTGTCAAAATGGACGCCGGCGCCTGAGTAGTAGGCCATACGCGGGGCATCGGCCAGCCACATGTGGTAGTCATGATGGCTCCAGTTCTCGAAAAACGCGATGTTGTGGGAGCGCATGAACTCCTCCAGCTCATCGCCCCAGTTGACCGGCATGTTTATCTCCGCGCCGCCGGCCAGACACCCGAACCACACCTCATCATCGTCCACAATCGCTTCCTGGAATGCTTCATAGAAATCGCCCACCCAACGCATCCGTGCCGTAATCCACGCCCGCCACAGCGGGCTGTCGAAATTGCCCCAGTGCTCTGATTCTTCGCCCGTGGGCAGCGTAAAGCCGGTCTCCTGCTTGAAATTCTGCCGGCACACGTCGCAGCCGCATACGAACCAGTTCGGCAGCCACTCCACCTCGTCGGTCATGAAGCCGTCAACGCCGGTCTGCTCTTTGAAATCGCGGCAGCGGCGAAAGTACTCGGCGCGGAATTCGGGGTTGCTCATGCAGAAGAGGCCTGTCTTGCTCGTTCTGTGGGTGAAGAACGCCCTTTCGCCGGTTCGCGCATCGCGCTGCGACCAGCCGTGCCATTTTTCGGGCAGCCCTTCGCGTGCAAACGCCACGGTGTTGTGATGCACCACGCGCATGCCGAATTTGTGACACGCCTCCACCAGGTTCCTGGTGGCTTGCACACCGGGCAGGGCCGAGCGACCTGTGGTAGGGCCGGCGGTAACGCCCTCAGTCGGGTGCATGTGCTGCCTGTAGCCTTCGGTCAACACGAAATTGACGCCGAGGGAGTAGAATTTGGCAGCCAATTCGTCGGCATCTTCGGGGCTCAAATCGGCCGGGTACTTCGTAGCCACTACCCGCATGTCGTAGCGGTCCGGCGGCAGCGGCAAAGGGTTTTGGGTCACATGTTTGGTCAGCATCGCGCTCAATTCCTCAGTCAGGCTCTGCGCTTGGGTAATCGCCTGCAAGATAGTGGTCCTGTCAGCGACGGCATCGAGATTACGCCGCACCTCAGCCAGCCTGGCCGTCGCCTTATCGGCGAGAGCCATCGTATCATCCGGCAGCCGACCGCCGGCTCGGAGCATGTCATTGCACAGCTTGGCAACAGCCCTCTGATTGTCGGCCAGGAGAGCCGCAATTGGCGCAACGCTGGCCTGTGGATTGGCGGCCGGATCGTAAGCCGACGCCACCTCGAGCATCTGGCTAAGCAGCCTATTGTGTGGTGCTCTATTGCCGGCCACAAGAGCAAGGCAGATTGATGAATATATCAATTGCCCGCGGCCGCCGGTGACCACTACCAGGCCAGGCCCCTTGTCCGTGTCTGCCAGGACCTTGACGACCTCAGGCTCGTTGATGATTACCCTTGTAGCGGAGCCACCGTAGGAGATCTTATCGCCTTCGGCAAATCCGGCGGTGATGGGGTGGTCTATAGCAGTGATGATCAGCTCCGGTACCTTGATGCCGTTTGGGCTGCCAGCGCTGATCGGCAGTCCCGAAAGGCGGTCCGAAGCGCGCTGCTCCATGATGACACTGCCGCCGGCCAGCAGATAAGCCTTCAGCGCAGCCATGGCATCCTCAGGCAAGCCGACTGTCCGGCCGATGCCGGTGACCACGACCAGGACATCATACCTGTCCAGGACCGCCAGGTCGGCGATATCGCTTTCGGCGATGACGTCGTATTCGATGCCGCGCTGCTCGCAGATTGCCTTGTAGCCGCGCAGATAGTCGGAACCAGTGGCCTCCACGTAGCCGATCATGCCCACCGGCGCGGCGCAGGCTTGCATCGAAGCAGCCATTAACACAGCGCAGAACAAGAGCTTTATGAAGTGCAGCTCGCTCATTCGTAAATCTCCTTTGTCAGAAAACTGATTAGCCACCAGCCTTACATTGAAATGGGAGATAGTCACCTGTTTTCGTACGTCAGGGATGACAGTTCGCGCTGTTCTTGCCAGGCACATATTCTACCCGACATGGTTGCAGGCGGCAAAGGCATAGGTGACAAGATTGTGAGAATGGGTGACTGTCCCCAATTAGATGTTGTGGAACGCGACTACCCAGGCGTGCATCCAGATTGAGGCCACAAGCAGGCCGACCAGTATCAAACCCAGAATCATGCTCCGCGCGCGGGCGCTGTCGGTAAGACGATGCAGCCCGATCGCCCACGCCAAAGCGCCCGCCGGCAGCACGCTCAACATATAACGGCCGCCACAAGTCAGGACGTTAACGTCCTCAATAGCGATGACGATAGTGAGGCAGTAACTGACGATGATTCCAACAACGCACAACCCGGCCAGCGAGGTGTGCCAGGCCTGCCGGTCGGTCCAGCCGCCATGTCGCCGGAGCCACGTCCGCACAAAGCCTGCAGCCGCGACCGAGGCCAGTCCCAACAATGGCCCTACGATCCACCATCTCGACCAGTCGAGGGGAATCGTCAACCAGAACGGCACCGGCAGCGTCGCCAGGATGTGCGGGATAGGCATGATAAAGGTGACCCAGAACGCGTCCGGCAGCATAAGACAGGCGAACAGGCTGGTACCGGGCCAGGGGCGTTCGGTGACGCTTTGGGGTATTAGCATCCCGAATAAGTGCCAGCTTCTGGCAATCCACAGGCCCAGTAAGGCTGTGACCGGGCCGAAGGTCATCAAGAGATGCTTGCCAAGATAGGCTATCTTCCTTTGGCTTTGCTGTCTGGTACACATAACTACGCACACCACGGCCACGACAATTACCCAGGCAGTGGTCAGCTTGGTCAACAGCGCCGCCGCAACCGCCGCGCCCAGCAAGTACCAGGCGCGGTCATTGCGGCCTCCGGCCTTCATTGTCAGAACGATCGCGTACAGTACCACCGTAGTGCACAGGAGCGCCCCGGTGCTGTTATTGATCACGGCGGTCATGTACTGATATTGCGGGAATAGGGCGACAATGGCGACGGCTGCAGACGCAATCGGATCATCGGGCCATAGCAAATGCGCGCATTTGAACAGCAGCAAAAGAGCTATTGCGCCCTGGGCAAAGGACAGCAGACGCAGCAACCGCCACGCAGTTTCGCTGCGAAGGTCGCTCAGCGGAGCCGAAAGCAAGGTCAGTACCAGATAATAAAGCGGCGGATGTTGCGCCTGCTGGCACTCCAGGGATTCTTCTCCCGGTCTAGCGTGGCCTTGCAGCACCGGCAAGCGCCGGTGGGCTCGCAGTATCTCCATGTACTCTACATGGCGGCCCTCGTCAGGACCCGCGTCAAGCGGCAGCCGGAAAATGTAGGTCACCGTCAGCAGAACGTACGTGAGCGCGACCAATGCTGTAACGGCATGAGCACGCGACTTCATAGCTTAAGCCGCCAGACGAATGAGTTGAGCAAGGAGGCGAAGCCTGCCAAAAATAGCTAGGGAAGCTGCTCTTAGCGCTCTCAGCCTACTGACACAGCGGCTTGAGCTTATTGTAGTACGCCGCCGCCATCTCCAGGTTGTCCATCACCGGCGATATCGGCTCAATCAACGTGGCGTAGCCGTTGTACCCGACCGCCTTCAGTGCCCCAAAAGCCTTGTCGAAATTAACGCCTTCGGGATCGTCCGGACGGCAGCGCACAAAGCCGTGGTCCTGATGGACTATGACGCCCTCGCCCTCGGTGGTGTCAACCGGCTTGAGGTTCTGCAGAGACACATTCAAGAGCTTGTCGCCGAGCTGCTGTAGGGCTTCCTGGCCGTAGTCGCGGCCGGCCAGGACGAAGTTGGCCGGCTCGTAGGTCAAACCGAAGTTGGGCCTGTCAACCTGCTCGCAAACCCGCAGCGCGCCCTCCACGGTCTCCAGCGGCGTATTGGTGTGAATCTGAACGATGATGCTTATCTCGAACTCCTCGGCGATGTCGCAAGCCTGCTGCACCCACTCGATGTCGCTGGCACCCATTCGCAGATAGGGGCTGGTCAGCGAGCGGGCCACCTCGGCCATGCGGCGCAGGTGCGGCAGGTTCTCGGGTGTCTGCTCGATCCCGCAATTGGCAAAGGCGCAGGCGACATTGTTGTTGGTGAGGGCCTGAGCTATTTGGGCGACCTCTTCGTCGCTGGTCTGGTGATCGAGCTGGCCCGCGCGCAGCTCGACACCGCGATAGCCGATCTCTGCGGCTTTGGCGATGAAGTCGGTGACTGACATCTGATAACTCGGCCCGCTCTCTTCGATGATGCGTCCCGAAAGTCCCAGCTTAATCATGAAAAGCCTCCCGTATGTAAGCGCCTCCTGGTAGCAACTTGCAGACGTACAGTAATTCATCTTTCGCGGGCGCCTGACCTGCTTTGTGGGGCGGTTGGGTGGTACGTGTGAAGATCGTCGGTAAGTGATAACAGGCGCGCCTTGTCTGGTTGTAGGGGCGTGATTTATCGCGCCCTTCGGGCCGCTGCTGGGTGGGCGCAATCAATTGCACCCCTACGGCTCAGGGCATGAGACGCCTGTCGTGCCGAACGACGAGCGAGACGAGACGCCTGCCCTGCCGACAATTCGTACACGCACCCACGGAGTACCTGTGAGTTGAATATCATCCTATCTATTGCTATAATGAAGGAAATTGGGGACAGTCACCTATTTCCTATCATTTCCGCACTCGCCATTCCCATTCCTGTATGGGGTAAACTGGCGGAAATAAGTGACTGTCCCCGATTTCCGACGACCTTGCACAAGGTAGGGAAGCCCCTAATTGCCGAAGAAACAGCGTCAGACACAAAACCCTGAGATCGAACATCTACGCCGGCGGGTCTTGCCGGTATCTTTTTATGCGCGGCCCGCTGAACTGGTCGCCACTAGCCTCCTGGGCCAGATACTGGTCAAGGCGACCACTGCAGGCGTCTGCGCAGGGCGGATCGTCGAAACCGAGGCGTACCTGGCTTGTGGCGATGAGGGCTGTCACGCCGCCCGTGGCAAGACCCCGCGCAACAGTGTGATGTGGGAAGCGCCCGGGACGGCGTATGTCTATGTGATCCACACTCACTGCTGCATCAACGCGGTGACCGGGGCGCTGAACTTCCCGGAGGCGGTGCTGATCCGCGCCCTCGAGCCGCTGCTCGGCATTGAGCTTATGCAACAGCGGCGCAATCGCCAGCGGCTGGAGGATTTGACCAGTGGTCCGGGGAAACTTACCCAGGCGCTCGGCATTGGCCGCGATGACAACCGCTCGCGGCTTGATTGGCCGCCTGTGTATATCGCGGCAGACGTGGCGCACCAGGGCCGGCCGGTGACAGTCGCAACTCGTATCGGCCTGGCTGAGGGACGCGGCGATGATCTGATGCTGCGTTATTATCATTCCGACAGCAAATGCGTATTAGTCAAGACAACGAACGATGAGAAAGGTGAGACACAATCATGCAATTGAGCTTTATGACGTGGGTATGCCCCGACTGGGATCTGAGTGAGGTTCTGACTGGCGCGATTCGCTACGGCTACGACTCGGTTGAGCCTCGCGCCGAGACGGGCCAGCAGAAGCACGGCGTCGAGATCGAAAGCACCAAGCAAGAGCGCGCGCAGATCAAGTCGGCGTTCGAGGACACCGGCATCATTATGAGTTGCATCGCGACCTCGCGGCGCTACGCTATCGCCGATGCCAAAGAGCGGCAGGAAAGCGTTGACATCACCAGGCGCTTCATCGAACTGGCCGATGATGTCGGCTGCCATCACCTGCGCGTCTTTGGCGGCGGGACGCCTGAGGGCATGGATTTCGCCGACGCCAAGAAGTACGTCGCCGAGTCGCTGCGGGCCGCAGCAGAGGCCGCCGCAGGCACTGAAGTCTATCTCTGCATCGAAACCCACGACGCCTACTGCCTGGCCAATGACCTGATGGAGGTCGTCAACGCGGCCAACCATCCGCACGTGCAGGTCTGCTGGGACATCATGCATCCGGTGACTCACGGCATGAGCATGGCCGAGGCCTTCGAGCACGTCAAGCACCACACGCGCCATTGCCACATCCACGATGGCAAGATAAGCGAAGACGGGAAAGTCGAACTGTGCCTGACCGGCGAGGGCGACATCCCTCACGACGAAGCCGTCCAACTGCTGACGACGATCGATTTCAAGGGCGCGCTGTCGGGCGAGTGGATCGGCTCATTTCCTGCAGATGAGATTCTGCCGCAGAACGCCGATGTGTTGCGCCGCTACATTGATGAGGCAAAAAGCTGCTAGTCGCCGCTGAGGTGTGAGGATGGCTGGAGATATTACAGTGCGTTCGCCGCTGCGGGTGGACCTGGTCGGCATGACCGATTATGTGCCGGCGTGCCGGCAGTTCGGCGGCAGCATCATCAACGCCACCATCAACAAGTACATCTATGCCCATCTGGTGCCCCGGCAGGACGAAAAAATCATCTTCAACGCGCCCGATTACGATGATCTGCGGCTTGAGCTGTCGTCTGCTGAGGCGCTCGACCCGAAGGGCGAGTTGGGGCTGGCCCAGGAGATAGTCAGGCGCTTTGAGCTTCCCTTCGGCATGGAGCTGACGACGTATTCGGAGATGCCGGGCGGTGCCGGACTGGGTTCGTCTTCGACGATCGCTACCTGTATAATCGCCGCGCTCGATGCTGTGACCGGCTATAAGCTGTCGGCGTACGAGATGGCGGAGATGGCCAGAGACTGCGAGACCGCTGCGCTGGAGACCACTTATGGCTGGCAGGACCAGTATAGTCCGGTCACCGGTGGGGGCATGAAGTTCATGAAGCACTGGCCCGCCGCCAGCGGGCGCGGCATAGAAATCAACATCATCCCGCTCGATGCCAGGAGCATGGCGCAGATTGAGAAGAGCATGGTCGTGTGCTACAGTGGGATTTCGCGGCCGGCCAAGGCAATCCTCGATGCCGTGGCCGCCGGTGTGCTGGCGGGTGATGAGCAGGTCGTCGGCGCACTACAAGGCATGAGCGAGGTTGCCGAACGGCTGCGGCGCGAGCTTTCGGATGGGAAGGTGGATGCCGTCGGCCCCATGCTCACACAGGTCTGGAGCCTGCACAAGCAGTTGCATCCTGATGTGACCAATCAGCGCCTGGAGCAGCTCTTCGCAACGGCCATGGAGGCTGGCGCGACTGGCGGACGCGTGTGCGGCGCCGGTGGTGGTGGCACGATGGTTTTCTTCGCGGCGGCCAACCGCGAGTTTGCCGTCCGTCAGGCCCTGCGCGAGGCGCAGGCCAGGATATTCGACTGCAGCATAGACACGCACGGCATTCTGCGCTGGTGATGGAGTGTCTTCGCACGAGGTAGATATGGCAACCCAGGAAATGATCACAAGCCCCGAAGATGAAGCCGCCGCGCAGGCGGATGTGGGCGGCATTACAGTCCGAGCCGTGCTGCTGGGGCTGGTCTTCATATTCCTGTTCAACCTGATGGTGAGCCGTATCGAGCTTGTGACCGGCAGATACATTGCCAGCGGCATCCCGCCAATACCGGCCGTCGCCGTGCTGGCGCTGATGGTGGCGCTCTATCCGCTCGGAAGACGCCTCCTGGGGCGGTTCAATATTTCCCGGCGCGAGTTGCTGGTGATCTACATTCTGATGATCACAGCGATACCGTTTTGTGGCACCTACGGTATCCGCTCGTTCTTGCCCCGGCTGACTGTGATGCAATACTACGCCACACCGGAAAACCACTTTGCCGAATACACTCACCTGATCCCCTCGTGGTACGCGCCGGAGTCACTGCAGAGAATCACCGAGATGTACGAGGGGCTGAGCGAGGGCGGGATGCCCTGGCCGGTATGGGGCAAGTCACTGGGACTATGGACGCTGTTTTTCCTGGGTCTGTTTGTGTGCACGATGTCGCTGATGAGCATTATGTCGAAGCAGTGGTCGGATGGTGAGCACCTGCCATACCCGCTTGTGCAACTGCCGATGGAAATGGTGGAGGGTGCCGGTGCGCGAGGGGCGCTTGTCAACTTCTTCGCCAACCCGCTGACCTGGGTGGGGGTGCTGCTGGCGGTCATCTACAATGGTCTGAATATCGCCCACGCCATTAACCCGGCAGTGCCGACGATCGAGCAGAGCAGGAGTCTGAATGAGTTTTTCACAGAGCGGCCCTGGTCAGCAATGAACCCGTTGGTCCTGGGCACCACTCCGCAGTACTTCGGCTTCGGCTATCTGGTTTCCCAGGAGCTATGTCTCAGCATCTTCGCCTGCACCGCCCTGGCCAAGCTGGCGGCAGTGGGCGGGGCGATAGTCGGCTACGAGCCGGCCGGGTGGCCGTACATGCAGGAGCAGAGCGCGGGCGGGTATCTGATGATGGCGCTGCTGGTGTTGTGGGTAGCCAAGGGGCATCTGCGGGAGGTGTTTACCAAGGCTTTTGGGCGAGCGCCCGGGATAGATGACAGCACCGAGCCGATGCCCTACCGCTGGGCGATAATCGGCATGACCGTGGGCGGCATTCTAGTTGTGGGTTGGATGACGCTTTCGGGGATGAGTTTGAAGATCGCGCTTCCGTTCTTTCTCATCGTGTTGGCTTACGGCCTTACCTACGGTCGTATTCGGGCCGAGGTTGGGGTGGCCCACGACTTCGTATATCCGTACCGGCTTCCGCAGTACACGATCCTTTATGCCATCGGCTCGCGGGGCGTGCTCGCGGCTGGTGGGAAACGCACTATGGTTGTATTCGAAATGCTCTCGTTCCTCTCGCGCTTCCACCCGACGCAGATAATGACCTCCAACCAGACCGACGCCTTTCAGATCGGCAAGGCCGGCCGCCTCAATCGCAGGGCCCTTTCAGCGCTCTTGCTGGTGGCGTTCGTGGCCGGTCTGACGCTCGCCTTCTGGGGCCATTTTTCCGCTTTCTACGCCAACGGCCTCAACGTCCTCGAAAGTCACCCAAATAACCAGGACTGGCGCACGGCAGATACGGTGCGGGCCTACGGGACAATGGTGTCGCAAATCGAATCTCCAACCGGCCCCGACTGGCAGCACACCGGCGCAATCATCAGCGGCGTGCTGATCACGCTTGCGCTAGCGGTAGCCAGGATGGTATGGCTGCGCTTCCCGATCCATCCGCTAGGCTACATCGTTGCCATGGCCTACGGCCCCTCCACCGGGCTGTGGTTCCCCTTCCTGTGTGTCTGGATTATCAAGGGCGCCATCCTGAAAATAGGGGGAATCAGGCTCTTCCGCCGCCTGATTCCGCTGTTTATCGGCTATGTGGTTGCCCACTATCTCATTGGCGGCATCGGTTGGTCAATCCTGAGCCTGTTTATTGAAGACGCCGTTTCCAGGCGCTACTATGCCGTTTTCTGAGATAGGATGTGGCAGCGGACCGGGCATCTTGAAGAGGAGCTGCAATTATGAAAAACGTGGTAATCGTCATCTCTGACACGATGCGCCGCGACCACCTCGGCTGCTATGGCAATGACTGGATACGAACGCCCAACCTCGACCGCCTGGCCGCCGAATCGTTCGTGTTCGACAACGCCTACGCGGCGTCCTTTCCGACGGTGCCCAACCGCTGTGATGTGATGACCGGCCAGTTCACTTTCATTGATTTTGAATGGTCGCCCTTGCCTGCCGATAAGCCAGTCGTTGCCGAGGCGCTGGGCAAGGCCGGATACACCACCTACTTCTGCGTGGACACCCCGCACATCGCCAGGGGGCAGCAGAATTTCTTCCGCGGATTCTCCGGCTATGACTGGATACGGGGGCAGGAGAACGACAATTGGAAATCAGCCCCGGCCGACCCGCCGTTGCCAAGTTCCGAGGCCAAGATCCGCTACGGGGGAGTCAACAGCGTCAGGCAGTATATCCGCAATACGTCCTGGTGGCGTCACGAGCAGGACTACTTTCCCGCCCGCACTATGATGACAGCGGCCCGCTGGCTGGAAGACAACTACGAGCAGGCCTTCTTCATGTACGTTGACACCTTCGATCCGCATGAGCCGTTCGACCCGCCAAAGTGGTACGCCGACCTCTATGCCGACCCCGACTATCGCGGCCAAATCTGCTACTACCCGCACTACGGCCCGGCGGACGTTTACACCGACGCCGAGTTACAACACATGCGGGCCTTGTACGCGGGCGAGGTCACCCTGGTGGATACCTGGGTGGGGCACCTGCTGCAGCGCATGGAAGACCTCGGCGTCCTGGACGAGACCATGATTGTCTTCACCACGGATCACGGCTTCTACCTGGGCGAGCACGGTCTGACCGGCAAGAGCCTGATCCAGGAACATGGCCACGCCATCGTCCAGCTTTACGAGGAGGTTGCACACATCCCACTGCTGATCCGCATGCCCGGTCAGACCGACAGCAAGCGCATCTCAGCCTACGCCCAGCCGCCTGACCTGATGCCGACGATTCTGGAATTCACCGGCGCATCCGACCCGGGCACCATGCACGGGGCCAGTCTGCTGCCGATAATCAATGGCGAGCGCGAAAGCAACAGGGATTTTGCTATCACGACTGCCTCGCTGGCACATGATCCCAATGGAGGCCGGCCGGTGACGGTGACGAAGGGCGACTGGTGCCTGGTGCATTTTGGCAGCCCCGACGCCCCGCCGGTATCGCACGTCACCAACATCGTGGATGATGAAAGCCGCGAAGCCGTGGTAGTCGGGGATAGAATCCCGCCGCCGGAGCTGTATAACCTGCACGACGATCCCAGCCAGCAGAACAACGTCATCGCCGACCATCCGCAAATCGCCAGTGAGCTTCACGCTGATTGCGTCAGGATGCTGGAAGAGCTGGGAATGGAGGAGAAGTACCTGCGCCACCGCCGGCAACTCTAAATTGGGGACACTCACCTATTTCGTGCAACTAGCACTGTAGTGCGCGGGAGCATCTAGCAAATAGGTGACTGTCCCCAATTTAGTTCATCCACCGAGGGTCTGTATTCCAGCTTGTCGAGCATCTCCAGATAATCCTCGCGGCCGATCTCGGAAAGCGGCTTGTCGGACAAGGCCACCAGCGCCGCCTCCATCATGTTGGTGCCGAACGAGCGGCCCTCCAGGCGCGACGTTGTCGTGATGAGCCGGTGCAGGCCCAGCCCACGCAGCAACTCCATATCCGCCTCGGTGGTGGTGTTGGTGATGACGGTCTTGCCCTGCAACAGGTCGCCCTCAGCGGGCAAGTTGCGCCTGATGTAGTGGAAATCGCCCGCGATGATGTCGGCCCACCCAAAGTACTTCAGCGCCCTGCCGATCTGCTTCTCCTGCTTCTTGCCGGTGGGGTAGAGGACGGTGAAGGGTAGCCGCGTGAGAATGGGCAGGAGCGTTATAGCCGCGAGCTTGATCCACCTCAGCGAGGCCAGGGCGATCGGCAGACCCAGGGCGAAAATGAGGTCCCCGAAGCGGCAGTCGTACCCGAGTTGGGCGAAGCTTTCCGCCATCCCGAAGCGGTCCATCGCTGAAACGATGAGGACCTTGGTGGCCCCGGGGCCCTCGCCGGTAGCCAGGAGCCCCTCTTGGTGTAGCATCTCAATTGCGCGGCGTTCGAGAGTATCCTTGAGGCCACTGCCGTCCACCACCGGAGTGGTCTTGGCGGCGCGGGCGAGCTTCACGGCATCGCGGATGGTCCAGCGCCGCTCGCCGCAGACCAGGTACAGGTCTATCCCGCCGAGCCCGATGGCATCAACCTCGCCGTCGAGCTCGGAGATCATCCGCTGGGCGGCCGCCATGTCGCCATCGGTACCGGTGCGCTCCAGGCGGAACTGCTGCCCGAGTATCTCAACAGTGGCGCTCTTGTCTCTGGTTTTCGACCCCAGGCTGACGCTGACGATCCGCTTCATTCAGTTGTCGGCTCCCACCTGGCGCTGCCTACTGCCCATTCAGGGTCTCTCTCGGCCCTGGCTGGTCGGGGTCTGCTGGCTATCTCTGAACGCCTCGCCGATGGCGGCCATGCTTCCCAGCACGCCCATCGCTTCCAGCGGCAGGAATATCTTAGTCGCTTCGCCGTCGGCAATGTGGGCCAAGGCTTCGAGGTATTTGATCGCCAGCACGTCTGGTGTCGGGTCGCCTGCGTGGATCGCGGCGAAGACGGTGGTGATGGCCTGCGCCTCACCCTCGGCGATTGTAAGCTCACGATATCTCTCGGCCTCGGCCACCTTCTTAATCGCTTCGGCTTCGCCCTCGGCGATGTTGATACGGGCCTGGCGCTCACCCTCGGCTTTGAGAATCTCGGACTGCCTCAGGCCCTCGGCTTCGAGGATCGCGGCACGCTTGAGGCGCTCGGCCTTCATCTGCTGACTCATTGCCGCGATGATGTCGGCGGGTGGCTCCACGGTCTGCAGCTCTACCCGCGTGACGCGTACGCCCCACTTATCCGTGGCGTCGTCGAGTATCTGGCACAACCGAGCATTGACTGTCTCGCGGGAGATAAGCAACTCGTCAAGCTCCATGTCGCCGATGAGGTTACGCAGGTTGGTCTGCGCCAGCTTTATCGCCGCCATGCGAAAGTCAACGACGTTGAATAGGTTGCGGAAGGGGTCGGTGATCTCGTAGTACACGATAGCGTCCACGGTCACCAGCGCGTTGTCCTTCGTGATCACCTCCTGCGGCATCACGTCAAGCACCGTCTCCCGCATGTCCAGCAGCATGATGCCCTGGACGAATGGGAAGATGAACACCAGCCCTGGTTGCATCGTTTTCGAGTACTTGCCGAAGGTCACGATCACACCGCGTTGGTGCTGGCGGACTATATGTACCGCCTTGCCAACCACCACAAGTGCCAGTATCCCAAATACTATCCAAGCTACCGTATCCATTTGCTGTCAGCTCCTTGGCTTCAACTGCATTCTTACCGCACTAACGAACATACTGACGAGGCCGAACGCAGGCGGCGGTGGGCCACCTACTCTTCCCCCGCACACTCCGGGGCGATAGCATCGCCCACAATCAGGGTGGCGCCCTCGACTTCCATCACGGTCACATGGTGGCCCTCCGGGATCTTCTCGTAACCACGGGCGCGCCACTCATCAGACTCAACGCGGACGCGGCCGGTATCGCGAGCACTGTCTATGGTCTCAAGCACGACCGCCGTCTGGCCGACGAGACGGTCCACGTTGGAGGGCACGGTCACGCCGCCGTGCATGCTGCGGGCCAGGCGCCGCGTGGCGATCAGCAGCGCAACAGTGGCGACCGAAAACACCATCCACGGCACCCAGGCGGCGGTGGGGAAGAAGGCTGCGATGGCCGCAAGCAGCGCGCCACATGCGATCCACATCAAGAAGAAAGTCATGGTGAAAAGCTCGATGATGAGCAGGCCAAGACCCACAATCAACCAGATCAGCGCGGGTGACATAACGGCTCTCCTCCTTAGAATACAGTCACGTGCTGCTGTAACAATTCCCAAATATAAATATTCCCGCCTGGCAGATTCTGTAAACCAAAATCGGCGCGGGCGTAACAACCTTTCGGCAGGCGTCAGCGATCGTGATGATGCTGGCGCTTGAGCGGCATCACGCCGGTGCATGCGAGTTGCCCGTGTTTGACACCGCGGGTGCTGATGATGCTGTCGGCGAGGCGGCGAACGTCCTCCGCCTTGCCCTGAACCACCATGACCTCGACACAGTTGTCGTGATCCAGGTGTACGTGCGTTGTGCAGCAGATGTGCCCGATGTGTTCATGGTCGTGTTGAAACTGAATTAGCCTTGATTCGAGGCCGCGAGTGTGATGGTCATAGACGATGGTAATGGTGCCGACGACTTCGCCCTCCGGCGCCTCCCACTCACGCTCGATCAGATAATTGCGGACGATGTCACGGATGGCTTCGGAGCGGTTGGGATAGCCCTGCTCGGCGATGAGTTCATCGAAGGCTTCCAGTAGATCGCTGGGCATGGAGATACCGAAGCGCTGTGTTTTGCTCATTGCCTCATCTCCTCGCCGCCTTGTGGGCAGCCGTCGCACCGGAATTCCTTATCCTTCGCGTAGATCGGGCTTCCCCTTCGACAAGCTCACGGCCCTGAGCAACGTCGAAGGGCAGCCCGACACCCAAGTCTAGCGCAAAAACAGCAGCCACAACCACACTGTGGCTATCAGCAGCGATACGAGGGCAACGGGTATGCCGTACTTCAGGTAGCGGACGAAGGTAATCGGATGGCCGCTGCTCTCGGCGATGCCGACGACCAGGACATTGGCCGCCGAGCCCACATACGTCATGTTCCCACCCAGACACGCGCCCAGCGATAGTGCCCACCAAAGCGGCAGGATGTTGGGCGCGTGATATATCTGAGCCCACGACGCGGTGGCCGCTGCGGGGTGTGCAGAAAACGCTATTGATTTGATCAGAGGCGTCATCATGGTCGTGTAGGCGATATTGTTAACCACTCCGCAGAGAATACCCGAGGCCCACAGCATCACCATGGTCATTGCGGCCGTGTTGCCGCCAGTCAGGGTGGTGAAGCCCTCGCCCAGCATCCCCAATACGCCGGTTTCCACCAGACCGGCTACCATTATGAAAAGGCCAATGAAGAAGAATATCGTGGACCACTCGACGCTCTTGAGCGCCTCATCAGGCCCTTCAGTGTGCAGCAGCATGATTAGCGCCGCGCCGGTCAGAGCTATCGTCGCCGGCTCTAGACCGAGCCAGCCATGCACGACATAGCCCACCAGCGTAATGCCCAGCACTACCAGACAGCGGCGCAGCAGTTGCCAGTCCGTAATCGCGGCGCTCTCGTCAAATTCCATAATGCGCTCCCTGACCTCCGGGCTTACTGAGAGTCTGGGACGCAAGAATAGAGCGATCGCCACCAGCATAGCCACCATCGAGGCGATGGCCGGCAACGCATCCACCGACAGAAAGTCCAGGAAGCTCAGACGCGCGGCCGAGCCGATGATGATATTTGGCGGGTCTCCGATTAGCGTCGCTGTGCCGCCGATGTTGGAGGCACAGATGATGGATATCAATCCAGGAACGGGATCGCTTTCCAGGCGTTCAAAGATCAAAATTACCACCGGCGCTATGATGATTACCGTGGTCACGTTGTCCAGGAACGCCGACAATGCGGCTGTGATGACACAAAACAGGACAATGATCGGAGTAGGACGGCCGTGTACGGCCTTGGCCGACTTGATCGCCAGGTACTCGACGGCTCCGGTCGTGCGGGTGATGTTGACGATTATCATCATGCCGATGAGCAGCATGATGGTATTCCAGTCAACACCCTCGATGTGTCTGGCTTCATCGCCATGAAATGCCGTGCGCTGGCTGACGATGCCGACGAGTATCATCAGCACCGCGCCCGCCAGCACCGCCTTGGTCTTGTGGGCCTTCTCCGTGGCCAGAAGTATGTAGGCGACGAGGAATATCGCCACCGCAGCTATGGCAGGATAATTCATTGCTACTGTTACTCTTCCGCCGACAGTGTCTGCTCGAAGATATGACGCACCAGGTTGCCTCGGGTCACAAGTCCGATGATCTTGCCGTCCTTTTCCACACCTACTGACGATATCTGTTCTGTCAGCATGATGTGGGCGATCTCCATCGCCTTGGTGTCCTCGCTGACGGTGTACAGCTCCCGGTCCCCGATGACATCTTCGACCTTAAGGCTGGCTATCTTCACATCCAGGTCAAACAGATCGCAGGATTCGGGCAGGAAGTTGAGACTCGCGAGGTTGTCCAGGTATTTGGGCAGCACCACCCGCAACAGGTCAACCTCCATCAGAACACCGTATCCGCAGCCTTCCTCGTCAATAACCGGCAGCAGTAGCTTGCGGCGCTCCGTCATCAGCTCTGCCGCCTTCCTCAGAGGCATATCCGGCTGTACGCAGGTGAAGTCGGCTTCCATGATATCTTTGGCGGTCATAGCAGCGGCTCCTTTTAGTCAGAAGCTCCGTGGCTGTTGGCCGTTTGACGATTGCATCAACCCCGGCACCACCGCAGGCGGCCCGGGCATCTCTATTCTCATTACCCGATGGCATTATAGCACAACGGCTGTTTGCGTAATAGAAATATCGGCGGCCACACACGCCAAAGCGCCGGGCACGCGGCCCGACGCTTCATGACTGGTCTCAGGCGATCCGACCGATGCCGCTTTCTTACTTCGCGTACGCTGCGCCTACCTTCTTGATTGCCTGCGCGATGTCACGCATGTCTTGCTCTTCATAGGTCGGGTGCGTGGGGACGAAGAAGGTGCGCCTCTCGGCCCAGATGGCGTTTTCCATGTGTATATTGGCGTAGTCCACAGCCTCGGGCCTGGTAGCCGGATCCTCGAACGGGTAGGACAGTTCCCCGAAGCCGACGTGCTCGGCATAGCACTTTTCCTTGTAGCCTTCAGGCCACATCACAGGCCCTGCAGGCGCGCCCTCGGCACCCACTGCCTGGAAGAAGTGTCTGGCATCAACCGTAATATTGTCCGTATCCAGGATGATCGGATACATCCAGTAAGCGTTCTTGCGCCCCTCGGTATCAATCGGCAGCGCCAGGATGTAGGGCTCGTCCCTGAGCGCTTCATCGAGGATCTTGGCGTTGCGACGGCGAGTAGGCAGATGCCAGGTGTCCATCAGTTCGAGCTGCCGCAGGCCGATCGCCGACTGCATTTCCGTCATGCGGAAGTTGAAGCCGATGCGGTTATGGATGTACGGTAGCTTCTCCTCCAGCTCGAGCAGCCGCATCCGCTCGGATACATCATAGCCGTGGTCGCGGAAAGCCCTGGCGTTCCAGGCCCAGTCCTCGTTGTCTGTGACCACGCAGCCGCCCTCGCCGCCGGTGGAAAAGTGCTTGCTCTGGCAGAACGAAGTGGCGTTGACGTGCCCGATGCTGCCGGCCTTCTTGCCATTGTATTCGCCGCCGTGAGCCTGCGCGAAGTCCTCAATAACATACAGCCCGTGCTTGTCGGCGAGCTCCATGATCGGGTCCATGTCGCACATGCAACCGTACAGATGCACGGGGATGATCGCCTTGGTGTTATCAGAGATATTCTCCTCGATAGATGCCGGATCAATGGTGTGGGTGAGCTTCTCGACATCGGCGAATACGGGCACTGCGCCCGCCTGGGCGATGGACATTGATGAAGCGATGAAAGTGTAGCTGGGCACGATCACCTCATCGCCGGGGCCGATGTTGAGCGCGCCGGCCATCGCCACATGCAGGGCGCTGGTCCCGCTGTTGGTGGACATGCCGTACTTACAGCCGCACCACTCGGCATATTTCTGTTCAAACTCCATCCCGACCGAGCCGGTCCAGTAGTTGACCTGGCCGGTGCGCAGCGGCTCCATAGCCGCCTCGATCGTCTCCGCGTCGAAGTAAGGCCACGGCGGAAATGGCTCTTCTCTGATTTTCTCGCCGCCCTCAATAGCTAGCTTCTCGGACATTTGCATCTGCCTCCTATTTCGTATTTTTCTTGCGTGCGTCGGACGGATGCCCGCCGCCGCACATTGGCTGCTCAGTGCGCCACTGTATGTTCTACAATTCTAGCCGAATACCTTCCGTCCTCAGAAAAATGATGTCACTAGCCAATCGGGGATTATTGCCACATTGGCTGTGGGCGGCGGGAGGGTGCGTGTACGCATCGTCGCTAGGACAGGAGCCTCTTCAGAAGCCTGGAGGACAAGCTTGCCCGCCATCTTGTCCGCCATAGCTTCAGCGAAGGCGGAAGCTCTAGCGAAGGCGGGGCATCCCTGTTGTTTGCCGTAGGCTCGTAACGGCGAATTTTGTCATTAGACAATAACTGTATTGAAGGTCTGGTCGTGAATTCCGGAATCACTTGTTGTAGGGCGCGGGCTTGTACCGCGCCGGTCGTGTAGTTTGTTGTAGGGCGCGGGCTTGCCGCAGGCCCTGCCGCGTGCGCCCTGAGCCTGCCGAAGGGAGCCTGCCGAAGGGTACCGCGCCGCTCGTCTAGCGCAATATCTTTGCAGGCCACAAGCTATTCGATGTCACTTTCTAGCCTGTCCATGCCGTTGCCGTTGTAGGGACGCAATTGATTGCGCCCAATTACGTAGCGGCGCACGCCGTGCGCCCGATCATCAGCAGCCGGGGGAGTGGCTCTCAGTGCTTTCGGACCAGTCGCCACCAGAAGAGCTTCAGCAGCACGCAGCCGGCCTCGAAGATGATCTTCTTGGAGATCTTCGACGCGCCCCGCTGGCGGTCGGCAAAAATTATCGGCACCTCGCCGATGCTGGCACCAGCGCGCTGGCACTTGAAAAGCGTCTCGACCAGGAATGAGTAGCCTTCCGTATTGCTCGAAAGCAGATCCGCCTCGGTGATGATGTGGCTGCGGTACGCGCGGAAGCCGCCGGTGCAGTCGTGGGCCCGCAGACCGGTCAGCAACCTGGCCAGACGCGAGGCAGCGCGACTGAGCATTCGCCGATACAGCGGCCAGTTGACTGTCCCGCCGCCGCCAACGTACCGCGAGCCCAGCACCACATCGTAGTGCTCTGTGGCTGCGTAGATCTCGGGTATCTTGGCGGGGTCGTGGGACAAATCTGCGTCCATGGTCATGATCACCTTATAGCCTTCCGCCAGACCCACCGCAAACCCCTCGCGCAGCGCCGAAGCATATCCCAGCTTGCCGCTGCGGTGCAATACCCGGATGCATCCCGGCGTTGCTTTGGCGAGTTCTTCTACGATCTGGCCGGTGCCGTCCGGCGAATTGTCATCCACGACCAGTATATGCGCCGGCACCCCCAGCGCGTGAGCGGGTGTCCTGAGCGTGTCCGAGGGCACCCCGAGCTCCCGCACCTTGTTAATCAAGACGGGAATGTTTTCGCTCTCGTCATACGTTGCCACGATAATGAGCAGTTCTTTTGCTTCGGAGTCCATCGTCAACCTGCTATTCGATGTGTTCTGGTTTGACAGTCTCGTCCAGGTGCGTGTGTAGTCTCAGCAAGGCCTTGTTGTACGCGGCGATGATATTCTTGCGCGTGACCAGCCCGATGAGCTTGGCATGATTATCGCGCTCAACCACGGGCAGCCGGCCAATATCGCGCAGGCCAAGCTTGCGCAACGCGTCATTGAGCGTCTCGTCCGGGAATGCGACTATCAGATCGTGCGTACCCGCTTCCTGCACCGTAATGTCGTGCTGGCCCTGCGCCAGCGCCTCCCGCACATCACCCAGAGAAATGATGCCGTGGAGGGTGCCGTCCTCATCTGCGATCGGGAAGCCGTGGTGTTTGGTCTCCTCGAAAAGGTGAGCCGCCTCGGACACGAGCATCTCGGGTGGTACGGTCATAATATCGGCTGTCATCGCTTCGCCGACGGTGATTTCGTCCAGCAGCCTGGTGTCCTTGCTCAGGGAATAGTGTATCCCGCGACGGACCAGGTGTAGGTTGAACATCGAGAAGCGGCACATCAGGCGCGCGGCGATGGTAGCCACACCACAGGCCAGCATCAGAGGCAGGATCATGTTGTAGTCCCGGGTCAGCTCAAACACGGTTAGCACCGAGGTGATCGGAGCGTGACTGGCGGCTGCAAAGCTTGCCCCCATGCCCACCAGCGCGTAGGCCGGTGTGGTTGTTACCGTGTAGCTGGCAGTCAGCCGGGCGAGTCCGGCCCCCAACGTAGCACCTACGAACAGCGAAGGCGCCACCAGGCCGCCGGAGCCGCCGGAGCCGATGCTCAGCGATGTGGCCACGATCTTGAGCACGCATAGAACGAGGAGCAGACCAGCGGCCGTCTCCTCGCCGTGCAGAATACCTCCGACCGTGTCATAGCCCACCCCACGGATCGCCGGGTAGCAATACCCGATCGAGCCTACCAGTAGTCCGCCGCTAGCGGCCGTAAGCCATGTCGGCAGTCGAGAGGCGGCAAACAAGTCCTGGACCACATACAGCAGCCGTGTGAAGACCACTGCCGCTGCCGCAACGACCAAGCCCAGCAGGAAAAAGACCGGCAATTCGCCGAACGTGGCCAGTTCGTAGTCGGGTATTACAAAGGCGGGAGTGTCGCCAAAAGCCGCATGGCCGATCACTGACGCCGTCACAGCGGCCACGACCACTGCGGCAAACGATTCAGCGCCAACGTCGGAGAGGATGATCTCGTGGGCGAAAAACGCACCGGCCAGCGGTGAGTTGAACGTAGCCGCAATACCCGCTGCTGCACCACAGGCCAGCAATGTGCGGGTGCGAGTCCGGTTCAGCCGACACGCCTGCGCTACCAGCGAGCCCAGCGCAGAGCCGATGTGTACGATAGGGCCTTCGCGGCCAACCGAGCCGCCTGAGCCGACAGTCAGCGATGAGGCGAAGGCCTTGACCGCCGCGACTCGACCCCTGATCTTTCCTCCCTGCGCGACAACGGCTTCCATGACCTGAGGTATGCCGCTGCCGCCTGCATCTGGCGCTAACCAGTAAACCAGGGCGCCGCCCAACAGCCCGCCAAGTGCGGGGGCAAGTATCACGTAGCTGTCGCCCATGAACCACAATGCATCGGGAAGTCGCGTGAAGAACACCACGTCGAAGTATTCGGTCAGCCAGCGAAAGGCGACCGCGCCGGCGCCGGCCATGACCCCGACCAAAGCCCCTGCAGCCAGAATCAGCGAATACTGGGATAAGCCCGAGCGGCGGATGCTTCTTTCAAGGAGGTGAAAATAGTATCTGCCCAACCTGTATGTAGTACTTCTGCGTCTGGCCATCTTTGGGAGGGTGTTGTGTGCTGCTAAGCCCTGTCGTGCCTCCGTTAATGAATCGCAAAAAACCCCTCAGCCTACTCCTCCCTCGGAGGAACCGGGGGTCGTCGCCTACTACACGTCCGCATTGACAAAACTGCTGCTGAGCTTGACTACCAAACCGACTCCGTATCGGCTTCCTCTTCTTCGTCAGATGCCGGCGGTGCGCTCGGACCGCCCAGGCGCACGACATTAGCAGCCTGTGGGCCGCGATCGCCCTTGACGACATCAAACTCTACTTCCTCGCCATCATCGAGCGTCTTGTAGCCCTCTTCCTGGATCGCCGAATAGTGGACGAAGACATCCTCCTCGCCCTCGCGCTCAATGAAGCCGTAGCCCTTTTGGGCGTCAAACCATTTCACACGCCCGCGCACTTGTGTTGCCTCCCGATCCCAAATATGTTGTCATGCTTGGGAACAGCTTAATATAAAGTCCAACAACTGTCAACCTATCCTAACCGAATTCGGCACTATACCCCTAGCGCCTTACTTGCGGCCACCTGCTCGTGAGCCGTCTTGTAGGCGTCATATATACAATAGGCGTAAGTCGCCAGATAGAGCACGGTTCCGCAGATCAGCAGCACCCAGTAGCCTGCAGGCATGTTGACAAGCACCGCCTGTACCTGCTGTATCTGCTCCTGCCACGTCGGGCTCTTGTCTGCGGACTGCTGCGCCACGATCCCCCAGGGCTTCATGAGGAAGCCATAAAAAAGCAGCATGACCAGCACGGCTGCGCCGCCGAGAATTACCAGGCCCTTTTCGTGCTGGCGGTTATAAAGCTGTCCCAGCCCCGGAAATAGCAGGGCCGCCACCACGGCATTGAGCGGGCGCCGGGGACTCGGCTCGTGGTCCTCAGAGCCGGTCACAAGACCCCGGATCGCCTGCCGCCGCTGCTCTTCAGGCGACATGTTGACCAGGGCGGCAGCGAACTTGCGCTCCGCATCGGCGTTGGCCGGCTCGAGCTGTAGGGCGCGTCTATAGTGTCTCCTGGCTTGCGCCGATCTACCCATGGCGAGATAGACATCGCCGACCTGTTCGTGCGCTGAAGTGCTGTCCGGGTACTGCTCAGCCAGTTCGCTGGCCGTCTTTTCAGCCCCGGTCAAATCGCCGGTTCGAAGCAAAAGCTGCACCCGTGATAGCAGCTTTTCGAACTCGACCTGACTATCCTCGGTTATCTCGTCAGTCATTGCTGTGCTCTACGACAACCGTTGCATCGGACCACAGCCGCTGCAGGTCATAGGTTTGCCGTGTTTCTTCGGAAAAGATGTGTACCACGACGTGCAGGTAGTCAATGAGTATCCATCTGCCCTCGCGGCTGCCCTCGACGTGACCGGGCCAGGTGCCGAGCTTTTGCATCTGCTGCTGT
Organism: bacterium; assembly: GCA_030604405.1. GTDB lineage: Bacteria > Armatimonadota > Zipacnadia > Zipacnadales > UBA11051 > UBA11051. The sequence continues at coordinate 21,908 of JAUVVY010000026.1, read as the reverse complement.
ATCTCCTCGGCTATCGCCGCCAGGTGCTGAGGAGAGCGGCCGTGGCAGATAACAAAGTAATCGCAAATCGTCGTCACCGGCCGCATGTCCATCAACACGATGTCCAGTCCGCGCCGGTCGTGGGCCGCCTGGACGATCGCCTCTGCCTTTTCCTTGGGATTCAAACCCAAACAATCGCCTCCTTGACATGTGTGCAAACTGTTCCGCGCCCGCGCCCCATGCTTTTGCTGATTTGGCCCCCGTCTCACCCGGGCGAAAGGTTGAGATTTTACCCCGACCCCTCGAAGTCATCGCCGATGGTAATCTCCAGCCGCGACTGCTCCTCCTCGCCGCTGCCGGCTACGATCTTTCCGCACCCCATGGCGTCTGCGGCACGCTTGGCTATAGCTCTGGTGTCGCCGTGGTATTCGATGGCGGTGCGCTTGTGGCCAAAATCCTCCGCGTTGTCGGTGGTGACATCCTCAAAGCCGTACTGGCGCAATATTTCAGCGGCCTGACCGGCTATCCCCGCCTTGCCGCAGCCGTTATAGACTGCTACTGGACAGTCAGTCCTGATCCGGCCGTACAGGTGATCTTGGATACGGCTGAGTTCGTCGTGGAACGCGCTTTCCCGCAGGTCACAGTAGTATGTTTTGTTGATCATCAAATCACCGACGGGCACCGTTGTGGTGTGTATCTCGGAGGGTTTGACTGCCCGCAGTACCTTGAACATATCCACGGCTTCCAACCAGCCGATATCGGTTTTGACATAGTCCATTATCTGGTTGCCCGCCCTCAGCAAGCGGGTCAGTTGGGACACCCGTAGTTTCTGGCGCACTATTTCTTTTATGAACATCTGCTGGTTGGCGGCCCGCTCCAGGTCGCTTATCGCCCCGCCCCACTTGCACTTGCGGTATCGTACGAACCCCAGCGCCTGCTCGCCGTTGAGATGTTGCCGGCCTGGCTCCAGGCTTATGTGCAGGTTTCCCCAGTTGTCATCATAGTGCATACCGTGGTGCCGGCCGCCCGTCATCGGGCCCTCGTGGTCGGGCACCGTTATGTCAAGCCCGCCGAGGGTGTCCACTACCTTCACAAAGCCCTCGAAGTTGACCTTCACATGATAGTCAATATCTTGGTCCAGCAATTCCCGCACGGTGGAGACCGTAAGTTCAACGCCGCCCTCTGAGAAGGCCGCATTGATCTTGGCCAGTCCGTGGCCGGCGATACGAACGCGGAGGTCCCGCGGAATGGAAAGCAAGGCTACTTTCTTCAGGCTCGGGTTGATAAAAGCCACCATCAACGTATCCGAGCGGCCGCTGTCATTCTTGCGTTCATCAGCGCCGATTATGACCACACGCAGAATCCTGCCGGTAGGCAGGTGGCTGGGGTAATACCACGGCTCAGCAGTATCTGTAGCCACGCCCGAGCCGGGGCGCGTGACGGTAGGGTAAACTACCGCGTCGTAAACACCCAACGCTCCGCCGATGATTACGACGGTGGCCAGGAGGTATAACACGAAATCGAAAGAGCTCTTCATATCTTACTCCGAATGACTGCTGCTGATTTCATTGTGGTGCCTGCTGCCATCAACAGAGTCGGCCTGGAAGGCGAACCTGCGCGGCAATAGCTACGCGCTGTACAAGCCGGCTGCTGCGATGTACTGGCTGACCGGTTCCGGGGTCAGACCGGCTATGGACTTGCCTGCAGCGACCCGTTTCCGGATGTCTGTGGCCGAGATGTCGGGAGTGGGCGCCGATACTACCTCCACCTTGGCTGCGCGTTTTGCGCCAAGTACCTGCTCGACGCTCGCCAGGTCATAGCCAGGACGCTCCACAGCTATAAATCGGCATTCATCCAGGACGGCGTCAGGCTGCCGCCAGGTGGGCAGGTCCAGGGCCATGTCTGCGCCGGCAATGAAGTACAGCTCACAGCGCGGCCCGCTCCACGATCGCAACTGTCGCAAAGTGTCTATGGTATAAGCGATCTCCTCGCGCATTAGTTCCACCAGGGACACGCAGAACCGGGGACTATCAACGATCGCCAGGAGCCCCATCAGGTAACGATCTTTCGCGCTGCTGATCTCGGAGTCGAGCTTGTGGGGAGGACGGCCGGAGGGAATGAAAACGACACGGTCCAGATCATAGCCCTGACGCACTTGCTCGGCGGCGACCAGATGCCCGTGGTGAATAGGGTCAAAAGTGCCGCCCATTATGCCCAGACGGCGGACAGTGCTCCACTTAAACCCCAGGTTCTCCATCGCCGGAATCTTAGCACAAGCCAGTGCTTTTTGCAAAACCCATTCAGTCTTCGACACAGCCTCCCGCATCACCCGCCGGCCATCACCCTTAGCAGGCTCTCGCCGGCACAGTAAAAAGAATCCCACAGCCAGCGTCTGGCTAGCACAGTCCCCGCCACCACCACGCCCAATTCGGCCACCAGTACGACGGCCAGCGGCGGTGCTACCAGCGGCCGGGGCGAGCGGCTCAGACGGCTGGCCCGGTGGCTGGGGGAGATGCTGCCGTGATACACCGGCGTCAGTCCGGCGGGCAGAGAGGGTTGCGGCTGGAGGGCTTGCTCCTGTAGCATCAGCAGGAGTTGGCTGACTGTTTCCTTGCTGCTGGCTTCTGCGGCCCGCGAGTCGCAGTCAGCCTCCGCCGCCGCACGCCAGCGATGGGCGTAAACAAAACCCAATGGCATCGGCAAAGCAAGCGTAGCAGCCAGCTCCACGATCAGATGCCACATATTGTCTTTGCGCTCAACATGTCCCTGCTCGTGGGCCAGCAGCGCGCGCAATTGCTCCTCGGTGAGCCGGTCCGCTAATCCCCGCGACACTACCACGAACCCCTCGCGCACCCCCACGGTAAAGGAGAAGTCCTCCTCGCTTCTTGCTACTAACACGCGGCTTTCGTCATTATCGGTTAGCATCCGCGCGGCCAGTTCCTCCACGCGCCGCGAGCTTATCCAGCGCCACACAAACCGGCACAGGGCGAAAACGATGACCGCCGCCGCCAGCGCTCCGGCGACGCGGAAATGCCAGGTCGCGTCAGGACCCTGCGTCAGGCTTCGCCAGCAGAAGTGAGAGCGGATCCGCTCCAGATGTGGTGAAATCGCCGAAGTTGAAGGCGCGATTAGGGAAATCGTGGTAAGCAGAGCCGCAGCGACCGGGGGAAACAAACAAACCGCCAGCCAGAAGCGCGCAGCGGTGCGGGGATTGTCATCAGAAAGCGATTCGGCGGCGGCCGTTGCCGGCAGGGCGGCCAGCAGTTGTATTACTGCGCCATAGACGACCAAAAGCAGGGCCGCGGCCAGCACAGCGGCCAAGAAGCTAACCCCCTTGATCTTCCTTGCGCTTCTCCTCAATTATTGCGGCTAGCGAATCGAGCTTCGACGGGTCGCTCTCCCCGAGCGCCTCGACAAAGTACGACATCGCTGGCTCGGCAAAAGTCCCCAGCAGGCCGTCTATCACTTGCCTGATGACGTTGGTGTCGAGCTCGCTGCGTGACACGCCGGCGGCGTAGTAATATGCCTTGCCCCGCATCTCACGACTCAGCAGGCCCTTATTGTACAGCCGGCTCATCGTGGTCATGGCGGTGGTGTAGGCGACCTTCTTGCCCTGCTCTTCCAGCGTCTGGCGTACCTGCTCCACAGACACGTGGCCCTCGGACTCCCACACCGCATTCATCACTTGTGCTTCCAGGGCTCCCAGCGTCTGTTGCAGGCCCTCTTCACCAGGGCGATAGACGGGAACTTTCGGTGCATTGTCTTTTCCCACGATGGCTACCTCCAGCTACTCGGGTCGCTGATGCAGATATCCAGCTTGCGCTACTTTGCTGTCTGCTTATAGTATTCCCAATAACACGTACTACTAATCATAGTAGTGAACAAATCGCTTGTCAAGTACCTTGCAGGTGAAATCTTGTGCAATTCAGCAAAAATCCGCAAACAGATCATCTGTCACCGTGTCGGGGTCAGGTTCGCCAGCTTGCCCCGCGAACTCAATAGCCTCTGCAACATCATCGGCTGCCTGCTGCTCTACCGCTGCCGCGTTCGCCTCATCCATGATGCCGTCGCCAATGAGACGGCCTTTCATGACCAGGAGCGGGTCCCGTGCCGCCCAGCTTTCCTCTTCTTCGTCAGATCGGTATTCGCACTGGTCGCTCTTGGAATGTCCGCACATGCGGTAGGTCCGCGCCTCGATTAGCGTCGGCCCAGCTCCCGATCGGGCTTCTGCAACAGCCTCTGCGGCGGCCTCTCGCACTGCGAAGTAATCATTGCCATCTACGCTAATGCCCGGGATGCCGTATGAGTTGGCAAATTGCGCGAGTTCTGTGACCTTGAAACTCTCTGCAACGTGCGTGCTCATTGCGTACAGGTTATTCTCCAGAAAGTACACGACCGGCAGCTCCCATACCGCGCCCATGTTCACGCCCTCGTGAAAAGCGCCCTGCCCGCACGCCCCGTCGCCAAAGAAGCACAACACGACGCGGCCGGTTTTCTGCAGCTTCTGGGTCAGCGCAGCCCCCGTCGCGACCGGTATCATGCCCCCGGTTATGCCATTGGAGCCCATAAAGCCGATGTCGAAGGCGGCGATGTGCTGCGAGCCGCCCCGCCCGCCACAATAGCCGTCACGCTTGCCCATAAGCTCAGCCATCAAGCGCCCCAGTTCCGCGCCCTTGGCGATGAAATGCCCGTGCCCGCGATGGTTAGATGTCACCAGGTCAGAAGCCTCAAGCGCCGCGACGGCTCCCACCGCGCACGCCTCCTGGCCGCGGCAAAAATGCGAGGTGCCGCCGATTAGTCCCTTACTGAACAGCTCATCCAGCGCCTCCTCGAACTCCCTGATGGTGACCATCGCCCGGTAATGCGCAACCAACTCTTTGGCTGGATAGCTCATGTTACCCTCCGGATGATGATGGCGGCGGCGGGGCCATGGATGTCGCTAAGACTGCTGCGCCCCATCACAGCTACGCAATCGCCGCTTGCGTATGAGTCGAGGCCACCGATCGCCGCACAAATACCCAGAGCCATTGATGCGCCGAAGGTGTGCCCGTATGCCGGCGCCGCGAATACCGGCGGCTTGTCTGTCAGGCCGGCCTGCCGACATGCGGCGTCCAAGGCGGCGTCGGGCTTCGCTTCGGTAGCCACGGCCAGACCGACACTGGCGACCTCGGCCAGGATTTCAGCGCCTCTGGCGGCCGCCGTGTCCATGCGCTCCAACATGAGTATGCAGCCGCCCTCGCCCGGCACGAAATCTGGCTCAAGCTTATCGGGACCTGCCAGGCCGCTGAGCAGCGCCACACTTAGCGCCTCACAGCCGCCGGCGAGGACATAGTCGGCGTCTCCGGCCCTCACTCGCCGGAAGGCGAATTCCAGCGCACAGGCCGCTGATATGCTGCCGGCACAAAACGTGCCTGCGGGCCCGTGGATGCCGTACTCGATGGCCGCCAGCGCCGTCGGCGAGTTGGCCATTGCATGGGTGAAGATCATCGGCGAGCCGAAGCGCAGGCCCTTGGTCTGCACGCGCGCGCTATGATTGGTCAGCGCTTCCAGGCAGCCGTATGCGGTTCCGAGGCACAGGCCGATCCGGTCCCCGTCCAGTTCCGACCAGACCAGTCCCGCATCTGCGAAGGCCAGCGCGCAGGCCGCCAGCGCCAGCTCCGAGCAGCGGTCCAGGTAGGTCTTCTTGCTGATCAGATAGTCTTCGACTGCGAAGTCCCAGCACTCCGCCACCTCCGCGAAGCCGGCAGTATCTGTCAGCCGTTCGCAGGCGCCGATACCCACTCGGCCCTCGCGCAAGCCCTTCAGAAAGTCCTTGCGTCCGATGCCGACCGATGCAATCGGCCCGGCCCCGCTGATTACTACGCGCTGGTTCTCAGACAATGCACTTCTCACAATCTATAGTGCTTCTCCTGCTCCACCCGTCGCGTGGCTGGCCCATCGCGAGTTTTATCGTGTAGGGCAGGCATCCCCAGGAACCCGTGGGTCGGGCATCCTGCCCGACTCCATCCGGATTACGTGGCTGGGTCATCGCCAAACAGCTATCGCGTAGGGCACCCACTCCGTAAGAGTGGGGTCAGGCTTCCAGTCCGACATCGAATCAGTCAATGCGGCCCAGGACCACACATGCGTTATCCCCGCCGATGCCCGCTGAGATCGTGCCCGCGTACTCCATACGCTGCTCGCGCGCGCCTGCGGTCACATAGTCCAGGTCGCAGGCCGGGTCGGGTTCGCCGTAGTTGGTGGTCGGCGGCACGATCTGATCAAAGACCGACAGGGCTGTCACAATCCCCTCAATCGCCCCGGCAGCCCCCATCAGGTGCGAGATAGCGCCCTTTATGGACACCACCGTTATGTCGTATGCGGCCGGCCCCAGTACGGCCTTGATCGCCTCGGTCTCGGCCACATCATGATACTCAGTACCGGTCCCGTGCGCGTTGATGTGATCCAGCTCATCAGGGGAAAGCTCCGCCGCTTGCAGGGCCCCGCGCAACACCCGCGCCATGCCTGCTCCCCCGGCGTCCGGGGCGGTCAGATGATAGGCGTTATTATTCTGCCATGAGCCCAGGACTTCACAGTAGCAGCGTACGTCGCGTTTGCGGGCACGCTCCAGACTCTCCAGCACCAGCACGCCCGAGCCCTCGCCGAAGATGGTCCCGCTGCGGTTGGCCGAAAACGGATACAGGTCGTCATCGGTGATGGTGCGGAGCAGACTCAGCCCGCTCAGAATGCTGGGTGCCAGCGAATCGTAGCCGCCGACCAGCACCACATCCGCCTGTCCGCTTTGTATCAGTTCCGCTCCGTAGCCGATGGCGGCGGTCCCGGAAGCGCAGGCCATGGAGAGTTGGCTGCATGGCCCGCCGATTGCGAACGTGGCGCAAACCGTAGCAAGCGCCTTGTCGAAGCTGAACTGCTCGAAAGTCGTCGGCGATGGTTGGGCGGCCAGCAGCCCGCTCATGTAGCTCTCCCAGGAGCTAGAGCCGCCGAAGTTTGTCGCCAGCACTGCGCCCACATTCGGCCCGGGCTCTCCAGCGGGGCACAGGCGGTCCTCCAGGCCGGCATCGGCTATCGCCTCTGCCGCCGCTGTGAGGAGAAACTGCGTGGCCTCGTCGGGAGGTTGTGTCAGAGAGAATTGTGCGGGGTCGAATCGCCAGTCATTGACCTGTCCGGCCTTTTCGTTGCGCAGGCCGGTGGGGTCAAATTTCGTCAGCTTACTCAGGCCGCGCCGGCCGGCCAGCAACCCCTCCCAGAGGGCGTTTGTGCCCACGCCCAGAGGACTTACAGCGCCCAGGCCGGTTATGGCAACACGGTTGAGGGTGGATTCCATCGGTCATTGCCTGTGTGCGGAATCTACAGCCAATTGTGGATTACCCAGTAGGCCAGCGCGCCGAAAAGGTAGCAAAATGGCAGTGTCAGTATCCAGGCCAAAATGATCTGGCCCACGACGCCCCACCTGACCGCCGTCAGTCGGTGGGACACTCCCACTCCCATGATAGAAGAGGAAATAACATGCGTGGTGCTGACCGGCGCTCCCACGTGAGTGGCCGTTTGAATGACCACTGCTGCAGCCGTTTCGGCCGCAAAGCCGTGAATTGGTTTGAGTTCCATGACTTTTCGGCCTACCGTCTTGATAATCCGCCAGCCGCCCACCGCCGTACCCAGAGCCATGGCTGTCGCACAAGCCAGCTTGACCCAGGTTGGCACAAGAAACTCGCCACTATATACGCCGCTGGCAAACAGGGCCAGAGTAATGATGCCCATGGACTTCTGCGCATCGTTGCTGCCGTGGCTGAAGGCCATGAAGCTGGCGGACATGACCTGGAAGCGCTTGAAATGTCGGTTGAGTGTCGATGGTGCGAAGTGGCCGAATACATGTAGTAGCGCTATCATCAGTGCGACCGCGGCGATCATGCCAAAGATCGGCGAGAGCAGCAGTGCCAGGAAGATCTTCTCAAGCCCGGCCAGATTGAACACGCCATACTCGAAGTGCCAACCGAAGGCACCGGCACCAGCCTGTATTGTGGTATGGTCCGCGGCCACCGCACCGATAACACCGCCAATTAGCGCGTGAGACGAACTGCTCGGCAGACCCAGGCGCCAGGTGATCAGGTTCCACGTAATTGCGCCAAACAGAGCGGCCAGCACCACTGAATGGGTGGTGTCTCTGGGATCAATTATGCCCTTGCCGATGGTGGTGGCCACCCCTACGCTGACCATGGCGCCGAGGAAGTTAAGGCCAGATGCAAGAACGATCGCCTGCGTAATACTCAGCGCCCGCGTGAGTACGGAGGTTGCGATGGCGTTGGCGGTGTCGTGAAAGCCGTTGATGAAATCGAAGACGAGGGCCGTGACGACGGTGAACCAAAGCCAGCTAGGCATTCTTCACCACCACGGCCTCTACGAGGTTGGCGGCCCCTTCGCATCCGTCAATCGCGCCCTCGACGAACTGATAAACCAGCAGCCACTTCATTATGTAACGCGGCTCGCCTTCGTACTCGAACAGTTCGCTCAGTGCGGCTCTGTGTACCACATCGGCCTGGTTTTCCAGAGTGTTAATCTCGGCCACATATTTGTCCTGTTGAGGCTGAATGTCGGCGATGTTGTGCATGTTGGCCTGAAGGGCCTTGGCCGTCTCTAGAAACAAGTCGGCCAACTCGCGGCAGCGGTCGGTCGGCTCGGCAATGTTAAACAGGCTCAGCCTGTCTATTGCGCCCTTGGTCTGATCCACGATGTCGTCCAGGCGCTCGACAATGCGATAGATGTCCTCGCGGTCGAACAGGGCGGGCGTGACGAAGGTAGTGTTAAGGCGCCTGACCGCCTCGTGCACCACGTTGTCTGCGGCGTGCTCGATGTCGTCAATCTTCTCCACAGCCAGTGGGAGCCTCTCATAGCGGCCCATGATGTCGTGCAGACATTCCGCTGCCTCCACGACGTGGTCGCTAATCTCTTCAAACAATTCAAAGAAATTCTCTTCGCTTGGCGCGAAGGCGCGCATGACCCGCTGCAGGCCCTCAAGAAACCGATTACGCCCCGGCATGATATCCTTCCCTTCCCGTTGCGTGACTGAATACAACTGCTAGGGGAGCAATAACAAACAGCGGTAGCCCTGGTGGCAAATCGGTACGCGAGGATGTGCGTTTAGGGTAACGCATGCGATCCCGTCGCAGAGGTGAATTGCTTCTATCCACTCATACAATATAGACGATTCAGGCGTGGTTTGCAAGTCGGGGAATCATAGCCAATTTGGCCCCTACATCCGCAGCCCGCCGTCAACGCTGAAGACCTGGCCGGTGATGTAGCTGGCTTGCTCCGAGCACAAAAATGCCACCAGCGGGGCGACTTCCTCAGGCTGGCCGAACCTGCCGGCCGGAATCAATTGATACATCTGCTCGCGCTGCTTCTCGGTCATGTCGGCGATCAGGTCGGTCTCGATGACACCCGGCGCCACCGCATTGACCATGATGCCTTGACCCACGACCTCGCGCGCCAGCGCCTTGGTGAAGGCTATCAGGCCCCCCTTCGCAGCAGCGTAGTTGGTACGCCGCAGATCGCCCATCAAGCCGGCGTCGGAAGCGATATTGACAATGCGCCCCCAGCGCTTTTTCATCATCGGCCGCAACGCCGCCTGGCAGCAGTTGAACGCGCCGGTCAGCGAGGTCTCAATCACGCTTTCCCACTGCTCGGGCTTCATGAAGGCCAGAAACTGGTCGCTGATTATTCCGGCGTTGCTGACTACAATATCCGGCCCGCCCAACTCCTCCGCCACCTGCTCCACCATTGCCTTGACGCCCTCGCGGGCGGTCACATCCGCCTGGCACACGATGAAGCGCCGCCCCTGCTCGGCGATAAGCCTGCCGGTCTCCTCAGCCGCTTCGGCGTTTTGCAGATAGTTGACTGCAACATCCGCGCCAACTTCGGCGAGCTGCACCGCGATTGCGCGGCCCAGCCCTCGCGAGCCGCCGGTCACCAGCGCCACCTTGCCGCTCAGGTCAATCATTGCCGCTACCTTTGTCGCTTAGATATCCTTGCACGTGCTCTTCCGTAATGACGTCCGCGTCCTCGCTGAGCCAGTCGGCAACCTGCTGCAGGTCAATCTCATGTTGGCGCGCCAGCCGCCGTGCCGCCGGGGTTGCACGCACCCGGGAAGTCTTCTTGCTGGCCGCTGAGAGAACGTCGTCGAGGTCCAGTTCCGCCTGCTGCCGGCGCTCGGCAAGCAGCTTCTCGTTGTGCGCCTCGATGTCGGGGTCTGCCTGCTCGCCGGCACTGGCGACAAAGGCTATGACGTAGCCGATGGGCACCACACTGCGTTCGGCGGCGTATATCCTGGCGACCACGCCGCCCTCCTCAACGGTGTACTCGAAGGTGGCCTTATCGGTGATGATTTCGCACAGCACTTCGCCGGCGGCGATCTCTTCGCCCTCAGTTTTCAGCCAACCGGCAACCGTGACTTCCTCGAGGTTCTCGGCCCACTTTTCAATGGTAATGCGCTGCCCCATCTAGTGATACCGCCGCGCCAGCTCTTCGCGGTGCATGGCTCTTGCCAGCGCCCTGACGATGCCGTCGGCCACAGCCTGCGGTGAGCTGTCTTCTGATTGCACGTCCTCGGCACAGATTCTCATCATCGGCTTGTCCCGCAGCGTGACGGTCACGGCCTCACCGTCCGTGGCTGTGCGTATCTCGTAGAGCACCAGGTCGGCCGCCAGCGCTTCCCTGAGGTTGTTGCAGATGGCCTCCGCCCGCTTGTCTATGCCGGGGTATTCGCCGGGATAAGTTATCGTCACTATCTCTTCACCCCACAGCGATATCTTCGCCGGCGCTGTCTGGGGGTCTATTTCAGCATCTTCAGGCCCGATGCTTTCAAAGCTGGGCGGCTCCCACTTGGTTACCGCACGGCGATTGATCTCCAGCCCGGCGTCATAGATGGCCTCGATGATGTATCCACACCGTTCTGTTGACTGCGGATGCGTTTCGTATATGCCGTAGTCCGGGCGCGCCCTCTTGTATGTCTCGGCCGCCAGCCGCTCCATAAAGGTCAGCAGCCCCGTGGGGTTGTATTTGCTGCCCACCAGGTACCGGACGGCGTTCATATCCGCCCGCTGCTCCATTTCGATCGAGTAGCGGCTGAGAATCCCCTGCCGCACATACATGCCGGCGGCCAGAACACCCGATATTTCGCTGCTGTCCGCGCCGACGAATATCGCCACCAGCGCTGCCGTGATACCCCCGATAAAGAGCTTCTTATTGCGCTCGGCCTGCTCCATCGCGTCGTAAGTGCAGTTGTGGGCGATCTCGTGCGCCATCACCGCGGCCAGCTCGTCCACCGACTCGACCTCCTCGAGCAGTCCGCGGTGAACGTATATCCGGCCGCCGGGTATGCTGCAGGCGTTGACCTCATCGGTGTCCAGCAGCTTCACGATATACTTGACATCCTGACGGTCGGTGTACGGGGCCAGCTCGGTGACGATCTCCTCGATCTGTTTTTGCGCATCCTCGTCCTCCCACGCTTCGTACTGCTCCTCAATATGTGCGGCAACCTCGGCACCGACAGCATTCTCCTGCTCCTCAGACCATCTCTTCGCCAGCGCCGAGCTGGCACTGAGGACCAATGCCAACACACATGCGACTATGATGAAGCGTCTTACACGCATCCAGCCGTCTCCATATCTCGATGTCGAATTCCTATCTATTTCGACGCAACGGAGCGGGAATTGTTTCCTACACCAGCATTGTAACGACGATCTGGACCTGCTCGCCGGGCCGCACCGGAGCTTGCAGGTGCCCGGCAAATCGGATGTCCTGCCCGTTAACGGCAATTATCACACCGTGTCGCAGCCCTCCCGATTCGTCAATTATTCGCTTCCCGATCTCTTCGTACTGGCTGACAAGCTGGTACAGCACATCGCCCACGGTGCCGGCCTGCACGCTCACCTCCGCCTGCCCATCCGTATAGGCCCGCAGCGGCTCAGGGATCATCACCGTAACATGGTTGGCGATGTCATTTTCACTCATAGTCACTCATCTCGATGGTGACGCCGCCCTTTTCGCCCGACTCCTGGGCCGCCTGCATGACCGCCACCGTCATGCGTCCCTCTTCCCCCGTCACCGGGAGCGGCTCATCGCGCAAGACCGCGGCGGCCATGTCCTCGTAATACGTCAGCCAATCCGATGCCAGATAGTCAACCAGCGTCTCTTCCTTCGCCTCGCCAGCCACAGTCACCACGCGGATCTGCCCCTCGCCCGCGTCGCCAACGAGGAGTTCCTGATAGTGCGGAATGTAGTTGCCCTCGCAGATGCCGACCTTCGAATCCTCGATGGCCCCCTTGGTGCCCAACACCCGCCACAGCGGCTTTCGTATGGCGACGATGCGGGAGAATGTGATCACCGCAGTCGCCTCGTTTTCGAACCACAAATAGGCCCGCACCTCGTCGGCGATCTCCACCTGCGACCAGACTCGCCTCTGGGTCGAGCCGACCACCCGGGCCACCCTTGACGGCACCAGATTCAGCACCCAGTCCACCGCATGAGGTCCCCAGTAGAAAAACACCCCGCCCGATTTCTCTTCCTCGCAGTACCACCACTGCTCCGGCTCTGTGTAGTTCTCTTCGCAGCATTCGACATGAAACACCTCGCCGATAGTGCCCTCAGCGATCACCTGCTGGATTGCGCGGTAGTTGCCGTCATGCCGCCGGTTGTGGAATACCGCCAGCTTGCGGCCTGCACGCTTGGCCGCCTCTATCATTGCCGTACATTCTTCGACCGTAGTCGCCATCGCTTTCTCGACGATCGTGTGCTTGCCGCCACGCAGGCACTCGGTGGCGATCTGCGCATGGGTGAAATGCGGTGTCACCACGCTCACCATATCAATGTCATCATTGCTCACTAGCTCGTCCACGCACGCATAAAGCTCAATATCCGCAAAATCCCCTGCAGCCCTTTCCCGACTGGCCGAATCAATGTCACAGATGGCGACCAGGTTCAGTTCCTCACAGGCGCTGATCCACCGGCAGTGCATCCGCCCGAAGTCGTGATAGCGCCCGTACCCGACGACGGCGCAGTTTAGCCTATCTTTGTCCTGTTGCATGTCGCTTACTCCTGTTTCTCGTACCAGCAGTGTTGCTTGGCTGTTTTCATCATCGTGGCGATGATCTCGGGATCATTCTGCCGCGGCACGCCCTCACCGCTGTTGAAGATATATCCGCCGCCGGGCTTACCGGCCTCGATCACCCGAATGGTCTCCTGTTCCACCTCCGAAAGGTCGTTGGCCTCGAACAGCTTGATCGGGTTGATGTTGCCGGATAGACACACTCGGTCGCCGATGGCCTCTTTGACGACTGCGAGGTCAATGTCTTCGCCGACGTTGAGCATGCTCGGCTCGAACTCGGCGGCCAGTTCGAGGTGGGGCAGAGACGGCTCACCGGCGTGGTATATTGCCCATGCGCCTGCGTCCTTGATGGCGTCGCATACCCAGCCGGCTCCGGGCAGGGCGAACTCCTCGTAGTGATCCGGCGACAGGAACCCCGAGGAGGCCACACAGTCACCGACCCACAGCGCATCTGCGCCGGCCTTGATTTGCTCCTGCGCCCAGTAGATCATCAATTCGGCCATGAACTCCGCCGTATCGCAAAACAGTTGCGGCTCGGTCATCATCAGCATCAGCGCTTCCTCGACGCCGTAAAGCAGGCACACTGAGCTGAACGGGGCCGCCACGCGACCCGCCACGCAGACCGTATCGCCCATCGCCTCCTTAATTCCTTGCAGGCCCGCCAGGTGATGTGGCATCCGCCCGGCGCTTTGCGCATCGGGTAGTTGCAGACTGCTGAGGGTGTCATAGTCTGCGGACAGCTCTTTGATGGGGGATGGCGGAATCTCTTTGTCTGCCGTCGTCTCGACGCCCAGCGGCTCCAGCTCTATGTAGTCGTCGGGATGCAGTAGAATCCAGTCATAGTCGAACCTCTCAGTCGCCTGCACCCAGCACTTGATCATATCCTCCGGGCTGTTGATATAGACGCGGTAGTCAATGTCATACTGTTCGACATCGAACTCCTCGCCCAGCAGAAAGATCGGCACCCTTGATGGCACTCCGAGGTCAACGCATGTCTGGACATCCTGCAGAACGGTCGGATATGCCATATTTCACCCTAATCGCCTTTGCGTGATCGTTGCCGCCCACCTTGGGCATCCCAAATATTGTCGCGTGGCACAGGCTTTCCCGTAGGGGCTGCCGTGTCCGCCCTGAGCTTGTCGAAGGGAGCTTGTCGAAGCCCAGCCTGTGAATACCTCTTACTCATCCCGCGGGTCGCGCTTCCCAAAGAATATCCCGTGGGGCAGGCATCCTTGCCTGCCGCCGTTGCCGTTCGGGCTGTGTATGTCAATAGGCAGCTACAGTAAAGCACTCCTTCTTGTGTCGCGTGGGTCAGGCTTTCCAGCCTGACACTGCCTTATCCATCCCGTGGGTCGCGCTTCCCAAAGAATATCCCGTGGGTCGGGCATCCTGCCCGACTCCGTTCCTACGCCCGCCCGAACTTCTCACACGCCTCCGCGATTGCCTGCTCCGTCAGCCCGACCATCAGGTCAACTTCATCTTTCGTGATGGTCAGGGACGGCGCGAAGACTAAAATATCCTCGTTGTTGCGCAGTATCATTCCCAGCTCATAGCAGCGGTCGCGCACCCAGCTTCCGATCTGGCCTTCGGGCTCCAGCTTCTTCCATGTGTCGCGATCATCGAGAAGCTCCACAGCCAGCAGCAGCCCGATGCCGCGTACATGGCCGACGATCGGGTACTTGTATAGCTCATCCAGCTTTTCGCGCAGGTACGCGCCCATCTCTGCGGTCCTCTCGACGAGGCTCTCGCGCTCGATGATCTCTATATTAGCCAGAGCTGCGGCGCACGCGGTGGTATGCCCGCCGAAGGTGAAGCCGTGGCGGAACTCCGAATCAGGCTTGCGGAACACCTCCGCGACCTTCTGTGTGCTCACAGCGGCAGCCAGTGGCAGATACCCGCCGGAGAAGCCCTTCCCGATGGTCATGATATCAGGCACCACCTCCCAGTGCTCGCAGCAGAACCACTTGCCGGTCTTGGCGAAGCCCACCTGCACCTCATCGAAGATCAGCAGGATTCCGTGTTTGTCGCACAGGCTCCTGACCCCTTGCATGTATTCCTCTGACGGCACCCAGTAGCCGGTGTTGGAGCCGGAGACCGGGTCCATAGTCAGCGCTGCGATAGATTCCGGCCCCTCGAACTCAACCAGTTCGGTCAGTTCTTTCAGGGCGACCTTACCGGCTTCGCCCTCATCGAGGCCGAGTTCGCGGTGGTAGTACCATTCCGGGTTGAAGAAGCCGTAGCCGGCTATGCGCGGCTGGAACGTCTCCCAGAACCAGGGGATGCCGGTGGCTGACATGGCGCCCATCGTCGCGCCGCTGTAGCTGAAACGTTTGGCCAGGATTCCGGTCCGCGAACGCTGGCCTTGCTCCCAGAAGTACTGCCGCGCCATCTTCATCGCGCTTTCGTTCGCTTCCGACCCGCCGCCGACAAAGAAGGCGACAGACAGATCCCCGGGCATGATTTCCGCCAGCTTCTCCGCCAGCTCGATGGACGGGATGGTATAGCAGTCGTGGTAGTTGGGGAAGAATTCAAGCTGCTCCATCTGCTTCTGAACCGCCTCGTGTATCTCGGGCCGGTGATGCCCGCAGATAGTGGTCAGAAGCGACGCGAAGGTGTCGAGATACTTGTTGCCCTCGTCGTCCCACAGGTACATCCCCTCGCCGCGCACGAAGATCTTCGGCCGTTTTTCGACATCCTCATAGTGTGCAAAGTGCAGCCACACGTGCTTGCGGGCCGCTTCAACCAATTCATCATGGCTTCTCATTTAGCTTTCCACCACCTGTTTAATGGCTTGCGTGATATCGTCTTCGCTGGGGATGCAAGCGTCTTCCAGCACCGAACTGTACGGCATCGGCAGGTTGGCCCCGCCGACTACGCGGGGTGCTGCCTGTAAAGCATCGAAGGCCTCTTCGGTCACAGCGCGCACCACTTCAGCCCCGAACCCCAGCCGTACCGGTGCATCGTGAACCACCAGCAGCCTGCCCGTCTTGCGCACCGATGCCAGGATCGTCTCCGTATCCAGCGGCACCAGCGTGCGCGGGTCAACCACCTCCACGCTGATCTGGCCGGCCAGTTTCTCCGCTGCCCCCAGCGATTTCTGGACTGCGACCGACGTGGCGACAACGGTGATGTCGCTGCCTTCTCGCTGCACCTTGGCCACACCAAGCGGAGTGGTGTACTCGCCCCTGGGCATCGGGCCCTTGAGGCCATACAATCCCCGGTGCTCCACGAATATGACCGGGTTGTCCTCTCTGATTGACGACTTGAGCAGGCCCTTGGCGTCCTCCACCGTGGCCGGCATCACCACCTTCAGCCCGGGCACCTGGGCGCACCAGCCCTCGATCTGCTGCGAATGTTGGGCGGCTTCGCGGCTCAGGTTGCCCTGCTGGCCGCGGATGACGAGCGGCATTTTTAGTATCCCGCCGGACATATAGCGCAGCTTGGCCGCCTGGTTGGCGATCTGGTCCCAGCACACCGTCACGAAGTCCAGGTACATGATCTCGACGATGGGCCGCAGGCCCGCCACCGCCGCGCCCACCGCCAATCCGGTAAAGGCCGCCTCTGAGATCGGTGTGCAGCGCACCCGTTTGTCACCGAAGCGCCGATCCAGACCCCTCGTCACACCAAAGACCCCGCCTACTTCCTCACCGACCAGAAATACGTTGTCATCGCGCTTGAACTCCTCGTGCAGCGCTTCATTGAGCGCTCGCGTCAACACAACTTCTCGCATGTTTGCCAATGCTTTGAGTTCTCCTCTCACGCTAACGATACGGCCTGCGGCTGTTCAGCTCACCCACAGACCGTCGGCGACCGTCGCAGGATCAGGGAAGGGGGCGTCCTCACCAAACGCCACGGCCTCCTCGATGAGCTGGCTTACTTCTCCTTTCAGCGCCTGTACTTCGTCGGCACTGATGATCCCGTTTTCCTGCAGATACTGTTCGAACCTTGGGATCGGGTCGTGCTCGTTCATTTCGTCCAGTTCGCTCTGCTCGCGACCTTCCTGCATGACCATACAGTGCGTGCTGTAGCGGTGGGTCACGGCCTCGACGAGGCTCGGGCCGTTACCCGCGCGCGCGTGGGCCACCGCCTCACTGACCGCCTCATAGACGGCCACCGGGTCGTCGCCATCCACCGTCACTCCCGGGCAGCCGTAGCCGGCCGCACGAACTGATACGTTGGGCACCGAGATGCCCTGAGATACCGGCGTCCCCACAGCGTAGCGGTTATTCTCGCACACGAAGATCAACGGCAGGTCCCACAGCGCCGCCAGGTTCAACGACTCGTGAAACACGCCCTGACTGGACGCGCCCTCACCGAAAAACGATACCGTAACCTGGTCGGTGCCACGGTAGTTAGCGGCGAAGGCGGGGCCGAGGGCCAGTGGGATCCCGCCGCCGACTATTCCGTTACCGCCCATCAGGCCCTTTTCGGGATCGAACATGTGCATCGAGCCGCCGCGACCGCGGCTGCACCCGGCTTCCTTGCCCAGCAGTTCCGCGAACATCGCCTTCACATCCCCGCCCTTGGCGATGAAATGCCCGTGCCCGCGATGGGTGCTGAAGACGTAGTCGTCATCCCGCAGGCACGCGCACGCGCCGGTGGCCACCGCCTCCTGGCCTTCGTAAGAATGCAGCGCGCCCAAGAAGTTGCCGCTCTCCCAGTTGTCCATATACAGCGCGCAGGCCGTCTGCTCGAAGCCGCGGATCGTCAGCATTGTCCGCAGCATCTCTTTCATTTGCTGCTCGGTCGGTTTCATAATCTCTCCGCCATCTGTCCGGTCATTTATCTATACAATGTCGTCGTTTGGGACAACAAGGGGGACAGAGCCTTTTTTGAGCACGATGAATGTCCAGGTACTGACACGTTTCCATGACGAAAAAAGGCACTGTCCCCTTTCTGGTAACTACTCACCTAACCCCCTTTTGATTCCCCCTTCCCTTTAGGGAAGGGGGCTAGGGGGTTAGGCCAAGCCACAACGTGAGTACTTACCATTTCTGTTACGCCAACAGCTCCACCACACTCCCCGCAATCCCCTCCGGCGAGAAGCCGTAGTAGTCCAGCAGCCATTCGTGGGTCCCGACTATGTGCACATACTCATCCGGCAGGGCGATCATCTTGAAGCCTATGCCCATTCCGGACTCGGCAATTACTTCGGCCACTGCGCCCCCCAGACCGCCGCAGATGTTGTGCTCCTCCACGGTCACGATTGCTCCGGTCTCCCTGGCCGCCGCGACAATCGCTTCTCTGTCGATCGGCTTGACGGTGTGCATGCTGATTACGCGGGCCTTGATGCCCTCGCCGGCCAGCAGCTCTGCCGCCTGCCAGGCCCTGTAGGTCACTGTCCCGGTCCCTATCAGTGTAACATCTGAGCCGTCGCACACCTCGATCGCCTTGCCGAGCTCAAAGTCAATCTTGCCCTGGTGAAGATCGGGCTCCTGCTTATAGCCGCAGCGGTAGTAGAACGCCCCCTCGTGCTCGATCATGGCATAGGTCGCGGCCCTCGCTTCCGGGATATCCGCCGGGCACACCACCACACAGTCCGGCAGCGACCGCATGATGGCGATGTCCTCGGTGGAGTGGTGGGATACCCCCAGCGATCCGTATGCCAGGCCGCCTCCGATGATCACGATCTTCACGTTCTGGTCGTGGTAGCAGACATCGTTGCGAATCTGCTCCAGGCATCGGAGAGTCGGGAAATTTGCGATCGAGTAGGTGACGGCGATCTTGCCTTCCATAGCCAGGCCGCACGCGACCCCGGTCATGTTCTGCTCGGCCACTCCACAGTTGTAGAACCGGTCCGGAAATGCCTCCGCGAATGGCTCGATCTCGCCGTAGCCGATGTCGGCAAGCACCATGTATATGCGGTCGTCTGCCTTGGCGATCTTCAGTAGCTCTTCGTTGAATGCGCTTCTCATTTTGACACCCCAAGCTCGGCTAGCGCCGCCGCCAGCTCTTCGTCATTGACACATCCGTAGTGACTGCCGACCGTGTCCTCCAGCCAACTGACACCTTTGCACTTGGTGGTGCTGGCCAGCACCCACGATGGCCTGCCCTTTTCGAACGGCACTTCGGACAGCGTTGCTTCTAGCTGCTCGCAGTCGTGCCCGTCAATGCTTCGCACGCTCCAGCCGAACAGTTCCAGCTTCGGGACAAACGGCTCCATCTCGATAACGTCTGCCATCTTGCCCAGGGCCTGCACCCGATTGTAGTCCACTATCACTATCAGGCTGTCCAGCTCGTGGTGGGCGGCGAACATCAGCGCCTCCCAGGTCGAGCCCTCGTTACAGTCGCCGTCACTCATCAGGCAGAAGATCCGGTGCTGCTTGCCGTCATTCCTGGCTGCCAGCGCCATGCCTACTGCCACCGGCAGCCCATGTCCCAGCGATCCTGTGGAAAACTCCACTCCCGGCACGTGGTGGCTGATGTGCCCGGACAGCTTACCGTCATCCAGATAGTACGTGTTCAGCCACTCCATCGGGAAGAAGCCCTTTTCCGCCAGCACTGCATAGACGGCTGCCCCACCGTGGCCCTTGCTGAGCACGAAGCGGTCCCGCTCGTCCCACTCAGGATTCTCCGGATCAACCTTCAGGATACTGGTGTACAGCACCGCGAGCATGTCCGCCATGGACAACATGCTGCCCAGGTGCCCGCTCATGCCCCGATGCGTCATGCGCAGGCAGTGGGCACGTATCTTTGTCGCCAGCTCCTGATACATTTCCAGCTTTTCGCTTACCATGATCTGTCCGATCACCTCCGCGTCGCTTGGTACTGCTTATCCTGGTCTTCTCGACCTAGCGCGGATTATTTCACGTCGCGTAGCGCGGCCTGAGCTTTGCTCGTTCTGCAAAGCTCAGGTGAGAATGCATTAGCATTCTCAGCTTCCAGCCCGCGAGTGCCTCACAGAAACTCCTTGTCAGCCCGCTCTTGGAGCTCTGCCAGGGCTTTCATCTTATCCTCATCAACCTCTGGCGGCTCCCATTTTTCGACGTTGGCCCGCCACATCTCCTCGCACCTGTCGAGTATCTTCTTCTCCTGTCCGATGCCGCCCGCGGTCGCCGGAACTGTCAGCGGCAGCAAGTCGGAGCTCCACAGCTCGCGAAAATGTGCGAAGGTGTGCTCGCTGTCGAGGAACGGCTCTTTATTCGCGGCCCGCTGGACCATCTCCTCGTATGGCATAGTATCGTCATTGACTGCGATCTCATTTTTCATGAAGAACTGGCTCTTACGGATCTCCATGTCGAGCATGAACTGTGTCGGGCTGCCGACCGAGCCGTTGTGCAGCGTCCCCATGCCCGCATAGGGCGTACTGGCATCGCCGGTCAGGAAACCGCACCCGGCAGCGCCATAGAAGTTCTGATACACGGCCAGCAGTCCCGGCTCGCTCGCCGACGGGCTGAAGAACACCTCGGTCCACAGGTGCCCACCGAAGCACTCATCAAACAGTTGCTTAACCCCCAGGTCAACGATGATACTCTCCGGGTTAGCGGCTGTGGTGTCGGCGGTCCTCATGTCCATGTACATGGAGATCATGCGGCCGGTGATCTCGCCGGCGGGGTCAAGGCAGTATGCCGCCACCATGCCACCTAGAATCTCGGCACAAGCCATCACTACGGCGCCGGCAGGCGTCACCGGAAAGGTCACACCCATCGTTGGCATGGAGCACATGTGGTATTCGCGCACGCCCACACGCTCTCTTTCCACCATGTCGTCAGCCGAGCGTTTCTCCAGGATCAGAGGCGAGATGATACATTCGGAGCCGGCCAGGTAGCGGCGGTCCTTGGGCTTGCCGCTCATGATCTCGCCGATCTCCACCAGGTACTTGATGATCGCCGGGTTGATCGCCTCGATCCCGTCAACCTTGTCGGTATATTGGAGCGCCAGTATCAGCGAGGCGATTCGCTCGGTGGCCTCCGCCACATCCTGCCGGTACCAGGTGCTGATATAGCCGATTTCCGGCGTCGCCTGGGCGAATTTCTTCATCTCGATGAATATCTCGGTATCTACGGGCTTGTCCGTGCCGGCCTGGTAGTCGTAGTAGCGCGTCGGGCCGCAGTCGAAGGCCGACATCAGAAACTCGCTCTTCAGCCGCTTTTTCATCTGCTCTTTCTGGCCGGTCCACACGATCCAGTGGGTCCAGTCAATTCCGCAGAACGGGTGCAGGCTCTGGTCGTCGTCATCCTCGGCCCGCGTCTCTTGCTGCCGGGCCACCAATTCATCAACAAGCTCTCCAGGAATCTGAAGCCGGCCCGTCGCAAGCTGTTTGCAGCCCTTTTCAAGCATCACCGCACTCAACTGCTCGTTCTGGACTTCCAGCCCCACGTCCAGCAGCAACTGCAGCGTCTTTTCCTTGAGAGCTTCCGTATCCATTCGTATCATTGGATTCACTCCTCACGGCCGGTATCTTCAGCGCGCACGTACCACACACGCTGGTACATTTAACTGCTGGTATGTCTGACAGGCATAGGTTTCTCCTCATGCCTCACCTTCACCTGCCACTCCGCCTCTAAGGTTACTCGCATTAACTTACCTCGCGTAGCTCGCCCTTCCCGTAGGCCCTGCCGTGTCCGCCCTGAGCCTGCCGAAGGGAGCTTGCTGCAAGTCCTGAGCCTGTCGAAGGGCCGAAGGGCAGGCCGACTCGGCGTTGTCGTTCTCCCCTCTCCCCTTGGGAGAGGGGCCGGGGGTGAGGGTGCCGTTGTCGTAGCTGTTGGAGGGGCTAACATGAAACGGCCCGCCTTATGGCGAAAGGGATAGCAGTTAGCCGTTAAACCGATCGCGAAAGGCGGGCCGTAACAATGACTTACATTGCGATGGACGTACACAAGACAACTTC
>JAUVVY010000013.1 GCA_030604405.1 bacterium | reverse complement strand
CATCGGCGGCATCCTTGGCGAGCTCGGCATTGAATGTTGCTGCATTTAAGCCTGTGTTCGCCATATGCCCCCTCTTATCTTGCTTCTACCAACAATTTTTTGCATAACTACAGTGGAAGCCCGAGCTACGCCTTTGGCGTGGGTGCCCACGCGTCGGTAAGTAATTCGCGCTAGAGTGCGTCGTCGCGAGTCCGAGCTCTCACTTGATGCCCGCCAGCAGCACTCCGCAAGCGCGTTTACAGTCCGGAATCGGTATGCTATAATTCCTCAGGGCAAATCCTACTAAAGCCATGATGCGCTGTCAACTGTGCATTTGTCCGGCAGGACCACGGCGTTGTGCAAAAGGAGGCAAGCCAGGCCATGAGCGAACAGCAAACCGACCTGAAGGAGTTCTGGGCCCAGGTTATTGAGAAAGTCAAGGAGGGCGACATCAACGTCAGCTTGTGGGAGGCCCTCGAAGCTGGTGTACCCCTCATCATTGAAGACGATACGCTTGTGATTGGATTCACGCCGGCTAACATGAAACACTCGGGCTATCTGACCAACCCCGCCAATGCGGGTACCGTCCGCCGCGCAGTCGAAGCTGTAGCCGGCAAGCGCCTGCAAATCGAACTCATCGAAGGCGACACCATCGAATCGTGGGAGGGGGTTAAGGAGCGTGCCGCAGCGGCTGCGGATCACACGGAGCAGACCGCGCAGGTCTCGATCCACCACAAGGCCGCTGTGGCCGGCTGGCAGGAGCTCGGCCAGCAGATCCGCCAGCTCTATTACGAGATCGGCGGCCGCGAGCAGCCGCTCAGCCACGCCCGCTTCCTGATTAAGGCCATCCCGCTGATTGCCAAGACCGAGGATGAGATGCGCGCTGAAGACCCGGAGGCGGGGGAGCTGCACGAGACCCAGCTCGACCGCATCTTCGATAGAATTGCGTCTCTCTGCGGGATGCCAGGCGGCCTGGTGGCCCTGGAATACCTCCGGTACAAGAGCTCCAGAAAGAAGGCGTAGCCAGTGCAGCGCGTCGTGGTCACCGACCGCCAGATCCAATACACGGGCGACCAGTTGCGCTCTCTGTGGATCCACGAGACGTTCGACATCGCCGGTGATGCCATCGCCGCTTTTGTCGGGCCTTGCAACGTGCCGACCGAGGCGCTCGTTGACACTGAGGACCGCCGCGCCGGCGAGACCATAAAAGCCGCCATGATGCTGCATTTCATCATCGAGCATTTCGCCGATACTCTGCCCTGCGCGGTGCTGCGCCAGCGGCTGCTCATGGCTATCATCAAGGACCTGCTGCAGGAGACCGGCAAGCTCCCCGACATCACCCGCAAGGGCGACGACATCTTCTGCGGCGATAAGAAGCTCACGGTCTCGATCGCCACCATTTCGCCGGTTTCGACACTCATTCATGCCGGCGTTAATATTGATGCCGGCGGCGCGCCTGTGGCCGCCTGCGGCTTGCAGGACTTCGGAATTGACCACTGCCGGCTCGCTGAAGTCATTGCTGATGCTTATGTCGAGGAAATCTGCTCCGCGGACTTTGCGCGGACCAAGGTGCGTAGTGTGCAATGAACGGAGAACCCGCTCCCATCGTCGAAGTGTTCGCTTCGTTCCAGGGCGAGGGGGTGCTGGTGGGCACTCCGCAGGTGTTCGTGCGCTTTGCCGGCTGCGACCTCGACTGCCTGTACTGCGACACCGAATACGCCAAAGCAATCCCCGAGCACTGCAAGATCTACAGTGCCAGGGGAGATGTGCGCAAGATAGTCAACCCGCTCTCCCTTGACGAGCTAGTGAAGGTCATCAATGAGATCGCTCTTCCCGATCCCAATGTTGAGTGGGTGGCGCTGACCGGCGGCGAGCCGCTGCTTTATCCGGAGTATGTCGCCCAACTTGCCTCGAGGCTTTCCGAGGACAAGTTCCTGGTATATCTCGAGACGGCGGGACATCTGCCCGAAGCGCTTGAGCAGGTCATCGAGTACGTGGACTCAATCGCCGGCGACATCAAACTCCCCAGCACGATGAAGACGCCGGTGGCTTATGAGGACATATACGACTTCTGGTCGGTAGCCGCAGGTACCGATGCGTTCGTCAAATTCGTCATCACAGACGCGGTTGAGCGCGGGGAGATAGCGGGGCTTGTGATGGATGAGTTGTGGGAAATCATCGGGCCGCTGACGGCGGTGCTGCAGCCGTGTACTCCCACAGCAGCCGCCAAAGCGCCCTCTTTCGAGCTTTTGTGGTCCCTGGCGCACGAGGCGGATCACTGGTTCGATAGCGTGCGAGTTATCCCTCAGTGCCATCGCCTGCTGGGAGCGAGATAGCCGTGGAGGTCGGGCTGACCAGCACCATCCCCGTCGAGATCATCCTGGCCGCCGGCCATACGCCTGTGGACTTAAATAATATTTTTGTCGTCAGTCCACAGGCCGCCCAGCTCGTCCGCGATGCCGAAGCCGCCGGCTATCCCCGCAATGCTTGCTCCTGGGTCAAGGGCATCTATTCAACTATCCTGCAGCACGACATCAACACCGTTGTGGTCGTAACCCAGGGCGACTGCAGCCAGATGCAGGCGATGATCGAAACGCTGGCCGACCACGATATTCGCTTCATACCGTTTGCCTATCCCTATGACCGCGACCGTGCCCAGGTCAAAGAGCAAATGCGCCGCCTGATAGAAGCATTGGACAGCGACTGGGATGCAGCGGTGGCGGTCCAGGAGCGCCTGCGCCCGCTGCGGGCCAAGATCGCGCGGCTGGATGAGATGACCTGGCGCGAGGGCACGGTCACCGGCTACGAAAACCACCTCTACCAGGTAAGCTGCAGCGACTTCACCGGCGACGTTGAGCGCTTTGAGGCCGAAGTGGACGGGCTGCTGCAGGAGGCATTCGGCCGCACGCCACGCAGCTATCGGGCCCGCGTCGGGTTCGTCGGGGTGCCGCCCATTTACTGTAATCTCTACCAGTGCCTGGAAGAACTCGGCCTGCATGTGGCCTTCAATGAAATACAGCGGCAGTTCACCATGGCCCCGGCGCTGGAGTGCGACCTATTGACTCAATACCAGTGCTACACTTACCCTTACGATATCTTCGCTCGCCTGGAGGATATTGCCACCGAGACGGCGAATAGGAAACTTGAGGGCATAATTCACTACGTGCAGTCCTTCTGCTTCCGGCAGATTTACGACCATATCCTGCGCGAGGCGTTGGATTGCCCGGTATTGGCCCTCGAGGGTGACAGGCCCGGTGGCCTGACGGGACGGGACAAGCTGCGGCTGGAGGCGTTCGCCGAAACACTGGAAGCGCGGCGCTGAAGCTGAGCCTGATAACGCGCCATGTGCGGGCTGGCTCGTTTGCAAATGACTGGCCGCTGGAGTGCGAACGTAATTTGCTGCGGCCAACTAAACCAGAGGTGATCTGACATGAGAATGTGGACACGCTGTCTGATGCTAATGCTTGCCATCACGGTCTTTGGCTGCCTGGCTTACGCCCAGCAGGCGGCCCAAATCCAGGGCACCGTCTATCTGCGCGGCGGCCAGGTCATTACCGGCAACATCCAGAGCGCCGAACTGGGCTTCCGCGACGGCACCGGCACCGGCGTAGGCACCGAGTTTCCCGGTAACGGCGCTATAGCAATCAAGATGCCCGACGGCGCTGTGATCAATGTGCCTGCCGCCGATATCGCGGTAATCGAGGCCAAATGGGAACATGTCCTGGAGGAGCGGAGAAACCCGTGGCAGGTTGTGGAATTGAAGGTCACCAAGAGTGACGGAACCGTTGTCGCCGGTGCCCCCGACTGGTCTATGCACGCCAGTTCCGTGGCCGTCGAAACTGACCCCGGGCAGGTCAAGCGCATCCACGCATTCCCGCTGGCCACGGATTTCTCACCCGACGACCTGCTGGTCAAGATCGAACTGGGTGCCGTCGCGCCCGCACCGACACCGATCACTCCTGTCACTGAAACACCGCCAACTACGCCGCCCACGCCCGTCGTGACGATAACGCCAGTTGAGCCGGTCACCGAGACGCCCAGCGTCACGGTCACGCCAGCGCCTACAACTCCCGCCACCGGGGTCGGTGAGGTCCATGTCCTGCCATCGCAGGATGTGGTGATAACCCTGCACTGCCCCAACTGCGGACAGGCGATCACGCTACTAATCAGGGTTTCGGCTCTGCAGGGCCTGGCTACCGGTGCCAGCGGCGTGTCCGTGAGCCCGGTCGTGCCAGCGCCGCAGTAGAGCCAGCCAGAACATACAAGCTTTGCGACCTGCAGCATTGGCTCAGGTCGCCCGCAGGTTTGCCTAGCGAAGGCCTGTGGGCCGCAATCCTATCGCCCCGGGCCTTCTGACTCTCTCCTGAATCGCGTGGCTCGGGCTTCCAGTCTAGTTATGCAAGTTCTTAGACTACTCACCTTGTGCATCCAGGGCCGGCGCGGTACCCTTCGGCAAGCTCAGGGCCTACGCCAAGCCCGCGCCCTACAACAAGGCCCACTCAGGAGCGGTGTGGAGGGCGTGATAAATCACGCCCCTACAAATGCACAAACGCACGCACTCTGGCGCACGCTGGTCCTTCTGAGAAAAAGGGTCTGCCCCCCTTTTCTACGATGAATCAACAGCCGACACTTGAAACCGAGCGCCTGGTTCTGAGACCATTCGCCCTGGCGAATGCCGCGGACGTGCAGCGGTTGGCCGGCGATCGCGCCATCGCAGCTACCACCGGCGGCAACATACCCCACCCGTACGAAGATGGAATGGCCGAAGAATGGATCTCAGGTCACCAGGAGCAATACGAAAAGGGCGAAGCTATCCATTTTGCAATCCTGCTTCGTTGCGACAACTCTCTGATCGGCGCAATCGCCCTGACGGTGAGCCAGGACGCCGCAAGAGCCGAACTTGGCTACTGGATGGGCAAGGACTACTGGGGTCAGGGCTATTGCACGGAAGCCGCCAGGCCCGTAGTACAATATGGGTTCGAGGTGCTGAAGCTGAACCGTATTCACGCATGTCATTTTGGCGGCAATCCCGCCTCCGGGCGCGTGCTGCAGAAGATCGGAATGACGTACGAAGGCTGTCGCAGGCAGCACTTCTGCAAGTGGGGCGTATTCGAGGACTGCGTGGATTACGCCATCCTCAAATCAGAGTATGAGGCGCAAGAGGAGTAGCGTTATGACGCCACAAGAGCAGTTGGCATTGCTGAGCGGCGATGCCATTGTAGTTGAGACCGAAGATCAACTTCTCGAAAAGCTGAAATCCGGCCGGCCGCTGCGCATCAAGTACGGGGCCGACCCCAGCGCGCCCGACCTGCACCTGGGTCACAGTGTGCCGATCCGCAAGCTGCGCCGCTTTCAGGACCTCGGCCACCAGATTATCTTCATCATCGGCGATTTCACGGCCCGCATCGGCGACCCCTCCGGCCGCACCAAGACTCGCCCCATGCTGAGCCCCGAGCAGATCGAGCAAAACGCCAAGACCTATGCCGAGCAGGTTGATCTCATCCTCGACATAGACAAATGCGAGATCGTCTATAACAGCGCGTGGCTGGCGCCGCTCGGCTCTGCCGGCCTATTCGAACTCGCCTCCCACTACACGGTGGCCCGGATGCTGGAGCGCGATGATTTTTCCAAGCGCCTGGAGAAGGAGACGCCTATCTCCCTGGTGGAGTTGCTATACCCGCTCATCCAGGCCTACGACTCGGTGGCGATCAAGGCCGATGTGGAAATCGGCGGCACCGACCAGACTTTCAATTTCCTCATGGCCCGCGACATCATGCGTGCTTACGATCTGCCCCCGCAGGTCGTCATGACCTGGGACCTGCTGGTCGGCACCGACGGGCGCGAGAAAATGAGCAAGTCTGTGGGCAACTACATCGGCATAGCGGAGCCGGCACAGGAGATGTACGGGAAGCTGATGTCCATCCCCGATGATGCCATGGGACAGTACTACCGCCTGCTTCTGGATAAGACAACGGAAGAGGAAGCAGAGCTGATGGCGGACATCGCCGCCGGCAAGCTGCACCCGAAGGGTGCCAAGAGCGCCCTGGCCAAAGAGGTGGTCGCCTGTTATCACGACCCGCAGGCGGCCGAGGCAGCCGCGGCGGAGTTCGAGCGGGTCTTTGCCGAGGGCAAACTGCCCAGTGACATCCCCGAGGTTGCCGTCCCGCCTGACAAGCTCGACGCCGAGGGCAGAATCTGGATCATAGACCTCATCACCACCGCCGGATTTGCCTCCAGCAACGGCGCGGCGCGGCGCTTCGTGCGCCAGGGCGCAGTCCGTCTCAACGACGAGCCGATTACCGACGAGACGCTGGCAGTGCAGGTCCGTGGCGGCGAAGTGTTGAAGGTTGGGAAGAGACGGATAGCGAAACTAGTTGTGAGCTAACAAACAGCCAGACATTATAAGGGGCCGCCGACGGCCCCCGAGGAGGCACACGATGAGTGACAATAATGGTGGCCGAGGTATTATTGGTGTCGTGGGTGCTGCCGCTATCGGCGCACTGATCGGCGCTGGAGTAGCCTTGCTGATGGCGCCCAAGCCCGGCTCCGAACTGCGCGAGGACCTTAAGTCATCGGCTCAAGCAGCCATCGAGAAGCTTCAGCAGGTCGCCGAACAGGTTGGCGACCAAGTCAAAGCCGCTACCGCACAAATCGCCGAAGCACAGGACGCAGAAGCCGAGTCGGAAGAGCCGCAGGCCGAGCCGGAAGCCGAATAACCGATCATCGCACAGCACCGTTGGCAGCCGGCCGTCGTGGCTCAGCCCTGAGGCGGGTCATCCCCTGAGCTTCTGAGGGCCTGAAGCTCCTCGCGCAACTTCTGGATCTGCTGCTCAAGCTCCTGGATGCGTTTGACCAGCACGCCGACCTCAGGGTCAAGCAACTCCCGCTGGCCGTACAATTCCCGCGCACGTTTGCCGATCTCAGCATACTGCCGCTGGATCTCTTCCTCCAACTGCCCGATCTCGCCGTGCTTGGCTAACTGTTTGGCCTCTCTGTTGACACTAGCCGCCGCGTCATCAACCGCCTTCTTCGCTTTATCCCAAAAACTCATCCGGCGTTCACTCCCGTACAGCCTTTCGTTCTGCCAGGCCACTTCACCTGCCCTCGTAATCAACCAGGCAAAAAATGCATGCTGGGTAAGGGAGTCGGGCAGGATGCCCGACCCACGGAAACCATAAGAGGCATTGTCAGGCTGCGGTTCGACAAGCTCACCACGCTGCCTGCCCTGAGCGTGTCGAAGGGTCGAACGGGAAGCTGAGAACGGAGAAAGCCAGGCTTTCTCCGTTCTCCCTTGAGCTGTGCGTTGGGCACAACTCAAGCCGAGCCACGTATTTGCGAATGATGCGGGCAAACTAGTACCGGCGGCCACCGTAGGACTTCTCGGCATAGCGTCCGCCACGGCGGTAAGGTGACCCGATATTGTCAACTACCCACTGGTCGTGCCGGCCGTCTCCGTAGCCATGGCCGTAACCCCGACGGTAACCCTCACGGCGGCCCTCGCTCTTGCCATAGCCATAGCCGTCGTCCCAACCGTCCGAGTAGCCGCGGTCGTAGGTCTGCCGCGGGGACTCCCAGTGACCGCGCTGCGAATATCGTGAGGGCGGATCGTACCTGGGATTTGGCGATGGGCTGTAACCGCGCTGGCGATCGTAGCCGTAGTTGTACTGTCGGGATGAAGATGTGCCGCGGTCGCTGTCGAGTGCGCTGTAAACCAGCGCGCCCACTGCCAGGCCCGTCAGGATCTTAGCGGTCCTGCCGCTTGCGTGCGCCGGGGCTACCAGCGCACCATTGGCAAGTACCACCAACACGAGAAGCCCAATCCACGGCAAGTACGCACTTCTGGTCAACATTACCAACACCTCCTTTGTGTCTCTGCGGCATTGTAGTATTCTAAGGCGAGCGTATTCGCCAGTACTGCCATCATGACGCGTCAATCCCACGGGTGCTTGTATCTTATGATCCTGGGCCCAAGATTTCGGGTCGCAGTCAGAGTTCGGTAATGCGGCTGCTCCTTGTAGTAGTACTGCCCCGGCATCGGATACGGAGCGTAAACCGTCCTGGCATCAATTCCCTGCCGCCTGCCGGGCAGCTTTGCATCACAGTACGGGCAGCACCTTTTGCCGGGATAGTAGTATGCGCCACAGTGCGAGCATATCAGTGGATAGCTATAGCTCTGCTCGAAAAGCGGCATGGTAGTGTTGGGCGAGGGGCGATAGTAGTAGCCCGGCTGCGGGCGGGTTCGCACATCCACCGGCCCATCAAAATAGCCGCGATACCACATCCGCGTGCCATCAGCCCACCCGCAGTTCGCCAATAAGCCGATGAGCAGGCCTGCGATCAGTCCAAATAGCGCGTGCTTGGTGTGCATGCAACTCTCCCCTTGTTGTTTTCGCCTGGGGCCTCAGCAGCGTTTTGTGCGTTTGACCAGGCCCCGAGTGCTTTCTACTACGTCGCGTCATACTGCATTATATAGTTGCTATCTACTACTGTCAATAGTATTTTATCCAATTTCGCAAGAAATCAAGCATCTTTTTTTGCATCACGTAGGCATTCGGCGGGCTGTGGCTCTTTGCAGGGGCGTGATTTGCAACAGGCGATACGCCTATCGTACCGACAATTCGTGGGCGCAGCCGTACTCGTTACAGCCCTTGCGGAAACGGTGCGAGAATGGTAATCTACAGATTGCGCGAAGCAACTGAGCAACATGCGCTGCGTGAGTTGCTTTGAAATTCCTTGGGTTATCGACAACACAGTGTTTCACCCACTTGCTCAGCTTGGAGAGAGTCGCGGGAGGAAGGCTTTGACCATGACTAACACAACAGAGACGCGCCAGAGGCTGCAAGCTGCATTCGTCAAGGTAACGAGAAGCATAAAGCAGGTTCGCGACAAGGGAGAGCACATAGGCGAGACGCAGACGAAGACGTCTCTCATTGCCCCAGTGTTGGCGTCTCTCGGGTGGGATACGACAGACCTGGAGGAAGTGTCGCTGGAATATCGACACAAACCGAAGGACAACCCGGTTGACTACGCTTTCTTCCTGCCGCGAAAGGCCTGCCTCTTTATCGAAGCCAAGGCCTTGGACACTAACCTAGATGATCACAAGTGGCAGTCCCAGGTGGTGAACTACGCGAATGCCGCCGGTGTTGAGTGGTGTGTTTTGACTGATGGCGACAGATACTGCATCTACAACTCCCATGCTCCAGTTGACGTGGACCGGAAGCTCTTCCGCAGCGTCGCCATCTCTGATACCGCGAAGGCAGATTATACACTTGATACTCTGGAACTGCTCTCCAAAGTCAAACTCAGCGACAACCTCATCAGCGTTCTTTGGACAGCCCAGTTCATTGACCGACAGGTCCAGGTAGCCCTAGATGAGATCTTCGAAGGTGAACATCGCGGCCTCGTTAATTTGATTCGAAAAAGAACACCTGAGCTGAAACCTGCGGAAATCCGAGATTCCTTGAAACGAGCAAAGGTTATTGTTGACTTTCCTGAGCTTCCTCCGGGAGGCCCGACAGATGGTGGAGATCCAGAAAGGGGAGAATACCAGCCACAAACGGATGCTGAGTGGGGTGTCCGGAGCTTCGGAGAGCCATTGTTGATAGATGGCAAGACAATCGTCCTTAACAAGTACCGAAAGTTTCTGAAGACGACGAGAGCCGTGCGGGTATCGCTGAACCACATCCGGCGGACGGCTGAGGCTGCGTATGCAATTGCGCAAGCGGGAAACATGATAAGCCTACCGGCAATACGCACACACCCTGGCGGACCTCCATCCGGCTACCCGACGCAAAGGGCACTGGGAGCATTGTACCTTGCTGGTGCTATTCTGTTCGCCGAGGGACAGCATACTGATTATTTCAGAATCGCCGATAATCTTACGGCGGAGGGAATGGCAGAACGCGTATTGGCAAAAGCCCAACGGACTGCACCCGCCGAGCGTTCGCAGACTGATAGGCCAGCAACTGGGACAAAGCAACAGTTTAAGTGGGTGCTCGAAATGGATGAGGACGGCGCTTTCGTCATGGATTGCCGTTATCTTCCTGACGAGAGCAAGAGCTTCCAAGTCCGTGGCAAGCGCGTGCCAGCACATAGCGACTTTAAGCCAGCTCGGAAGAAGTTGTCCGACGAGATATATCAGCAGATTAAGCCGTTGTTCCCGGATTTGCCAGATGGGCGTATCCGCGCTAAAGCCTGGTCTGGAGTACACAAAGTATATCCGGCAAGTACCTACGGAAATAGATAGAAGCTATAACATCATTGAGAGCTCGGTGGCGCGGCCTCGAATGGGCTGCAATTGCGGGGCACACAGAAAGACGGGTGGCATGTGCCACCCGTCTGATCCTTGCTTGGCTGCCGGGGCAGGATTCGAACCTGCGATCTACTGATCCAGAGTCAGTCGTCTTACCCCTAGACTACCCGGCAACCCGAATTATGGCT
This sequence comes from bacterium, assembly GCA_030604405.1. Classification (GTDB taxonomy): domain Bacteria; phylum Armatimonadota; class Zipacnadia; order Zipacnadales; family UBA11051; genus UBA11051. The sequence continues at coordinate 89,372 of JAUVVY010000013.1, read as the reverse complement.
ATAATAGTAGCCCAACAAGCCCTGCAAGTCAACTGCAATTGCAGTGCCGCCGTACAGTGTGCGGCCTGCTGAAAAGAAAGAAGGAACCATGATTGAGAGCCTACACATCGGTGTCAGCACCATCGGACAGGAAGTCATCAAAGCCTGCCTGTCACGCAATACCGCCACGCCCGCCGGCGCGGTGGACATCAACCCGGAAATGGCCGGCAAGCCGCTGGCCGAGTTCGTGCCCGGTGTCCCGGATCACGCCATAGTCTATGGCTGTCTCGACGAGGCGCTCGAGGCCGGCAAGTGGGATGTCGCCCTCCTGTGCACCGCCTCGTCCCTGTCGGCCATCCGCGCGGACCTGGAAAAGCTCATCGCACACGGCATTGACGTCGTCTCAACCGCCGAAGAACTGGCGTATCCCGAATTGCAGCACCCAGAAGCCTATGCGGAGCTAAATGCGGCCGCATCTGAGGCAGGAGTAACCGTCGTCGGCACCGGCGTGAACCCCGGCTTCGTCCTCGACCTGCTGCCTGTGATCATGACCCGGCCATGTGTGGAGGTCAGTTCGGTCCGGTGCGCGCGAATCGTCAACACCATGCGGCGGCGCAAGCAGCTGCAACTCAAGCTCGGCGCCGGCATCGAGGTAGAAGAATTCGCGGCGCGAAAAGCAGAGGGTAAGATCGGTCACGTCGGGCTGCTCGAATCAGCAGCACTGATCGCGCGGGGACTCGGCTGGCCCATTGATATGGACAATGTCGAGCGCACGCTGGAGCCGGTTGTGGCCGAAGAGCCGATCGCATCAGATTACGTCTCCGTCGAGCCGGGTCAGGTGCTGGGGGCAGAAGAGAAGATCAAGCTCTCCCCCACGCCGGATACGTTCATCGAACTGCACCTGCGCATGCGACTGGGCGAGCCGGAGGAGTACGACGAGGTCCGCATTGACGGCGTGCCGCCGCTGGTTGTGCGCATCGAGGGCGGTATCCACGGCGATAGCGCGACGGCGGGCTGTACGGCCAACATTATAGCGCAGACCAAGAAAGCGGCGGCAGGGCTGTTGACGGTGCTGGATTTGGCGGTGGTTTAAGCAGAAGGGGTGGGTACAGGGAGTCGGGCGCAACGGCAACGGAGTCGGGCAGGATGCCCGACCCACGGGAATATATTTGGAATGCCCGAGCCACGGGACAAATAGACGGCATTGTCAGGCTGGAAAGCCTGACCCACGGAGATATGCTTGAGATGGTCGAGCCACCCCATAACAGAAAGACATTCCCACGCAAATATATTTGGGATGCCCGAGCCACGCGATGAATAGATGGCGTTGCCTGGGTGCGTTGAGGCTTTCGACGGACTGAGGACTTTACTTGCGGCTGCCGGGCTTGGCAGTCCACGCATCGTTGGCATACTTTTCTGCCATCAACTGCCGGGCAGTCTCCTCTTCGACCTCTGAGACCTTCCCGGGCGTGAGCCGTATCGCCAGCGCCTGAGCGAATCCGGCCGCCAGCGCCTGGGCCGTCTCGTCAAAGCTCGGCGTGCGGCCCAGGATGTCGGCGATTCCGCAGGCCAGCTCGCCCAACTGCTCTCCACCGGCCTCCGGCTCCGCCTCGGTCTTCAACCCGCCGGGCATCACGGCCAAGTGCTCCTGTGGGTCAATGCTCAGCGGTATCGAGCCATGCTGCAGGAGCGCTCCGGCGCGACGGGTCTGCGCACTGCCGACGATCTTGCGACTGCCGACGACCATGTCAACCTTCGCAGGCTGCGCGAAGCATACCGTCGGCAGGCTGTGCTTGTTCTGCTGTCTGGCGTGGCCGGAGCGCTCGGCCAGTTCGGCAGCGACGCCCAGGATCTGCAATCCGGCTTCAATGGCGCGCGAGATGGTGCGGTAGGAACCCATCAGACTGCTTCCGCCAGTAATGTCCTGATGGCGGGCGGCGACTGAGTAGGTGACTTCGTCCTTGTGCAAGATGGCGCGTCCGCCGGTCGGCCTGCGCACCAAGCCAAAACCGCGCCTGGTGATTTCGGCGCGGTCTATGGACTCATCGAGTTGTTGAAAATAGCCGAGAGATACCGCCGGCGGCTGCCATGCGTAGATTCGCAGCACCGGCTGCCCGCCGGCAATTGCGCCGTGCAACAAGGCTTCGTCAAGGGCCATGTTGTAGGCCCCGTCAGCAGGGCCGGTAATCAACAGTCGCCATCTGCCGGGTGTGTCCGCCAGGCGGCCGCGATGGCCGGCGTCATCCGGGCTTGCTGCATCGGCGCGGTGCGGAGTCATTCCCCGTCGCTAAAGAGGTCCTCTTCTTCCTCTTCCTCGTCTTGTTCGTCGCTCTCCTCAACCAACGACGTGTACTGGTCATTGCTGAGCAGCTCGTCAAACTCCTGAGTGTCCTTAACCTTTACCGCGATGAGCCAACCGGCCTGGTAGGGGTCCTCATTGAGAAGCTCCGGGGCGTCTATTACCTCTTCGTTGACTCGGACTACATCGCCGCTGAGGGGAGCAACTATGTCTTCGACGGCTTTGGCGGATTCAACAGTGCCCAGTGCACCGTCGGCGGTAACCGCCACGCCAACATCCGGCAGCTCTACGAAGATAATGTCGCCCAGTTCGTTGACGGCGAAGTCGGTCAGCCCGATGAGCACTTCGTCGCCCTCCTGCTTGGCCCAGGTGTGTGCTTCAGAAAAACGGTACTCCGTAAGATCCATGTCTGTGTGCCTCCTTGACTTTGAGCAATGTAAATCAACGTACTTGTTGCAGTCAGCCTGGGAGATGCGTTCAGAGCGCCGGCTGGGTCTCGGTCTCGTCCGGAAGGCTCTCAAACATCGCCCGCAGGTCCCAGCCCTGCCGCCGCCTGCGCCACCACATCGCACCAAATACTATCGAGCCCGCTACCATGACTATCAGCCACCACACCGTCGGCCGCCACGCCAGGTCCGTCAACGTCCAGTCGCTTGCCGACAGATCCGCCCAGATCTGGGTCAGAAGTAGTGGGGCTATGGTCAGAATACACAGGAGCCCGAGCATAATCTGCGCCCAGCGGGCTCTTATAAACGAGACCTGCTGGTATAGCTTGGGCGCACGGCGCGGAAATGATAGCACACTCACACCGGCAAGACAATAGGTCGTCAACAGCGCCACATTCACGATGTCAACCGCGCTGCCAAACCTCTGCGGCCCATACACGCACAGCAGTACCACAGCACTGCTCACAAGCGCGCTTATCGTCAGTGCGCAGTGTGGCGTGCCGAAGCGGCGGTTCACCGCGGCCAGCGCCGGCGGGAAGATCCCGTCCCGAGCCCACGAAAAGAACAACCTCGATACCGCAAGCAGCATCGGCGGGATGTCGTTGGCCAAGGTCAGTGCAGCCGCCAGCGCCACCACTACGGTGAGTGCCGGAGGCATCAGAACCCCTACCACGTGCGGTGCCGAAAGCGTGTCCTGCCACTGTGGGGTCTGCAGCAAATGGTATACGAACTTCCACGGCACCGCTTTGTAGAGGCTGAACGAAAAGATCATGTAGTAGCCGGATATTATCACCAGCGACCACACGAAGGCCTTGGGCAGTGTCCTGCGGGGGTCTTTTGCCTCCCCGCCTGCTTGCGAAATGGTGGCAAAGCCGATGTAAGCGAAGAACAGAAAGGTAGTTGCGCGTATGAGGTTGGAAATGCCTCCGCGCGGCACGCTCGTCCTGGCAATGGTCGCATGAACGTCGGTGCCATAGCGGGCCTGCCATGCGGCGGCGAAGGCCTCATGGCTACCGGCCAACGCGTACACCACCAGCACCGCCCCGCCGGCCAGCATCAGCACCATTAACACGATTACTACCGCCCCGTAAGTGCGGACCCCAAGGATGTTGACCAGCCAGAAGAGCCAGACCATGGCCAGTCCAAGGATCAGTACGCCGGTGTTGGCGCGAAGCAATTCGGCCGCCCCGGCAGCGCCCATGTACTCAGCCGCGGCTTGTAACAGCGCCACGGACATGACGCCGATCAGCCCGCAGGCCGCCGACAGGCCAAACCATTTCGAAAAAGCTGCCAGAAAACCCACAAAGGGGTGTAAAGCTCGGGATATGTATGTGTAATCTCCGCCCGCCCGCGGCATCGCCGTGGCAATAATGGCATAGCAAAGCGCCGTCACAAACGCCGGGACCGCGCCCAATGCGAAGGCCAGCGGCACCGAGCCGCCGATGCCCGGTGTCGTCGTCTGAACCTGTACGGAAAGCACGTTGATGCCTCCGCCGATGACCGTACACACACCGGTAGCCACCAGTGCCGTCACACCCAAGCCCCGGACCAAAGAGCTGCCAGATAGTCGTACCTGCGAGCGGCTGTCGGCGTCCGACACAGACAAGCCCTCCCTGTGAGATTTCAGCTCGGTTGCCTGTAACCTCGCCAATATTAGGCAAAGACCCCGCGCCGTGTCAAGGGCGAAAAATATTGCGCTGCTGTGCGCAAATCCGCCCTCGCCCCCACGCCGAGAAATGCAGGTATTGTCCCTGCGATGAATGAATGCTACTCCAAGTGACTTGACGGAGAGTGTTGATATGGTGATAGGTATAATCGGAGGCACAGGAGTGTACGAGTTTGCGGCCATGGAAACCAGCACGCGGCTGGTGGAACTGAGGCACGATACCGCCTACGGTACTGTTGAGCTCTTGCGCGGCGAACGTGAGGGGCATGAGCTCTGTTTTCTGCCGCGCCACGGTGCCGGCTACGCCATACCCCCGCACCAGGTCAACTACCGCGCTAATATGATGGCCCTTCATGAGCTCGGGTGCACGCATGTTATCGCCACTAACGCCGTGGGCAGCCTGCGCCTGGAGATGCCGCCCGGCGACCTGCTCATACCGCACGATTACCTTGACTTTACCAAGACGCGCGCGTTGACGTTTTTCGACCGGCGTGGCGAAGGCGTAGTTCACACTGACCAGAGCGCGCCATACTGCCCGGAGTTGCGCGATGCGCTCATCGCCGCCGGCGCTGATATACCAGTGACGGTGCATCCCCGGGGTGTCTATGTCTGCACTGAGGGGCCGCGGTTCGAAACGCCCGCCGAGATCGCCATGTTCGCGCAGTGGGGGGCCGATGTGGTCGGTATGACCAGCGTGCCGGAAGTCGCGCTGGCCGGCGAGCTGAAGATCTGCTATGCCAGCATCTGCATCATCACTAACTACGCCGCCGGCATCACCGGGCAGCCGCTGACCGAAGCCGAAGTAGTCGAAATGATGAGCCAGCGGATAGACACACTGAGAGCACTCATCGTGGACGTGCTGGGGCGCATACCTGCATGATGCGCTGCAGTGGCCGAAGGAGAAAACGGAAAGGATGAACATCGGGACGGAGTCGGGCTGGAAGCCCGACCCACGGGCTAATTATTATGAAGCCTGAGCTACGCGAGGATCTAGAATGCCATACCAGAATGCAAGAGCAGCACGGGAGAATGCAGCAGTGCCGGCGTATGGCGGCTACGTACTCGACCTCGATGGCACACTGTATCTGGGCGAGGCCCTGATTCCCGGCGCTGATGAGACCGTCGCAACACTGCGTGAGCGTGGCGCGCAAGTCATGTTCGTGTCCAATAAGCCGATCGCCACGCGCCAGACCTACGCGGAAAAGCTGACCAGACTCGGCATCCCCGCCGAAGTTGATGATGTGCTGACCAGTCCGCTGGCGCTGGCCGATTACATCGTCGCCAACCACGACGCGCCCCGCGTGTTAGTCATCGGCGAAGAGCCAGTTATCGGCGAGCTAAAGGCTGTCGGCTGCCGGATCGTTGACGAGGCGGCCGAGACCGACATCGTGGTCATATCGTGGGACCGCCAAGTCACCTACGATAGGCTGGAGGAAGCATTTCAGGCGCTGCGGCAGGGCGCAAAGTTCTATGTGACCAACCCTGATGTCACTTGCCCGCTGGAGACCGGCGAGGTGTCTGACGCCGGCGCGGCAATGGCCTACATCGAGGCCTGCAGTGGACGTAAGCCGGATCACATCGCCGGCAAGCCGTACCCGGCTCTGGCCCACGCCGCCATGCAGCGCATGGGCGTTACCCCGCAGCAGACTATCTTCACCGGCGACCGGCTGCAAACCGACCTGGTGTGCGGCAAGAACGCCGGCTGTGCCACCGCGATAGTGCTTAGCGGCGTCACCAATGAGGCCGACATCGCTGCGCTTCCAGAGGACATGCGGCCGGATTATGTGCTGCAGAGCGTGGTGGAGTTGGTCTGAGCGGGCTACTCATCCACGGGCACCCATTCGCGGCCTTCGCGCTTGAACTCCCGGTTGTAGTGGTAATACTCGGTCAGTGCCGCATAGACGACCTCGTAGTAGTCGTCGCCGGTGCGCTCGATGTTAGCACCCAATCGCAACTGGTAAGGCGGCGCTATTCGGACCGGCTCGATCGCGCTGACCCGCTCGAGGCCACGCTTGGCACCTTCGTAGATCATCTTCCGCGCATTTGCCGGGATGTGCTCCATCGCGATGTCCGGCGCCAGGGCCTCCTTGACGGCCGCCACCTCGGTGTCAGGGCATAGCGCCTTGACCTCGCGCTCGACAGCCGCATCGCCGCTGACGAAAACCGTCGCCACGCCGAAATAACCGAACAGCGTCATCGCCATGCCGACTTCGCCCAACTCGATGCCGTTGACGTCCCAGTGGGTGTGCGGCAGGATGCCCTTCTTCGTGCCATCCATCGGATGGCCGCCGAGGTAGCAGCCGGCGTCGAAGGTCTCGTCCAGACGCGACAGCCAGAACTCCGCGTGCCGCTGGTTGCCGTGAATTACCTGCACGGGGCCCTCCAGCTCTTCAAATAGGATATTGTAACCGCTGCCGTGGGAATCATTGATTAGTATCTCCGTGGCCCCGGCCTCCCGGAAGCCCTCCACGGCCGCCTTGACCTCGGCGGTCTGCAGCTTCATAATCCGCTGCCGGTACCAGGCGTTCCAGGCGTTGTTGTCATCGCGGTTCTCAAAATGCACCATTCCGGCGGTGCCCTCCTGGTCGCACATTATGTAAACCTTCATATCAGCTCTCTCCCCGCAGTCAGATTAGCGCCCGTTGAGGCCAGTTTCTTCTCAATCGCAGCAGAATCCTCGCAAATTGGCATTATCAATCATGGCCGAAGATGCTACAATGGAGACGACAAGGACCCCGTAAGTGCAAAGCACTCTGCGTTACCCCGGAGGTTGGCCTGATGCGGATACTGTCAATTTCAGCTCACCCGGACGATGCCGAACTGATGGTGGGCGGTACACTGGCGAAGTATAAGGAGCAGGGGCACGAGGTCTTCATGTGCATCTCGTGCAATGGCAGCCAGGGCCATTTTGTGATTCCCTCGGCACACCTTCAGTGCATCCGGCGGCGAGAGGCGCGGCAGTCGGCCGAAGTCATTGGGGCTGAGTGCATCCTGCTCGACCTGCCTGACTCCGGCCCCTGGCACACCCAGGAGCAGCGGGCGATCTACACCGAAGTGGTTCGCGAGGTCAAGCCCGATGTCATCCTCACCCACTACCCCGGCGACTACATGAGCGATCACGTGGGGGCTTCGCAGAATACATGGGAGGCCTCTTTCTGGTGCGCCGTACCCTTGTATAGGACCGGCGGATGGAGCAGCGCGCACGACTTGATGCCAACCGTGTATTACTGGGAGCCGCTGGGGGGGCACAACTTCCAGCCGTATTACTACGTGGACATCAGCGACCAGTGGGAAAAGAAAACAGATATGCTGCTGTGCCACCAGAGCCAGTACACCTGGCTGCGGGACCACGATGGGATTGACTACGTGGAATACATGGCCGTGACCGCACACTTCCGCGGCCTGCAATGCGGCGTCAAGTATGCCGAGGCGTTCCGGCCAGTAGAGGCATGGGGCCGGACACAGGCAGGGCGCCTACTGCCGCAGTAGCCAGTAGATCATTGCTTGCGCTGACTGAGAGCGAGTTGTTGAGGGGCCGCCTCGGGCTGCCCTTCGACGTTGCTCAGCACCGTGAGCTTGTCGAACGGTCAAACGGGAAGCTGAGAATTGACCCACGTATTGGTGAATAATTCGAGATGGGCCTGGGAAAACGCTCTCAGGGCACGGTAGCGCCCAACCAAGCAAGGCAACTCCCAGCTTTCGCAGCCAAGCAAGACGACAGGTGGCCGTTCGATGCGCCGATAGTCCTGGCTCACCTGTCGCACCGTCTGATATTCCCTTTTAGCGGGTATTCTCACCTCAAAGCCGCTTCACCAAGCTGTTACTTCGCCGCCCGCGCTCAATCAGCGGGATGGTAGTCACCGGTCGTGCCCCAAGAGTTGAGCGGATTGACCGTGACAGACAGGCCGGACTCGGCCACGACCAGGTCGAAGACGAGCCAGACGTTGTTGTCCATGTGATTTTCGTTGTGTGCCGGAGGGATAAACGACGTGTTCACGCCGTCCGGCATGACAAGGGCGACGCCGGCGTTGGAGTTGCAAATCCCTAATGCTTGGGTTTGGCCGGAGTAGTTGTGGACAGCGCAGCGATACGTGCCGGGCAGCAGGCGGCGTACCGAGATCGCCTCCGGGCCAAGACCCGTCGTAACGTCTTCGTCCAGAACCGCATACGGCAACTGAGTGGGCGAGCCCAGGCTCGTCTTGTAGATGTGCGAGCGGCCCGGAGTTGTCGGCACCGTGAGATGAAGGTCGAGATCCTGCGGGTTGGCGCCCCAAGTGAGCGTTATGACGGCTGGCGCGGGATCGATCGTAATCGTGTTGTCCAGCGTCTGACCTATCCCAGGAGATGTGTCCGTTGTGACAGGCGAAACCACCGTCCCCTTCTGGACCCACACTCGAATGGGACTATTGGGTCGGACTAGCACGCTGGTTTGGCCGTTGGCATCCGTAACGTCCACGCTCCACCAGGCGCCGCCAGTAGCCGGTGCCACAGTCACCCAAGCACTGACGACGGGATCGCCATTCAGGTCTATCACGGTGACTCGTTTGAACGCCGGAGCCTGCCAGTAGTCCACGTTCCAGGGCGTCACGTGGGTCACGCTGCCCCGGTAGACACCAGCGGCAGCGTCGCGCGTGACCGTACCCTCTTCAATCCATATTCCCTGGGCTACATCATAGTACCAGAGCGGGACGGTGTCCTGGCTTGGCTCTGAGTCTGGATCCGCATCAATGGGGAAGATCATCTCTGCCGGTTTGCCTTGCGCAAGCTGCAATGAGTTCCCGCTGGCGTCCTGCAGGACCACGTCCACGAACCCGTGGCTTAGAAGGAGGCCTTCTTCGCCATCACTTGCCCGGCTGCCAATGAAGGGCCCGGGGAAAAATGACGTGTATCCGGGATCGCTAGGGAGCGCCGTAGTCACCTGAACTTGTGCCGTGCTGACAGGATTGCCTGCAGCGTCAACGACTCCGTCCGCGGGGATTATTATGCCGCCGCCGGCGTGTAACACTTCCCTTTCCACGGCGGTGTCAATAGTCTGAGTTGTCCCGACCGGCACCATCATCACATCGAACGTCAGCTCCTCGCCGGCTATGACGTCCACCCTCCTCGCCGTGGATACGTGACCATCGACAGCGAAGTTCGCCAGTGCGCCGGTTGTCGGGCTGATGCCCTCCAAGCGCAGGTGCCCCTGCGCGTCACTGGTACTCGTCGTGCCTGCCAGCGACATGCTCACGTTGGCCAGTGGCGTGCCGTTGGGATCCGTAACTCGCACCATCACTGTGCCTCCGGCACCCTCGTCCGGGCTTGGTGTAGATCCGTTCCCTCCACAACCTGGAACGAAAAAACTCAATGCCAATATGCCGACCACAACTACAGCAAGTAAGATCCTGGACATGTTAACTCCTCCTTTTTGAAATCAACAGCTACTCGCTAGCTGCGCCGCACTCACCCTTTCACGCTGCGATGCACAGGGTACATGCGCCCAGCGGTCGCTTCAGTGCAGCGCGACGTCCGTTCGGTTCCCGCAATGATGACACCGCCAGGCCACGCTGTCAAGCCCTGTGCGGCGCTATGACTTCATGCATGCCAGGACGCATGACTGCCAGCCCCTGCGGCTGCTGACGATAATCGATGAGTACAGAGTCGGGAATGTCTGGTCATCTGGCAGGGCGCGTACTGCGGGAATAGCCAGTAGATCATTTCTTGCGCTCACTGGAAGCGAGTTGTTGAGAGGCCGCCTCGGGCTGCCCTTCGACGGGAGTTCGCAAGCGAACTCAGCTCAGGGCCGTGAGCCTGTCGAACGGGAAGCGGAGAATGCTGAGGCATTCTCACCTGAGCTTTGCAGACGGAACAAAGCTCAGGCCGAGCTACCCGTCAGAAAGTGGTTGCAGCAGTTCAATGTTTTGAGACAAGGCCGAGGGCGCCGGGTGACCAGCGCTTTTTTCGTTTGCCCGATCACGTACGACCGCTAGCTGAGGGCCTGCAACTGGTCGGCGGTGAGGTCGTCACGTGGTTCCTTTATGCGCAGAGAAAGTACAGCCGCTGCAGCGGCTATAACGGCCGCTATGCCGAATACGATCTGGAAGCTGACGGTTTGTGCGAGCCAGCCGAATATCAGAGGCACGACGCCTACGGGCAGGAGGAAGAGGTTGGTGAAGCCGAAATAGGAGGGACGCTTGCGTTCCGGGGCAATATCCATCAGATAGTTCATGTACCCCGGCCATAACTGCGCGGTGTAAAACCCACTGCCCGCAAAGCAGATACACAGCAACAGCAGCCGGTAGGAGAGCGTGTAGCCGAATACGTCCATGCCACCGGCCGGGGCGAACGCTGCGCTGAACACAGCCACGAGTGCGGCGAGAAAGCCGGTGAATGAGGCGAATATGAGCACCTTGCGGTTGCCGAGGCGGTCGGAGACGCGCCCCTGGAGGATGCTGCCGGCCATCTGGGCGAGAATCTGCACTGTCACGAATGTGGCTGCGACCGTGTCGGGGAAATCCCACTCCTGCACGGCCAGAGCCATGAAGAACGGCCCGACTGCACCTGCAGAGGCCAGCAGCAGAACCACTCTGACCATCCGGCGGTATCTGAGATCCTGACGCCAAAAGCCCAGGCCACGGGCGATGTTTTGCCGCACTGTGAGCTTGTGGCGGGCCGGCTTGCTCGGCGGCTCTTTGACCCGCGAATAGACAAGCCACGAAGCGCCAAGGATCAAGGCGCTGCCCAATAGCAGAAGGCCGTAGTTGGCCGGGAATTCGGCCGGGGAGTTGTCTCCCAGCAGATAGTGGACAAGCGGCACCGCCACCGTCAGCACCAGAGACAGGCCGATCATCTGCCGCCACATCCAGAAGCTGCCGCGCTTTGTCGTAGGCGTTGACTTAGCCACTATGTCCATGAAGGCCATGGTGCTGACGGCCTGTGCGCTAAGCCATATCGCGAAGAGGGATAGCAAGAGCGCCGCCAGCAGCACGCCGCTCAAATAGCCACCCGCCAGCACCGCTAGCGCCATCCCCATCAGCGCCAGGAACCTGATGACGCTGTAGAAGTTGAAGATCGGCAACTTGCGCTCGGCGGTGTCTATGAAGCGAGAGGCCAATATCGCCGGCACGGCCGGGGCGGTTATGATGATCGCCTGCAACAGCCCGACAATCCACGTCACACCCGATAGGCGGATCAGTAGCAGCGGCAGTACAGTCATCGGGTCGGCCAGGCGGTAGCCCGTCTGGAACAGTATCCCGTTGATGATCCCCAGGATATAGTTCCGCCGGTGCAGCGGAACCAGCATCTCACTTTCGCGACTACTTGTGGAGTCTGACATATCTGGCATCAATTACGGGTGCTTCTCGGCCACGCCCCGTTACTCCTCTGCGCGGGAGTCGCTTTCGTCATTTGTCACATCATTGGTGAGTTCGTCGCGTGGCTCGCCGATACGGGATGCCAGTCGGAGCCCAACGGCGGAAAGCAGCAAGGCGATGATGAAGATGGCCCGATAGCCGACGGTCTGAGCAAGCCACCCGTACACCAGCGGGACCGCCCCGAGTGGCAGCAAGAAGAAGCTGGCGAAGCCCACGTATGAGGGAAGTTTTCGGCGCGGAGCGATGTCCATGAGGTAGTTGATGTATCCGGGATACAGCTCTGCCGCAAACAGGCCGCTGCCGACAAAACAGACCATCAGCACAATCAGGCGGTACGAGACCGGGTAGCCCAGCAGCACAATAGCGCCCTCGGGAGTAAACGAGGCCCCAAGGTAGGCCACAGTTGCGGTTACGAGCATCGTGGCGGCTGCAAGCACCAGTACCTTGCGGTTGCCGAGCCGGTCAGAGACGTGCCCGACGATCCAGCAACCCAGCATCTGCGAGAGTATCTGAACAGTCAAAAAGGTTGCAGCCACCACGTCGTGAAAATGCCACTCCTGCACGGCGAATGCGATAAAAAAGGGACTGACGTTGGCAGCGGCACTGAGCAGTATGCGCACGCGCATGAGCCGGCGGTAGCTCTTGTCGCGGTTGAGGAATCGCATTCCGCGGGCCAGATGCTGTGCCATCGTAAGCTTGTGGCCGGCCGGTTTGCCCTGCGGCTCCTCGGTGAAGGAGAAGATGATCCATGCAATGCCCATGAACAGTGCCGAGCCCACCAGGAGCAAGCCGTAATTGGTGGGAAACTTGAAGAGGGTCTTCTCGCTCAGCATGTAGTTGATCACGGGCACGGAGAAAGTTAGGACCAGGAAGAGGCCGAGAAGTTGCCGCCACATCCATATGCTGCCTCGCTTGGTGGTAGGGACAGAGCGGGCGACGATGTCGGTGAACACGAGGCTGGAGACGCCCTGAGCGAGCACCCGGACGGTCAACCACACAAAGAACGCCACCAGCGCATAGGCATATCCCGTGCTGGTTGCGGATAGCACGGCCCATCCCATGCCAAGGGTGGCGATGAACCTGACTACCGCGCACCAACGCCATATCGGGACTTTGCGCTTACTGGTGTCAACCCAGCGCGAGGCGAGCAATTGTGGCAGGACGGGCACGACGTACAGGATGCTGTTTGCAAGCCCGATGAGCCATGTCAGGCCGGAGGAGAGCCGCAGGATAAGCAGCGGAAGCACTGTGCCGGGAGCGACGAGGCGGGCTCCGGGGATGAAAATTACGCCGTTGGCGATGGTCAACAAATAGTTGCGCCGATTCAGCGGAACCAGCAGGTCACGCTCGGCTGCATCTGTTGATTTGTCCACTGCTACAACTTCCTGACTTCTGCGATCCCCGCTGCGACCCCAGCTTCATCTCAGTTCGGTGCGACGACAAAAGGCTTGAGCCTGGCGACCAGTTCGGAATTCACTTCCACATCAACCGCCACGTGATCCTCTTCGTACTCGGTGTCCAGGACGCGACCGTGCTCGCGGCAAAGCTGCAATAGCTCCATCCGATCGTAAGGCAACTGCAGCGACAGCGCCACGAGCCGCGCATAAGCGGCCTCGGCGATGCGAGCGCGCAGCTTCTCCAAGCCGATCTGCTGCGCCGCCGAGATCGGCAGGCCGTCAGGCATCTCGGCCAGCATCCGCTCTGCGCGTGGGGTGCCGGCTAGCTTGTCCCACTTGTTGAGAACCAGTATGGTCGGCTTGTCGTCCACGCCCAGCCTGGCGAGTATCTCCTCGCTGGCCTGGCGCTCTGTAGCCGCCCACGGCGCGCTCGCGTCAAGCACGTGGATGATGACATCGGCCTGCTGCAACTGCTCCAGCGTCGCCATAAATGCAGAAAACAGGTCTTTGGGCAGGTTGTGGATGAAACCCACCGTGTCGCTGAGCAGCAATTGAGCGCCCTGAATCTCGACTCTGCGGATGGTGGTGTCGAGGGTCTCGAAGAGCCGATCGTGAGCCCGCACTTCTTCACTGCCGACAAGTGCGTTGAGCAGGGCTGACTTGCCGGCATTTGTGTATCCGACCAGCGAGACCAGAGGCAATCCCGAGCGCGCTCGCGCGCGATGTTCGACAGCACGCTGGCGGCGTACCTCCTCTATCTGCTGTTTGAGGCGCGACATCTTCACACGCAGCGCCCGCCGGTCGGTCTCGAGCTTCGTCTCGCCCGGCCCGCGCACCCCGACACCGCCAGCAGTGCCGCCGCCCCCGCCGCCGGCAATGCGATCCATCATCGGGCCCTTGCCCACCAGCCGCGGTAGCAGGTAGGACAGTTGCGCGAGCTCGACCTGCAGTTGGCCCTCCCTGCTGGTGGCGTGCTGGGCGAAAATATCCAGGATCAACTCGGTGCGGTCGAGCACCTTGCAGTCCAGCTCGTCCACCAGGTTGCCGACCTGCACAGGAGTGAGCTCGCAGTCAAAAAGCACTATCTCAGCATCGGCAGAGAGCCGCAGAGCACGCAGCTCCTGCACCTTGCCCTTGCCGATGTACGTGGCCGGCTGCGGGGCACGGCGCATCTGCACCAGCACATCAACCGGCACCGCGCCGGCGGAGAGGGCCAACTGCGCCAGCTCGCGCATCGAGCGCAGGCCCTCGCCCTCCAGCCTGGATATGCCGACCAGTATCGCTTTTTCGGCTGCCAGTAGCTCCCGGCGTTCAAGGCCGACTGCAATTATCTCTTGCATAGTAAATCACCAACTGCGCTGATCCGCCGCGGCGGCCCGCGCTTACCAGGATATTTCCAGATTGTCGCCGATGCTCTGTATGGCCTCGCTGATCTGCGCCAGCTTGTCCTCGCCTTTGATCGTCAGCGCAAAGCGCACAAAGCCCTCGCCATAGGAGCCATAGACCGCGCCCGAAGTCACCAGCACTCCGCACTCGGCCAGCAGGTCCCTGGCGAACTGGTCAGCGGTGAGGTAATTTCTCGGAATTGGCACCCACACATAGAAAGCTGCCTTGGGTGGCTCTATATTCCAGCCCAGCGAGTTGAGCCCGTCAACGAGGGCATCGCGGCGCTTCTGGTACTCGGCTCGTAAGCCGACAATGAAGTCGTCATAGCCTGCCAGGGCCGCGATTCCTGCGCGCTGGATCGCCATGAATGTCCCGGAGTCAACATTGCTCTTGGCCTTGGACAGGGCCTCGACAAACGGCGCGCCGCCACAGGCCCACGCCACCCGCCAGCCGGTCATATTGAAGGTCTTCGAGAACGAATGCATCTCGATGGCCACGTCCTTCGCGCCGTCAACCTCAAGAATACTGTGCGTCTCGTAGCCGTCATAACATACTTCCGAATACGCGCAGTCGTGAACTATCAGTATCTCATTGTCCTGGGCAAACCTGACGGCGTCTGCAAAAAAGTCCAACTCAGCCACCGCGCCGGTGGGGTTGTTGGGATAGTTGAGAAACATCATCTTGGCCGCCTTACTGACCGGTGCGGGAACGGCATCCAGATCCGGCAAGAAGCCATTCTCGACCAGAAGCGGCATGGGGAACGGCGCTCCGCCACACCAGGCGGTCTGCACCTTATAGACCGAATACGCCGGATCGGGCACCAGCACGATGTCGCCGGGGTCAATGTAGGCCCAAGCGATGTGCGCCAGCGCCTCTTTGCAGCCGATCGTGCTCTGGATCTCGCCGTCAGGGCTAACCTGCACGCCGAACCGCTTGCTCATGAAGTCCGAAACCGCTTGCTTGAATTCCGGGGTCCCGAACCCGCTCTCGTCATAGGGATGAGTGGCCGGGTCTCTAGCGCCCTCGTATAGCGCCTCGATGACGTAGTCAGGTGTCGGCATGTCGGGGTCGCCGATGCCGAAGTCAATTGGCTCATTGCCCTCGGCCAGCATTTTCGCCTTGATCTGGGCGATCTCCCGGAACGGATACGGTGGTATGCGCTGCAATCTCTGGGCCCACGGTAAGTCCACGCTACCCTCCTCCTCGTTGCTTGATGCTTTGCTCAGCGAATCTCTTTCTGGAAGTCGAGTTATGCATTTATGGTGTCGGGCTGCCCTTCGACTTCGCTCAGGGCGGTGAGCCTGTCGAACCGGAAAGCCCGACCTACGCGATAATGGATGTTCCTGCATGGAATAGGCTCTGGCTTGTGACCAGAGTCATGCTTCGGCCTGGCGGAGCAGTGATGGGTGCACAGTGCCGCTGAAAGTCTCGGCGGCCGGCCCGGTCAAGAACACACTCTCGCCCTCGCGCCACTCAATTCCCAGGTCGCCGCCGAGCAGGTGCATGGTCACAGCCTCGGTGCAGTGGCCGTTGAGTATCGCAGCCACCGTGCCGGCAGACGCCCCGGTGCCACAGGCCAGCGTCTCGCCGGTGCCTCGCTCCCAGACCCGCATCCGTGCCTCGTGTGCTCCAAGTATCTGCACAAACTCTACGTTGATCCGCCGGGGGAAGGCCGAATGGTTCTCGATTTGCGGGCCATATCCCAGCACCAATTCGTCGGTTATCTCGTCCACAAATACCACACAGTGTGGATTGCCCATCGAGACGCAGGTTATCACAAACGTCTCGTCCCCGACGGTCAGTTGCTCGCCGCTGACGGGGCCGTCCGCCGGCTCACCGGCCATGGGTATCTCAGACCTTTTCAGCCTCGGCGGGCCCATATCCACCCGCACTAGCGAGACCACGCCCTCCTGCACCTGCAGCGATGGCCTGATTGTCCCGGCTCCGGTCTCTATACTGAGGGTGACCTTGTCCGTGAGGCCGCGTTCATAGACGTACTTGGCGAAGGCGCGGATGCCGTTTCCGCACATTTCGGCCTCGCTGCCATCGGGATTGAATATGCGCATGGTGAAATCGTGGTGCTGGGATGGCGCAATCAGAATAATGCCGTCGCCGCCGATTCCGAAATGCCTGTCAGAGAGCACGACAGCAAGCTTCTCCAGATCGTAGCCGCTCAGGTCCTGGCTGATAGCGTCAATGTAGATGTAATCATTGCCCAGCCCGTGCATCTTGGTGAACTGCAAGGTCAACACCGTCCCGTCTGCTGCTTATAAAAATGCACGACAGGCACTTGGCCTATCGTGCTCGTCTCGGAAGTCCCTGGAGAGGCTGTGTGTCGCTTAGGCCTTCTCGGGTCCGACGGGCCCGATCACAGCGACCGCACTTTTATATACCATGACTTCGACGCCGCCGGCGGATATCAGTATCGTGAATGTATCGAAGCCGACAACCGTCCCAGTGAGCTGTTTGCCGTTGGTCATCACAATTCGCACCGTCACGCCCTGGTCCTTTATGCCCTGCAGATAGCGGTCCTGGATACTGTCTTTGGATTTCGGCACGGCTTCTTCACCTGCTTATGGGCGATATAGGCGCTTAGCACCCTGGACTATTCGCTCTACGCGATCTTCAAATCCGTGCGGCGTGGCCCATTCCAGCCATTCAAAGGCATCGGCTCTGAACCACGTCAACTGGCGCTTGGCGAAACGGCGCGTGTCGCGCTCGATCAAGCGTACAGTTTCCTCGTAGCCGGCCTGGCCTTCAAGGTGCGCGAGCAAATGCCGGTAGCCGATGGCCTGCATGGCTTGATCCTGTCGGCTGCAGCCCCGCTGTCGCAGGCCCTCGACCTCCGCCAGCCACCCCATCTGCAGCATTTCGTCCACCCGGCGCTCAATTGCAGCGTAAAGCTGGCTGCGCGGCCGTGTGAGAACGAAGCATCTTGAATTATAATCCACCGCCGGTGTCTCGTCAATCCGCTGCTGTGCAGAGAACAGCTCCCCAGTGGTCTCGATGACCTCCAGAGCGCGCACGATCCTTCTCGTATCGTTTGGCTCGATTTTCCGCGCCGCCGCCGGGTCCAGCTCCGCCAATCGCCGGTGCAGCGCCGGACTGCCATCGGCCTCGGCCTCCGCCTGCAGGCGCGCACAGATCTGCTCCTGCTGAGGGCCAGCATCAGGCGGGAAGTCCAAATGCTGCAGTACTGCGCGGATGTAAAGTCCGGTGCCGCCGCACAGAACCGGTAACCGCCCGCGCCCGTGGATATCAACAATCGCCTCCCCCGCCTGACGTTGAAAATCAGCCACGGTGTACGGCCGGTGCGGGTCAGCAAAGTCCACCAGGTGCATCGGCACCTGCGCGCGCTGCTGCGGTGTCGGTTTGGCAGTGCCGATGTCCATGTACTTATAGATTTGCATCGAATCGGCTGACACTATCTCCGCCGACACCGCCTCAGCGACCCGCAGCGCCGCCTCGGTCTTACCACAAGCCGTCGGCCCCGCTATTACCAAGAGCGGGATTGGGGCATTTGCGTTCTCTATCGAACTGTGGTGGCTAATTGGCAGACTCCCTGGGGAAAAGGGGGCAGAGCCTTCTTCCATTTCTCCTACTACGAGTTAACCAGGCGGTGGGCGCACTCGTTGGCCCGCGCGATGATGTGCTTGGCGTCCAAATGAGGGTAAACTCCATCGCGATAAAGCACCACGCCGTCCACTGCGGTACATACCACATCGGCGGCCTCGGCGGCGTAGACTAGCTGTGAGTACAGGTTGTGTAGCGGCTGGTTATGGGCCTCCTGCAGCGAGATCATCGTAAAATCGGCCCGCTTGCCGACCTGCAACATGCCGACCCGGTCGCCCAGCCCCACCGCCCGGGCAGAGCCGACCGTGGCCATGCGCAACGCTTCTTCGGCCTTCACCACGCCCGGGTCGCCGCTGTGGGCCTTGTGTTCCAGCGCGGCCATTCGCGCCTCCTGCAGCATGTCCAGGCGATTGTTGGAAGCCGCACCGTCCGTACCCAGGCCCACACACGCACCTGCAGCCAACATCTTCAACACCGGCGCAAATCCCGAAGCCAGCTTCATGTTGCTGGTCGGGCAGTGTACGATACCGACCTGCTTGTCGGCCAGCATCTCGAGCTCAGCATCGTCCACGTGCACGCAGTGGGCGGCGGTGACATGATTGTCCAGGAGGCCGAGCTTGTCCAGATACGCCACCGGCCTCATGCCGGTCGCATCCAGCACCTGCTGCACCTCGTCGGCGGTCTCTGACAGGTGTATGTGAATGCCAAGGCCATGCTCGGCGGCAGCAGCGGCGGCTTGCCGCAACATCTCATCGGTACACGAATACGGCGCATGCGGGCCCAGCATGGGCACGATGCGCGAAGGAGCATTCTTGCGCACCTCCAGAGCGAATTCCACAGCCTGCTCCACATTGTAGATTTTGTCGGCAAAGCTCAGCAGTACCCCGGAAGGCAGAGCGCGAATGCCACCGTCTATGGCAGCCCTGGTGCCTGCGTTGAAGAAGTGGTACATGTCGCAAAAGCAGGTTATGCCCGCCCGCAGCATTTCCAGGATCCCCAGCATCGCCCCCCAATAGACGTCTTGCTCCTGCAGCTTCGCCTCAGTGGGCCATATCTTGGTCGTCAGCCACTCCTGCAGGGGCATGTCATCGGCATAACCGCGCATAAGCGTCATCGCCAGGTGCGTGTGGGCGTTGACAAGCCCGGGCAGCAGCACTCCCCCGCCGGCGTCAATGGTCTCATCATAGCTCTCTTCAATATCCGCTCTCTGGGGTCCGACATACTCAATCTGCCCGTCCGCACTGACAAGTTCCGCCGGCGATATGGGCTCGTCGCCGGAAACCATGGTCAAAACGATGGCGTTGTACACTCGCAAGCTTGGCATACATCAACTCCGAAATAAATGTACCTGGACCAATTTGCCGCTCATTATAGCACCTGGCGGCGTTTTCCGACAATTCGGGCGGCAGATGGTGAGAATTCTTTTCAGAGGCATTGAACTTTTCTAACTACTACCGCGTCTAATACATGAACGTGGAGAGGGCGGGTAGTAAGCCATTCGTGGAAGGTTCAACCCTCCCTCCCTTCCAATTGAGCCCGGCTGCCGCCCTCTCCGAGACTTTCTGGCAGCAAGCAGACCTGAGGAGGAGCAAATATATGCGACGAATCATGCTGGTAACTTTGGCAACAGCAGTGCTCCTGGTAGCTGCAGCCGTAGCTGCCAACGCCAGCCCGACCCGCACCATCAAGTACGTGAAGGTCGGCGAAACCGCAGATGGTCAGACACTGTACATAGCCTTTATTCAACTCAAGTACATGGACGCCACACTCGCAGCAGAGATCTTCGGTGGCCAAGCCCTCCCAGGTCAGAACATGATGATCTACCGTCCCTCGGATTCTCGAAACTACGGCAGCAATAACAGCAGGCGCGGCGACGAGAGAAACACCGGCCGCGGCTATGGAAGCGATGATACGCGCAGGGGCCGCGGTAGTCGCTATGAAAACCACTACTGACGAGGGTGCAGAGATCGCCAGCCATTCTACAGTATAAGTGCTAGCAGTAGTCAACGGTAACCGTAGCAGTTGCAGAAAGACCACTATGCCGACATACAATCTGTAGTTCACGGCGTAACCTGCCGTGGAGCTCACAGCAACAGCCATCCACCCTCCGTGGGGACGGCGCCTGCCAGGTGCCGTCCCCGTCTTTTTTGCGCCGTTGCGCAGCCGCACAAAAGGCCTGCCACAACAGGCCATCACCAGAAGTGGTAGCGAAGAGTTAGATTGACCGTGCCAGGCATTTGTCATATTATATTGTCGAGAACAGGACGCCCGGCTGAGCGCGCATACTCCAGACGAGGCAATGAACATGAGCGAGAGCGGCTTTGAGCAGGCCCACCAGGTCTGTATGCGCATCCTGCAAAACATTGAGAATGTCATCATCGGGAAGCGTGGAGTGATCGAGGAAATCCTCGTCGCTCTGCTGGCCAATGGTCATATTCTGCTGGAAGATGTCCCCGGAGTCGGTAAGACCATGCTGGCCAAAGCTCTCGCGCTTAGCATCGGCGGCAACTTTGCGCGCATCCAGTTTACCCCCGACCTGATGCCATCCGATGTTACCGGTGTATCCATATATGACCAGCGAACCGCCAGCTTCCGATTCCGTAAGGGCCCGGTCTTTGCCAATGTGCTGCTGGCTGATGAGATCAATCGCGCCAATCCGCGCACGCAGTCGGCGCTACTGGAAGGCATGGAGGAGCGGCAGGTCACTGCTGACGGCGAAACCTATCCCTTGCCCCAGCCGTTCGCGGTGATCGCCACGGAGAATCCGGTCGAATATGAGGGGGTCTATGTCCTGCCTGAGTCGCAGCTTGACCGCTTCATGATGAAGATCAGCATCGGCTATCCCTCGGCTCCCGACGAGAAAGCTGTGGTCAAGACCCAACTCGAGGGCCATCCGATTGACGACTTACAGGCGGTTTGCGAGCCCGCCGATGTTCTTCGGCTGCAGAGTGTCACCGCCTCGTGCCACGTTGATGAGGCGGTATATGACTATATACTGGAGATCGTGGGGCGCACCCGCGAGTCTGAGCAACTGCAACTGGGCGCCAGCCCCCGTGGCACGCTGGCACTGGTGCGCACCGGCCAGGCGCTGGCGACGCTGCAGGGACGCGACTTTGTCAGCCCGGATGACATCAAGCGGCTGGCGGTGAGCGCCCTGGCACACCGCATGTTACTCGCGCCACAGGCCCGGCTGGGCGACACCCATACTGCCGATATTGTCAACAACATAGTCAATGAAGTCGCCGTGCCAGTTTAAGAGCTGAACGATGTCTCGTAACTTCAAGCTGTTTTCGGGCGCTGCCGTGCTGTTCTATCTGGCCGGCAGCATGAATGAGGCCCCCGCGCTCTATGTCATGTCTGCGGTATGTCTGGCCTGTATCCTGGGCTGCTATGTCATATCGCGCATGGCTGCGGCTGGCCTGGCCTTGAAGTTGGATGTGAAACCGGGCATCGTCTGGTCCGGGCGAAAGGCCGAGGTCGAAATAGAGCTGGCCAACGTCGGCATCATCCCACGTCCCGCTGTCCCGGTAACAGTCGAGCTGACAAACCTGACTGTCCCCACTGTGCAATCCTCTTACCTGTTTCCCATGCCCGGGCTTTCGGCCGGCCAGAGCGTGTACAGCGTCGGTACGATCACTGCTACTCTTCGGGGCGAATACAAGATCGATGCGCCGCGTGTTCTCGGCGGCGACCCGCTCGGCATGTTCAATCGTCCTGGCCCGCCTGCCGGTTCTGTTTCCTTCCTCTGCCTGCCACAGACGGTCGCCATCTCCCGGGAGGATGTCACCAACATGCTGTCCGCACACGCCAGGCTGCAGACGGCCTCACGGCAGCAGCGGCGTGGTGATACCACGGGCATACGTCCCCACGAGCCGGGAGACGAGCTGCGCGACGTGCACTGGAAGGTCGCCGCACACATCGGCGAACTGGTCGTCAAGCAGTACAGCGGCGGGCGCGATTATAGCGCAGCGTTCTGGCTCGATACGCAGGCCGAAAACGTCATCGCGGACGGGCCGAAAAGCAGCTTCGAATGCCAGGTCGTAGCCGCTGCTTCCCTGATCCAGATATTGACCGAACTCAATCTCGATATCGAACTTTTCGGCGAGGGCCTCCCTACCAGTCTGCGCACCCCGGACCGCGGCCGATCGACTTACCAGCGCTGGCTATTTGCCCTGGCGAGGGCCAAGCCCGCCGGCCAGCGCGGGTTCGCGGCCAATGTCGGCGAATGGACGGCCCTGGTTCCGCCCGGCGTCACAGTGTTCGCCATCACCTCCGGCATTGAGGCCGCTGCGATAGACGCTTTGCGCGAGATTGCCGCTCGCGGCATCGGGCTTAGAGTGATCCTGTGCGGAGCTGATGATGCTGAACAGATGGTCCAACGCCGACAACTCGCCGCACTCGAGAGCCTTCGCGCTGCTGGTGCGCCTGCGGTGCTGGCGGTCTCGGCTTCAGAGTTGTCACAGGCATTCTCCCAGCTTGCGACGATGAGCTCACTGCGCGAGGCTGAGGGGGTGCGGCGATGAAAGGCATCCCGCCGCGAGCGCGGCAGCACCTCCGCCGTCTGCTGGGTCTGGAGATGGCGCCTTATGACCCGGCGCGCGTGGTGCAGGTCGAGGGTGCCGGCGTGTGGTACTGGGCGTGCCTCTACGCCTGGGCCACGATGATTGCTGCCCTGCTGGCATGCTCAGTATTCATGGCCAATCCTATCCTTGTCGCCGAGATCGGCCTGCTGATGGTAGCCGCCTTCCCAGTCGCCTACCATCTACATTACAGCAGAGTATCCCGGCTAGCCGTTAACTACGTCGTTTTTCTTGCCGCCGTTGTCCTGGGCATTGCCCAATTCGGTCCGACCGTTGCAGTTTACTTCCGCCAGCCGCCGGAAGACGTCTATATGGCGTTGCGATTTCTTATCGCGATGTGTCTGTGGATAACGGCCTTCAGAGCGTTCTCGGTGCGCACCATCACCGAGCTCGTCCAGACGATTCTGCCCGCCACCTCGATCGTGTTGCTCTCACTGGTCGCCATCAGGCACTATTCGGCGCTGATGGGGATGGCGCTGCTGCTGTTCGGGTCCCTGGCACTGTTAGCTCTGGAACACCGCCTGTTGCTTGAAGGCGCCTACGCAGACGTCGGGAGACTGAGCTTCAGCCGCACCCGACGCTCATCAGGCACTCTTTACTCCTGGCCCGCGCTGTATCTGCTGGCACTATTGGTCGCCGTTGGCGTTGGCTTCTGGGCGGCGCGTGCTGAGCTTTCGACCAGCTTTGCCGACAATGCCCGGATTTACCTGGCGCACAGAATCGCCCGGCATCTGATGTCGCGGGTGGGGGACTACACACCGCCGTCATCATTGTGGCTGCCGCGTCTGGAGCCGCCACAGGGCCGCCAGATCGTCATGGAGGTCGAGTGCGAGCGCCCCACCAACTGGCGCACGACCGCGTATGACACCTACACGGTCAGGACCTGGAGGCGGCGCCTGGCCAGCAATCGTGTTACGGAAGCCGACCCAGCGGGGGCCTGGCAGATCCCCCGGGAGGGCTCGGGCCTCAGCAATGCCACCGTCACCACAGAGCTTCGCGTTACCCCACACGCCGCGTTCGGGGCTGCGATTCCTGTCGCTCTTTATCCCGTCTCTATCCAGACCCCTGTCGCCAGCATATACTACAACCCAGACGGTACTATCTCACCACGCACCTATGCTATCGGCACACAGACTTACACGCTCATAGCGGAGGTGCCACCAACATTGCCTAATGCCGGCGGCATTGCCTATCCCGTGGACAGGCAGGTGCTGCAGGACAGGTACTTGCAGCTCCCTGATGACCTTGCGCCAGAGATCAAAGAACTGGCCCTGGAGTTAACCGCCGATGCGCCGACGGGTTTTGAGAAAGCGCGGGCAATAGAACTGCATCTGGCCTATGAGTATGAGTATGATCTGGCCACACCGCGGACGTGGCCAAAGGAGCTCGTCGAGGCATTCCTGTTCGATACGAAACGCGGCTACTGCTACCACTTCGCGACCGCCATGGTCATAATGTGTCGCAGCATCGGCCTGCCCGCCCGCATGGCTGTCGGCTTTACGCGAGGCGAGGTCCGCGATGCCGAAAAGGACCTCTACGTGGTCCGCGGCGAAGACGCACATGCCTGGCCGGAGGTTTATGTGGCGGAGGGCGGCTGGATGAGCTTCGAACCAACTCCCGCCGCCCGCGAGCAGGAGCAACGGACCTTCGGCGATGTATGGCGGGAGGTGACCGGCTCGGTCAAACAGCGGCTCGCAGTGGTGGTCGCGTATGCACGCTCCTATTGGCCGTTAGCGGCCGGCGGCCTGCTGATCTTGACTGTGGTCTTCGTCGGCTCGCGTTCGTATCTCGAATGGCAGCGCAACCGCCCGCCACTGGCCACCGGTTCCCGCGAGCGAATCGTCTGGGCCTACCGCCGCATGAGGAAGCTGCTGGCGGCCCACGGGGCGCCTGACTGGCCGCAAACTCCAGCACACGAGTTCGTTGACAGCATCCCCGACGCCCTGGCTCACATCCGCGGCGATGCCCACGAGATCGCCGTGCAGTACACGGTGGCCCGTTTCAGCGGCCGGCCAGCGCAATCGGCCAGCGCAGATCAGGTCCTATCCGCCCTGCATCAGCTTCGCCAAAGCCTCAAGCAAAAGCGGCAATAGTCCAAGCTCTGCACAAGCCCAAGGAGGTGCGCAGTGGAATTCCCAGTTCACGGCATCTATCCGGCGATGCTGACTCCAATGAACCCGGACGAAAGCCCGAATCTGGAAGCCATCCCCACGCTGGTCGAGTACGTGCTGGGCGCAGGCGTTCACGGGTTGTTTGTGGTCGGCACCCACGGGGAAGCCTATGCCCTGACGACGCAGGAGCGAGAGGCAGTCATCGCCGCCTACGTACAGGCGGTGGCCGGCCGCGTTCCGGTACTGGCCGGCGTGGGTGCAGTAACCACCCGCGCGGCGCTGGCAAACCTGCGGGGGGCGGAGGAAGCCGGGGCTGACGGGGTCTCGGTTGTGGCCCCGTACTTCATCTCCCCCGGCCAGGACGAACTCTACGCCCATTTCCGCGCCATCGCCGAGGCTACCGACCTGCCGGTGCTGCTATATGACCTGCCCAGCCGCACTCATATTAGCATCGCACCGCAGACCATGGCCCGCCTCGCCGAAATTGACAACATCGTCGGGATCAAAGACTCAAGCGGGGACCTCAACAACACAATAGACCACATCCGCCTGACGCCTGGCGACACTGCGGTGATGAACGGTAATGACGGGCTGATCTGCGCGGCTCTAGGCGCCGGGACCGCCGGCGCGGTGGCCGCCACAGCCAATATCGTTCCGGGGCTGCTGGTTTCACTGTATGAAAGCTTCCGTGGCGGTGACCTGGAGGCCGCGTGGGAAGCGCAGTTGCGCGTGATGCCGCTGCGCCGCTGCTTCGCTCTGAGCACAGTGCCGGACCCGATCAAGGAGGCCGCTCGTGCGATCGGCCTGCCGGTAGGTCCCACCGCCCGACCCGTAGGCCCGATGTCTGGTGAAGCGAAACAGCGGCTGCGCCAGGTACTTGGCGATCTGGGGCTGTCGGTGCAAGAGTAGCGGCGATAGTCTTCACAAGCACAAGGAAGACCATCTATGCCGCAACCGTGGCGGCTTTGATTTGACTAAACACTACGCATGCACGGTGCGCACAAACGATCAGCGCTTTCGACACAAGACCTATCCAAGGAGTTCGAAATGTTGAGTCCTACTATCGCGCGCCGCCGCAGTCTTATGGGCGTCCGGGCGGCAGTTGTGGCAATGGCGTTGCTTGTTCTAGCGCTGGGGCCGGCGGCAGTTTTCGCACAGGGCTTGGCCGGGGACCTGCTCCTGGATGCCGGGCGTGCGCTGGATGCCGAGAAGTGGGAAGAGGCGCTGAAGCACTACCAGGCGTTTATCGCGCAGCACCCCGAACACGAGGCGATGCCACTGGCGCACTTTGCGTCGGGCGAGTGTCTCTTCAACCTGCAGCGCTACGAGCAGGCGTTGGCCAGCTACCACCATGTGATTGACAAGTACCCCGACTGGTCGGACGTAGATGACGCATATTTCCGGATCGGCAATTGCCTGTTTCAACTGGAGCAGTACGATACTGCGGCGGATTGTTTCAGCGAAATGCTCGAAAAGTACCCGGACAGCGATATCAGGGACAAAGCTACCTACTGGCTGGGCGAGGCGTACTATCAGAACGGACAGAAACAACCGGCTTTGGAGGCGTACCGGAAAAGCCTGTCACTGGCCCCCAAAGGCGACTACGCAGCGTACGCGCTGTACTCGATAGCTACTATTGAGGCGGAGACCGACAACCAGGCCGCGCTCGAAAGCTTCAAGCAACTGCTGCAGGAATTCCCGGACAGCGAGGTTGTGCCAGATGCGCTCTACGGCATGGGCCGGGCGTGTGAGGCGCTGCAACAGTTCGATGAAGCCACCGCACATTACCGGCGGCTCGTTGCCGAGCACCCGGACGGCGAATTTGTCCCCCATGCCCTGGCCGGGGTCGGTTCGGCGCAATTCGGCCAGGGCGCTTTCTCTGAGGCCAGTAAGACCTTCAGCGAAATAGCAAGGCGATACCGGGGCACGGAAGTTGGCGCCCGGTCAAGTTTGAGGGCTGCCGATGCGCTGTTTTCGGCAAAAGAGTATCCCGACGCTACCCGGCTTTACGGCGAAGTGGCTGCCGATGAGCATAACCCTTACGCAGCCACGGCAGCGTACTGGCAGGCTCTGACTTACCAACTGGATGAGCGGGCGGACGCTGCTGTTGCCGCGTTTAATAGCTTCGTCGAGGAGTATCCGGACCACGAGAACCGGGCCGAGGCCCACTTGCGGCTGGGGGCGCTGTACTACGCTGCCGACAGACTGGCTGACGCCCACGCGGCCTACGAGCAGGCAGCCGCCAGCGGCGAGGATGAAGAGCTGGTTCTGGAGGCAAAGTACCGAGCCGCGTGGACAGCGTACCACCAGGAGCGGTCAGCGGAGAATCTGGACGCGCTGAAGTCGCTGCTCGTTCACAATCCGAAAAGCCGGACGGCCACACGCAGCGCACTGACAACCGCGCAGTTGTGTCTCAGTGAGGGGCAATACGAGGCAGCGCTGGAGCTGGCGGGAGTGATTCTGCAACACCACCCGCAGCACCCGAACCTGGCCGAGGCGCTGGTCATCAGTGGGCGCTCGCAGCGGCATCTCGGGCAGGCAGAACAAGCCCGACAGACATTTGGCAAGGTGCTTGCGGATTACCCGGAAGGCGACTGGGCCGATGCGGCGCGGGCCGGTCTGGTGCTTCTGGACATTGACGCCGGCGAACTGGCAGGGGCCCTCACGCTAATCGGCCAGATCAGGCCTGACAGCTTGGCGTGGGACGGGCGGCCACAGTTGCTGTGTCTGGTGGCTGACGCGTACTACCGAGGCCAAGAATGGGACAATGCGGCCAAAACGTACCGCGCCGCATACGACACAGACCCGAAGAGCGCGTGGGCAGCCACAGCACTGCGAGGCGCTGGGGATGCAAGGCTGGGGGCCGGGCAGTACCAGCACGCAGCAGATGTCTATCAGCATTGTCTGAAGGAATTCCCCGACGCGCCACAAGCCGCTCAGGCGCGAGCGCAGTTAGGCGTAGCGCTTTCCGGCCTGGGCCAATACAGCATCGCAATCGAGCAGCTTGAGCAGGCACTAGCCGCCGAGCCCAAAGCCTCCTGGGCACCCCAGGCGCTAATGGCGCTTGCTGAGATATACCTGCAGGCCAACAAGCCATTGCTGGCCGGCGATACCTACTTGAAGATCGCTGATAACTACCCGCAGCACGAACTTGCGCCGGATGGCCTATTCTGGGCAGCCGAACAGCGCTACAGGCAGGGAAGTTTCACGACAGCGGCGGAGCTTTACCGCCGCTTGCTTGATGAATACGACTCCAGCGATCTGGCTGACGAAGCTCACTACAAGCTGGCCTGGGCGCTGATGAAAACTGATAGGTCGGAGGCTGCGCTGACGCATTTCCGCATTGCCAGCGAAGCCGCCGACAACCCGCAGATAGCTTTCGACGCCCGCTTGCAGGCCGGCTACATTCTCATGCACCAGGGCGAATACGCAGCGGCCGCCGAGATTTTGGCGCCGGGCAGCGATATGGCAGACGCCGACCAACTGCCCGCGCTGCTGCACCTGCTGGGACAGGCTTACCTGGCCGGCGGCGAGGCGGCAAAGGCGGCGCCGGTGCTGCAGCGTCTGGTGCAGGTGTTTCCCGATTCGCCGTACACGCCACAGACGAAGCTGGCGCTGGCTCGCAGCTACAAGGAGCTTCAACAGTACAAGCGCGCTGCGGAAATGCTGACAGAGCTTGTGGAAAGCCCGGAGCCGGCTCTACGCGCCGAGGCGCAGTTCGAAGCTGCTGACTTGAGCCGGCTGCAAAATGATTTTGCGCTTGCAGCCGAACTGTACGTGAAACTGGCTGCGGGCGACGCGCCGACGGAACTGGCTGCCAAGGCCCTGTACGCTGCAGGTATTTGCTACGAAAAGGTCGGCCAACTCAAACAGGCCACGGCCACGTACCGGCAGCTCATAGATAGCTTTCCGGCAGAAACGGAGTGGGTGGCACGAGCCAAGCAGCGCCTGGGGGAGCTGGTCAGCGCGGAACAGTAGCCGGCCTGCTACTGTGAGGCGCTCAACCAATGGGCTCTGATGTGGGCTACGCGGCGTTGCAGATCGGCAAGTTCGTCGCTGTTGTCGGCGGAGCTAATCTGGCCGAGAGCGAAGCTGAGTTCATCAGTAAGGCGTTCAATGAGCGGCTCCAGGGCGAGCCAGGCGTGGAGATGCTCGATCTCATCCAGAGCCCAGGAAGCCAGCTTCAGGGCCTCTTCGTAGTTCTCCTCATGCTGCATAATGCGACACTGGGCGACATGAGCACACGCCACCCCCAGCCCGTCGCCGGTGCGCCGACCCGTAAACAGACCGCGAGCCGTCGCGAAATCGCCAGCATTGATCGAGGCCAGAGCCGCTAGCCCGGCCGCCAGGGCAGAGCCCTTACCGGTGTGGAGCGCCTCGATCATCTGCGCCACGGCCTCTGCCCAGTCGCCGCACGACAGCAGCGCCTTGCCCAACTGTTCGTGGGCCTCCGCACTGTTTCCACTGCTTTCCAGTGCCCGGCGTGCATGGCTCAGAGCCTCTTCAGCGTGCCGCTGGCTCAGCGCGATCTCCGAGCGCAACATTGCCACCGCTGCCGCATCGTCCCCCGCCTCCTCGCAGCGGGCCGCAGCCCATGACGCCGTGCCCATATCACCCGCGTTAAGCGCCGAATATGCCACAACACGGTAGCCCTGGCCCCAGGACTCGGGCGGGAGACTCTCAATCAGTTGGCAAGCCAATTCATGTTTGCCCCTTGCGGCCAAGTATTGGGCATATTCGAGAACCATGGGGGCGCTCGTCGGCGTCACGCGCAGCAGCCGACTAATCTCTTCCGTCGGCACCGCTCCGCCTTGCACACCAGCCACCACTGCGCGCAGCAACAGCAATCTGGGCGTGTCAACGTTGTGCTCGGCAGCCCGTTCGCAGGTGTCCTTGGCTCTGGGCAGGCGGCCGGTTCGCAAATACGACCATACCAAGATGGCCCACAGGTCACCGGCGCGCGCCGGTGACCAGCCCTCCTTGAACACCGCCTCGATGTTGTAGATGGCGTCATCGTAAGCACCCTCAAGAGCGTAGGCGATACCGAGATTAGCCCGGATCACAACCGCATCGGGCAGCCTGGCGGCCGCCTCCTTCAGCAGAGCGATCGCCGCTTCGCAATCGCCGTGACGCATCGCCCGCAAGGCCTCGACGTACATAAGCCACGCGGCGGCACGCGGATGGTCGGGCCACACAGCCACACTCAACCGCAGCAGCCGTGCCGCTGTGCCTGCCCCCCAGGTGCCGACGGCGAACGCCAGACGTGCCAGATCGTACAACAGATTTGAAACCGGTCTGCGAAGCATCTCTCACAACCGTTACATGGATTCATCCTCACGGATGCTGTGCGTCCGCTGGGAAAACGCTGTTGCCTGCGGTGTCGTATCCAACAATGGCGGGAAACGCTTCAACAGTCAGGCGCGCAATAGCCTCCGGGCCCAGCTCCGGATAGGCAATCACCTCGGCAGCCGTGACCCGCTCCGCAAGCAGCGCGCCTGCACCGCCGACGGCTACGAGGTAAACTGCGCCAAATTCCTTGCATGCTTCCCGTACTGACATGCTCCGGTCGCCCTTGCCGATGGTGGCGGCTAGCCCCAGGGCGTACAACCTCGGGGCAAAGGCATCCATGCGGTAGGCAGTGGTCGGCCCCGCCGAGCCGATGGCCTTCCCGGGCGGCGTGGGCGCCGGCCCACAATAGTAAATCACTTGCCCCTCAAGTTCGAACGGCAGCGCCTGGCCGGTATCAAGAAGCTCAAAGAGCTTCACGTGTGCGGCGTCGCGCGCGGTATAGACGGTGCCTGTAATCTCGACCTCATCACCGGCCCGCAATTCGGCCAGAGCCTGCTTGTCCATCGGCGTTGTCAGTTGTGTAGTCATAGGCTTTCCATTGCTCAGTGAGGTGGTGAGCTATTCTTGCCTCCCCTGATGCGAAGCCGGGCATTGTGATATACAGCGAGTGCCTCAGGAAGTCTGTGCCAGTGTTCCTCTACTATTGCCGAAACGACCTCGGCCTTCTCGGGTCCTGTGGCATCTCCCAGGCGCAGCAGAAGGACACCTTGGTGGCTTTCATGTTGATGATAGACATACTCTCCGAAATCGCCATCCATAGTTACGACAATACAGCCCTTGTGCCTGGCAAGTGCGAGTATGTCAGCATCCGCCATGCCGGGGTTGATGTCGGCTACGGAGATGACATTGTGACCTAGCTCTTTCAGGGCCTCTTCCACTGCCCTGCCCACCCCAACATCTACCAGGAAGCTGAGTTTGCTCATGATCCCTGCACCGGAAATACACGCTCTTCGCTGACTAGCTCACTTGCGTACGCCAAAGCGGCGAGAATATCTTCGGTCTCCAACTGAGGGTAATCGCTCAACAGCCCCTGCACAGTGATACCGCCTGCGAGAGCCTCGATTATCTGCTCGACCGTAATCCTCATGCCGCGAATCGTTGGCTTGCCAAGCATGACATCAGGATTCATAGTAATCCGTTTCAATAGCTCCTGCTTGTCCATGCAAATCACTCCAAATCTTTCTTGGCAGTCGTGTCAATCTATCCTATATCGTCGCCTGCTGGTGGCGGGCGGCGTGGCACTGCAGGTTGATGGCCAACGGCAAACTGGCGATGTGGCACGGGTATTTCTCCACATGCACCGCGAGCGCAGTAGTCCTCCCGCCGAGTCCCATCGGCCCGACGCCGGTGGCATTCACCGCCGCCAGGATGTCGCGCTCAAGCTCGGCTGTCTCGGGATCGGGGCTCGGCTCGCCCAGAGAGCGCATGATGGCCCATTTGGACAGAACGGCCGCTTTGTCCATGGTGCCGCCCAGGCCCACCCCAAGCACCAGCGGCGGGCAGGGCTTGCCGCCGCCGGCAACCACCTGCTCCACCACGCAGTCAATGACGCCCTGACGCCCAACGGCAGGCACCAGCATGTCCACCACGCTCATGTTCTCGCTGCCGCCGCCCTTGGGAGCCAGGTGCAGGTTGACCCGATCGCCGTCGGTCAAAGTGAGGTGCACCACCGCCGGAGTGTTATCCCCGGTGTTGCTGTCGCGGCGCAGTGGATCGGCCAGCACCGATTTGCGCAGATAGCCATCCTCGTAAGCCCGTGCGACACCCTCATTGATGGCCGCATACAGGTCGCCGCTCAGATGGCAGTCGCGGCCGATCTCCGCGAAGACGACGACCAGCCCGCAATCCTGGCACAGTGGTATCTTTGTCGTGGCAGCAATGCGGGCATTCTCGACCAGCGTTTCCATGACGGTACGGGCCACGTCGGTCTCCTGAGTAAGCGCATCTTGAAGAGCCTCCAGCACCGGGCCCGGCAGGATGTAGCTGGCCTTCAGCACCAGGTCATAAACGGTATCAGTGATAATCTGGCAATCTATTTCTCGCATTGCAGTTCAATCTCGCTTATAGCCCCTGTCAGTGACCCGAGAAAAGCATCAACCGCGCGGCGTGTGGGCTTTTCCATTTTACTTCTTCGCGACACGGCCGCGGTTTCCTACTGATATGCAAGAAATTATCTCGGGCTGGAAGCCCAAGCTGCACGGGCGCGGCCAGGGCTCAACTTTCCTGCTGCAGTTTCTGCCATTGCGCAATTGTCTCGCGCACATGGTCCGCCGATGCGTGCAGCGCGGCGCGCTCTTCATCGCTGAGTTCCACCTCGACAACCTGCTCCATGCCACTAGCGCCGAGCACAGCAGGCACGCCGAGGAAGACATCATCAATGCCATATTCGCCCTCGAGCTTGACGCAGGTCGCAAGAATGCGCTTCTCGTCGCGCAGTATCGAGCCGACCATCTGAGCAATAGCCGCCGAGGGCGCGTAGAAAGCACTGCCGGTCTTGAGATAGCTCACGATCTCACCACCAGCTTTGCGGGTGCGCTCGACGATGGCCTCAAGCCGGCCAGCCGGGATCAGTTGCGTGACCGGAATGCCCGAGACAGCGCTGTGCCTGGGCAGCGGCACCATCGAATCCCCGTGACCGCCCAGCACCATGGCAGTGACTTCGGACGGACAGCAGCCTAGCTCCATAGCGATGAAGGCGCGGAAACGGGAGCTATCCAGCACCCCGGCCATGCCGATGACGCGCTCGCGGGGCAGGCCTGAGACCCGCTGAGCGACATAGGTGGTGACATCCAGCGGATTGGCGACCATCAGCAGCAGGGCACCAGGTGCAACTGCCATGATGCTTTCGACCACGGAAGTGGTGATAGCCGCATTGACCTGCAGCAGGTCGTCGCGCGACATGCCTGGTGTGCGCGGCTTGCCGGCGGTCAAGATGACAATGTCTGAGCCAGCGGCGGGCGCGTAGTCCTGACCGCCCTCGATGTGGCGACTGTGGCCGACGACCGGGGCGGCCTCCGCAATATCGAGCGCCTTGCCCATGCCCAGGCCCTCAATGACATCTACCAGATAGACATCGGCCATATCGGATTCAACGATTCTCTGAGCACAGGTGGCGCCGACATTACCCGCGCCCACAATTGTCACTTTCATCCGTGTCTCTCCTTGTGATTGGGTTGGACAATGGTTTTTGCTATAATAGGCGGGTTATGGATCTGCATCCCGGCTTCAAGTATCTGCCTGCCCTGGTGGCGCAGGCTTTGTTATTGATGCTGCTTTCCCGACTGCTTTTCCAGGCCATGGTGTCGGCCTTCGCCGACCGCAAGGGCGGCGGCGTGGTAACGCTGCTGCGAATGCCCGGAAACATCATTCACGAAACCAGCCATGCCCTGGGCTATCTGCTGTTCGGGTACAGAGTGCGGCACGTGATATTCTGCGTGTTCGACCCGAAGAAGGCCGGGGCTTGTATTCGCGGCAAGCCGTGGTCGCCTATCACCTTCCCGTGGCTTGCCGACGGTGCGGCGGCGCTCATGCCACTGGTAGTAGGCACCATGGCGCTGGTGGGCGTAGGCCGGGCATTTGGTATTATTGACCATCAGGCCGGCGAGCCGACCGCGGACATAAGTATGTTTCGCGCCGTGGCTGACCAATTCCTACTGCTGCTGGGCAGCCTGGACTGGCACCAGTGGCAGACTTACGTATTCCTTTACGCGGCGCTGACTATCGGCGCCGAGATTTCGCCAAGTCCGACCGACCTGCGATACGCCATCCCCGCGCTCGGCGGAATTACGCTGGGGCTCATCTTGATGCTAGTTAGCTCCCAACACGCCGCGAGCCTCGACCACATGCTGACAACAGCCGCCGACTGGCTGCTGCCTACCGCCAGGAGGCTGTTCGGGGTCTGGGGGTTGGCACTGGTGCTGATGCTGATCACAGCGGCGGCCGTGATCCCGTTCGCCTTCGTAATATACACACTGCGGCCGCAGCGGCGCTAGTCGATAGGTTAGGACTTTTCGTACCTAGCCGGCCCTCAGCCACACTACCACATAGTCCAGCGACTGCAGCGGTACTGTCAGCCGTCCGCCTTTCACGGGGATCTCCTCGTCGTGGAGGATGTCATACGCGATCAGATCGCCGGACTGCTGCAGTCGCGCCAGATCGAAGCTGACGCGGGCTGTCCGCTCGCCGGCGCCCAGGTTGCTTATCACCGCCACGAAGCCCTGTCCCGGGCGGTTGTATATGCTCACCTTGACATCCGGGGAGTTGGTGCGGACATATCGCTGGTTCTCCCAATACGGCAGCCAGGTGGCCTGCTTGCGCCCGAACTGTTCCATTGCCGACCACAGCTTGGTCTGCTCTGCGAGGTTCTGACGCACCAGGACATCATGCAGGAGTGTGAAGGCCATGGCTTCGTGATAGGTGTAGGGGCGGTTGTAGCAGAGGAACTCCGCCGGTACACCCCAGTTGTGCCCCATGAACTCGCAGCGAAAGGCCTCGAGGGGCAACACCTCCAGCGCGTACGGCCCACGCTCAATGGCGCCGAACTGCTCGCCGTCCCAGTAGCTGGTAGCGAAGGCCAGGGTGGGGATGGTCATGCAGGTGGACTGGTGGACGTTGACCTGTCCATCAGGATTGTGCTGCTTGACGATCGTGTAGATGCGCTTCATCATCGCGCGCGTGGCGAAAAACGAGTAGGTTGTCCCGATCGTGCCATCCGACTTGACGTAGCCGCAGCCGTGGTGCAGGTTCTTGCAGCCCCACGGCTCCGAGGTGCCGTCGAGATAGACCCCGTCGGTGCCGAATTCGGTCATCTGCTTGTCCAGGCCATCTGCTATGAAGTCCTGCCAGGCGCTGCGGAAGCAGACGATGTACGCCTTCTGCTCCGGTTTGCGGGAGTACTCGCCACGGCGCGGATAGACCAGACATTCCTCATGGTAGTTATCCCACTCAGGAGCGATGTTGCTCATCAAGTACCCGTGGTAGAGCAGAAGCTGGATGTTCTTGTCATGGCAGCCCTTGACCAGCTTGTGCAACTGCTCGGTGTGGGTGGTGGCGGGATAGGACTGGATATCTGTCCAGTGCTCGTGGAAGCAGATGGTACGCACGCCACATTCGGATAGATAGTCCAGGTAAGTCCTCTTCAGACCGGCGTCGCGCAGAGCCAGGGCCTGGCCGAACTTGCCCTCACCGAAGATGCCGCCAGTGACAGTGCCTCCATCGCCCCTGGCAGGGGAGGTTTTCTTCCTACCATCAGGCACGAAGTCTTCGTCGAGGTGGTCTAACAGCAGCGTGGTATCATCGGCCTGCGGCGGCTCGCCCAGGTCGAAGCTCTCCCGCGCGACCGAGGAGAAACGCAGCTCATCAATATCCATCTCGCACGGCCTCTTGCCCAGGGTTATCTTGGCGTTCGGCGGGTCGCCCGGCAGGAGGCCCTCAAAGGTGCGTTCCGCCACTTTCTCACCATCCAGGTACACGCAGGTCGCCTCGCCCCAGGTGAAGGCGACGTGGTGCCACTGCCCGGCCTGCCACTTCGGATGTGTGGTCAGCAGCAGCGGATAACTTGTCCCCTGCTTATAGTAAAGTCGCATGCCGCGGTCGTCTATGTTCCAGTAGAAGCCGACGTGGCAATCATTGCCCAGTTCGATATCCAGCAGACTGCGATTGAGCGCCGCGCGCTTCGGGTCATTGGGATCAAAGTCGGGATCGGGGTCAAAATGTGGTCTGATCCAACATTCGAAGGTGCCACGTTCGAGGTCCAGGTGCCCCTCGGCGGGATAAGAAATAGTGGCGGGCCTGAAGAACGGGCGCTCCTCGATGCCGTAATTGCCGGCATGCATTATGCGGTAGTCCCACACGTCCGGAGACATCGGCTTGACCGGCGTGGCCTGAAAGCCGAAGGTATAGTCCAGGGGCCGGCTGATAGTCTGCGGCTTGCCAATGATATTGACCCGTAGCATTACCACATCTCCCTGGCGGCCGATGTCAACTACATTGGCATCCTCCTCATTGAAGAAGTTGCGGTCGGATTCCGAGAACCAACAGAAGCCGCGCCACTCATCACCAAGCCAGAAGATCGGCTTAAAGGGCCCGTGATAGCCGTCCTCGGGCAGAGCGCCGGCGTTATAGGCACTGCCCCACCTCCCAGGCCAGTGGTATAGGTACTTCGCGTACTCCGGCTTGATGGGGATCTCCAGGGCCAAGGCGTCCAGGTGCACTTCGCCGTCGGGGATGAGCCTGAAGTCCGACCGGATCATTCCGTCGTATTCGAGGCTGACCGTGCCCTCGCAGGTAAGACCGCCGGCCTCGGCACTGCCGGCCAGTCGCACCAGGTGCGGTTTGGCCTCGGCCACCAGGCAATCTGTGCCGCTCCAGGCCAGCTTCTTGCCATCAACGGAGCCGCTGAGAGTAATCGGCCCGGCCAGCACTTCCGTGTCCCTGGTGATGACAGAAGACGGGAAGGGCAGGCGGCCGAAGGCATAGGTGCGGCCCCAGGACATGACCTGGTTACCTGAGACCTTCAGCGGCGTCCATGGCGGCAGAACCTCATCGCTGATGCCCGCCTTGCTGCCCAGCCATGCGGGTCGTGCGGGCTTCTCCAGAGCCACGGTCGCAGCATAAAGCGCCTGTTTGTCTGCACTGTAGGCCTCCGCTTGCAGGTTGTAGTTGCCAGGCTTCAATTCCGCAGCATCGAATGTGAGATCCGCTTTCCCATTGGGTGGAAACTTCTCAACGGTGATCTCGGCGGCGGTGTTGCCTGCGTCATCCAGCAGCTTCACCGCAGCGCCAAGTTGCTGCGGTGTGCGGGTCAATCCCGAAGCATTGAGATGGATTATTAGCTTGCCTGCGAGCCAATACTTCTCAACCTCCACATCTAGAGGCCCCTTCACGGTCGCGGTCACCTCCGTTGACCAGACTATCTGATCGCCATTCTTCACCTGTGCCGTCAACTGATAGTCCCCCGGCGCATTGAAGCCCTGTTCCTGGGGGAGCTTGACCTCCAGCCCGAAGTCCTCCCGCGTCTGTCCGCCCGTCTGTTTGACCGCACCGATATTCTCAGTCTTGCCGCCGTGCGAGCGGCTCAAATTCAATTCTGCCTGCAATACGCCGCCGCTTGGGCCCCATCTGCCATGCATCTGCAGGCCACCGCCCGACTTCATATAGGGACCGAAAAGCGCCACCGGGGGCGCTTTTGACGAGAAGACCAGAGTGCCGAAACGGCCCGGGTCATGCAGGTTGCTGGACATCGGGGCCCAAGTGCCGATGAACCCCCACGGAGTGAACCGGTCCCAGGCGAAGTTGACGGCCCACGATTCGCCGTCCCTTGGCGTTGAGACCCTGAGCGAGGCAAAGGGTACGGCCTCTTCAAGGACCCAACCCATCTCCCCCACGTGTGTCTTGGCAGTCCATTCGGCGTTCCACGACCCGCTCTTCTTGACCGCGTCCCACTGTGTGCCGCCCGCATTGACAATGAGCTGATAATAGGATCCGCGCTTTGCCGACGGGTCCAGGAATACCTCGAAGGCGTCATCTTCCCAGACCGGCCCGTCACGCTGCGTAACCGCCATCTTGGGCTGGCGGCCCTTCGGCAGTGGCAGGCGAGCCGCCACATACAAATTGTCCTTATCGTGGGTGACATAGACCTCCGGCTGGTCAGGAGCCAGCAGTTTGCCACCGACCAGACTGAAACCGCCAGGACCCGACGCACAATCCCACTCTCCGGGGGCAAGGGCGCCATCAATCACCGGGGGCGTGGCACACATCGGAACGGTCAGTTGCGGCGCGGCGGCATGAGTACTGGCTGTTGCCAGCAAGACTGTCAGCAAACACGGGCAAATGAAGCGGAACATCGGCAGACGCCTCCTAAGATCTGTGCACGGGCAGGGCTACGCCTATGCATGTTGCTGCCATCAGTCACTACGGGGGGAATTCGCCGAGGTTACTGCCAACACCTGCACATGGGATCCACAGCCGAACCGTTATCTGCTCGCGGCTATGGCTAGGTACGTGGCCGCTAGAAAGCGGCTACGTGCCTCGAGGTGTTGATGAGGGGCGTGCATTCCGTTGCTCAGTCGGGCAGGGCGAAGTGCTTCTGTGCATATTGCTCTGCCAAACGCTTTCCTTCCTCCGTCAAGGCCACCGACTTCGCCTTGCTCTTCGGATTGCCGATCCATCCCTTCTCGTGCAGGCGGTCAAGGATCTCCCAGGCGAAGCCCTTCCACGCACGAGCGCCGAAGCCGTCGTCATGCATGGTGAAGAACAGAAAAGCGATGGCAACCTCGTCAATCTTGTCCGCATCGAATTCGGGAAAGTCAGTCATTGCCTTTCCTCCAATCCGGGCACGCCCGCGTCAATGCCCGGCGGCCTCACTGGGCCTGATTCTCATTTGCTGTTGTAAGACACTTACTGGTGCCCGAGACTGCGAAGTAATCGCGGAGCAGCCAGATAGTGCGGTCGTAAACCGCCTGCTGAGCGGCTGCGACCTGGCCGCGTTCGCGGAGAGCGGATTCGTAGGCCTGTCGTATCTCGGTAGCGACATTTACCTTGGCGATACCCAGGTCAACCGCGGCCAGCAGCATATCCCGCTTTACGCTGGAGCCACCATGCAGCACCAGCGGGATGCCGGTGGCCTGCCTGAGTCGCTCCAGGTGCTCGAGGTTCAAGCGCGCTTCGATTTTCTTCTTGTCCTTGGCAGCGCCCGAAATGGCACCGTGCACACTGCCGATGGCTACCGACAGCCAGTCGCAGCCGGCTTCGCGGACGAAGCGTTCAGCTTCAGCCACATCGGTGAACCCCATGCCCGACTCATAGAGCTCATCATACGGGGGCAACGGCCCGGCTGCATGTCCCAAAATAGCGCCCAATTCCGCCTCGCAGGCAATGCCGGCTGCGTGGGCCATGTCGGCAATTTGCCGGGTTGCCCGGATATTTCCGTCCAGGTCAAGCCGGGAGGCATCAATCATCACTGACTGGTATCCCACATCAATCGCCTCCCGAAATATGGGTACGAAGTCCACGCGCAGATCATCCTCATCAATAACCGGCACATGGTCGAGATGAAGCCGAACATGCTCAGGGTCGTCCCACTTGGCGAACTCCTCCGCGACTGCCGCCGGTCCTATCGCCTCAAACTTTATCCATTCCGGGCGTGCAACGGCGACAAAGGCGAAGGCATCCTCGTCAGCCACCGCCCGTGCCACCGGCTCAATCATGGGCAGGTAGGGAACGTTGAAGGCCGGCACCATCAGGCCCTGTCTGAAAGCGTTGATGACAATCTCACCACTGCCGATCATGCTCCAGCCCTCCATCAGTCACCGGCGCGTAGCTCGGCCTGAGTGTGGCCCTGTTTGCCACACTCAGGTGAGAACGCGGGTACCTACGCCAGAGGCGTGGGTCAGTTCTCAGCTTCCCGTTCGGCAGGCTCACGGCCCTGAGCAACGTCGAAGGGCAGCCCGAGGTCGTTGGGATGGTTACAGTATCTCATATTGCGCCACTTCGACCAGACCGCATCCGGTCAGCGCATAACTGCGCCACCGGAGACGTTCACCGCCTGGCCGGTTATGTACTTGGCATCGTCACTTGCCAGGAATGCGGCAGTGCGAGCAACATCCTGCGTCGTACCGAGCCTGCCCAGCGGGATCTTGCTCTCCAGGTACGGGCCAACTTCCTCGGGTCTAAGTCCCTTCTTGCGCGCGTAGTCCGCCAATTGCCTCTCCCACATCCCAGTAAAAACGACACCAGGGCAAATAGCATTGACCCGTATCCCGTCAGCGGCGAACTCGACCGCCAGCGACTGGGTGAGGCCGATCACGCCAAACTTGCTTGCACAGTACGCTGCGTAGTGGCTGTTACCGACCTTGCCCGACTGGGATGACATATTCAGGATTACTCCCTGCCTGCGCGGCAGCATTCGCCGGACAGCGGCCTGACAGCCCAAGAACATACCCTTGAGGTTAATGGCGAGAGTCCGATCCCATATCTCCTCGGTGCACTCCAAAAATGGAAGTATGTATGAGACAGCCGCGTTATTCACCCAGATCGCCAGCGGGCCCAATTCGCGTTCGACGCCATCGGCCATCTCTTCGACCAGGTGGCGATCGGCAACATCACACGCAAGCGCAAGTGCCTGTCCCCCCGCACGACGGATTTGCTCTGCGACCTCTTCCGCAGCTTCCAGACGTATGTCGGCCACACCGACACCGGCTCCCTCCGCAGCAAAAGTGCGGCAGATCTCTGCGCCGATGCCACTGCCCCCGCCGGTCACTACCGCGACTCTGTTCTGGAGCATCATCCTCCGTTGTTCGCCTCCTGTTTATCAAATCTTGGGCGCTGCCGCCAGCCCGGCTCCCCGCATCGCCTTCCCTAGTCCCCGGGCGGATAGATCAGCACTTTGAGTGATTGCTTTTCTTCCATCAACCGCAGGCCCTCGTGGAGATTGTCCAGAGGCACTCTGTGCGTAACGATCGCGTCCGCGGCGATTTTGCCCTCCGCCATAAGTTGAACCGCCAGCGCAACGTGGTCAGGTCGTGAATCGGAGGCCCCGGCAAGCCGAAGCTCGCCATAGTGAATGATCCGGCTGTCGTAAGTAATATCTGCCTCGCCATTTGGCAGACTTGCGAATAAGCTGATTGCTCCGCCCTTGCGTGCATAATAAACTGACTGCTCCTGGGCTTCGCGGGAAGGCGCCGCGACGATGACGACATCCGCTCCCAATCCGTCCGTGTTCTCGTCGACTGCGTCGCCCACGTCTTCGTGCGCGCCGTCAATGACCAGAACCTCCGGCAACTTGCGCAACAGTGACAGTCTGGGTTCGGATCTTTGAACGATCATCACGTTGGTCGCCCCTCGCGCCTTAGCTGTTTCCGCATGCAGGGCCCCCAGCGGCCCGCCGCCAATAACCAGCACGCTGTCGCCCGCTTTCACGCCGACGATCTGCTGCGCGTTGATGACGCAGCTCAGCGGCTCGCTCAAGGCGGCTGCTGCATCGGGCACGTTGTCGGGCACCTTGATAACGTTGCCGCCCGCTATTGCCGCCGGCGGCACGGCCAGCAGTTCAGCAAAGGCGCCGTCAGCCTGCAGCCCGATGGGGAGGGAATTGGGACACATATTGCCCAGGCCAAGTCGGCAGTACGAGCAATCCCCGCACGCCACGGTGGTGGCTAGCGTGAGCCGTTCACCTTCCGCCCAACCCGGGACGTTCTCACCAATGTGCACAATATGTCCGACCATCTCGTGGCCGATGATGCGCGGCGGCGTGCAGCGGTGATGTCCGATGGTGGCTAGTTTGACATCTGTGCCGCATATTGCGCAACAGTGAACTTGCACGATCACATTTGCGCTTGTCGCTTTTGGTGCGGGACGATCCTCAACACGGATATCCCCTGGCCCATAGTACACGGCTGCTTGCATCTACCAAGCCCCCTGCAGTCGGAGCATCTAGTTGGCCGGAATTTTTTGCCTGGCTTGCGACTGTCTGCAAGATTGGCTGATCGGCGCCATAAGTCCTCCGTGCGGATAACATTCATTGGTCAGAAGCTGGAGATTTGAGGGTTTCTCACCGGCTCCTGACACCGCCGCACTCGTCTTGGTACTCGCTCACAGTCAACAGCTTGGGCTGCTTACAACAGCACCACCAATCACAGCAAGGTCTCCCGCTCGGAAGCTCACGTCGGCTGGGCCCGGGCGCACAGCGCGGAAGTAGAACCGCTGCACAGGTGTGTCCGGGTTAGCCGTCCGCGGTCAAAGAGCGAAACGGTCGAAGGGGCATCCACGGTCAACGGCGGAGTGTTCGGCGGTCTCTCCCCCGTTGCCGTCACCGGCTGACCTTGCGGATCACGCAACCGACGAACAGGGCGATGAGCACGACGCCGAGGGTGACT
Source organism: bacterium (assembly GCA_030604405.1). Lineage (GTDB taxonomy): Bacteria > Armatimonadota > Zipacnadia > Zipacnadales > UBA11051 > UBA11051. Next base: position 47,361 of record JAUVVY010000013.1, on the reverse strand, counting down.
TCGGCGAGCGCCACGGCTTGGCCGCATCCGGGCGTTGGCCGCATGTCGCCGTAGCCGAGGCTGGTGAAGGTAACGCCAGAGAAGTAGATGGCTCTCCCTGCCTGCGGCAGCTACTGGCTGAGTGGGCCCATCGCGAGGCCTGGCGAGATAATATCCTCCTTGATGGCATAATCGCCGAGCATCTGGATTCCGGTGAGGCCGTAGATGAGCGCGAAGAGCAGGACTACGCCGGCCATGGCGAGCGCCAGTCTTCCGGGGTCTTCGCCGTGGCGGCAGGTGAACACGGACAGCCACCAGAAGGCGCGCGTTATGCGCCGTGCTAGCCGTTGCCACAGGGAGATGCCGCCGGGCGTTCTCAGCACAAGCTGCATCCTGCGGCACTCCATCTCCCGCACGAAGAACGTGCCCGCCGTCTGATAGTCCGCCGATTCCTGATACGAGCGTTTTATCTGCCGATATATCGCCGCGCAGTCAGAGAATGCCGCGGGCTGTTGCTCGGCACGCGGCTCTCGGCGTTCTTGTTCCTCCTCCCTGATGATGCAACTATGGCCCCAGTCCGCGCCGTCGAGGTCCGCTTCCGCCGATATCGTCGCCCAGCGCAGATGCACCCCGACCAGCTTCGCCCTTCGCAGATCAATATCGCGTGTCAGCTTGGCGCCGCGGAGGTTCGCTCCCTGCAGCTTGGCAAGCGCCAGTACCGCTTCCTGCAAATTGGCGTCCGACAGATGCGCTCCCTACAGCCTGGCGCCGAGCAGTAGGGCTCTCCGCAAGTCCGCTTCCGACAGATACGCTCGCTGCAGATTGGCGCTCGCCAGGTCCGCTCCCTGAAAATTGGCGCCCCGTAGATGCGCTCCTTGCAGATTGGCCCCCGACAGATGGGCTTCCTGCAGATTGGCATCCCCGAGATGCGCTCCCTGGGGATTGGCGCTGTCGAGATGGGCTTCCCTGTTCACGGCCATTTCCAGTTCCCGCCGGAGTTCTTCGTGCTCGCGGTCTTGGCGCGTGGAATGGAAGATGCAGCGCGACTCACCGTTTTCGTCCTCGTCATACTTCGGTAGGCCACACCTCTTTGGCGGCCACGTGGACTCGAGCTTGAACTGGCACCGGTCGTCATCCGGCGGGCCGTGGGGATGCTGCGCCGCTTGCTCCTCCGGCCACTCACTCTTGTTGTTCGCGTAGTCATCCGCGTTGGGCCATTTCTCGTTTCCCGCTGTCATGGCTGACCTCGCATTCACCCGTCGTGGCTTGGCGAGCCTCCTCTACCGTGCCGCGTTCGACGCCCTTCCATCGGCCAACTCGCAGACCGATCAAAAGTCCCCCTCTGCCGCCAGCTCACCCGCGGGGCGGAGTGGTATTGTACTGGCACCTCACTCTTCGTAGAGCTGCGAGATGGGAAACTTGCGCCAGCGGTAGTATGCCTTCTCGCCGCCGGGTGGGCAACTGACGATGTAGCCGATGGTGATGCCGTCCTCGGAGGCGAAGATGCTGGCGTAATGGTAGTGCGTGAAGCCATCGGGAAGTTCGCTCAGGATCTCCTCGGGCCCGCTGCCACCGCGCACCATGGGAGTGAGTTCCGCAGGCGGCTCGACCCACTCGACATCCTCAAGACCAGGGACCAGTTCCAGTGTGCGTACACGCCCCCACGTCTGACCATCGTCCTCTGAGATGGCAAGCGCGAGGCGACCGCGCCGGTACCCGCGGCAGATCTCTTCCGCCGACATCGGATTCCACACCAGCACCAAGTCACCCGTGGTGGGAATGCGGCACAGCGCACAGGGGGAATTCGACATCGCCAGGTCGGTGGTCTCGACCTTGGTCCAGCTTTCCCCGCCGTCGCTCGAATAGCTCTTCAAGATGCACCCGCACGTGGAGCGCATGAAGCAGAGGAGCCGTCCGTCCTTGAGTTCCGCGACCACCGGCTCCTCGCAAGTCCAGTGTCCGAGGTGGCCGTCGTCGAAGTAACCCATCAGAAATCCCCTGGATGTCTGCCAGGTGAGGCCCTCGTCGTCACTGTAACACATGAAGCTGCCCGCCATTTCCGGGACGTGGGTATGGGTCTGCAGGCAGATCGTCTTGCCCCTCCAAATGGCGTAACCGCCACGCTGCTGGCGGGTGTAGTCGGGGTGGTCCCCGTCCATTTCGAGGTAGTAGGGGCTGACGAGCCTGCCCTCGTATGAGCCGTTTTGAATCTGGATTTCTACGTCATCCAGACACTGTCCGATGTTGTAAGGGTTGATGCGTCCTCCCCTCCTCCAGGTTTCCCCGTCGTCGGATGTCGCGGCGTAGTCCTTGTCTTCGGTCCTGAAAAGCTTGCCCGAGAGCAGTCGCAGGTATTGTGGGCGTTCGTAGCGTTCCACGTCCTTGAAGGGCTGTTCGCCTGCGGGCAGGCTGTCTTTGTCAGTGTTCCTGGGAGACTCCATGACATCACTCCTTCAGTTCCAGCGCGAGATGGGGCACTGCTTGGATATCATCTGTGGGTGTGCGGATTCCGGTGACGGCTGGGCCGGATACGGAGGCGCGGTGGTTGCACCGTACTATCTGGCCCCTCCGAAGGGCGACATGTGAACCCTTGGCACGGTTAACGGGGCTTCGATGTGTAAACCTTGACGTTGTCCACCGTGGTCTCACAGTGGATATAGAGTCCTGCCATTTCGTGGCCCTCGCCCAACAGGGGGGCACTATCGCGGCCCTCAGCAATGATGCTGCCATCCACTGTAAGCCGGAGCGTATTGCCATCGAGCTCGGCAGCGATGTTGTGGACCTCTCCGGCCTGGATGAACCGATCAGCGCTCCTGTCTTCGAGTGGTTCATCAGCGCGAAGGATCCGATTGACGGTATTTGCGCGGCCGCCGAACTGGATCAGGTAGCCGCCACTATAACCCCTTCCCGCACTTTGGATAACGGGGCTGAAGTCACAGGGCCTTTCGCCGCGGGTTATCGCCTCGAACTCGATACGGTGGCACCCGGGGAATGTCTTGTTGATGACGATCTCCGAATAGCCCGGCCCGCAGACTAGCTTGCCCGCCTCGATACGCCAGTCGCCAGCAAGCACCTTCCAATTCTCGCCCAGTTCGTCACGCTCGAAATCATCGCTGAAAACCAGGGTCCAGTCCTGCACGGGTTTCGCACTTGCCGCCTCTTCAATCTCTTTGAGGCGCTTTTGCGCGACCGCTTTGTCATCCGGGTCAGCGTCCTTCGCATTGAGGAGCGCCTCGTATTGCGCCCGGGCGATGCCGATGAATTTCTCCCTCGAGTAACAGTGTCCGATATACAACTGCGCCTTGGACCGCTCGGCACCGTCGCCTGCGAGGCTTAGCGCCTGGCCCAAGCTCGCCCTTGCCTGCCCGTAGTGCTTTGCCTTGTATGCTGCCATCCCTGCATCAAAGGCCTCCTGATAGGTCTGATACTCAGCATCCCAAATGGCAGGCCTTTCCTGGCCGTAGGCATTATTGTGCGAAACGACACCGGTATCACCGCCGGTCGGCCAGGGGCCGATAGCCTGCCTGCCGGGCTTGGCATGGTAGAACCAATTGTTGTGAATCTCCGCTCCCTCACAAGGCACTCCGCGAATCACAATTGCCGCTACCCGTTTGCCGCGGAAGGTATTGTGATGGATTTTCATCCAGTCACCGGCGATGTTGGTGCCGTCACCCCGGTCTCCCCCGCCGTGCATGTCGAAGTTGTGGCTGAGCGAATGTTCGATTTCAACATTATGTCTCGCTTCGTAGCCGCTTGGTACTCGGCCAGTGGCGGCGATTGAGTGGCGGTTGAAGTCGAAGAGATTGTATTCGATTAGTGCGGTCGCAGTACTGATGCACATGCCATACCCCAGACCGTTCATCTGGTTGTGGTGGATGTAGTTGTGGTGAATGTGGTGGTCTGTTCCGCTTGGCAAGGAGATAGCCGTGACGCTCCATCCGGACAGCTCGCAGTTGTCCACCTCCAGGCCCGAGAACGTGCTGGCAATGCCATCGGACATCGCCAGCTTGTAGTAGTACGCGCTCTGGGCACTGCTATCTCCCCTGGCCGGATCGAACGAGCGCCGGTGATGCTCTAGCCTCCGCTTCGGATCCGGTCCGCGAATCCACAGGCCCGTAACGCGAACATTCGGCCCCACAGCCCTTATCAGATTGCTGGTGGCGAACGCGTCGCTGTAGATCATGGCACCTCTTGAGCCCTCGTGGCCGCGGTTGCTCGCTAGCGTAACCCCTTCGCGTACCTCCAGTACCAGCTTCTCGGCGAACACCAGCGTCGTGCAGTCAATCTGGGCATCCGGTTCAACGTACACAACCTCGCCCGCTTGCGCTTTCTTAAGGGCCTCGATCAGTTCGTCCACCGTGGCAACGCGGTAGTCACCATCGGTGAGGATCCGCTGATAGCCCTCTCCGCCGCCGATGGGCCCCAGCTCGTTCGGCCTGGCACCATAGACCTCACCCTCGATCTCGACCCAAGTCTGCCCCAGATCGGCTGGCGGAGGCTCGTGGTCAGGCCGCGAGTACTGGGCCCCCGCAGCTACCGGCAAACACAACAGCACTATCAATGTGTTTCGGTACATAATCATTCTTACTTGCTCCTATCCAGTCTATGGTCCAGCACATTTCCCACAAATACTAACATTGAACCTGGACACGCTTTTGGGGCAAGGTCATCGGTATTGGGTTTTTTGGGAAGGACACGCCCACCTCTCAGATCGCACCCCTGCGACGAGGCGCTGTGCCCCATTGCTCGTTACAAGGTTCTTCATTGGCGCCTGAGTTTCTCCTGCCAGATGGGGGTCATCAGCCAGAGAGCGCGGCTCCGTCTGACTCGAGTAAATGGCCTCTACACCGCTGCCGGTGTTGACAGCAGGGCGACAGCTTGAGAGCGTCGGTATGCCGGCGGCTACTGATCGGGCCCCCACGTCACGCCGTGGTCGTCGGCCGCGTCGTTAGTCAGATTGCTCAGGCCCGAGCCATCCGCGTTGATCACATAGACCTCCCAGTTGCCGTCCCGCTTCGACTGGAAGGCGATCTTGCGCCCGTCCGGCGACCACACCGGGAACCAGTCCAACTTGAGATCGTCCGTAAGCCGGCGCACGGTCCACGCGCCCGGCTGGTCTGTCGCCTCGATCATCACGTAGATGTCCGAGTTGTCCTCGCGCTCGCAGTCGAAGACGATCTGCCTGCCGTCCGGCGACCATCTGGGGCGCCCATGCCTATCCACGCCCGACGTAAGGAGCTTCAGTTCCCCCGTGGCCACGCTTACCGAGGCGATGTTGGTGTACACGCCATCGAGGTCGCCTGCCAGCAGCGCGATCTTGCTCCCATCCGGCGACCACGCCGGGCATGTGAGTGAGACTGTGCGTAGTTCGTCCACTGTACCGGGGTTATTCGTGAGCTGCCGCTCGCCCGAGCCATCGGCGTTGACCAGGTAAAGCTGGGCGGCGGGGGCACCCCGCGAGGACGTGAAGGCGATCTGGCTGCCGTCCGGCGACCAGGCAGGCCGCCGGTCCGCGTGCGGGTTGTTCGTCACGTTGCGCAGATCGGACGCATCCACGTTGACCACGTAGATCTCCCAGTTGCGGTCACGGTTCGACCTGAAGGCGATCTGGCTGCCGTCCGGCGACCACGCGGGCAACTTGTCAACCGAGGGATTGTTCGAGAGGTTGCGCAGCTCCGATCCATCCGCGTTCATCACGTAGATATCCCAGGCGCCGCCATGGTACGACCGGAAGGCGATCTTGCTCCCGTCGGGCGACCAGACGGGCTCCAGGTCCCTGGCGGGGGTGTTGGTGAGGTTGATCATATCCGACCCATCGGCGTTCATGGCGTGGATTTCGACGTTGCCGTCCCGGTTCGAGTAGAACGCGATTCGGCCCTCGCCCTCCTGCGCGCCAGCCGCGTGTAAGCATAAGGCAAGACACACTAACACAACCATCCAAATGCACGTTCTCATGGATGTTTCCCTCCTTGTGCGCACATTCTAATAGTACCATCCACCGGGCAGGGCAGCAGCCTAACGCTGACGGCCAGTTCAGGGCGGCCCCTGAGCCGGACGCCACGCGGCGCCCCAGTCCTCGGCCGGGTTGTTCGTGAGGTTGCGCAGGCCCGAGCCGTCCGCGTTGATCACGTAAACCTCCCAGTTGCCGTCGCGGTTCGACTGGAAGGCAATCTTGCTCCCGTCGGGCGACCATACCGGGAACGTGTCATACTCAGGGACGTGCGTGAGCCGCCGGACGCTCCACACTCCCGGTAACAGTGCGTCCTCGGTCATCACGTAGATGTCGCGGTTGCCCTCGCGCTTGCAGTCGTAGGCGATCTGGGTGCCGTGCGGCGACCATCTGGGCCGGCCATGCCTGTTCGGGCCCGAGGTAAGGAGTTGCAGTTCTCCCGTCTCGACGTCAACGATGGCGATGTTAGTGTACACGGCGTCGAGGTCGCCTGCCAAAAGCGCGATGCTGCTCCCATCCGGCGACCACGCCAGCCAGCTAAACGTGGCTGTCTGGACCTCGCCGGGGTTCTTCGTGAGTTGGCACTGACTCGAGCCATCGACGTTAACTAAGTAAACCTGGTCGGGGCCGCCGCGCCAGGACACGAAGGCGATCTCGCTCCCGTCCGGCGACCACGCTATCCAGCGATCCGATGTGGGGTTGTTGGTGACGTTGCGCAGGCCCGACCCGTCCGCATTCACCACGCAGATCTCCCAGTTGCCATCGCGGTCCGACCTGAAGGCGATCTGGGTGCCGTCCGGTGACCACGCCAGCCAGGTGTCAACCGAGGGATGGTTGGTTACGTTGAGCAGGCCTGACCCATCGGCGTTCGTTACGTAGATATCCCAGGCGCCGCCACGGTACGACCGGAAGGCGATCTTGCTCCCGTCAGGCGACCAGACCGGCTCCACCTCCCTCGCGGGGCTGTTGGTGAGATTGGTCACGCCCGATCCATCGGCGTTCATGACGTAGATCTCATCGTTGCCCCCCCGGTTCGAATAGAACGCGATTCGGCCCTCGCTCTCCTGCGCGCCAGCCGCGTGTAAGCATAAGGCAAGACACAGCAATGCAAACACCGAAGTACACGTTCTCACAGATGGTTCCCTCCTTCTCTTGCGAGATTTCCCATCGTACCCAACCGAGGATTACAGTTCCTAGTAGATTTCGCCTTCCGCGAGTGCTTTTCCTTCCCCAGAATGACTCGTGCGCTTGAAATACAAGAGCCGTCCCTCGATTCCCAAAGGACAGCTCGGAATCCTGGTGGCTCCCCCTATTGGACAGTCTTCGCAACTGGATGGCCAGCGAAAAATGCCGCGAACCGGCGGAAGCAATAGCATGAGCACTGGTATCCATCGGCAGATCGTTGATGAAAATAGACTGTCCGCCTGACGAAGCCGACATCCTGCGGCAGCAGGAGGTCGAGGCAGACCGGTTGGACGGCTACTGGGGCTCGGAGGTATAGATCCTGAGATGGTCCACCATGGTCTCACGGTACATGTAGAGTCCTGCCATTTCGTGACCCTCGCCCAACAGGGGGGCACTGTCGTGGCCCTCAACAATGGTGCTGCCATCCACTGTAAGCCGGACTGTATCGCCATCAAGCTCGGCGACGACGTTATGGACTTTCCCGGGTTCGATGAAGCGGTCGGCGCTTCTCTCTTCGAGCGGTTCATTGCTGCACAGGATGCGATTCAGTGTATTTCCGGAGCCGCCGAATTGCAGCAGGTAGCCGCCCTCCGAGCCTCTGCAGCCTTTGCCGTTGCTGTGGATAACCGGGCTGAAGTCACACGGCCTGTCGGCGCGGGTCATGGCCTCTAACTCGATCCGCTGGCAGCCGGGGAAGGTCTTGGTGATGACGATTTCCGAGTAGCCGTTGCCGCAGACGAGCTTGCCGGCGTCAATGCGCCAGTCGCCATGAATCACCTTCCAGTTCTCGCCGAGCTCGTCACGCTCGAAATCGTCACTGAAAACGAGGGTCCATTGGCGCGTGGACTTGGCGGGCGCCACCTGTCCTATCTGTTTGATGCGCTTTCGCGCAGCGAGTCTGTCATCCAGGAGAGCCCCCCGCGTGTGCAGGACGGTGTCGTATTGAGTCTGGGCGACGCCAAAGAGGCCCTGCTCGAAGTAGCAGTGTGCGATATGCAACTGCGCTCTGGAGCGCTCGGCGGCGTCGGCTGCGAGGGTCAGCGCCTGGACAAAATGCACCCTTGCCTGCGCGTAGTTGCCTGCCCCGTATATTGCGATCCCGGCATCAAGGGCCTGCTGATACTGATCGGCCTGATACTCAGCATCCCAGATCAGGGGTTGCTGGCGGCCATAGGCGTTGTTGTGGGACTGAACGTGGGTATCGCCGCCCGTCGGCCAGGGCCTGAGCACATGCTTGGCAGGGCCGGTGTGGTAGAGCCAGTTGTTGTAGATCTCTGCCTGCTCACGAGGCACTCCGCGGATGACAATTGCGGCCACTCCCGTGCCGCGGAAGGTGTTGTGATGAATCTTCATCCAGTGACCGGCGATGTTGGTGCCGTCGCGGCGGTCGCCTCCGCCGTGCATGTCGAAGTTGTGGCTGAGCGAGACGCCCAGCTCCACGTTGTTGGCTGCCTCGTAGGCATTGCCGGGCTTGCCGGTGCCCGCGATGGAGTGGCGATTGTAGTCGAAGAGGTTGTACTCGATGAGGGAGACAGCTTCCTCGCCGTAGCCGTGGCACACACCGTAGCCGAGACCGTTCATCTGGTTGTGGTGGATGTAGTTGTGATGAATCTGGTGGTCGTGTCCGTCCCAGAGGTGGACGCCTGCGTGGCTCCAGCCGGACACTTCGCAGTTGTCCACTTCCAGGCCGGAGAACTTGCTGTAGATGCCCTCGGAGACCGGGAACCTGTAGTAGTACTCGTGCTGAACCTTGCTGTCCCCGCGGTCGGCTCTGAAGGAACGCCCGGCATGCTCGGTTCTGCGCTTGGGGTCCGGCCCGCGAATCCACAGCCCGGTGATCCGCACGTTCGGCCCCAGGGTCCTTATCAGAGGCCTGGTGGCAAAGGCGTCGCTGTAGATCATGGCGCCTCTTGAGCCCTCGTGCCCGCGGTTGCTGGCAAGTGTAACCCCTTCGGGTATCTCCAGTACCAGCTTCTCTGCAAACACCAGCGTCGCGCAGTCAATATCGGCATCCGGCTCGACATACACCACCTCGCCCGGTTGCGCCTTCTTAAGGGCCTCAATCAGTTCATCCACCGTGGCAACGCGGTAGTCCCCATCGGTGAGGATCCGCTGATAGCCACTACCTCCGCCGATCGGCCCCAGCTCGTTCGGCCTGGCACCATAGACCTCACCCTCGATCTCGATCCACGTCTGGCCGAGATCGGCTGGCGCAGGCTCGTGGTCAGGCCGCGAGTACTGGGCCCCCGCAGCTAGTGGCAAGCACAACAGCAACAGCAATGTCTTTGCGTAGGTAGTCATCTCTCATTCTCCTCATCTGGCAGATAAGTCCACAGGCAGGCGCCAGCGGATGACCTCTATGTGCGTGACATGCTCGGCGTCACGCCACGAGTAGCTGGTTACGAGCGTGCCGTCGTCCAACTGGACCGTAGGGCCGAAGCCGCCCCCGCTGCTGACTCCAGGCGCGGTCTGCGTGTCGAGCATTAGGCGATCGTGATCGAGATCGAAGCTGAGTCCGTCGTCACATTCTTCGCCGAGGACTGCGCGCACGCCGAGCGGCTCCTTCAGCGCGCGCACCGTGAAGGTCAACAGCAGCCGCCCGTCCTCAAGGCGGATAATGGCCGGGTACATAAGCCCCAGACCCCCAACCGCGCCCACGAGGCGAAGGCTGCGGGCCTGATCGGTGGCTTCGAACAGCACCATGCGGTTGTACTGGTCGCTGTAGGGCTCCGTGTCCAGTTGCGACAGGTCGTCGCCGAAATGCTTTGCGGCGTAAACGTGGTCAACGCGCTTCACCAGATATATCTTTCCCGACCGCGCCTGCCACCAGAAACCTTCACCGTAGGCAGTGTAAGGGTACGTTTCGTCAAGCCCTTCGACCCTGGTCTGATGTTTCTCGCTCCACGTCTTGCCCCTGTCGAAGCTGCGCCAGATCCAGGAGCCTTTGGTACCTCTGGCCGCAACACCGAGCATGAGCGAACCGTCGTGGTGCTCGAGGATATTGCGTGTGGTACAGGTGCAATCTCCCGCCTTGCACCCCTCGGGCTGCGTCTGCACGGTGGTCCAGGTCTTCCCCCCGTCCCCCGACCGATGGACGTAGCTCTGCGTGTAGCCGCTTGTGTTTCGTGCGTCATCGGCGAGGAAGTGCACGGTTATCAGAATGGCACCGTCCGACAAAATCGTGAAGTAGGGCTCGCGGCCGCGCAGGCCTTTGTCCACGGTCAGATTTTCGGGGTCCGACCAGGTCTCCCCGCCGTCGTCTGAGCGAAAGAGCAGGATGTCCTCACGCGATCTGTATTTGGGTCCCGCCCAGAATGCGCCGGGGAAGAACGCCGTCAGCACCAGTTCGCCGCTCGGGAGCTTGGCCACGCACGGCTTGTAGTCCCCCGGCGTGCCTACCTTAATGCGCTCGCCCGTGATGCTCATTCCGGCCAGCCGTTCGGGAGCTGCGACTTCGATGGTAACCTTCTCCGCCATAGCTTGCCCCTCCTGCATTCGCGTTTACCAGGCCAGGCCTGGGCACGATGCGGCCCACAGTGGCCTGTTTGCATCTCTCAGTCTCACATCACTTCTGGTAGCGCGAACCATTGTAGAAACGCCTCCCAAGCTTTGAGCATTTCCGATGGTCAGAGTGTGTCATTCCGCTACCTGCAGGACAATCTTCCCTCGCGTATGACCTCCCTGACTGAGTTCGTGTGCTTTGGCTGCCTGCTTGAGGGGTAGTACGGTGTTGATGGTGGGCTTCACATGGCCGGCATCAACCAACTTGGCAATCTCGGCAAGTTGTGCCCCATTCGGGTCTGCCAGGATTTGCTTGCACCGGACGCCATAGGCCGCAGCGGTCTCAGATGACGGTGTGGCGCAAATCGAGACGAGAATACCGTTCTTCTTCAGCACGCCCCAGGAACGCTGCAGAGTCTCTCCAGCGACGGCATCTGTGGCCGCACTGACATCCCGAACAACGCTATCCAAGACCATGTCAACATCTGCAACAACATCCTCGAACCGGGTCGTTGTGTAGTCTGTAATCTCATCGCAGCCGATTTCGCGCAGGAAATCCTCGTTGCGGGCGGATGCTGTGCCGATTACGTGGGCTCCCTTCCACTTCGCAAGCTGTACCGCGATGTGACCAACGCCCCCGGCTGCAGCGTGGATAAGTACTCTTTGCCCGGCTGACAATTCCCCCGCTTCAAAGAGAGCCTGCCAGGCGGTGAGGGAGACCACCGGCATGGCCGCTGCTTGAATGTGATCGAGGCAGGAGGGTTTGTGCGCAACGCCCGTAGCAGGGCTGGTGACGTACTCTGCATAAGCGCCCCCCTGTAGGATAGGCATCATACCGTAAACTGCGTCACCCGTCTTGAAATCAGCGACGCTGCTACCTACCGCTTCAACAATTCCCGACACATCGAAACCTAGTATCAGCGAGAATGGTTCTTCTAGCACAAAACGCCTACCGAAGCGTATCTGCCAGTCAGCGGGATTGACCCCGGCTGCGTGAACGCGAATCAATAACTCGTCTTCCTTTGGTTCAGGCCGTGGCGCATCTTCGTAGGTGAGTACGTCCGGCCCGCCGTATTTGTGGATTCGTACTGCCTTCATTGATTTCATCAGTTCAAAGTCTCCTGATCAGTAACTGCCACCGTCCGCGCCCAGCCTGCCCCATCAGCCCCATCGCTCATAGCACACGATCTCCGTCAGGTCCTTGCGCGTCTTCTCCGTCGGCGACACATCGTGATAACCCATCGGCGTCAGGGCGATCACCGTCACCTCCTCAGGGATGCCCAACACACGCCGCACTTCTTCCTCAAGGAACGAACCGATCCAGCAGGTTCCCAGTCCCTCTGCGGCCGCCGCAAGTGTCAAGTGGTCGAACGCGATAGCCAGGTCCACCGCGAGGCTGTTCCAGTAGCCGCCCATCTTGGAATACGCCCGCTCCTTCCAGCCGCAGGCGACGATGATTATCGGGGCATGAGCGATAAACCCCTGCCTGTCTGTTGCCTTGGCCAACTGCTCACGTACTGCGGCATCCTTCACAACGATGAACCGCCACGGCTGTAGATTCCCCGCTGATGGCGCAAGTCTCGTGGCATCGAGCACCCTGTTGAGCACGTCATCTGGCACCGGCTCGGGCCGGTAACGCCTGATACTCTGGCGTGTCTGAATGGCTTCGTACACGTCCATGTCCAACGCCTCCTGTTGATTCGGGCTAGGCAATCTTACCGCATGTCTCAGGACGCCTGTCCCGCAGCAGTGGCACAATCTGGCGTGCCTTGTCTTGGTCGTAGCTTGGCCAGTATCTCCCTAACCTCCAGGTCAGAGACGTTGTTGCTGTGGGCGGGTTCGATAACTGCCGCGCTGTTCTCTGGCCCGGGCTGACCGCAATAGAGAATACTCCCGGCCGCCTTAGTCCTCCGTGTCTTCGTTGCTCTTCTCCGCCAGTCGCCGGCGAGCGAACAACTCGCGGGCCAGCCGCCTGCCATACTCCTGACACTGGTCCCCAGTCTTCTCCTCGGGCTGACCGTTGAGGCAGATGAGGCCGGGCTGAACCAGGCTCATCTCGAGGTGGAACCCCAATGCGATCTCCATCATCCTCATACAGTCTTTGGCGTCGCGTTCCGTGCCGGACGAAGTGAAGAGACCGGCGACTTTATCCTTCAGTTGCTTGCCATGGTACAGTTCAATGGATTCGTCAATCAGCTTCTTGACCTGCCAGGCCACGTTGCTGACGTAGGTAGGCGAGCCGAGGGCGAGGCCATCAGCCTGCACCAGGTCCTCCAGTTCGCACTCTTCGACCCTCTTCAGCGGGGCCTCGACGCCGCCGGCCTCGGCCCCCTCGGCGATAGCTCTCGCCATCCGCTCCGTGTTGCCGCTCTGCGTGTAGTACACAATCAACAGCGTGGGTCGAGACATGGTTGTTCTCCTTTTCGATGTCTCCTGACCTTTACGTCAACGGCTGGCCATATTCATCCAGCGAAAACACCTCGCTGAGTTCCTTCCGGGCTCGCGCCTCCGGCTGCACCGCTGGCACGCCCACCGGCGTCAGGCAGATGACCTTCAGGTCCGGCGCAAGGCGCAGCAGCTCCTGGACCTTCTCCTCGTCGAAGGCACCGATCCAGCAGGTGCCGTAGCCCAGGCTATGCGCCGCCAGAATGATAGTCTGCAGGGCGATGGCGGTATCCACCGCGAACCAGGCCTCGCTGGCCGCCGGCAAGCCGACGGCGGCGATGATGAGATGCGCCTCTGCCATCCACGTCTGATCGTGACACGCATCGGCCACCTCTCGCTTCAGGTCCGGGTCTTTCACCACCACAAAATGCCAGGGCTGACGGTTGCCCGCCGACGGGGCCTGGCGGCCCGCTTCCAGAATCGTCCGCAGGTCCTCGTCCGGGATCTCGTCCGGTCGGTAGCTGCGGATACTCCTGCGCTTCATGATCGTCTCAATCGTGTCTGGTGCCATAGGATTCTCCTTCCTTTCTAGGTCTTGAGGGGGCTGGCGGTGTATCCAACGCCCCCCGGAAACCTCGGGCATGCGGGAACGGCGAGGCGGTCACCGTCACGGCGCAACCATCAGCACTCACACGCAAGGGGCAGGTTCCGCCATTACAGCCCAGGTACCAGATCCTTCGTCTCCGCCAGCTTCCACGTCTCGCCCGCATCTGGCGACATCAGCATCGCCCGGCGATTTCCGACATGGTCATTCCGATAGAACCAGTGCGTCGACCAGTAATCATACGAGAGAAACAGCCTGCCTGCCCGGTCGCTGGTGAGGCGATGGTAGAAGATACTGTATTCCGAAAAGGCCGCCCGCACCAGTATCCGCGGCTCCTCCCAGCCCTGCCCCGGCCGCTTGCGCTGATATGCCAGCGTCGCATGGCTGCTGTTGGGAAACGGCTCGCCCCAGCGCCATAGCCGATACACCACATGCAATGTGCCATCCGCCGTGCATACCATCCCAATATACGTCTGGTTGAGCCGCTCCCCGGCCGTCAGCGGCTCGGTCCAGCCGCCACCGGCGTCATTCGGCTGCTGCGACATGCAGTGGTGGAACGGCCGCCCGTGAGTGCCGATCAGCACATGGATGTAGCCATCACCATCCATCGTGATGCTCGGTGAGTTGTGGCCATCATTCGCCGGCGGGCCGTAGCCCAAAAGCGCCGGCGTCCCCAGTTCGCCGCTCTCTGCATCATAGGTGACGCAGTACGTCGGCACGCCCGGCACCTTCTCCTCCGGATCCGTGGCCTCTCCCCAGGCCACATGGACCTTCGACCCCCTCGAGACCACTGATGACGGAATACCCGAGTGCGCCGACAGGCCGATGCACAGCTTGGTGATCGGGATCGGCTCCCCGATCGCGATGCGGCCATTGACCTTCTTCGGCACGAACAGTTCCAGATCGTTGAGGCTGCGCCATTTCAGCTTGGTGTCCTTGGCCGTGCGGCGGAAGCGGACGAATGGCGGCGGGCCCTCAGCGAAGTTCTGCCCGGAGAAGTTCTCGATATCCAGACCGCCGCGGTCGCCGGGGATCTCATACACCTCAAATGTGCTGCCGCCGTCGGATGAGTAGACCAGCGCATTCTTGCCCGCGCAGCGTGCCGGCAGGTAGAGCCCGCCATCGGCATCGAAGGCGATCTTGGTTGAGGCCAGACTGACACCCTGACCCTCAAAGGCCTCCGACCGGGCCGTCAGCGCGTCATTGATACTCGTTGTGACCCACTCGCCATCCCGGATGGTCGCGACGCCCTGCCCGACGCGCATGTATGGCCGGTTGTCGGGAGAGAAGTACACCTGGTAGTCGAGCGGATAGTCCGGCAGGTAGCCGAACTGCTTGTTCTCATGCGCGTAGGCTCTGAGCTGCAGCGGCATTTCCAGCGGCTCTGTGGCGGGCGCCTCGCCGGGCTTGATCGTCAGCGCCGACCAGGTGGTGACTGACGGCGTATCGGACGGGGTGACACGGACGTAGGCCCGGTGCGGCCCCTCGCCCTCCGGCACGGTATAGCGGACCGTGACCTGTGAGGCGCCGCGCGCGCCCAACGTCACCTCCGCCGGGCTGACCTGCGCCGGCCACTCGCCATCCGGGAACTCCACGCTGAGGCCGAAATCACGCTCCTGCAGGGCATTGTTGTGCACGCGCAGGTTGATCTCGCCCTGCTCGCCGGCATCGGCGTAGATGGTCCGCTGGTAGGGCGTCAGCAGCCAGCGGTTCTCGATGAAGGGGAACCATGAATCCGGATCGGGCGACCAGTAGCAGGCATTGTAGATGGGCTCGGCATCGCTCCAGATTGTGACGCCCTCAATGTTGATTATGGCCTTCCCCGCGGGCAGGCGGAGCTGCCAGGGGATGGCATCACGGTGTATATCGGCGGGAGCAGTCCAGGTGGCGGTGCCCGGCTCGCCGATGGTGAGGACGCCGAGCTGCTCGCCATTGGCATTGTGAACCGTCGGCGGCTGCGCATCTGCCGGCAGGCCGGTCAGTTGGATGCCGAATTCGCCCTGACGCGGGTGGAAGCAGACCGTTGCCGGCTCGTCCGGGCTCTCCAGGACGATTGGCTCCTCGTGACGCCGGTCCTTGTGGCCGCGCGCGGTCTCGATGAGGTATCTGGGGCAATTAGTGCGGAAGCCCCAGACCATCTGCACGCCATAGCGATCCTGCGATACGGTGACATTGAGCGCATAGATGCCGCTGCGCTGTGCGGTGGTGCGGAGGGTGACGGTTTGTGCGGGACCGAGGCCGCTGCCGACCTCCTGCCCGTCATCGCGGATGAACTGCTCGTCAAGCACCTCACGGTCGGGGCCGACGAGGATTGCGCGCAACTCCGATGTTGTCTTGCGGGCGTTGCGGTCGCGCTTGACGACCTCGACGACGAGTTCCCCGGGCTCGGCGAGGAAGTAAACGCCCCCGCATCCGCCGATCAGTGGATCGAAATCTGCTTTGGCCA
The DNA here is from genome assembly GCA_030604405.1 of bacterium. GTDB lineage: Bacteria > Armatimonadota > Zipacnadia > Zipacnadales > UBA11051 > UBA11051. The sequence goes on along the minus strand of JAUVVY010000013.1, from coordinate 31,311 downwards.
TAGCGACCTCCATGCCCGCGCCCGGCTCCGGCCCCTGGGCAAGGCTGTGTTGGAATGTGAGTGTGATGATGGACAGAGCGAATATGACGCCGAGCGCTTTTACATTCATTGTGGGTCTCCTTTGTAGGGCCGGGAAGGTACACCATGCTGTGCGTCGGGACCTCCGTACCGTGTGATGGTTCTTCGTCAAGGCAGGTGCGCGCACCTGCGCGCGGCGTAAACCGGTGTTCTCAACCCCGAATCTTGGTCCATCTTGAATGCGAGCAGGTGATGGATTATACTGCATCCAGGAGGACCAGCCATGATACGGTCAACGTTTCTCATTCTCGCGCTGTGCTGCTTGTGCCTGGCTGCGGGCTGCGGCAGCGGTGTTCTGGGCGACGACACAGGCCCAACCCAACGCCTCCAACCGGACGAACTCGTCTATCGTGGTGCGTTCCGTCTGCCCGACGGATCTGGGGGATCGAATTGGGAGTACAGTGGCGATGCTATGGCCTACTATCCCAACGGCGATCCTTCCGGGCCGCCTGACGGCTATCCGGGAACGATCTTCGGCGTTGGCCACGACTGGCAGAAGTACGTCTCCGAGATCAGCATACCCGCACCGGTCATCTCGGTCAACCATAGCCCCGATGAGCTCAACACGGCGACGACCGCGCAAGATTTCCGCGACGTGAGAGCGGGTGTCGGCTCGCTGAACGTGCTGCAAGAAATGCCAAGGGTGGGTATGGAGTACCTGCCGCCCCAGGGATCTCAGACATCGGGCAAGCTCTACCTCTGCTGGGGGGGACACCTCCAGGATGAGGAAGAATGCGTGGCCTCCCACATGTGGTGCGACCTGGATCTGTCCAACTCGCGGGGGGCGTGGTGGATCGGGGACTACTCGCCCTACAGCGTGAACGATTACATGTTCGAGATTCCGCAGGCCTGGGCCAATGCCAACACCCCCGGAATGCGGCTGGCCACCGGCAGATTTCGCGACGGCGGATGGAGTGGCCAGGGGCCGGCTCTGTTTGCGTGCGGGCCATGGAACCAGGGCAATCCCCCCGCTCCCGATACTGTCCTTTCCGCCACGCCGCTGCTGCTGTATTCCAGTACTGCCACCGACGAGCCACCTTACCACACCTTGGACAACTACCACCACGCCGACGAGTGGACGGGTGGGGCGTGGCTCACAGCGGGCGAGCAGGCGGCAGTCGTGTTTATCGGGACAAAGGGCTGGGGCGACTGCTGGTACGGCCTTCCAGACGGAACCGTGTGGCCCGATGAGCCACCCTTTCCGTCCGATCCACAGGGGCAGCGCGGGTGGTGGAGCACGGGGTTCGTCGCTCAGATGATCTTTTATGACGCAAACGACCTTGCTGCCGTGGCGCGTGGCGCCATGCCACCGCATCAGCCCCAGCCCTACGCTACACTGGACATTGACCAGTACCTCTACGGCGTTGTCGGCGCTCAGCAGAAGAGTCACGTAGCTGCGGCATGCTTCGACCGCGAGCGGGGCTATCTATACGTCTTTCAGCCGCGGGCGGACGGAGACAAGTCCCTCGTGCACGTCTGGGCAGTTGCCTCGCAGTAGGGCCGCAAGCCCGCGCAGCGAGGCGCACTCGCAGCGCCGGCACGCTCACATCTGTTCCAGGCTGAGGTCATCGAAGTACACGCTGCCAACAGACCCATGGCGCACCACGACCGTGAAGCTCGCCGCGGGCAGGGAGACCTTGAACTCCCACGAAAACGGCGCCCACTCATCGGAGGGCGGCCACGCCGGCGAGTTGAGGTACTCGATCCTGCCCCCGTCGGACACCACAGAACAACTCGACGGCGCATCGCCGCGCCGATAGCCTGAAAAAACGTAGCTCTTGCCGACCTGCAGCTTGACGTCCTGCTGGGTGCATAGGTTCAGGCGGCCGGCTATGCCTCGCATCAGCAAGCAGCGCTTGCCGGACCGCGGATTGTCCTCTACCGTGCGCATCTCGTACTTGGTGTTCTCGTCAGATGACCATGTCCTGGTGCTCCAGTTCCGAGGGCTCGGTGACCCCAGCTCGAACCCCGCATTAGCCAGCAGCGACGCCGTGGAGAACTTCAGCGTAAAGGCGGCGATGTGGCCTTCGGCGGCCAGGTCGCTGACTGCCACGGTGACACCATAGTCCATCCTGCCGACAAGCTCCGCCAGGTCAACGGCAACACGCAGCCGCTGACCGTCGTCACTGAGCTTCGTCTGCACCTCCGCCTTCAGGGGGAGTCCGTTGCCGGTCACGGCCAGTGACGTCAGGTCCAGTGCGCTCTCGTCTTCCACGAACTCGACCGCCAGCGTTCCCGGGGCCTCCCTGACGTGGCCCAGGTCTATCTGTTCGGCCGGGCTCTGTGCCTCGCCGTCAATCTCAACGGCCGCTATTTGCGGCGCGGCGTCGTCGTCCAGCACGAGCTTCGTCGGCGAGCCGAAGAGCACCAGCGCCCCGCGTTGTGCGGCGTCCGTCGCCTGGAAGCTGAGTCGGCCACCCTCAACGGTCGCCGCCACGTCCTGCCACCGTCCAGTCGCGTCGAGGCGAAGGATCTTCGTCTGGTCGGAGCGCACCGGGACGCTGATGCGCGGCGCCGGCTCCTCGCCTGTGAAGTACAGGCGCGAGGGGCCCTCGCTGTCGAACTTGATAGCCACCGCACACGGGCTGCCCTCCCCAAGCTCCACTACGAGCTTGCCGTCATGCTCGACCCGTCCCGCGCCGTTGGCGTATGCCCACAGGATGCGGCCGGCCGCTTCTCGCACCATCGCCGTCCGGCACGTCGTGGACAGCTTCTCGAATGAAGCCGGGCCCTCACCCTCACACGCTAGAGCGATGTCGCGGTGAGCACGCGCCGTGATAGTCGCACACAGCCCCCCGTCAATCTGTGGTGTCTGGATGTCCGGCGGCGTGACCGCGGTCGGATGCGGATACAGCACTACCAGGTAGCGGCAACTGTCCGCCATCCGCTCGGCGACGACGGCCCAGTTGTCGTACGAGCCGGTCTTCGGGTCCGAGTTGAACGGCTGCCAGCGCGACTTCTCCATCGGCCTTACACTCACCGGCCCGGCGAAGATCGTGTCAAGCTTCACGTTCCCGGCTATATCGGTGGTCGGGTCGTATCCGGTCCACGAAGTCCTGTTGCCGTCAATACTGATCTCGGCCTTGCCCCGCGTCACCGGACTGTGAAGCTGCCACTGGTACGTCTTCTGTTCTGCGCTGACGATGTCATCGGTGAACACGAAGTAGCGCTTGTCGGGAAACACGACGGTGCGGGTGTGCTCAACTCCCTCGTAGGTGGCGGTGATGTCCGCGGCCTCGACAAACGGCGTCGCTAACGGGTTCTTGAGCAGCCCGGGCGTATCATTCACCGGGCCCTTGCCGTCCACCAGCAGGCAGTTGTGCAGTTCCGGTGCATACAGCTCGTAGCTGACCCAGTGGTCGTAGCCGGCATCAACGGCCAGAAGCTCGCCGTAGGCATGGAGCGAGAAGCTGGCAACATCGCCGTGGCTGTACACCCGGTAGGTCTTTGCCAGCCACGGGTCCTTGCCCTTCAGCCACATACACACCGCCGTGCGCGACCATGCGCTGCGCAGGTGCGCCTCTTGCGACACGGGGAAGAAGCGCGTAGGAGCGAAGGCGCGCTTTGACGGCTTGACGGTATCATCGAACAGCATCATGTCGCGCCATGTCCCTGATCCGATGCTGCTCCACTCATCTGTCGCCCACCGGTAGAACTCCTGGTCCTCGATCAGTCCCGCGCCGATGGCCGGTCGCACGGCACGAATGACACTGCGGTAGTTGGTGGTACCCAGTCCTGCGCAGCGGCCGTCGGGTTGGGTGATGTACACCAGGTACTGCAGTGCATTGCGCAATGCGGGTTCATCAAACAGCCACTTACCGCAGTTCTTCTCATAGTAGCGGGCGAAGGTCATCATCAGCGACATCGTGAACGAGGCATAGTCCGGGCCCTCTATGAACATGCCGTCGGGCCGGAAGAAGCGCAGGTTGTCCTCCTGGTGGATGCCGTCGAGGACCCTCTGCAGCCACTCCTGCGGCGTGTGTGCGGCGTCCTTGTAGCCCCGGATCACCAGCGCCGCTGCACCCAAGCCCGACAGCCCCCGCACACGCTGATTCCCGGCGTTTTGACCGGGCCCGCTACGAAGGCCCGACAGGTACATCCGCTCACACGCCGTCGCCAGCTTCTTGCGGATGATGCCGTGGTCCGTCTCTGTCAGGCCCGGGTAGTCGAACAGCATGTCATACGCCTCGGCGTACACCTGCATGGGCCCACCTGTGCCACACGCACAGTGATAGCCGTCGGGGTCGGCCCGTAGCAGCATCCGCCGTGCCGCTTCCGCGGCCTCTTCGTCGGCCTCGACGGCCCATAGAAATGCCTTGGCAACCGGCCCGGGCTGGCTCTTCACGGCCGAGTAGAACACGCTGTACGGCGGCCGCTGGACCCTCTCCCTGATCGCCGGCAGGTCGGCCTTGGTGAAGGCAAGGCAAGGGTGGATCTCCCGATCATCCAGCTCGGCCGTCCAGATGTCAGCCTGCGCAGCCGCCACCATCCACAGCAGCAGCCCCGTCGCTGTCAGACACAGAGCACTCGTGCGCATAGCAAGCCACCTCTGCGGTCTATCGGGGAGCATACACCGCTCGTACGCCGGTCTTTCCGGCAACACACAGGTTCACATCCTCGCCGCTGGCCAGGTTAACGACATGAACCGTGAACACCGCCGCATAGATACCATGATAGGCAAGTTTGCTACCATCCGGCGAGAAGCTCGGCCAGGCGATGATATGGTATGTACCGACCTTCAGCCGCTGCGCCTCCGAGCCGGTTGCGGTGATCAGAGTGATCCATGTTGTGTTGTAGAAGGGCGAAGACGTGTACGCTATCTGCGACCCGTCCGGCGAGTAAACCAACACGGCCAGCGGATAGCCGTCCTTGGCAAGCAGTGTCGGCCCTCCGCCTGCCATTGGGAGCGAGGCCACTCCGCGCGTGGCCCCGCCGATGTCGCGCCTGTCGTAGCAGAACGCGACCGTACTGCCGTCGGGGGATATCGCCGGGCGCGAATAAAGCGCGGGAGCCTGCGTCACGTTGCTCACCGTGCCATCCAACTTCACCAGGTAGATATCGCCGACCCCCCGTACCTTCTCAAGGCCGGTAACGACCACGCCGGAGCCGTCGGGCAGAGCCACCGGCTGCTTGTAGAACAGCGCGTCTTCGGTTAGCTGCCTGCTCGTGCCGGTCTTCAGGTCGGCCGCCATGACCACTGTCTTGTCCGGCCCTGACAGATACACGACCGTGTCGGCATCGCCGACGAACTGCGGCATCGTGTCGAATGTCTTGCTGCCGGCCGTGATGTTTACGCGGTTGGCTCCGTCGCGGTCGCAGACGAATACGTCGGCATAGATGCCCTCGATGGCCTGGAAGGCCAGCCGCGAACCGTCCGGTGCCCAGGCCGGACTCACCGCCGCCTGCAGCCCCTCGCTTACCACGATCGCGTCACCGCCTGTATCCTCGACCACTTCCACCCTCGTGCGCTCTGATAGCGATTGACCGCGAACGCCTGCCACGTACGCGACTGGTGTCGCGTGCATCACCGACGCCGCCAGTGCCGTCACGATGATTGTCACAACAAGCACGCGTGCCATACCGACCTCCCTGTGTGCCGGTTACTGCGAGGCTTCGGACCTGCGCATGTGTTGTCCAATGTTTGATTTCCACATTCCTGCCCAGACCACCTGCGCCATGCCTGGCAGCGCGCGCGTGCTGGCGGCCACACGGGCGTACGTGTGGGAGGCTCCTGCCCTCCCGCATAACGGAGACGCGCAGGGGGGCAGGTCATACCATTACGTGAGGTCAGCAAGCCAGAGCATGACGTCAGGGCGCCGCCCGTCCAGAGCGGCTAAGAGTCGCTGCCGGAAATCCCTGGCCGAAACAGCCGACACCTCGACGTCGTGAGGCCTTCGTGGACAAAATAGGACGCTCTGCCCACTCTCGCTGACTTGCGCTGCAGGCCAGTGTTAGGGCACCGTGCCAGTGGTCGTACCGAGCAGGTCTAACTCCGCTTCCCGTACCAGGCGGTTCACTTCCCCCGCTACATCGTCCGGCAGCACACACGCAATCTCAGCCTTTTGGGCTTCATGAACCACCTCGCGGGCGCGCCGGCGCACATCGGGCCTTCCCTCATCCACCCAAGCGTCCCACGACCCCCGGTGATACAAACCGGGAAACCACCATTCGCTTCGCGCGTGCTTAACCGTGTGCTCGTCGCTGAGGAATAGGCCGCTCGGTCCAACACGCTTGATAGCCTCAAATCCCAGAGTGTCCTCATCGACCCGCACGCCCGCCAGCAGGCGCTCCAAGCTTTGGAATAGCTCGTGGTCTATGACCGCCTGTTCCAGCGACAAAGCCAGATTGCAGTTGAGTGAGCCGGTGCAACTCATTTCGACGACTGGCTCGGGCGTGTCTGAATAGACGCCGACCATCAGGTCACAGAGCGCCTGGAAGGTTTTCTCTGTTGCTGCCTGAATTCCCGGCTTCTTGGCATCGGTGAAAGTGCGGATTGAACAGCAGCTACTTCCCGGGATCTTGTAGAACTCCCCGAATATCTGCTTGGCACTCATGCGCATAAGCGAGATGTCCGGGCCGGCTATGAAATAGATGCCCCGGCGCACGTCCATAGCCGTAATGTCGTCACCCTGGACACACGGGCTGATGACATCGTTGGGTGGCTCAGCTATCAGCCGGCCGATTGTGGTAAAGCCGAAGCTTTCCGTCAAATACTGCACCAGATAGCCGACCATCGTTCCCGGAGCCGTCGCTGCTGAGGCAGGCATGCCGGTGACCCTGCGGGGTCGGCCCGCCCGCGCTGCAAGTTCGAGGAACTCGGCGCCGCGACCTGTAAGACACAGCGGACTACGCGCATAAATGCTCCCGCCGTGCTCGGTGTCCTCATCCCAGACACCTGCCGCCCGCATAATGCGTGTTATCCATCTTGCGTCCTGCGGCCCATTACAATCCGTGGCCCACGGATCCTCACAGTACTTCACATTGAAGGCAGTAGTGTGCACCCATGCCACCGCCTCGGGTACCTCCTGAGTCAAAAGCCCACTCCTATTGACCGAGACGCCGGGCAAGCACCTCTGAACTCGCAAGGAGTCAAGCATGTCTTCCCGGCCCACCGGTCGCATCTGGTCGCGTTCATCGAGTACAAAGCCGTGGTGGGCGCCTACGATGAAGTCAAGCCTGGCGGGCAGGATATGCAGCAGAGCGTCTTTGTCCACCCCTTCAACGGTGACCTCCGGCGAGCGCGCTTCAGACAACTGCCGAATAGTCTCCAGCACCGCTTCGTCCTCCAGCCAGACCCGTCGGGCGGATTCATCGACCCGCAACCCCCGCTCTCGTAATCGCGCAAAGGACTCGCTCGAGAGATGAATCTCGAGACCCACCTCCCTCAGAACTCTCAGCACCGTGAGATGAATGTCATGCATTTGCTCTTTGGTGAGGACCCTCACGCCATCAAACAGCGGCATCTTCACACTTCCCTGCAGCGCCGTGGCTGCCCAGCGCTGATCGTCCCCGTTCTCCCTACAGCTTCCACGGCTGAGAGGGGGCACGGAATGTACTTCGAGATAGACATCCGGCGCATCGAGTACCAACGCATCAAGGCCCGTTCACGCAGCCCCGCAGTGGCAATCCCGACCCACCGCGCTGAGCCACCCACTGGCCCCGGTCATGAACTGGTAGCTGGTGCTGTTATGGAACGAATCACACATGCCGCCATGCCAACTCCGCAGAGGCGCTCCCCAACTATTCCGGCCTTCACAGCGGTGCCGGCCCTTGCTATTTGACATCACCATAGATGAAGCCGTTATCGCAACCAGCGGCGATCTGGATCTTGCCGTCGCCGTTGAAATCAGCCGCGACAAGCTTTGTTACATTGCCGCCGGTCGCCAGCGTGCTCAGGATGTTGCCCTTGGCGTCAACAACGCGCACCATGCCGCCCTCGGTGCCTACCATTATCGCCGGCGTGCCGTCGCCATCGAGGTCGGCGATGACCTGGCGTTACAGCCGACCTTGTCGCGTTTTCAGAACAGCATTACGCGCACCGATCTTGGGGCAATGGCCGAAATACTAGTGGATGTGTTCTTCGAGCAGCATGCCGAGGCCGCGCCGGTGGATTCGAGTATCCGACCGTTCTCCAATCCGACGAAGGTGACCGAGTGTCCATAGTGTTGTTCATGAATCGCCAGCGCCTCTTCCGGCCTTGTCATCGGCACATTGCTCATTTCACACACCCTTTTCTCAGTCAAGCTGGTGAAAGCGCCCGCGATCCCGCGCGCGTGTCGCCTCTCCTGCCTTCGCCCCGGAGTATTGAGTGATTATACCCCTTTGGCTATCCTTTGCCAACGCTTCTCCTAGCACGATGCACTGCAGATCCGCGCCATCGAAGGGCCCAGCCCATATCGCAGCTCACCGTCGGGGGTTGTCCTTCCCGGAAAACCGTGCCCAGATGAAGTTCCTATGTTCGAATACCACAATCGTGTGCGGTGTGAGCAGCATTAGATTCCCGGCGAAAACACCAGTGAGGCCCATGAATGTGGCTGACATGAGTTTTCCGGAAGGACACCAAGGTCGTCGAGAAGGTCGGCGCATCGGGCGGCCTTGCACACGGCACGTGGGACACCGACGGGCAGTGGGCCGAGTATGGAGCGTATCGGTAGTTCAATGAACCTCGACCTGTGCGCCTGGCCGCCTGCGCAGTAGTCATCCGGCCGCCGATCTCCTTCCCATGCAGGAATAGCTGCGCCCCGCAGGGAATAGTGCCCCATCACGTACCCGATACATGCCACATCCTGTGGCGGGAGGTAACATGCCTACTCTCATTAACCTGTTTTCCATAGCCACACTGCTGACGCTGTCTGTTGCAGGAAATGTCTTTGTGCACGCCGATTACGCGTCCACCTCGCCACAGGTTCCCGCCTGGCGAGGCAAAGCCCCGGGCACCCAGTACCTTGGCCCTGACGTTCTATGGCGACCCCGAGAATGGCTCAACTTCCACATGCAGGACGACCGCGGCGTCGGCTTCGGCCTCGACATCACCGTCCGCGACATGAACACTTACATGCAGGGCCCGCGTCCTGTAATGATCTGGGTCGTCGGTCCTGATGCCACAACGCTTGTGCGTGAGATCATGCCCGATGACGGGTACGTGGCAGGCAACGAACAGTACCGCGATGGCATCTACGACGTTTACTGCGACTTCCGCTACCGCGAATGGCATCGCCTCCACACTCCGGGCGGCCATCCGCCCACCAAGCAGCGCTCACCGTACCTGCAGCACCCCGAAAAGCTGCCCTTCCGCACCATGCACGTTGACGTTCCCGCAGCCGGCAAAGGCCTCTACCGCGTCGTCATCGTTGCCAGTTGGGACCACTGGATCAGCATCACTCCCGACCGCCCCATCCGCACCGGCATTCATCCGGGGCCGGGTCCCCTCTACATTCACGGCAGCCGGCTCAACGAGGCGTATCTCTACATTCCGCCTGCCGTGCAGGACATCGGCATCAGCATCAGCGAGGAGGTCCAGCCCTTCAACTGGCGTTTGCGCATTGAGGACCAGGACGGAACCATCCTCGGCGAAACGCGACCTGCGACATTCCTCAACTACATTCTGCACACCCCTGCACGCGGAGACTGCATCTACAGGGTTCGCGCCGTCGGCAAGACGCCGGGCGCATGCATGCACCTCCACGGTGTGCCATTCGTATTGTGTCCCGACGTGCCGACCGCGCAGATGATCCATGGCGGGCTGCAGGTGGATACGCGCGGACGCCAGACCTTCCATGCCTGCCAGCGCGTGCTCGACACGTGGGCCGACAGCATCAAGCCCGACGACTTGCACGTACCGGCCCTCGACGTGCAGCCCGACGCGATCGAGCACAAACAGTTGCGCGACGCCCTCCACCAACTCCCTCAACTGCTCGCATCCCAGGACCTCGACCCGGCAAGTCCCACCTACGGGCTGCTCACCGCAGGCACCCCTCCGAAGGGCGGCATCAACCTGGCTGCCATCGCGGCAGGTACGCAGCATCCCGCCAACCCCTACCATGCCAATCCCGCCCTGGTTCGCCGCGTGCTGCTGCACCGTCTCCACGATCTACGCAAACAGAGCCCGCACTTCTGGTACGAGGCCAAGTACGATTTCCCCAAGACCATCGAGGCAGACGAGAACTCCATCAGTTCGGCATGCATGCGTTCGGGATGGTATTCACTGGGCGGCGACTCGCTCCACTCGCTTTCCGCCGTTCACATGAAAGACGTCCTGACCCCTGCATTGCCGCAGGAAGTTGCGGACGCCTGGCACCAGTCACTCCGCCTCTGGGTCGGCAGTCGCTGGCTCATGCACTGTGGCGACACCTCCAACCAGTGGACCTACAACATGGCCGCCGTGCTCCAGATATGGAAAGCCATCGGCGATGACGAAATCCTCGGCATGCTCCGCAGCCATTCCCGCCGCATGACCGCTCCCGGTATGCTCGGACGCCTCAACCCCGATGCCACGCCCTATTCCCACAAGAGCAGCGTCGGATTCACACGCGCCGCCGATCTGGCCATGACCGGAGCCGGCTATCTGGCCGACGGATGGGGCTTCGACAGCGAGTACACCATCGAGCAGGTCATGAACATGGGCCGGGTATGGGATGTCATCCACGAGCCCGCCCTGATCGACTGGTGGGACAAGTTCTACTACCTGAAGACGCATCTGACGCTGCCCAAGCGCGGGGTGCATACCGTCAACTGCTTTGGCGAGACCTGCTCGCCGACCGACCTGAACTTCCGCACACGCTACTATACCCACAAATCCGGTTTGCCACAGGGCGCGATTGACCGCGTCATCTACGCCGATCTGTGGCAAAACCAGGGCCAGGAGCCGAAGCGCCCGTGGCCGTGTCTGGAAGATGGCAGCTTCACGCGCGTCATTGACAACAAATTCTACTTCATCAAAACGCCCCGGTACTACAGCATCAGCTACGGCGGGCCGACACTCCCTGACTGGGCCCATCTGACTATCGCCGAGGCAAAAGACGGCCATTGCAGGCTTGTCGGCTACGGTGGGCCGGGCTATGGCGGCAGCCAGCGTAAGGCCACCAAGCCGGGCGGGCTGTCGGCGGTCTTCGTGCCCGACTGCGGCCCGACGCTGCTCGGCTCCAACAGCGACATCTGGTACTCGAACACCGTCTGGGGCCGCCGCAGCACCCCCATACGCGAGAAGTGTTCGAGCGACGTTGATCCGACCATCGTCTCATCCGCATTCGCCGACCCGTTCGTCACCTTCGACGCAGCCGGCCGCATCTACCGCAGGACCGCAAGGCTCACCTACGCCCCGCTGACAGTCACCCGCATGCTGCATTTCAAGGACGACCGCATCATCGTCACGCTCCAACTCACCGCCACCGCCGACCTCAACCTGACCGAGCTGTACGAATCCATCCCGTATTTCGCCGACGACCGCACACTGAAGCTGCTTGACGCGGACCTCAACATCGGCGATCCGCTCCCGCTAATGGGCCCTGCAGGCGACGGTGTCGATGTGGACATGTCACCTGTCGCCATGCGCGGCTTCGACCTGACCTCCGAAGCCGGCGCCGGCTCGGCTGTGATATTCGACCGCGCCTACACATGCACCCAGTCCGAGCCGCTCCGCTACCGCTCGGTGGCATCGGCCACCCGTTCATTCAGCCTCCCGCTGCCGCACCAGATGGCCGCGGGCGAGACCCACACGATCCGCTACGTCATCTACTCCCACCTCCAGCCTGTCGCCGCCGATGACCTCCGCCGCGTGGCGCAGGAGCAGAGCCTGTAGCATCCAGCAAAGATTGCGCACGAGGTGCTTGCCGACTTATGACACCACGAGAACGGTTTCTGGCCATCACGCGCGGTGAAGCTGTGGACCGCATGCCCTACATCTTCGGAGGGCCGCGCGCAGCAACATTCGCAGCCTGGCGCAAGCAGGGACTCAGCGAACAGCAGCTTGCCGGCTGGCATGCACTCACCGGCGCCGACGACTTCACCGGCATCGGCAAGGTCTACTGCGGCCCGGTGCCGCCCTTCGAGGAAGTCGTCATTGAGGAGCGAGGCAACTACCGCATCTGGCGAGACCACTGGGGGGTCAAGCGTCTCGACGCAATCAACCAGCCCACCGACGGCTTCGTCACTCGCAGCTATATCGAGCACTTCGTCAAGACGCCTGCCGACTGGGAGCAGATGAAGACCCACTTCGACCCTCACTCGCCCGAGCGCACCGGACCCGGCGGCGACGGAGCGCCGCTGACCGATCTGAATCCCAACCGCTACCGCCATGTCAGTGACGCCCGCCTGTGGCCCGATGTCATTGACGAATGCAACTCCAGCCGGCACCCGGTGCTGCTCACCGTGCCGTGCCTTTACTGGACGTTGCGCGACATGTGCGGCTTCGAAGGCCTTTCGATGATGTTCTACGACCAGCCCGCCCTCGTCCATGAGATGATGGAGTACTGGCTGTGGTTCCTCATGGACCTGCTCGAGCAGCCGCTGTCGCACATCAAGGTGGACACGGTCACACTCAATGAAGATATGGCCTACAAGGGCCAGGCCATGCTCTCTCCCGCCCACATGCGCGAGTTCATGCTCCCCCGCTACGAGCGCCTGTACGAATTCTTCAAGGACCACGGTGTGGACATCGTGGAGATGGATTCCGACGGCTACAACGGCCAGATCATCCCGGTAATGCATCCCTCCGGAATTGACGCCATCCAACCCATCGAGATAGCCGCCGGAAACGATCCGGAAACGTTTCTGCGCGACTACCCGAAGCTGTTCATCCGTGGCGGAATAGACAAGCGCGAACTGCGCTTCGATAAGCAACGCGCGCGTGCGGAGGTCGTCAAGCGCTATCGCACCGCCCGTGACTACGGCCGTTACATCCCGTCGGTGGACCACGGCGTCCCACCCGACATTCCTCTGCGCACATTCCTGTACATGGTCGAACTGATAAAGGGTTTCGCCAACGGCGAGGACCTCGACACATACGAGCCGCCCTGCCAACTGGAGCAGCAACTTGGCCCTATCGAGGAGATGTTCGACCCGAAAAGGACCATCGCCGCGGCCTACGCAATGGGCGACGACTGCGAAGGCTGAGGCGCCAGTCCGGCCTCCACATTCCCGGATCGCTAGGGTGCCGGTTTAGATTGTCGGTAGGTCACAAAAGGCCGGCTGTCGCTGTTCGTAGGGGCGTGATTGATCACGCCCTCCACACCGCTGCTGACTGGGCCTTATTGTAGGGCGCGGGCTTGTACCGCGCCGGCCCTACTCCCTCCACACCGCTCCTGAGTGGGCCTTGTTGTAGGGCGCGGGCTTGGCGTAGGCCCTGAGCTTGCCGAAGGGTACCGCGCCGGCCCTACGCCCTCCACACTCCTGCTGAGTGGGCGCAATGAATTGCACCCTACAACACCGCCTTTGTTTCCTATCAGTGTGGGAGTGTCGTGGGGCGGGTCGTGGGTGCCCGGCCCGCTCCGCCATCTGTTACTTCGTCCCCTGCCGCGTCACTATCCCCTTGTCCTCAGCAGGCTTTCCGTGTGCTCGCGCAGACCGTCCTCAATCGCCATCGAGGGCACTGACAGTCCGTGTTCGGCCAGCCTCGACAGATCATAGATACGGTGGCAGTAGAACGGCTGCTTGCCCGGGTCTTCCTCAAGCGCATCACACACCCGCACTTCCTCGACGGTCAGGCCCACACCGAGCACAGCGGCGATGATCTCATAGTATCGCTTCGACTCAATGATGTCCGGCCCGGCGGTGCAGAAGACCTCCCCATACACCGCTGCATTGCCGATGACATCGAGCGCCATTGTCGCAAGGTCGCGCGCGCAGATGGGCTGCTGCAGGAAGTATCCGCCGCCGACAAGCTGCAGCGGTTTGCCCGCCTTCATTCTGGCAATCAGCTCCGGGTCGCGTCCGTGCAGGGGCAGACACCCCAGTTCCGAGCCCGGCCCGTAGATGTGGCATGGCCGGAAGATGGTCCACTTCATATCGCCGGCATCCGCCTCGAGCAGTTCCAGCTCGCCCCTGCGCTTGTTGCCACCGTAGTCATCCGCCGTCGTGTATGGGGCTTCTGTCGGCTGCGGGAAGCTGCGCTGCAGCGGGTCGAATACGAAGTCGGTCGAGATGTACAGAAGCTGCTTTGCGACAGTGGAGAGCACCGTGACATCCTGGCGGATATCGCCGGCGCTGAAAGCCTGGCAGTCCACCACAAGATCCCATTCGGTGTCGGCTGCCGCGATGGCCGCGGCGAAGGCGTCGTGGTCATGACGGTCGGCCACCAGCCCGCTCACGCCGTCAGGCAATGGCCGCTGTCCCCGGGTCAGCACCCATGTGCGGTGTCCGGCTGCAACGGCGGCGCGTGCCATCGTTCCGCTGACGAAGCCGCTGCCCCCGATGATGAGAATGTTGTATGGTCGCGGCGAAGAGCTGTTCATGGCGTCGTGTCTCCTTAGCTTTCCGCAGGTGATGCCTCAGGTCCCCCCTCAACGACACCGGACAAGGCCGAGAGTTTGCGCCTACCCCCCGTCCCGCGGGTCCCTCAGAGCGTGCAGTCCGGGCAGACGTAGGTGATGCGCTGGAAGGCCTGTGGGGTCTGGACGATGATGCGGTTCGCTTCGCAGGGCTGCTTGCATCGCGAACACCTGACACGCACCGGGTCGCCCTGTTCGCGTGGGAGCCACAGCGTGAGGCCAATATCGGCGGGGACCACAGTGGCTTGTGTTTCCGCCAGATCCCCAATCGTCCTGGTGTCGCGGATGCGATGGTCCTCGCCGTCCTCCGCGCAGAACTCTGCGACTACGTACACCTGCGCATCCGTGTCCTTGATTATCTCGATGCAACCCTCGAAGCCGAGATGGCTCTCCTTGACTTGGCCGGTGAGAGGGTCGGGCGTATGGCGCTTGCTGAAGTGCAGGATGATAACATCACAGCCTTGGAACGCCTTCGCCAGACTGCCGGCGGCCTCGACGGCTGCGTCGGACGTCAGGCCGATGCGTACCCGTTCCTCCTCGCCCACCTTCATCATGAGCAACAGTGCAACCGAGTCATCGCAGTGCTGGCTGTGGAGGGGCGTTATCGTCATTGCTGCTTCTGAGGGCAAGTGCGGTTGGCTGCTTGGAGTGAGCTCGTGCGCCCCATCTTCGGCATCGCATGTCGGTATGTATGGGTTGATGCGGAACGTTGTCCTGTCCCAGAAGTGGGTAAGCGGGTGGGACGATCTTGCCGTGCCGCCGGTGGGCCCGTGCTTGTCAAGGGCCTCGCAGTACTCCTTGTGGAGGTTCTGGAGAGCCATGAGGTCTGCGGTGTGGTCAATGTGCGCGTGTGTGGTCAGAACATGGTGCACTTCGCATGAGTGGAAAGGCTCGCCGAGGAAGTTGGTCACGAAGCCGATCCCGGGATCAATGACGGTCCCCCGGCCGTTCCACTTGAGGAAGTACCCACCGCCGACGATGGGTTGGCCTCCGAATTCCTCCGGCTTGGTGACAGCGGCGTAGGGCGAGGAGCCGCTCCAGTCCTTCAGAAACACGAACACATCATCGAGGTCCGATTCGGGCCCGCCTGTGGCCCAACCAGCGAACGGCTCCCCGGCTCTGGCCTCCTGGCTGGGCAGCGCCAGTTGGTTCGCCGAGTCCTCGTCAGGGCGCTCCAGGGCGGCCAGCCGCTCCCGTGCATTCTCCGCGTCCCCCGTGTCCCCCTGTCTCTCATACTCGTGGATCGCGTTCTCGAATGCCGTTCTGGCTGGGTCGAGGCGCCCTGCAATCCAATACAGAAGGCCCATGTTGTGCCAGGCATGTCCGAGATGAGCGCGCCCCGCGCTGTCCACGGCCTTCGTGTAGCACTCGATCGCCTTGTCGTGGTCGCCGAGGTGCTGGTAGGCGACGCCCATGTTGTTCCAGACGTTGCCCGGCGTCTTGTAGCTCTCCTCGGCAAGCGCTTTCTCGTAGCACTCGATGGCCTTGCCGTGCTCGCCGAGGTGGCCGTAGGCGATGGCCATGTTGTTCCAGGCGGAGCCCGGCGTGTCGTAGCTCTCCTCGTCCAGCGCGTTGTGGTAGCACTCGATGGCCTTGTCGTAGTCGCCGAGGTTGCCGTGTGCGCGGCCCAACTCGAAGAACAGCTCGCCGGGCAAGGGGAAGTCCGCCGCATCCCGGCACTGCTCGAACAGTGGGATGGCCTCGTCGTGTTGACCCCTGACGCGGAGAGACAGCGCGTCGAAGAACGTCGCTACCGCTGCGTCGCCCGCATCGCGCGCCTCCTCAGCAGTCTGTGCGGCAAGCGCCGCGGCGGCGGGTTCGTCCGTCCGGCCTAGTGACAGGACCTGTCTGTAGATGGGCAGGTAGGTCTCACGCATGGGCCATGCCTCCCGGGTTCCGTAGTCGTGGCAGTGTGTCAGTCACCGACCATCTCTGTCGCATATGGTAGTTCTCCGCCTGGCAAACAATCACCTGCCCTTAGCAAGGTAGATAGTTAGCACGAACTTGCGCCTACTCCGCATCCCGCGTAGCGTGGGCGAACCTGGTTACGAAGACCGTGTCATGGCCCTTCTCGAGGCGGCTGATGGCGATCTCGCCGCCCTCCTCCACGCCGGTGTAATCGTCAGTGATGACCTGGTGGCAGGAGTGCATCTGCCTGCCGTACTCGTTGTAGATGGGCTGTCGCTTGATGCCACGCAGCGGCCCAAGCAAGCGGGTGCTCGACGCCTCGCCCGCAAAGACCTTGTAGGTGCGTTGCTTGGAGTCGAGGGTCGGCGGCGGCTCGACTATGATGCCGTCGCCGGTCACCTTGCGCACCAGCAGCCAGTTGTTCATCAGGTGCGGCTGGTCGTCGAGCCTGATGAGATAGCGGTCTGCAGCCAGCTTCTGCACGCTCCGACGGCCCGGTACTAGATGTCCGCCGGTTTTTTGCCAAGACATCTTCTCACCGCCGCCACGATATCCGCGACCTGGGGAACTGCAGCCCTCTCCAGTGGCGGGCTGAACGGAATCGGTGCGTGAACGGCGCCGACACGCACCACCGGCGCAAGCAATTCGTCAAACAGCTCGCCGTGGACCAGCGCGGCTATCTCAGCGGTGATGCCGAAGTCGAGCACGCCCTCGTCCACTACTACTGCACGCCGGGTCCGCGATACCGAGCCCACTATCGCCTCACGGTCCAGCGGGTTCAGGCTCCGCAGGTCAACGACTTCCGCTTCGATGCCCTCTGCCGCCAACTGCTCGGCCGCCTCCAGCGCCAGCAGCGTCATCCGCGAGCAGCCGACGATGGTGACATCCTTTCCGCTTCGCTTGACCTCTGCCTTGCCCAGGGGCACGCGGTGACGCCCCTCTGGAACCGGCCCCTTGTCCCCGTAATGGGACTTGTGCTCCAACACCAGCACGGGATCATCGCATTCTATCGCCGAGGCCAGCAAGCCAAGCGCGTCAGCAGGTGTCGCAGGCATCACAACGCGCAGCCCGGGTGTGTGCGCAAACCACGCCTGCGGGGATTGCGAGTGCTGCGCCGCTGCCGAGTTGCGCGCACCGATCGGCGCCCGCAGTGTCATCGGTAATTTCGCCTGCCCCCCGGTCATGTACCGCAGCTTCGCTGCCTGGTTGCACACCTGGTCCATCGCTACCATCAGGAAGTCCGTGAACATCAGCTCGACGACGGGCCTCCAGCCACACAGCGCCAGCCCGGTCCCGCACCCCACGTAGCAGGCTTCTGATAGTGGCGTCTCGAAAACGCGCGCGGGGCCGAACTCCTCCAACAACCCCTGCGTCACCGTGAAGATTCCGCCAAGGGCACCGATGTCCTCGCCGAGAACAACGACCTTCGGGTCCTCTCGCATTGCCTCCGCCAGCGCCCGGTTCAGCGCCGCCGCATAGGTTATCTGCCCCATCTACTCGGCACTTCCCTCATAGTACACGTAGTCTGTCACCGTCTCCGCGCGAGGCAGCGGGCTGCTCTGTGCGAACCGCTGAGCCGCATCAATCGCCCTGTCCGCCTCCGCCCTGACGGCCTGTAGCTGCTCCTCAGTCGCCTCGCCGTCTGCAACCAGACGCTTGCCCAACCGCGCGATTGGGCAGGCCGCTTCGCCCCTGGTGCAGTCCTCTTCCGTCCGGTAGGCTCTCGTCGGCTGTGCCGAATGGTGCCCGCCCCAGCGGATTGTCTGGCAGTTGAGCAAGCCGGGCTTGCCCTGCCGCGCGCTCATCACCATCTCGCCGGCGGCCTCGACGACCGCCACTGCATCGTTCCCATCCACTGCGCACGCGCTGATCCCGTGTGCCGCCGCCAGCGCAACCGCACCTCCGCCTGCTTGCCGCCTGCCCACAGGGACCGAGATAGCCCACTGGTTGTTCTCGCAGACGAAAAGCAGTGGCAGGCTCCACAGACTCGCCAGGTTGAGGCTTTCGTGGAACACGCCTTCCTCGACCGCCCCATCGCCGAAGAACGCCACAGTGATCTTCCCATCGCCTGCGAGCTTGCACGCCAGCGCTGCACCTGTTGAGATCGGCAGGCTCCCGCCCACGATGCCGTTGGCCCCCAGCATCCCACAACTGAAATCGGCCACATGCATCGAGCCGCCCCGGCCGCGACAGTAGCCATCTTCACGTCCCATTATCTCGGCCAGCATGCGCCCCGCGTCAGCGCCCTTCGCCAGACAGTGCCCATGACCCCGGTGCGTACTGACCACATAGTCATCCTCCGTCAGCCAGTGACACACCCCGGTGGCGATCGCCTCCTGGCCCCAATACAAGTGCGTGAAGCCGGGGACCTCACCGGCCCGCTGCAGCTCTGCCACTCGCTGCTCAAAGCGCCTTATCAGCAACATTTTTCCGTAGATTTGCAGGTATTCCATGACCAATCATCCTATACTAACGGTGAGAGAAAGCCGTTGTCAACAACACCCGATCAGGGCGGCCCGGCGCCCCTGGCAGCCGTCAATAGCGCCGGCCAAGCCCCCGAAGGAGAGCATCCCATGCTATCCGACAAGGTTGTCATCGTCACCGGTGGAGCAAAGGGCATCGGCCTCGGCTGCGCCCACGTCATGGCCAGCAAAGGCGCATCTGTCGTCATCGCCGACGTTGACCGCAGAACAGGGCCTCATGCTCAGTCAGACCTCCGCAGAGCCGACTACCAGGCCATCTTTGTACCCACCGACGTCACCGCCGCTGACGAGGTCGAGAACATGGTGCAGGAGGCTGTCAAGAGATTCGGCCACATAGACTGCCTCCTCAACAACGCCGGCATCCACATCTCCGAGACCATCTTCGACCAGACCGAAGAGGAATGGGACCGCCTGCTCGACATCAACCTCAAGGGCTACTTCCTCTGTGCCAAAGCCGCCCTCCCCCATCTCGTGGACCGGCACGGCAGCATCATCAACATGTCCTCAATGGTCGGCCTGGTCGGACAGAGCCGTGCCACCGCCTATGCCGCAAGCAAGGGTGGCATCGTCGCCATGACTAAGGCGATGGCACTCGACCTGGCCCCTGAAGGTGTCCGCGTCAACTGTGTCTGTCCCGGCTGGGTCGAGACGCCGCTGGTCGAGGACTGGTTCAAGCAGCAGCCTGACCCCGACCAGGCGCGCGAGTACATCTACTCCGTGCATCCCATGGGGCGTATCGCCACTGTCGAGGAAATCGGCGAGGCAGTAGCCTTCCTCGCCAGTGATGCCGCCTCCTTCATCACCGGTGTCGCACTACCAGTGGACGGCGGCGTTACACTCGGCTACTGAACAGGAGGCCTTGCCATGAACGCCACCAGGGGGACCTTGCGTGTTGCGCTTGTCGGCGGCCCGATGTACGACCGCCTCTATCAGCGCCTTCCCGAGTTCGAGGACCAGGCCGGCTGGCACGTCGAGATAGCCTTCAAGGATGCCCACCCGGCCCTTAACGATCATATTGCAGAGGTGTATTCTGCCGGCACGGCCCGCTACGACCTCATCTCCACACACACTAAATACGCACCCAGCCAGGCTCAGTGGCTCCATCCCCTCGATGACTGGATCTCGGACGAGCAGATCGCCGCCTTCGCCCCCTCCATCGTCGAACTGGCCACCATTGACGGCAAGCTCTACGGCCTGCCGCGCAACATTGACGTCCGCCTCCTCTGTCACCGCACCGACTGGATCGGCGAACGGGGACCTGAGACGTGGGACGAACTGGCCGACATGGCCCAGCAAGTAGCCGCTCCGCCGGACCGTGTGGGCTTTGCCTACCCCGGCTGTTTCTCCGGGCTTTTCGGTACCTTCTTCGAGCTGCTCTCATCTGCGGGCGGACGCCTCTTCCACGATGACCTCCGCCCTGCCCTCGACTCCGACGCGGGGCGCTGGGCGCTCAACTACCTCCGCGACCTCCATTCTGTCCGCAAGGTGACACCGCCCGACTTGCCTGACATGCACTACGATGAGGTGCGCGCAGCCTTCACCACCGGACGCGCTGCCATGATCCACGACTGGCCCGGCGGATACGAGCATATCGTCAACCCGGAGACATCGCGGGCCGCCGGCCATGTAGGAATCAGCCTCCTCCCCAGCGGACCTGCCGGACTCCGCTGTGCTTATGCCGGCGGCTTCACATTTGCCATTCCCACCAGCGTTACCGACCTCGACGGCGCCCTGGCACTGCTGCGATTCCTCACCTCCTATGAATCCCAACTTCTGGAAGCCCGCGGAGGAGCCCTGTCCGTCAGGCCGGCCGTTCACCAGCAGATCGTCGCCTTGACTGAGCCCGGTTCATTGGCACAGCGCCGCATGAAGCTCCTGGACGAGACCGTCATCAACTACGCTATCATACCGCCCAGGTTCCCAGCCTACCCGCAGGTTGAAGACACCCTCTGGCAAACCGTTCAGGGGGCCATCCTGGACCGACTGACCGTCAATGAGGCGCTCTCCTCACTCGAGCGAGACATTACCGAGATTGTCGCCGGAGCAGGATAGCCCGCGAATCACAAAGACGCGAGCTATCCCCGCCTCTGCTGAAATGCTCATCTCCCAACGACACAAGCCTGTCGCCTCGGTGTGACTCTCTGCCCCCCAGCGACCTCCGCCGGGCTGCACACACCTCTTGAAGAGGAGGAAGGGGGAGCGGCGCCGAACCTCGCAGTAGTGATCTCAACTGGGGTGACGTGAAACTCTACAACCACATGACCGGGAGGGAAGCATGCGCCGGGATGAAGGCCAATTCTTTGATGATGACCTCATGAACGCTATCCGAGGTAGCTTTGCCTGCGTGGAGTCCGACCCCTACTGCGGAAAGCGGATCTATTTGGAGAATGCCGGCGGCGCGCTGAAGCTAAAATCGGTAGTGGAGGTAGTCTCCGAGCTGACAGCGCTGCCAGACAATGCAGGCAGGGACAATCCGGCCTCCCAGGAGACCGATGCGATCATCGCCAGCGGGACAGAAGACGTCCGCACATTCCTCGGTGCGCGGTCCGGAACCATTGCCCTGGGCGAAAGCACTACCAGCAACGTATTCAAGGTACTTGGCTCGATTATTCATTATGTTCCTGGCGATAACGTGGTGACGACCAACCTCGATCATCCCGCGACCTTTGATGCGACGCGGATTCTGGCCGAACGACTCCGCAAGCAATGGCGTGTCGCGCAACTGTGTCGAGAAGCCGGCATCGTCAAGCCGGAAGCCATCCTCGAGCAGATTGATACCAATACCGTCGTCCTCGCACTGATTCACAGTTCCAACATCCTGGGCACTAGCAACGATGTCAAGACCATCATTGCCGAGGCGAGGAAGCTCAAGCCTGATCTCTATGTGCTCGTTGATGGCGCTCAGCGGGCTCCTCACCAACTGGTAAATGTCGAAGAACTCGGCTGCGACGTTTACCTGGCAAGCTCGTACAAGACCTTCAGCAAGATCGGCGCATCGGTAGTCTATCTTTCGCAGCGCGCCGCAGATCAAAGTGACGGTGTCGTCATATGGCTGCCATTCACCGTCCGGTGGGCTGCGGTCATTCAATTCTCAGGAGCATGTCTAGACTGTTATGGAGGCGCTCGCGCTTCTTAAGGTCCGCTTCCTCCGCGATGGCGTCCACCAACATAGCCGAAGCCGCGTCGCTTTCTCTGAGTTCAATCAATACGCGAATGCAACATTTCTGCTCCGTAACATCATAGGTCGTTGCGAGCTTGTTGATGACCGCCTTCAGGCAAGGCTCACCGATCTTTACGAGCGCTTGGACAGCGGGCCCCTCCTGTTCCAGCGGCCCTGAACCGAACCGATGTGGCTGTGCGAAACGGGCCGACGGGTCGTCACGGAAGGCTATGTATTTGACTAGCACCGGCACAGCCTGCGTGGCCCGCATTTCCCCTAAGATAAACATACTCGCCCGCACCGATTCGCGTCTCGTTTCGTGGTTTTGCTGACTGTCAACAACACTTATGAGCTGAGAAATCAAGTCTGTTCGGGCCGCAAGCAGTTCCTCCTGTGCCTGGAGTATTGTCGTCGCTTCATCGGAAAGCAGCCTCTTGACAGCGGACTCTTGTCCCTGTGCCCGTCCCGCACCAACGAACAGAGCGGCGATCACGCAAAGCCCAAGCAACGCCAAGACTAACTCCACACGTAAGAGCATCTCAAACTCTCCTTTCGCAATTAGCTAAATCTATTGAAGGTCCCATGTTGTGTTAGTAGTTCCATCGGCATTTACATTGTCATTGCCGACGTCATTTACTATTGTCCAGGTTGATGCCTTGAAGACTGTGTACTCTGAGTCGGCGGCAGGTTGCGTGCCCCAAGCCGTGGCCACAGTGATAGTGACGTCTGAGTTTCCGGTGACCCGGCGAACCTGACCGACGCCCGTTCCGCCTGTGATTTTGATCACCCCCGGCACCCAGCCGGCCGGTCCCCAAGCCTTCGTATTGTCAGTTAAGGTATAGACACCGCCGGAACTGGCGGTTCCTGTGTCCCAGGAGCCTGTCTTCTTGTAGGACTGGCGGGTGCACCATTCTAGCTGCTCGGAGCACCGGATAGTGTCATACATGGCGAATGCTTTCCAATTGATCCGCATCCGCAGAATCTCGTTGGCGGAACTGTGGAATCCGCTGAGACCTGGGTAATCCCAGGCGTAAATAACCCCAGATGATGTTCCGCTTTGAGGGTCGTCATCCCTGGCATAGGGCGGGCCCGTATCTGGGTCCCAACCAGACGACCAATACTGGTGGTCCCCATTCGCGCCATTGAAACATTCGCCAGTGATTATGTTTCTACCGAGGTGCATCGCACCCCCAAATTGTGAGGGCACAAAGTCGCTGGGTACCAACGCACCGATGAACTCACTGCCTCGCCCATTCCACCCATCCTCCAGTCCATATCCGGAGCCCTGGCGAACCCATGCCCGACGGGCAGCCGGCCGCATGTGCCGTTGCTCGGGGTCGGCTGCAGTTACTCGGGTTCTGGGGGATGCGGCTCGCGGAGGCTCTGAATCAATGCCCACTCATCGTGCTCAGATCAAATCACCAAGAACGAAGGCTCCTAGCGGTACTCATACTATTCTTGTGCGACCACTCGTACCGACACTACCTTACGCACAATGACATTCTTTTCTGTAGCAAAGAATAGCTCACGTGTATAGGTACCCGGCGGGGTCGTCGTTCCAATGAACGATATGGTGCCACTTTGTCTGGCTGGCCTCACTCCCGGTTCAACGAATACCTTCTCGTCACCTTCGACCCAATACTGAATTGCGGCCGCTTCGCCAGCAACTACTTCGGCCGACACCTCGACGTGAATTGCCGGGATTACGACATGGTCACCTCTGGTTACGATCTCTTCGCCCGTTTTGAGTTGCTCCACTATGAGCTTTCCAATCGACAGCATCCGGTCGGTGCTGTGTCTATCACGCCAATACACCGAGAGCACAGCATTGTTGACCACAACCCCTACATTCTCACCCGAGAGACATGCCCTGTCCCCTAATCCCGGGAACAAGGGTAGGACTACCGCTCTTCTTCTCCACCAATCCGCGAATGCTTTTGCTGCTGTCTGTTGGTCCTGGAACACCCCAACTTCCATTGCCACCCGTCCAGCCCCTGTGTTATAGCGATAGTCTACTCCTATGTTCCAGGGGATGGAGCCTATCGCCGTTATGGACAGGAGTGCATCGCCCGGCAAGAAGGTCTGCGCCAATGCGTCCGCATCTATGCCGGCGATCACAGTTTCATATTGAGGAAGTGGGCCGAAGACCTCTTCCGGATGTATGCTCCTGATGTGCGCCGGCCTGCCGCTTTGTTCCTCGGTCTCCGCATAGCACGCAGCCTGTCTGGCCTGGTCCTGCGACGCTGGCCCCACAACCAGTCCCCCGGTCCACACCCATACATACGCAAGCGTGATTATCGCCAACCTGATTTTCATGGGACTTTCCTCCTCTGTTTGACTGTTTCTTACGATAAGTGTTTGCGAGACCTAGCACTTTAGTCTCAGTAATGTGCACACTCCCAGTCGGTGTCGCACTGGTTACTGGGCGGAAAACCGCCCCCAGTTCGTACCGTAGCCGCGGGATTACCAACGGGATGCGCCGGGGCCAGTTCGTGAGTACCAGGTAGGCTGGTCGTCCCGTAGGAGGAATCATAATACGTGCCACCAGAGAGAGATTCGGCATGCAAAGTAAAGTGGGGATCGGCTCCCGCGTCATCGTGGATTGGTTTGTCCAATTGGAAAGAACAATAGTAGTCCGACACACTTGGTCCGGCCGGTGGGTTGTCCTGCCACCAGAACCAGCAAACGTAGTCGGCGGCGTGACCGCCCCAGACGTACTCGGTGGCTGCGTCAACGCCCACAGTCCGGCATAGCTGCGTAAATACAATCGCGTGGCAACAGCATTGCCCCTCACCGGTGGTAAACAGGTCCAAGTCATGCTTATGCGCTTCGCTGGGGTCATACGTAATATCACCATCCATCCCGGTATTGATTTCCCCCTGGATATCGGCGTCACCGTCCACATAGCCAAAAGCTTTCTCCAGGGCCAGGTCATATACGTTGGCTTCCAGCGGCGTTGCATCGGTAAAGTACATTTTAACGTCCGCGTCGTAAGCTCTCGTCCAGGCAGTACCATTTAGAGAGTATTTCCACTTCAAAGTGCGCCTGTCGTTGGTAACCCCATCGAACGCTATGACACCATTACTATTCGGCACAGCAGAGCCGCCGCCGATGCCGTCAACATCCCCGTCTGTGTTGGTGCTGTCCTCTATCACAGTTCCGGAAAGCTTCAGGCTAGTGGCGCTCCCGACGACCGTGGTGTCTACCTTGGCCCTCACAGATACCCCGGTCACGTCAGGAGAGATGCTGGGTGTCACCGTGAACACTGCGAACATTGTAGGAGCCGTATTCTTGGTGTAGCAAACTGGGTCATCTGGATTGCTGGTCTTCTTCCAAACTGGTTCATCATCATCTGGGTCGATTTCAGTTCCCGAAGGCCACCCCGCCGCAGGTATTAGACTATTGACAACAGCCGGCGTTCTGTAGGGCGCGGGCTTGCCGCAGGGCCTGAGCTTGCCGAAGGCTACCGCGCCGCCGGTATTGGACGACTGAGCAAGCAAGGCCAAAAAGCAGCAGCGTCTTTCCCGTAGGGGCTGAGCTTGTCGAAGCCCAGCCTGTGAATCTCCGAAAATGAAGTCCTGAAGCCGCTTCGATAGTACACCTCTTTAGATAGGGCTGGGCAGAATCGCCGCGCCCGGATTTTTGCTCACGTGGGCCTCTTATTCAGGGCTTTGGGCCGGCCTGGGTTCGAAGAAGCCGTACTTGCTTACTTCCTCCCTCGGCGGGGCCTTCCACCGCAGCACATGCAGGCCACGAGAGTCTCCCGTCCCTGCCGAGTCGTGCACTGTTACGATGGTATCATCCCCAAGCACAACGGAACTGGCGTACATGCCGAACTTGTTCAGTTCGTAAACTGCCTTACTCCAGGTTTCGCCCTCGTCGAAGCTGATAATAACACGTTGGCCGTGGCCCTCGTCCTTGTGACCGAAGGGAAGCAGGACAGTTCCGTCCGACAGCCGCGCCAGGCACCCGGTCTGTTGAAGCCATCCCGTCACGATTCGCGGGGCGCTCCAGGTCTTGCCTTCGTCATCACTGTGCACAACAGCCGACTGTTTATAGACGCTGTGTCCGCCGACGCCGGTTGGCCCGTATTCCCGGCACTCCCGGCATCTGTCCTTATCGTGTTCGGGGTCGAAGTAATAGGGCGTGGCAAGCTCGTCGGGATCATCGGGTAACTTCTTTCGCTGATACCGGACACTCGCCAATAACTTTCCCGAGGGCAGCTCAAGCAAATCACTTTCATCGGTGTGCTCGCCAAGATCGGCGATATGCGTCCACGTACGACCGTCGTCCGTCGAGCAGAAGAGCAGTGCCCACAGCTTCCACTCGCTCTTGGGAAGCGGCTTGCCCGGGCGCGGCTGCCGCGCCGCAGTCTCCACAACCAGAAGCCGTCCATCACTCATCTCATTGATACGCACCTGATTGCCGCCTATCACGTCGTACGGCGAGGGATCTAGCAGCGGCGACGCCTCCCACGTCTTGCCCCGGTCCTCTGACCGCGTAACCCACATCACGTCGTGGTAGGTCTCGTCTTCGTGGCCACAATACTCCCGCCCGTCGTTATATGCCATGCGCCATGGCAGAAGCAGCGTACCCTCCGAAGACACCCCGATTCCCGAGCTGTCTAATGCCATCACCTTGAGGCCCGCCGGCACGTCGGGGTCGAGTGCCGGCGCCTCGCACAGCAGGGCCCAGGATTCGGCGCCGTCTCTGGAGTGGAACACCTCGCCGTGAGTCCCTGCGACGAAAAGCTGCCCCTTGGGGTCCTTAACAATGCTCGGCTGTGAGACGCCTGCCAGTCCCGTGGCGATCTTTTCGCAGGGCCACGGCTGGATGTTCTTGCAGGCTTGGGCCACTTCGGGATGATACTTGTCCCATGTCAGAAAGGCCATCTATTGTCTCCTTCTGAACCGTGTCTTGCTCTGTCTCTAACATTCGCCTGATCAGAGTCCGGACACTGTGAGCTTATTCGTCAGTCGCTCCCTGGCTTCCTGCTGTTGATCACCTGCTCGAGACGGTGTCACCCCGAAAGAATCTGACCGGCTTGGCACTTGGGCACTTGCAGGATATTGGCGCAAGGTGCGGAATAACACTGCCGACGGCGTTTTTCGGGCAGACAGGTCAAAGTCCAAATCAGGCGGGGATGATTGGGGCCGGCGTTCAGGAAACGCCCGACTGGAACCTGGGAGTAGGCCTGCAAATGGTAGAAGCCATGGAGACGCTACTCGACGGACAGAGGTGATAGCAATGCGCTGGGACTTATTGGTCATCATGGGGCTGTTGCTGGGCTCGCTGTTGTCTGTCCCTGGATACTCGCAGGGCGAAGACGCGATCGCCTACAAGCCGGACATCGTTGGCGTACAGCGGATGTTCATGATTGCACTCAATGTGTCCGCTGACGCGCCGCAGATCAAAGTGACGGTGCCCGAGTGCGTGGAGATGTTCGACCGCACGCCGCTTCCCGCCAAGAAGCAACTGCGCAAGTACTATTTCCGCAGTCTCAAGCCGGCGGACCAGGCAGATATCATCTTTGCCCACCCGGACGGCGAGGTCACCGTATCCATCGAGATCTGGTCATTTGACGACCTGAGGCAGTTCCGGGAACTGAAGGGAGTGCAATTGCCGCGCCGTTGGCCGCTGAGTGAAGAGCTGCCCGAGCTCAAGGCAGGGCAAACGACGACCACCGACGTCATGAAAGAGGCGGCCAAAGGCAAAGGCGCGCCCGGCAAGCGCTGGCTCGATGTGTCTGACGAGCAGATATGGAACATGCAGCCGGATAGCACCATTCCGCGCTGGCACTGGGTCAATGTCAAAGACGGTTGCCCGATACACGGTGCGGAGATCTACCGCAAGCAGGCCTTTTACCCGTGGACCTGGGAGTACTCCCTGCCCTACAACTGGAAGATCACGTGCCCGGTCGGTGGGGAGGTCTATCCGTCCAACGACTTTGCTAACGGTGACATGACCAGCGGCGAATTCCCCGACGACGGCTTCGGCGGCGCATGGGAATACGAGGGCAACAAGTACGGGTTTATCGCTGAACTGTGTCAGGCGTACTGCAGACACATGCTGACGGTAGCGCCGCAGTGTGCCGACGGGTACATGGCAACAGGTGATATTACGTATGTACACAAGGCTCTCGTCGCCATGGCGCGTGTGGCCGCCGAGTACGCTTACCTCGCCACCATGACTCAGCACCGTCACCGCAACACTCGCAGCCAGGTGGACAGGCTGGGGCCGGCACCGTTTTCCGAGGGGCCGTGTCGTGCCCACAGTGGCCTGACCACTTACATGATTCACCACAAGGGCGCGGCCCATGCCGAGGCGTATGACAAGATCTGGCCGGCCATCGAACAGGACCAGGAGATCATCCCCTTCCTGCAGAGCAAGGGGTTCGACATAAACACCCATCAGGACGTGCGGCGGTTCATCGAGGAGAACCTGTTCGCCGTAGTGCTGCAAGGCTTGATGGACGGCGCCAGCCACGCCAACGAACCTGTTGCACAGCGAGCTATGGTGCGGATAGCGGAGGTGCTCAACTACCGGCGGGGCGATGAATTGATCGACTGGGTTTACGACGGCGGCGGTAACATGCGCTCCTTCGTGACCAACACATACTTCCGCGATGGCTCCCCATACGAATCGACCGGCGGGTATAACGGCATACATGTGGCCGAACTGGGGCCGATAGTCGAAGCCGTGGAACACCTCCGCCGGATGCGGCCGGAAGTGTATCCCGAAGACAAGTACCCCAATCTGAGCAAGAGCCGTCGCTACCACAACGTCTTCGATTTCTCAATGAACACCGTTAACCTGGACCGCACCTACCCCAGAGTCGGCGATACCGGCACCCACCCGAAATATCTTAAACTCAGCAAACGCACGTGGCAAAATGGTGGTCCGGCGGCCTTCGAACACGCGTACAGGATGTTGCAGGACCCCAAATTCGCCTGGGCGCTTGCCAACAGCCCACAGTGGCAACCTTCTACAGGCTTCCCCTACACTCGCGAAGAGATCGAAGAGCAGGCCGCCAAGTGGCCCGATGACTGGAATGACGCGAGCTGTCTGCAGGACGGCTACGGCCTGGCGATGCTGCGCAGTGGCAAGGGCGACAGCAAGCGCGCCTTGTGGATGATGTACGGTCGGGCCCGCGTCCACGTCAACGATGACATCATGCACATCGGCCTTGATGCCTACGAGAGCGAGATCCTCGGCCACATGGGCTATCCACGCAACTGGAACAGTTGGTACTCGAACTGGATAACTCAGATTCAGGCACGGCAGTTCCCATACGTGCAGATGACGGCCACAGCCGAGCTCTTCAACGACGCCGGCCCGGTCCATGTAGCCGAAGCCTACGCCCAGCGGTTCGGTTACAAAGCCGAAGGCCCCCAGCGCTACGAGGTATCTGATGAGAACTGGCAGCGGCGCATGTTAGCCATCATTGATGTCTCGGATGAGCAGTTCTACTGCGTGGACCTGTACCGCATCCACGGCGGCAATGAGCATTGGTGGACTTTCCACGCTCAGGAAGGCGAGTTCACAACTGCGGGCCTGCAACTGACCAAACAGGACGGTGGCACCCTCGCCGGCCCCGATGTACCCTACGGGGATGAAAAATGGCTTAAGGAGGCCGGCTGCGCCAAGAGCATGTATGGCTGGAGCGGCCCACTATTCGGCCTCGCACACCTGTATAGCGTGGAGCGAGCCAGCCCGACCGGAGTATGGTCCGCAGACTGGGCGTTGCAGGACGCCGCCGGCCTGCACTTCCGGATGACTGTGCCGCAGGCCGAGGGCCTGGAGGTCATCATCACTGACGGCACTTCACCGGCGGGTGGCAAGCCCTACGAAATGAAATGGGTGCTGCTGCATAAGCAGGATGAAGCGCCCGCCAGGACCCAGGTCATCAATCTTATGGAGCTATACAAGGGTGAGCCGGTCATCAAATCGGCGCGCCCACTCAAGCTATCAGGCATGGATGAAGCCGGCTTTGATGCGTACGGTTGCGTGGTCGAATTGACCAACGGGCGCACCGACACGATCTTCGCTTCCGCTGACGGGACAGTGGTACGCAGCGCCGAGGGTGGTTTTGAGTTCGCCGGGCGCTTCGGCCTCTGTTCTGAAGAGAGCGGTGTGCCGACACGGCTGGTGCTCGTTGGCGGCACTACGCTGACCAAAAATGGCCTGGGCATCACCCAGCAAAGCGCAGAATACCGCGCCACCATAAGCAAGGTGGACCACAAGACCGGCACGATCACAGTATCGCCGCCGCCGTCCAACCCGGCCGGCATGGTCGGCAGCTACATCTACCTGACCAATCCCGTGCGCCGCGTGACGTACAAAGTGCTTGAAGCCAAGCAGGTGGGCGACGGGGCACAGTTGCGCCTGGAGTTCGACTCCCGTATCGGCACCGGCAAGGTCACGGGCGTTGAGGGGCACAAGGTGCTCAGCTCGACGCCTTTCCATCTCAGGGGCTATCGGTACTACCACGGCGCACGCATTGTGAACGCGAGCGGGACCGCCGAATATCAATTAGCAGGGGTACATGGTGGCGCTATGATTGATCCCCAACGCCACCCGGATATCGAAGCAGGCCGGCTTGAGGCTGAATTCCCGGTGGACTCCTGGTTCGAGATATACGACTATGGTGTGGGCGATGAGGTTATCTGGCCACATGCAACGAGTGTCACCCAGGTCCAGCCCGGCACTTACAGAATCACAGCTACAGACAAGGTAACTCTCACCTTGCCGAAGGCCGCCGAGACCAGAGTCGCCAGCAACTAGACTGGCTAAATCATTATCGCGTGGGTCAGGCTTTCCAGCCTGACAATGCCGTTCCTTCATCCCGTGGCTCGGCCATCCCACATACAATCGCGTGGGTCAGGCTTTCCAGCCTGACAATGCCGTTTACTCATCCCGTGGCTCGGGCTTCCCGTAGGCTCTGCCGTGTCCGCCCTGAGCTTGTCGAAGGGAGCTTGTCGAAGGGCAGCCCGACTCCGTCGCCGTTCTCGTTGCCTTTCGGAGGGGCCAAATGGGGGATGTTTGGGGCCCCATCCGGCCCAGCCGTCGCCGTTCTCCCCTCTCCCTACGCGAGAGGCAAATTGAAGGCGTGAGGGCGTTGCCGTTGTCCTGGCCTTGCGGAGGGGCCGCGCCGAGTTGCGGACTGAGCTTGCCGAAGGGCAGCCCGACAATACCTCTT
>JAUVVY010000001.1 GCA_030604405.1 bacterium | reverse complement strand
CGCGGTACAAGCCCGCGCCCTACAACAAGCCGGCGCGGTACAAGCCCGCGCCCTACAACAAGCCGGCGCGGTACAAGCCCGCGCCCTACAACAAGCCGGCGCGGTACAAGCCCGCGCCCTACAACAGGCCGGCGCGGTACAAGCCCGCGCCCTACAACAAGCAGACCAATTTCGTGATGGAAAAGCGAAGCGGGCCACTCATGATGAGTGGCCCGCAATACCTGGCGATTATCAAGTGTGCCTAGCTGCTGCGCCGGCGCTTCAGGTACAAGCCACCGAGACCAAGTGCGAAGAGGACCAGCGTGGCCGGCTCCGGAGCGCGACCCCTCTGTTCCAGCACGTAGTCATCTACAGCCGCCACGTTATTGTCGAAGTGAACTGCCCACTCAAAATTGTCGGGTAGGCCGAGTTGGTAGCCATCAACGCCCCATTCAACACCGTAGGTGCCGCGGGCGACAGCGTTTGTGGACTCCGGTAGCGGGTCCCAACTCGTCGTGCCACTATTCCACTCATAGAATCCGTAGTTAGTGCCCCATGTTGTGCCTGAACTCAGGTCGTAGAAGAAGTAGAATTCAACGCCCTGGGCATCGTGCCAAGATGTACCGGTGCCCTGATTGTCATCCGCGTTGATCATGAGGTCAATAAAGTTACCACTCTCGTCGGGTGCCAGAGTGTCCCACATCTCCGCGTTAAAGAAGCTTCGCATAGCGACCGGATCCCACAAGTTGCTAGTGGACTTCATGTCATAGTGATCATCCAGTGCATCACCTTGCGGGTCCGAGCCTGTAATGACGCCCGCCCCGGACCAGTTAGCGTCGGTCAAGTCGCCGTCCACGGTGATCAGGTCAGCATTAGCAAACACAATGGGGAAGAATGCAAAGACTACAACCAGAAGACCCACCCTGATGGCATACATAAACATCGTCCTCTCCAAACATCCAAGTCCGAGCCCAATAGCCCGGGTAGCAATAATCGGAATCCCCCAAGGGATAGAGTAAGATAGCATAGTCTTACAGGTGTGTCAAGAGCGTACAAGAAAATTTTTCGAACTCGTAACATACACAGGTTACAGTTGGCTGGGGTGGGGGAGATGTGGTATAGGTGGTTGTTGGTGTGGCCTGCTCCTGGCCGGTGGGGGCAGGATGGCGGGCAAGCCGAAAGGCAACGGGCGCCCTCACCCCCGGCCTCACCCACTCCTCCGGAGTGGGTACCCGCCAGGGGGAGAGGGGGGAACGGCAACGGCAACGGAGTCGGGCTGCCCTTCGACAAGCTCAGGGCCTACGGGATGCCCGACCCACGGGGCATTGTTTGGGATGCCCGAGCCACGCGATAATTGTCGGAAGGCCGAGCTACGCGTCGGTGAGTGATGCGCGCTAGAGCTGGCGCAGTTCCACCAAGTAGCGGCCCGGCTGCAGAGCCAGGGTCAGGAGTTGCGCCTCGGTGTCGAAGCTGGCGTCGAGAGGCTGCTCGATGCCGCTTATGCGGGCCAGCGCGGTGCGCACAGGGGTGTGCATCGTCACTGTGACCGGCTGGTCGGCCACAATCGCGGCCCGGAATACCCCGTCCCGTAACACGCCGCCGACAGTCACCGGAGCATCGGCCCTGACCAGCGGGTCGCCTCTGAATGTCAGCTCCGTGCCCCTGCAGATGGCATAGCGATGTCCGAACGGATGCGAGGTCATGGCGATGGCGCCATCGTGGCTCAGCCCGCCAGCCTGCCCTGCCTGCGGTGAGCCGTGTCGAACCGAGCCTGTCGAAGGGTGTTCGCCAGCGCCGATGGCGATGATGTCGGGGCCGTGCTGCTGCATAATGTTGATGGTGAACAGGCCATCCTGGGCGACTTCGAGAGCGCCCTGCAGCGGGGCGAAGTGCTGTGCCGCCGGCCCGGCCCGCAGTGCCATCAGGTTGGTGAATTCAGCATGGCTGTCGCCTGTGCTGCACGATATGTAATGGCCATAGCCGGCGGAGTGGGGCCAGATTTTGTGAGCGATACTGAGCTTCTGCGGCCCAAGCATATCCACCGCGACCTGCGCCGTGGCCCGCCGGATGGCGAGGAAGGCGGCGTCGGTTGTCTGATTTTCGCTCAGGGCCTCGCCGCTCACCATGAACTCGCCGTCGGAGGGCGTATGCAGCAGAATCTCCACGCTGCGGTCGGCGTCCCTGGCCGCGACTTCGTCGAGTATCAGATAGTAGCCGCCCGGCACCGAGATGACGTGGCGCAGGTACTTGCTCAGGCGGTCGGCATAGCAGGCCGTCGCATCACCCACCGTGTAGCACATCGCGGGCGTTGAGAAGAGGTCGCCGATTTCCCCCTCGGCACTAAGCTGCTGCTCGCCATCCACCAGGATCGAGTTGTGCCCGTAGGTGCCGAAGGTGTAGTCATGGCGGCTTTTGATTAGCTCCATGCTCATCTTGCGCTCTGCGGGATAGGGCCGGTTGTATATCTGGTAGCCGGGATCGTTGATGACCCAGTGGCGGCCGTAGCCGAGGATGAAGTGATTCTGGTCGAGGTGGTTGTGGTTTTTGACGAACCCGCACTTGAAGGCCAGCAGCGAATCGTCGCTGGCCCAGCCGCTCCTGAAAGCTGCCCAGCGGATGGAGCGGAATTTGCGGGCCAGCGGGAGGTCGTCCGGCTGCTCGGCAAGGGCCCTGGCCTGCTCGTCGGGCTTGTCGGCCTTGACGAGGTACCAGGCTGCGAGGGTGCTGTCATTGATCTTCACCATCGCATTGGCCATTGCGGTCAGGGTCGGCGTGCAGCCACTAGAGCCGCCATTGTCGCCGAAGTTGGCCACCGATCCGCCACCGGGCAGCACGAAGTATGCGGGGAAGTAGATTGCCTGCGAAAGGTAGCGATGGTCAAAGAGGTTAACGCCGGTGACGGCGTTGGTCGTCTCGATGAGATACATGAAGTTGTCAACCGCGACGCTGCCGTAGCCAAAGCCTTCGATGAGGCCGCCGTCCTGGCCGCCCTGCTGATCGAAGTACAGGCTCATCTTCTCAATCGCCCTGGCGAGATACTTCTCAACACCCTCAACTTCACCCATCACCGCCAGCGCGCCGACAGCCATCGCGGTATGGACTATCGCATAGCCGTTGGGCCACTGGTTGGGATTGGAAACCCAGCCTTCATCCACGTAGGGAAATACACGCTCGCAGCCCTTCTCAACGATCGCGGTGCGGACCTTTTGACGGTCGGCCTGCGACAGGTCCTCATATAGATAGTCATAGGCGGTGGTCACGCCGCGTACCAGCGAATGAGTGTCGAGGCACGGATATTTTCCGTTGCTGTAGTCCGGGTCGGTCCACTGCGGCCAGTTGCATATTGACATCATGGTGGCGTAGCAGGCGTCATAGAAGCGTTGGTCCCCGGTCACGGCGTAGGCGTAGCTGAGGTTTTCCAGATAGCGGCGCAGATTGCCGCAGAGGCCGGTCCAGTAGGGCCAGGAGTCGCCTTTATGCGAGTTGGGAAACGGCGCCTGGGGCAGGGGAATGAAGTAATCCTTGTAGGAGGTGGTGCGGTCGAGGCGCAACTGTGAGTCGCCCAACCTGCGCGCCTCTTCCACCGCCTTTTGATCGGCTCTGTCGGCCTGCAGCTCATCGGGTGTCATATTCAGCCGCGGATGGAACGGCCGCTTGAGTTCGAACTGCGCGGACATGCCAGCGCTATAGAGCATCAGCAGCAGAGCTACACTCAGACCGGCATGCAGGATGTATTTGATGTCCATAGCACTCATCCTTAGTGTCTATTTGCGAGACCCAGATCGAAAGAGCATTGCGCAACTGTTACAGATCCACATTCGCAAGCCGGCTCCGTGATACCTTTCTTGGCTTGCAGGTTGCTTGGCGGTCGGCGGGCAATAGTATTGCGAAGTGTCCGTTAAGGGGGGAGTGGATGTGTCCAGGCGCAGTGGATTCACACTGATCGAGTTGCTCGTGGTCATCGCTATCATAGCGGTTCTGGCGGCTATGTTATTTCCGGTATTCTCTCGTGCCCGCCAGAAGAGCCAACAGGCCGTGTGCCTGAGCAACCTCAGACAGCTCCTGGCCGCGGCGGTGCTATACAGCCAGGACTATGACCGGCGGCTAGTACCCGCGCGTGCCGGCACGGCCCCCGACAGTCTCGGGTATTCGTGGTGCATCCTGCTGCAACCGTATCTGAAGAACGAAGACATTCTTAAGTGCCCCCTGGACGCGAAGGGCCAAACTGCCAAGCGGACCACCGACCTCCCGCACAGCTATGGTATCAACTACAACCTCACCTTCAACCCCAGGGGGTCGTCTTCAGGGCCTTATGCATATTGTCTGTCGGCTGTCGGCGAGGTTAGTGAGAAGCTGCTGTTTTTTGATCTCACGCCTGGGGTAGAGACAATGGGCGCAAGGTACACCCCCCACCAACTTTTGCGGGTGGATGCGCGTCATTTCGACCAGGCGGCCTTCGGCTTCCTTGATGGCCACGCCAAGGTGATGCCACCAAGCAGCACCCACCAGCCGAAGAACCTGTGGCTGCCGTGAGGGGTGACTTGCGGCGGGAGTTGTATGCGGAGGTCGCAAGGCGCGTGACTACTCGCTTTGTGGCTCCAGGACGGAGTAAAGGGTGTAAATGGAGGCTGGGCCGGATAGGGAACCCGGCTTTTGCTAGCGCAAAAGCCACCCTGACCCACGCCTACGGCGTGGGTACCCCGCCCCTCCGAAAAGCAACGACAATGACAATAGGGAAAGTAGAATATGATGTCAGGACAGAAGCTGAGTAACTATCGAGGAGCGAACGCAGCTTTATTGGGCGGGTACCAGCACGTCATCCCAATCCAGTCCGGTGTACTGGCTAATGGCCCGTGTGGCGATATACTTGCCCGAAGACAGCAGCGGGTAGTAGCGCGGGTGCATCCCCTGCGGGAGTTGTCCGGGCCGCAGCACTCTGATGTTCTCGCGGCTGAGCGTGTCTCCGGCCGCTATCGGCTCGACTGAGAAGATGCCGCGGTAGGCGAACTCGCGCAGCATCTGCTCGGCTTCGGCAAGCTTGCGCACAGTGCTTCCGGCAAGTTGCTCGTCTATCTCTATGTGCCTGTCTGCGGCGAGGTCGTCTTCGGCCGCTCGCACGGCCTGGACCATGCGCGCCAGATCCGGGGGATCAAGGGCGAAGCTGTGATCGGCGCCGGGAAGATTGCGGTCAAGGGTAAAGTGCTTTTCGATGATCTTTGCACCGTGGCAGATGGCCTGGACGGGCGCTCTTACGGGGTCCTCAGTGTGATCCGACAAGCCTGGGATGACGTTGGGGAAAAGGCGGCCATAGGTTTCGATGACGCGCAGGTTGAGTTCTGCTGGCTGGGCCGGGTAGGCGGCTTCACACTGCAGCAGGGCGAACGGCCTTTGCCCGTCCGGGGCCAGCCACTCGCCGGCTCGGACGACATCGGCAATGTTGGCTGCTCCGGTCGAGAGGATTATCGGCTTATCGCGGCGCGCCAGCTCTATCAGCAGTGGGACGTGCGAGAGCTCGTAAGAGGCGACCTTGTAGCAATCGAAATCTGCCTGTGCCATCTGCTCCACGCACCACTCGTCACACACCGTCATAACAAACTTCAGGTTGCGCTGCCGACAACGAGTCGACAACTCGGGCAGCCACTCGATCGGTAGCTCCATCGCCTCCATCAGCTCGTAGATCGGCACCATGTCGCCGGTGGCGGTGCGGTAGCGCCCGGCCCTGGGAGTGTACATGCCCCGCGCTCTGAAAAGCTGAAACTTGGCCGCGTCAACGCCGGCTGTGGCTGCCTCATCAATCATGTGCAGGGCCATATCCAGGCTGCCGTTGTGATTGATGCCGCACTCAGCGACGAGCAGTACCGGCTGCTCGTCGCCGACTAACCTATCCTGTAGTTGTAGTAAAGCCATTCTGCACATCCTGGCGCTTTCTCAGGGCTGCTTGGGGCGCAGGGGCCGGGCCAGCCGCCGGCCGCTGGCAACATGCTGCCATGCTATTGTGTAGGTATCATGCCGCTAGACTCATTTTCGGCCAAAGCTGTTGCACAGTGAAGCAAAAGAAGCGGCACCTTTCGGGGCCGCTCCTGTTGTCCCACCTGGTCGTGCTGCCATGGTGGCAGCAGCGCTTACAGATTGGTGCCGCTGTAGGCTGGATCCCAGAACCGGCTTGCGGTATCCGGGTCAGCGCCGTCATAGTAATTCTCTGGAATGTTGCTGTCCTTGAACCACTTGCCGTGGCCGTCCGCGAAGCCGATGTTGCAGCCTTCGTTATGCCGCCGCACGGCAACGTCATTTCTGCCGTTGCGGTCGTCCAGGCCGCTCCTGGTGTCAATGAAGTAGGTACTGAAGTCGCCCTTGTCGCAGATCACCATGGTCTCGGCCACGAACACGAACTTGCCGACCGCGACGCTGCTGCAATTCTCATTGAAGCCATACGAAATGAGGCCGTATTCAAGGCCAGCATCGCTGCTGTCGTCCACGCCGCCGTCCCACGAGTAGTTCTCCGAGGGGCAGGTGAAGACCTGGACGTTCTTGACATAGGGCATCACGGCCACTACCCAGGGCAGATAGGTGCTGGTGTGCCACCCGCCCATAGGCATGGTGTAAGAGCCGACGCGAATATATGTGAGCGGCATGTTCTCGTCATAGTCCTGGGCATACATCAAGACCGAGGTCATCTGCTGCTTGACGTTGGACAAGCAGTTCGACTGGCGGGCTTTTTCACGGGCTCGGGCGAATACCGGGAAGAGAATCGCCGCCAGGATCGCTATGATGGCGATTACCACCAATAGCTCTATCAGCGTAAAACCTTGCTTCCTCATTTCGGCCTCCCTGAGAATTGTGATTTCGCAACCTGATGCCTAGTTGCACAAATTCGCGTTCTATTATCCGAGCGCCGTTGGCCTTGAAGGGGCTGCGCCCGGCACTACACAGCCGTGCTGTGCACTGCGAGCCGAGCCGCCGGCCTTGCCCAAATCACGCGAACTAACTCTGGCAAGCACTGGCATATTATCCCAATGTGGTACGAACGTCAACACCTTTTTGCCTGCGTCTTTTGGAAAACGGTGACCACTCGCCCAGCCCCTGGCCAACAGTTTCGCGTCGTGTGCGATGGTGTCGTGCACTGGCCCCGGCTGGGCGTACTGCAGAAAAGGGGAATATTGTGCTGCCATTAGTATTACAGCACCTGCGTCAGGCGTTTTTTCATTTTTTGCCACAGCAAGCAAATACCAAAAAAAGGAGCGGCGCCCTGCGGGGCCGCTCTGTTTGTTAGCTCGTCTGTGCAGCTACGATGTCCGGTTACGGATTGGTGCCGTCGTAGGCGGGCTCCCAGAAGCGACTGCCGGTGGTAGCATCTCCGACAACGTACTCTATCTCCTGCGGGATGTTGCTGCCCTTATACCACTTGCCGTGACCGTCCGAGAAGCCGACGTTGGCGCCCTCGTTGTGGCGGTCCAGAGCAATGTCAGCGCGGCCATTGACGGCACCGGCGGTCTCGAGGTAGTAGATGCCGGCGTCGCCCTTGTCCGCGATGCACATGGTCTCGGATACGAAGTTGAATTTGGCTAAGGCTACACCGGCGACATTCTGGTTGAGTCCGTAGGAAATGGCGTCGCAGTCGTGGTCGCTAGAGTCGTTGATCGGGCCGCCGTCCCACGCGAGGCTGACGGACGGGCAGTTGAAGATCTGGATGTTCTTGATGTACGGCAGGATGGAGCAATTCCAGGGCATGATGCCACTGGTGTTGATGCCGCCGGCGGGCATTACCCAAGAAGCACAGCCAACGTTTACGAGCGACATCGACTCGTCATAGTCCTGGGCGTACATCAAGATGCCGGTCATCAACTGCTTGACGTTGTTCAGACAGCTCGACTGGCGCGCCTTCTCACGTGCCCGGGCAAATACCGGGAAGAGAATGGCGGCCAAGATCGCTATGATGGCAATTACCACCAATAGCTCAATAAGTGTGAAGCCTTTCTTCCTCATTTCGACCTCCATGCGTTAACGCTATTGTCGGGACTGATAATTGTGTCCCGTTCTAGTACGAGTGGAGCTTATTTCGCGTTACGGCCTTTGGATACCTTCTTGTTCGCAAGTTTTTTTGCATCTGGAGTATTGCTGTAACTAATCAGTGATTATTGCTATCCCAATCCGCTACTCCTCAACCCTGTGGCATCACCTCCCCAGGCTTATAAGACAGGTTACGGATGCGCCAGGCGCAACTCGTTCTCATCCGCATTGTATTTAGGCAAGACGTACTCTGTCAAGAAGGCACTATGGCCCGCCTCCTCAGTTTTACTAACAGTTTGGCCGCGATTATGTTCCAAAAAAAATGGCAGGGAAAAGAAGGGGCCGGAGGTCTTTTGAAAACGATCAGAGGCGAGATAACTACTCAGATTGGGCTTGGATGGGCCTAACCCTCTGGCCCTCACCCATTTCATTCCGCTCTCCCACGGGCGAGGGGAGAGCAGCGACGACACCCTCACCCCCGGCCCCTCTCCCGGAGGGAGAGGGGAGAACGACAACGACGACAGAGTCGGGCAGGATACCCGAGCCATGGGAATGTGTTTGGGAAGGCCGACGTGCGCGGCAAAGGCGCCCTCACCCCCGGCCCCTCTCCCGCAGGGAGAGGGGACAACGGCAACGGCTGGGCCGGATAGGGGACCCGGATTTCGCTGCGCGAAATCCACCCTATTCGGCCCCTCCATTACGACAAAGGGCAACGGACTCGGGCAGGATACCCGAGCCATGGGGTGAGGGAGGGCGCGGGCCGGGCTCACCTCGGACAAACAACGTCCGACGTTCGGCCGGCCCCTCCGACGGCTACGGCAACAGCGGAGTCCGAGGGCGCACGCGCCGGTAGGCGGCTATTGACTTGGCGCACTGCGTCTTGTATAGTGACAATCTCTGGAGGTTTGGAAGCATGAGCAAAGTGGATTATGCAAAGCTTGCGCAGTTTGACGCCACGCCACTGCGTGAACTAGAAGATACAATGATGGAGCAGATACGTCGCGAGGTCGAGGCCAAGAAGGCCGAGGAGAGGCGCAAGGCAAAGAAGGCGCGTAAGAAGAAGCGCTTCGGCTCGCGGTGAGCAGTATGGGTGGCGGGGTAGCTCAGGCGGTCAGAGCGCGCGGTTCATACCCGCGTCGTCGGGGGTTCAAATCCCTCCCCCGCTACCAGGCAACTGCCGCAACCTAGCATCCCAAATATTATCCTGTAACTACTCACGTCCTAACCCCCTGGCCTCGATTATTAGTCAAATGGAGTACGTGGCAACATTGGAGGGGTAGGCCGTTTGCAGCCAACGACCTCGGGCTGCCCTGCGACGCTGCTCCCTTCGACTTCGCTCAGGGCAGGCAGGGCCGTGAGCCTGTCGAACGGGAAGCTGAGAATGCTTGCGCTTCGACAAGCTCCCGCCTCCGCCAAGGCTATGGCGGACACGCAGGGCAGGCTGCATTCTCACCTGAGTATGGCAAACAGCGCCATACTCCCGCCTTCGCTAAAGCTACGGCGGACAGGCAGGCCGAGCTACGCGTTGCTGAATGAAAAAGGTCTGTGTCCCCTTTTTCCATCATAGAGGCTAAAGGTGCTATGAACGGGTTCTCAGACGACGACATCCGGTGGCTGCTCGAATTGCTCGAAGAGGAGCAGTTGGCTGAGATCGAGGTCGAGAGCGGCGAGGCCGCGATCTCGGTCAAAGCCGCGACAACCGACCAGACACTCGGCGGCTGCGCCGCAGTCACAGAGGCGGCCCCCGCAACGGCTGATCCCGAGCAGTTGCCGGATCATGTTATGCCACTGCTGTCGCCCATTGCCGGTACCTTCTACGACGCCCCCTCACCCGAGGTCAAGCCCTTTGCCGGCGTTGGTGATGTCGTCCAGGTCGGCGACACGGTCGGTCTGATTGAGGCCATGAAACTCTACCACGACGTCACCAGCCCTGTACGCGGCAAGATAACTGAGATGCTAGTCGAGGACCAGCAGCAGGTGGACGCCGAGCAGCCGCTGATGTTGATAGACCGGAACGTGTAAGGACGTAAGGTGTCGGGCTGGAACTACAACTATGCGAGTAACGTCTAAGGGTGTAATGTGTCGAGTTGGAACTACAATTATGTGAGTTCGGGCTCTTAGGAGGATGAGTAGATGAAGGTAACAAAATGTGTAATTCCCGTGGTCGTAGTGGCTCTATTCGCGGCGAGCAGCTTCGCCGCAGAACTGCCGATTAGCCGCGTGGTGCTGTTCTCCAGCGGCGTCGGCCATTTCGAACGCGCAGGAACCGTCCAGGGCAACGCGACAGTGGACCTGTCCTTCCGCGTTGACCAGATCAACGACATTCTCAAATCCATGACGCTGCAGGACCTGGGCGGCGGCAAGATCGGTCCGGTCACCTACGCGCCGCAGGATCCACTGAGCCATACGCTGAAATCGTTCGCCGTGGATATTATTGAAAATGAGTCCCTGGCCGAATTGCTCTACAGCCTGATGGGAGCGAAGGTCAATATCGTTACGGCCGATGGCCCCGTCGCCGGCAGGATTATCGGTGTCGAGGTGCAGGAGAAATCCGTCGGCGAGAACGTAGTGACCTACGAAGTGGTGAACCTGCTGACCGGCAAAGGCATCGTGCAGGTGCCGATCTGGCACATGAAGTCCGTTACCCTTACCGAGGAGAAACTCAGCGCCGACCTGGAGAAGGCGCTTGCGGCCATCGCCGCCTCCCGCGACCTGGACAAGCGCACTGTCAGTGTATCGTTTTTGGGTGACGGCACTCGCCAGGTGCGGGTGAGCTACTTGCTGGAAACGCCGGTGTGGAAGACCAGCTACCGGCTGCTGGCGGGCGATGACAAGCTGTTCATCCAGGGCTGGGCCATCGTCGAGAATACGACTGACGCCGACTGGGAGAATATCGGCCTGGCGCTGGTATCCGGCCAGCCAATCAGCTTCATCCAGAACCTGTACGAGCCGCTGTACGTGGAGCGGCCGGTAATCCAGCCGCAGATCGCGGCGACCACGCGCCCGCAGATGTATGAGGGCGCTGTCGAAAAGGAAGAAGCAGGTGGCCCCAGAGGGGATGCCGGCCCCCGAGCAGCCCCTGCCCCGGCCGAGGAAGCGCGCGCGATGAAGGCTGCCGGGCGTGCGGGCGCCGGGTATGTAATGCTCGACGAAGCGGCGCTGGCAAGAGCAGGTGTCGAGGCCGCCGTCGGAGCCGGGAAAGTCGGCGAGCTGTTCCAGTACGCCATTGACCAGCCGGTGTCCATCGGCCGCCAGCAGTCAGCGATGATCCCCATCATCAACCAGGACATCGAGGGCACGAAGGTCTCCATTTACAATGCGTCGGTCAACGGCAAGAACCCGCTCAACGGTCTGAAGATGAAAAACAGCACGGGCCTGCATCTGATGAGCGGACCGATTACGGTCTTTGACGGCGGCGTGTATGCCGGCGACGCACTGATTAACGATGTGCCGCCGGGCGATGAGCGGCTGATCTCGTACGCCGTGGACCTGGCCGTGCGGGTGGATTCCAAAAGCGAATCGAAAGCCGACAAGATGTCTATCGGCCTGAAAATCTCGCGTGGTGTACTGACCGTTGCCACCAAGCAAGTCAGTGAGCAAACCTACACACTGAAGAATGTCGGCGCCGATGCGCGCACCGTCATAGTCGAGCATCCGCTGCGGTCGGGCTGGAAGCTGGTCGAACCGAAGCAGGCCGACGAGCGCACCGCCGAGGTC
The DNA here is from genome assembly GCA_030604405.1 of bacterium. Classification (GTDB taxonomy): domain Bacteria; phylum Armatimonadota; class Zipacnadia; order Zipacnadales; family UBA11051; genus UBA11051. Next base: position 273,195 of record JAUVVY010000001.1, on the reverse strand, counting down.
TATCGCTTCGAAGTCGCCGTCGAAGCCAGCAAATCGGCGAAGCTGGTGATCAGCGAGGAGCGGCCGATGAGCCAGACGGTGTGGCTGACCGATGCAAATGCGGATGAGGTCGCCATCTTCATCCACGCTCCGAAGATCAGCGACGAGATGAAAGCGGCGCTGCAGAAGATAGTGGAAATGAAGACCGCTATCGCCGACATTGAGAACAAGATTGATGAGCGCGAAGACCGTCTCGAGGAAATAGGCGAGGAGCAGGACCGCATCCGCAAGAACATGGAGCAGTTGGATCGCGCCTCCGAGCTCTACAAGAGCTACGTGCAGAAATTCGCGGCCCAGGAGAAGGAATTCGAGACACTGCAGGCCGAGATCAAGAAGCTTAAGGCCGATATGGTCACGAAGCACAAGGCGCTGGAGGACTACATCATAGGCCTCGACATAAAGTGAGGGCAGGTGGATGCCGCTTGCCCGCTGTGGCATGGAACAACCTGCACAGATACGAGGGGCCTGTCGGAAGATGGGCCCCTTGGGTTTTTGGTTGAAGGAATATTGGTCGCGAGACACGAAATTGGAATAGTGATGGTTCTGAGGTCAACTATTGAGGCGTGTGGAAAAATGCGCGGCCGGTTTTACATTGTACTTTGCGCTGCGGCACTGGTCGGCATCTGTTGGGCTTGCACTGGCGCTTATGCCGAGGATATCAGCCTGCTCGATGGCCGGTGCACGATTACAGTGCCGGAGGGCTGGCGCGCAGATAACAGCTATGGCGACGCCGGGCTGGTGCTGTACCCGCCGGATCCACGGGCCTGGCCGCTGGAGCTGGTGATATGGGCGATGCCGGAGGGGGCGGCGGAAACGGCCAGAGCAGCCGCGCTCGCCCATGAAGCCGCGATCCGGCGCGATCACCCCTACACGCGGCGAGAAAGTGGCGAATTCAGCACTGGCGACGGCCTGGCAGGGGTGCAGATAATCGGCGAAGTGCAGACCGCCGGCAACCACAAGGTCGCTTGCGTGTTCGTGGCCTTCGCGTGCAAGGGTCGCTACTATGCCCTGGGCACGTTCGCCATGCGCGAGCAGCTCGATACGACGATTTTGCGGTATCTTGCCCCGGTGGCGCGGAATCTGCGTCTCGGTGCTCGACCTGGGGAAGTTGCCTCGGGCGAGAAGCCCGAGCTACGCGACAATAACAGGCCAGGCGACAGTAATCGGAGGGAGCCGGATCAGCCGACGGTAGGGCCGGCCGTGGCGGTTGTACGGCCGCGCTATGACGCGGATGTAACTTCGCCGGCGCTGGCAGCGGATGCTGAAGAGCTCTACCTGCTGTCGGCCGAGCACCTGCAGCTCAAGGCTCCCCGCGATTATGAAATCGAGCTGGTTGACGGCAAATGGCTGGTGCATCCGAAGGGTATGGCAAGGAGCGCGATCGGTCTGGTGGTATGGCCACTGGTCTGTCAGGGCAGGGCAATGAGTGGGGCCGAAGTCGCCCGCACAGCGCTGCAGCACTGGGGGGTGTCTGCCGGGCAGAAGTTCGATTTCCGCCCGCGGGGCTCACCCACGCCTGCGGCGCGAGTACCCGAAGCGGGTCATGGCTCATCGGTGGTCTTTTCCGGCACTGGACGGACTGCCTCAGGGCAAGTACACGTGCTGGGAAGCTGTGGCGTGGAAGGGGCGTCGGCTTTACTCGCTGCGCTTTATGTGACTCCGACTCGCGCGGGACGCGAGTGGCCTGTGCTGTTGAAAATGCTGGCCAGCGTCAAGGTTGAGGAGATGTGTGTGGGCGATTTGGTGCGAGCGCCGCCGTGTTACCGGTGGCAGATGCCGGATTGGCCGGCTCTGTCGCTGGCTGTGCCGGAGGGCTGGCTGGCGCGCGGCCGGGTCGAACAACACCACGGCATCTGGGCGATTTCAGTAGAGGCGGCCGACCCGAGCCCGCAGAGGCTTTACATTAGCTGGAAGCAGCCGCTGGTGCCGCTGTTCCGACAGTTGACCGCGCTGCTGGAGGCGATAGGCTGGGAGAGACTGGACCGCTACTTCGGTGACCTGAGCAGTCAGCCGTATGTACTCTTGTCGCGGCAGGAGCCAGCGCGGTTCGTCGAAGAATACTGGAACCGCCACACGCGTGTTTCATTGCAGGACGCACACATCATCGAGCAGTCGCAGCCTGAAGAACTGAAGGGTCTGATCAACGTCAGCGACGCCGAAAGTCTGCAGGCGGTGGTCGAGGGGACATCGGCGCTGGGGCCGAGGCGCAATCATTATCTAGTTGCCGTAGCTAGCACCGAGGAGAACGATGGGCATAAGTGGCAGGCGGCGGTTCTGGAGGCAAGCGGGCCGGCAGATGATGACGGTCGCGCTGTGGCGGCACTGCGAGCGATGATCGAGGGGGCGCTCATCTCTGAGGCCGAAGAGTCCGCCGAAGGAGTAGCGGCGCAGATAGATGATATGCTGGGCCGCGCGCGGCAGGCGGTGTCGGTGCTGCCCGCCATGAGCACTGGTGCAATGCCGAAGATCAACTCGGCACTGGCACTGACCAGCGAGGAGGGCGCGGGCATCTGGCAGGCTCCGGCCGAGGCCCTGGCGGTCTGGCAGCGGGCGCTGAATGCCGGCCAGCACGGGCAACAGCCCGAAGATCTGCTGCCTGAACTACATACTTTACAACAGCAAGCAGGGGACGAGTGAGCGAAAAAGGCTCCGTCCCCGTTTTATCTTTTTCTGACAGGAAGTGATTGATATGGGGAAGAGGCTCGTCGAATGCGAACACTGTGGGGGTAAGAAGACCTGCACGAAAAGCGGCGGGCGCAGTTGCCACGTTTGCCTGAAGGCAGCCGGCCGCAGCACCAAGCAATGGGCCACCGTGAGATGCTCGTATTGCGGCGGCATCGGTCGCCTGTGGGTCGAAGAGGAAGAAGAAAACGACGAGGCAGCGGAGTCTGGGGACGAACAGGCGGCAGATGCCAATGCCGAGGCCTAGACACAGAAACTTTGTGGTGAGAAATGTGTCATAGTGTCTTGACTATAGCGCCTACTACGTGCTAGAGTCGTAGCAGACAGCGTTGCGTGCAATGCGCTGGCTGTCTATTTGGCAGTCCCGTGTACCGATACCGGCCAGGAAGGGAGGGACCTCCAGGCCAGGCGCGCGGAGTGCGGCTGTCGAAACCGGAGTGAACCAAAGACACAGCAATGCCCCATAGAGGAAACATAGGAAACTCTGCAGTAGGGGCTTCTTCATAGTACAATACTCGCTCCGGGGAAGTAGCCCGAAACCATTTTGCAGGTTACGGCTGCTTTCAATCGCACAAACCACTAAGGAGGACATTTGAATGAAGAAGCTGTTAGTAATATTGGCAATTGTTGCGCTGGCAGCGCCGTGCTTTGCACAGGCCAATCCGGCGCAGACCGTCCCGTTCGATCACTGGGCCTATGACGCGGTTCAGGACCTGGTTGATCGGGGCATTATCATCGGCTACCCCGATGGCACCTTCAAGGGCGATCGGGCAATGACACGGTACGAGTTCGCGATCGCGATCTCGCGGCTGCTCGATGTGATCGCGCCCGCTGGGATAGGACCCGCAGGAGCCAAGGGCGACCCCGGCCCGAAAGGGGACAAGGGTGACCCCGGCATTCAAGGACCCAAGGGCGACGCTGGTGAACCAGGGGCCGCCGGCAAAGATGCGGTGATTGACGAGGCTGCGATAGCCACCATCGTCGGCAAACTCCTAGACGAGTTCAAAGACGAGTTGGCCGACATACGGCAGGACGTTGACTACCTGCAGGACGATATGTATGACCTCGGCGACCGCGTCACCTATCTCGAGAAGGCCATGGAAGGCCCGAAGGTGTTCGGCTGGTTGGACTACCGCATCGGTATGGCCAACCAGGTTGACTTCGACTATGACTTCGACAACCTGACGGCCGTCATAGGTATCGAGGGCCAGATTACGGACGAAGTGGCCGGCTGCATCGCGCTGAAAGTGCGCGATAACCCGACTGGTGTGTATACTGAGGATGGCTTGTGGGGTGAGCTCCCGGACGCTCCCGAGATCGGGCGCCGGTCCACCAACCCCTTCAGGAACGCTGAAAGCGTATGGCTGGATGAAGCCTACATCACCTTCACTCGCGACAACTTCCCCCGAGGCACGCACACCATCGGCCGGCAGTTCGTGCGGATGGGCCCTGGTTTGCTGGTTGACACCCAGCGGCAAAGCGTGCAGGGCTGGCGCTGCCAGACCAACGACGTGCTCGGCAGCAGGCTCGACTTCGAACTGTTCGCCGGTGCTGCCAACTACGGCTGGATCCACACGATGGGTGCTACGCCGGATCCAGTCAGCGACGGCTATGTGGCCGCGCGGTTGGCCTACGACAGCGGTCGCGGCGAGTTCGGCTTCAACTACGTGGGTAGCGGTGCGGACTTAGAGAGAGGCTACAGCCTCGACTACACCGGCTCGATCTGGGGACGTGCAATCGTTATCGAGCACGCTCGCCAGACCCAGCTCGCGAACGACACCGATCCGGCGACGGTTCCGAACGCCACCATGGTCAGTGCCGAACTGCTCGGTGGCCCGGGTTGGGCCTTGACCGGCTTCTGGTCGGATGCGGACGAGGGGTACGATCCCTACTACTCGCTGATGAACCCGTACTTCGAGATGCTGGGCGCCGGTGTGCCCCCCGGTAATATCGCGTGGGAGCGCTGGCTGCGCAACGTGCCGGTTATGCAAAACAGGCGGGTTTTGGGCGGCGAGCTCGACTTCAGCCTGGCTGGTACACCGTTCACGTTCTGCTACTACAACATTGCTTCCAGCGCGTGGGCACTCAGCACCAGCAAGGAACTGGCAGACGGCGTTACCGCCACCTTCACGTACGCCAGCCAAGGACGTGGCTGCTTCGGCGATGACATCGAACTGCTCCAGGGCGGTGTAGTAATCGGCTTCTAGGAGCAGGTTTCACCGACTACATAGCGAAGAAGGGTCCCGATGGGGCCCTTCTTTTTTTCTTCATGATGTCACGAGTGCGCCCCCGCAGAGCTTGACTGTACTGCGAATCTCAGGTATATTCGTTATTGAGAGGTGTACGGTTCGAGCAGTTTTGCGTTGATTCGATGTCCCAGGGCTATAGCAAGCCATCAGTGCACAGGAGGAAGGAATGAAGCAAGCTAGCCTGGCCATAGCCATAGGCGCACTCCTGCTACTAATTGTCTGTCCCTGCTGCTGGGGCCAGGGCGGCCCGGCCGCGACTGTGCCCTTTGACCACTGGGCCTACGACGCAGTGGAACAGCTATGCGATGTGGGGATCATCATCGGCTATCCCGACGGGGCGTTCCTGGGCAAGCGGGGTTTGACGCGCTACGAATTCGCGATGGCGGTGTCCCGCATTGTGGACTTGTACTCCCGCGCGGGCGTGATCGGCCCGAAGGGCGACCTCGGGTCAGAGGGTCCGCCAGGCGGGCAAGGACCGGCCGGCCCAGAGGGGTCACCGGGTCCGCCAGGCCTTGCCGGGCCGGATGGGACGCAGAAGATTGACGAGGCGACTGTGTTGCGGCTGGTCAGCCAACTAACCGAAGAATTCTCTCGTGAGCTAGAGATGCTGGGCGTGGACGTTGGAGAGCTGGAAGACCAGATCGGCGAATTGGGCAGGCGCGTCACAGTTCTAGAAACGCGGAGAAAAGATGTGGACGTGTTTGGCTACATTGACTACCGCATCGGCGCAGTGGGGGATATTGACTTCGACTATGACTTCGACAACCTGACCGCAAAGGTGATCGTGGAAGGCAACGTCAGCGATGACGCCTTCGTCCGGATTGCTCTGAAATACGCCGATGAGTATGTGCCACTGAGTGTGATAGATATCGAACAAGGCGAGGGGCCTGGCTTCGTCAACCCGCCCGGTAACCGGCCCTATGGCTACGGCCAGGAAGGCCTGTGGCTGGATGAGGCGTTCGTGCAGTTCCCGACCCGCGGCAGGTTCCATGCGAAATGGACGGTAGGCCGCCAGTTCTTCTGCTACGGACACGGGCTTCTGGCCAATGATGAGCGGCGCGCCTTAACCGGGATTCGCTGCCAGAAAGAGGATCTGTTCAACACCAATGTTGACCTGGACTTCGTGTTGGCGGGTGCCACACACGACTGGCTACCGGCGCGGCCCTTCCCCGGCCACGGTGACGGCTATGTAGCCGCCCGCCTCTCCTACAAGCGGCCCAAGTGGTCATTGGCGTTTAACATCCTGCCTGACGGTACAGGCAACGAGCTGGCCTGGGGCGCCGACCTGCAACTGCGCCTGGGCGGGAACCGCTATCTGTGTGTGGAATGGGCCGAGCAAAACAGGCATGCCAACCGGATGGCGTGGGAGCTAAAGAACCCCGACGACGCGCTGATGATTACCTGCGACCTGGTTGACACCAAGGACCTGTCGCTGAGCTACTTCTATTCAAATATTGATCCGGAATACGACATCGTCTATTCGAGCATCCATCCATACTATGAAGTCAACCAGGCGAAGCGCCCTGGCAATATGTTCGCGTGGGACCGCTGGTTGCGTAACCCCTTTGCGATCACCAACTTCGAGTGTCACGGCTGGTATCTTGACACTCATCTGGGCGAGGTGCCGATCAGCCTCGTCTATCTGCGTCCCCGCGTGCTCAGCGACTGGTGGATGCTGAGCCAGGTTGGCCACGGCGACTACGACGAGCTGTGGGCGATCACTTTGACCCGGCCGCTGGCCGATGGTCTCGATATGCGGCTGACGTACGCTCACCAGGACACCGCCAGCGGAGCCACGCCCGGGGCAAGAGACCAAGACTTACTCCGTGCAGAATGGACAGTGAGTTTCTAGGGCGCCAATCCCCCGGCAATAGTGCCCCTCTGATCCGGATGAAAATCGCATCTGTAAAGGCAATCGCTGCTGAAGGCGGGTGGTATGTTGATGACAAGCCCGCCTTTATTGCTGGCGCCAGGGCGGATCATTACCTGGTTACAGGCCAGCCAGTGACCCCCGGGTTTGTCCGCATCCGCGAGCCGGGCGAAGTGGTCTCGATCCTGATGCGCCTCAGCGACGGCACCACCGTCGTCGGCGAAGGCGGAAGTGTCACGTATGCCGGCATCGCCGGACGCGATCCGGTCTTCCGCGCTGACGCGGCTGTGGGCACGGTCGAAGAGCAGATTGCCCCCGCCTTCAGCGGCAGCGCCGCCGAAGATTTCCGCAGCCTGGACCGAAAGCTGCAGCAGCTCAGCGGGGAAAGTGGCGGGTTCCACGCCGGCCTGCTGTACGCAACCAGCCAGGCGCTACTACAGGCCGTGGCCGCAGCCGCCCGCCAAACAGCCGCCGGCGTGATAGCGGCAGAATACGGCCTCAGCATCGGTGAGGCAAATCCAAAGATAGGTATTCAGACGGGCGATGATCGCTATCGCGGCGTGGACAAGGCGATCTACCGCCGCGTTGACGTCTTTCCCCACGGGCTGATGAAGGACGTTGCCGCAGATTTTGGCCCTGGCGGCGAGAAGCTGCTGGCATACGCCCAGTGGATAATGGACCGGCTCGTGCAGCATCAAGTCCCAGCGGATTATCACCCCGCCATTCACTTCGACTGCTACGGCACCATCGGGCGCGCCTGCGACAACGACATCGCAGCGATGGCGGATCACCTGGCGCGGCTGGCTGCGGTCGTGTCGCCGTTGCGGTTGCAAATGGAAGCCCCCGTCGAAGCCGCGAGCCAGGCCGAGCAGATACGGCTCATGGCGCAACTCCGCTCAGCCCTCCAAGGATTGCCGGCACCCGTGCCCCTGATGATTGCGGATGAATGGTGCAACAGCCTCGAGGATATTGAGCTATTTGCGAAATCCGGCGCGGCCGATTTGCTCCAGATAAAGATGCCGGATCTGGGCTGCATCGGGGACAGTATTGAAGCGGTCTTGACCTGCCACGAACACGGCGTCGGCGCATACCTGGGCGGAAGCTGCAATGAGACCGATATCAGCGCGCGCACGGCGCTGCATGTCGCCGTCGCCACGGGTGCCGAGCAGATCCTGGCCCGGCCCGGCATGGGCATAGACGAGGCGGTGAGCATCGTGCGCAACGAACTGGCCCGGCTACGCGCCATGTTGTGATGAAGGTCCCCGTACTGCCAAAGATGAAATATCCCCTCCAGAGCATCCATCTGAATGAGAGCGCTCCACACCCGCGTCAGCGCCATAGTTGCAAAGGAGAATTGTGATGCAATTTGTAATGTTTTCGAAGCATCTGGACATGCTGGGACTTTCGCTGCAGGAAGTCGGCCAGACCATGAAGGATATCGGCTTTGACGGCGTTGATTTGACCGTGCGGCCGGGCGGGCGGATCGAACCGGCCGAGGTCGAAAACAAGCTGCCCGAGGCCGTAGCGCAACTTAGCCAACTGGGGCTCTCTGTGCCGCTTATCACCACCGCTATCGAGGGCCCGAAATCTCCTTATTGTGAAGAGATCTTCGCGGCCGCCGCCGAATGTGAGATTCCGGCTCTGAAGCTGGGCTACTGGCTGGTTCGCGAGCCGAAGGAGTTCTGGACACGGGTTGAATGGGCGAAGGTGCAACTGGCGGGGCTGCAGAGCATGGCGCTGGAATACGGCGTGAGCGCGAATGTCCACATCCACTCCGGCCCCTACGTCAGCGCGGAGGCCGCCGTAGTGTATATGCTGCTGGAGGGCATGGATCCGAATGCCGTGGGCGCCTACATCGACTCGGGGCACATGTTCATCGAGGGCGGCTATGATGGCTGGCGGCAGGGGATGATCATGCTGGCGCCGTACACGAATCTGGTGGCGCTGAAGGGCTATTCGTGGGCGGCTGTGACCGACGAGAATGGTGCAGTCAGCGTCGAGCGCAAGATGCTCGGCTTCGAGGAGGCCATGCAGGACTGGGAGCAGATATTCAGCCTGCTGAAAGATTTTGGCTACGACGGGACGGTGTCGCTGCATAGCGAGTACGGGGAGATGGACTACGACGAACTCGTCGCCCAGACCCGCAAAGACCTCGAACTAATAAAGGGCGTGGTCGCCAAGCTGGAAGAGGAATAGCGCGCCGGCCGGGCGGCAGCCGCTTATGTTCGGAAAGGGTGAACGCCATGCGCTGGGACCTGTTGCTCATTGTCTTGCTGTCGGTATTGTTATTGTGCTCCGCCCCCGGGTACTCGCAGGACGAAGACCCAATCGCCTACAAACCGGACATCGTCGGTGTGGGCCGCATGTTCATGGTCGCTCTGAATGTGCCCACGAATGTGCCGGAGATGAAGGTGACAGTGCCCGACAGCGTCGAGATGTTCGACCGCACGCCACTCCCCACGAAGAAAGAACTGCGGAAGTACTATTTCCGCAGCCTCAAGCCGGCCAAGCAGGCCGACATTGTGTTTGCCCACCCAGCCGGCGAGATCACCATATCCATCGAGATCTGGTCGTTTGAGGATCTGCGGCAGTTGCGGGAGCTGAAGGGCGTACAATTGCCCCGGCGTTGGCCGCTGGGAGAGCCACTGCCGGAGCTCAAGCAGGGCCAGACAATCACCACCGACAAACTCAGGGAATACTGGCAGGGCAAGGGCAGTCCGGGTGGCGCGTGGCTGAAGTTGAGCGATCAGGAGATATGGGATTTGCAGCCTGACTGCACCATACCGCGATATCACTTTGTCAGCCTCCAGCATGGCTGTCCGGTGCATGGCATCGAGGTTTACACGAAAAAGGCGTACTACCCGTGGAGCTTTGATATGCGGATTCCGCACCGCTGGAAGCTGACATGTCCAATAGGCGGCGAGGAGTATCCTAGGAACGATTTTGCCAACGGGGATATGACCAGTGGCGAGTTTCCGGACGACGGCTTCGGCGGGGCATGTGAGTACGAGGGCAACAAGTACAGGTTCATTGCGGTCATCTGCCAGGTGTATTGCAGCTATGCGTTGGTAGTCGCGCCGGAGTGCGCTGACGGGTATATGGCCACCGGTGACATGGAATATGTACACAAGGCGCTGGTGGCGATGTCGCGTGTGGCTCTCGAGTATGCTTACCTGGGGACGATGACGCACCATCGCCACCGGAACGACAAGAGGCAGACCGACAGGCTGGGACCGGCACCGTTTTCTGAGGGCCCGTGTCTCGCGCACAGCGGGCTGAGTTTATATGCCATGAACGACCCGCGACTTGCAGAGGCCTATGATAAGATCTTCCCGGTCATCGAACAGGATAAGGAGATAATACCTTTCCTGCAAAGTAAGGGCTTGGAGATAAGGACGCACGAGGACTTGCGACGCTTCATCGAGGAAAGCCTCTTCGCAGTCTGGCTGCAGGGGCTGATGGACGGGGCCAGCCACGCAAACGAGCCGATCGCCCAGGGATGTTTCGCACGGCTTGCGGAGGTGCTGAATTACCAGCGCGGCGATGAACTGATGGACTGGCTCTACGATGGGGCTGGAAAGATGCGGACATTTGTGACCAACGGCTTCTTCCGCGATGGCGCGCCCTATGAGTCTACTGGCGGCTACAACGACGAGCACATGCGTCCTTTGGGGCCGATTGTCGATTCGATCGAGCACCTTCGCCAGATGCGGCCGGAGGTGTATCCTGAGGAAAGATACCCGGATTTCACCAAAAGCCGTCGCTATCACAATGTGTTTGATTTTGCGATGAACACTGTCAACATTGACCGCACCTATCCGAACGTCGGTGACAGTGGCAGCTTCCCGCAGTACCAGAAACTCGACAGACGAGTATGGCAGAATGGTGGCGTAGGCGCTTTCGAACACGCCTACAAAGTTTTCAAAGACCCCAAATTCGCCTGGGCACTAGCTAATCACGAAGAGTGGGAGCCCTCGCTGGAGTTTCCCTACACGCGCGAGGCAATCGAGAAGGAAGCAGCCAAATGGCCGAATGACTGGAATGATAAGAGCTGCCTGCAGGACGGCTACGGCCTGGCGATGCTGCGCAGCGGCAGTGGCGATGAAAAGCGGGCGCTGTGGATGTATTACGGCCGCACGCACGGGCACGCCCAGGACGAGATTATGCAAATCGGCCTGGATGCCTGGCAGAGCAAGATTGTCGGGCACATGGGCTGCCCGCGCAACTGGAATCACTGGGAGACCTGCTGGGTCACCCACAACGTGGCCCGTCAGATTCCGTTCGTGCAGATGACGGCCACGGGGCAGCTTTTTGCCGACGCCGGGCCGGTGCACATTGCCGAGGCGTACGCAGAGGGCTTTGCTGACGAAGTAGATAGTGGCGAGGGCTACGACGTGCTGCCAGATGATTGGCAGAGGCGGATGCTGGTACTGGTTGACGTCTCCGATGACCAGTTCTACTGTGTTGACCTCTACCGCATTCACGGCGGCAAGGAACACTGGTGGGCCTTCCACGCCCAGGAGGGCGTATTCAGCACGGAGGGCCTGGACCTAACCGCGCAAGATGGCGGTACCCTGGCCGGGCCTGAGGTTCCGTACGGTGACCCGAAGTGGATGGAAGAGCACGGCTGCAAGTTCTCGACAGGCGGACGTCCGGGATGGTACGGCCGGATGTTCGGCTTCCCGCATCTGTATAACGTCGAGCGCGCCAGGCCTGCCGGCGTCTGGTCGGCCGACTGGGCGCTGAAGGATGCCGACGGCTTGCACTTCCGCATGACCGTTCCGCAGGCGGAGGGCGCTGAGGTCATCATCACTGATGGCACCTCACCAGCCGGTGGCAAGCCGTATGAAATGAAATGGGTGCTGATGCACAAGGAGGGCCAGGCCCCTACCAAGACGCAAGTGCTGAATGTTATGGAGCTGTACAAGGGTGAGCCAGTCATCAAACGGGTCCGCCCCCTGGAGGTCTCCGGGGACGATGAGGCGGGCTTCAGTGCTTACGGCTGCGTGGTGGAGCTGACCGACGGCCGCACCGACACGATCTTCGCCTCCGCCGATGGGACAGTGGTACGCAGCGCGGAGGGTGGCTTCGAATTCGCCGGCCGCTTCGGGCTGTACCGCGAGCGCGACGGTGTGGCGCTTGACATGGTCCTCATCGGTGGAACCAAGCTGACGAAGAATGGAGTTGGGATTACTGAGGGAAGCGCCGAGTACCGGGCCGAGATCACCGCCGTGGACCGCGATACCGAGACTATCATTGTCTCGCCTGCGCCGGGCGACGTCGAAGCGCTGGTTGGAAACTACATCTACATCACCAACCCAGTTCGGCGTATAGCTTACAAGGTGCTGGAAGCGAAGGAAGTTGGTGACGGGGCGGAACTGCACCTGGAGTTTGATTCTCACATCGGCGTCGGCAAGGTCAGCGGGGTTGACAGCCACAAGGTGCTTAGCTCGACAGCTTTCCCTGTCAGCGGCTACCGGTATTATCACGGCGCGCGGATTGTAAATGCCCAGCGGACGGCCGAATATCAATTGGCGGGAATGTGCCGGGGCAAGTTCGCTCTCATTGACTCCCGTCTGCATCCGGATACCGCAGCGGACAAGCTGGCGGCCGAATTCCCGGTGGACTCCTGGTTCGATGTGTATGATTACGGCGTCGGGGACGAGGTTGTCTGGCCGTATGCGGTGAGCGTCATGGAGGTCGGACCGGCTGCCTACAGAGTCACGGCGACGGACGAAGCTGCCCTGAGTCTGCCGTAGAATATCCATTGCCCACAACCACAAAGCGGAGAAGATGTCCCTGAGACGCGACGCGGCGTGATCGTCGGTCTGCAGGCCGCACTGGGAGGAAGTCTGATGTCTGGTTGGCAATTGGTGAGCGATGTCTCGGCTAAAGCAGTATCAATGGTGCGGGGCGAATCAGCGTATGTAGCTGCGATGGCCACGCTTATGGGCGTGGTCATGCTTTTAGCTGTCGTTTCGCAGGGACACGCTGCGGAGCTGGAGTATTCATGGCACTCGCCTGACCGGGCGGCAAGAGTGGCGGAACTGATTCCGGGCAAGAGGATTCCGAAGTTGACCCCGGACAACCTCTTCGCCGAGTGGACCGCCCAAAAGGTTGAACAGTGGAGCAAAGACCACGAGGCACTGCCTGATGAAGAAGCCTACAAGGCCTATTCCGAAGCAGAGCCGACCGATGAAGAACTGACCACGGATTTCCCGGATCATATCTCTCCTTTCGGGCGGGTCCTGTCGGGCAACCCGGACCCGGTAAAGGCGGCCCGGGTGATGATCAGGTACTGCCCGTTCTGCGGGGCGCAAGTGGACTACTGGCAGCGTTTTCCCTACAACTGGGCCCCCGATCCATACCACGCGGTCACGAAATGCTGCGGCAAGCACCTCTACGCACGCGAGCAGGATTATCCGCCGGACTATGACCTGCGGCCCGACACTACCGTGAAGTTTGCCCACCTCGACGGCACCGTCAAAGAGGTACCGGCCTGCACCTACACGGATAAGGACGGCGTGGAGTGGCAACTGTTTATCAGCACGCTCTTTGCGCACAGGCGTTGGCTTCACGTCGGCAGCAACCTGGTCGTCAACTACATGAAGCGGTTCAAGACCACGGCGGACCCCGTGTGCGCGCACAAGATAGCCGTCATTCTGGATGAGGTTGCCGATGCCTACTACGGCCTGCCATTATCGGCCAACAACAAGCTGGCAAACGGTAAGGATGGCCAACCCCTGACCCGGGCCGAATGGGAAGCAGTGCCGCGTCCGGCGATATTTGAGCGATCGTACCTCGGTCCCTGGAACCGTCGGCAGCCGACTGGCAGCGTAGGTTGGCTGAACATGTACAAGGAGCACATCTGGGCCGAGCCATTTGCGCGGGTGCGGCACCATCCGGCTTTCAAGTATTACTCGCAGAAAAAGTACGGCGACCCTGACGCTCTGGATCGCAAGATCATGACCAAGCTGCTGCGGGAACTCAAGCTGATGTTCGAGAGCGTATTCTCCCAAAGGTTGAAATCCGGCTACCAGGACGCCAATTTCTCGGACATGATGTTGCTCGGGGCTCTGTTGCAGGATGAGTTTCTGTTCGATTTCGCCGCGCCATGCCAGGAACTGACCCTGTACAACCACCACTATCACGATGGCATGAACGGCGAGGGCGCGCCCAACTACATGCATATGCTCAGCGGCTACTACCGCTACATGCAGGACGCCAAGGGCTGGCTGGAGTTTGAGCCTGGTTTTGTTGAGAGAAATCCGTTCTTCGGGCCGGCCAGCACCGAATGGCAGAAGCTGCACACGGTGCGGGGGCTGTCTCTGGAATTTGCCGACCAGCACATGTGGCCTTTCAGTGGGTTCAGCACGGACGGAGCGAAAGTTAGTGCGAATGAAAAGCTGCCCAGTATCAACTGGCCCGGGTATGGTGTCGGCATCCTGCGAGTCGGCGGCCCGGGTCACCGGCAGGAGGTTTGCCTCAGCTATGACAAGGTTTCTCTGCACAGTGCCTCGGACAAGCTTAGTATTGATTGCTGGGTGGACGGTGTTCCGGTGATACGGCGCGGCGGATATGCGGCAGACAAGCATAGCGCGGTGCTTGATGAGGACAGACCGGAGATCAAAGCGTTCCGCGCGCTCGACTATCCGAAAGAAATCGTCCAAGCGAATACCAACCCGCCAAGATGGTGCCGGCCGTATGCGAGCAGTCACCTGGCTCAGAATGCCGTCTCGGTGAATGAACTGGGCACCAGCCGGGGCTGGAGGGACAACGAAGGCTTCGGCGAGTTGATAACCTTCAAAGGCGGGGAATTGCCCGGGGAGTTGGGCGCACACTTTCAGGTCCTGGATGCGACAGATCACGATTCATTTGACCGCATCGGCGTTGAGGTCAGCGACTTCCGCCGCACACTTTTGGCCGTCGAAGGGGTGGACGGTCGTCCATACGTGGTAGATATTCTGAAGCTTCGTGGCGGGCAAAGACACGCGCTTTACCAGAGCGCCTGGGCTGAACGCGCGGAAGACAAGCTGCCGCCGGTCACCTCAACGGAGACCAATCTGGCCAAGGCACTTCTGGGGGACAAGCCCGCGGACTCGGTGCCGCGTTACGGAGCCTACGAGAGAGTCAGACATATCGAGAAATTAGGATCGGCGCCTGCAATGTGGGAGTTGACGTGGAAGACCGACTATGCGGCTTATGCGCCGCGAGACCCGGAGGGCAAGCCGTTTGTCAGGCCGCTGCCGGATGACGTAGGCCGCGTGCGGCTGCGCCTGATCGGGCTGCAACAGGAAGGCGACACACAGCTTTTGAGGGCAAAGGGGCCCTGGGTGGCCTCGATAAACCAGCCACTTCCGGAGGGCAAGAGTGTGAGCGGCTATGTTGGCTTTCTGGATGGCTGCGACTTCCTCATCGAGAGTCGCAGCGTCGGCGAAGACCGGCAGGATGAGACCCTCGACAGCACCTTCCTGCATATTCTGGAGGGCTTCAAGGAAGGAGAAGAGTCAGTAATCGCGAGCGTGGAGCGGTTGGTGCCGGTAGAAGGACCGACGGACACTGTGGCACTCAAGCTGCACCTGGCCGGCGACTATACCGACACCGTGATATTCCAGCCACAACCGGGCACAGTCAGCTTTAGCGATGGAGTGGAGACCGACGCCCGTTATGCGCTGGTGCGACGGGATGCAGCCGGGGAGGTTGTGGAGGTGAGTATGGTACGGGGGACCTTCCTGAGGTGCGGCAGATTCGCCGTGCAGTCGTCGGGCGACCTGACGGGCACCATTGTGGACCTGATCGGCGATTTAACAGGAACGCGCATGGAGAGCGCGCTTATCGTGCGGCCGGATGGCCCGTGGCCGGTGAGGGAGGCCATGGCCGGCAAACAGATGTTGATACGCGTGACCAATCCCCTCCGCTCGGACAGCAACGAGGCATATACAATTCAGAAGGTTACGGAACTGCCAGACGGCCTGCTGCGGGTGGACCTTGCCAACCACGCGCCATTTGCTGCGGGCTGGCACCAGGTCGCGCAACTGGACCCCGAGCGCCCCAACAGCCTCAAGACCAATCGCCCCTTCTCAGCCGGGATTAACACCTCCTGGCTGCACGGCCTCAAAGTCTGGTTTCCTAAGCTGGGAGAGACCTATACGTTCAAAACGACTGATAGCTGCAATGGCACAGAGGGCGCGATGGACCTGGAGCTGGTTGAGGACGTTGATCTTGCGGCCGAAGGCGTGAAGCTCGGGGATTGGTTCACCGTTTACGCCATCGAGCCGGGGCTGGAGGTCACTGTTGTCGCGGAGCTTGCGTGGCGTCGAGAGCCGTTGCGACATCAGGACCGCGCGTCGCGTGGCACGGACGAGCCGACCCGCTACTGTCTGCGCGCCACCAGCGCTGCGACGATCACCATGCCCGCCGGGAAGGGTGATATATGGTGCCGGGCCGCTGAAGGCACATGGCAGCAGGCCGCGAGTGTTCTGAATGTAGGGAAGGGAACGGCGACGATCACAATGCCTGAAAACGATACCGCAGGCCAGACAGTCTGGCTGGTGACCAACAAGCCGGAGTGGCTCAAGCTGCAGGACAGCGGCCCGCCGCAGATCACAAAGATTCTACTCGATGGCAAGCCGTTGGAGCCGAAGTCAGTCCTGGATCTGGGCAGGATCACGCCGCCAAAGAAGCTGCTACTACGAGTACGTGATGATGACAACGCGATTGATATGAGTTCGATCGCCGTTACCCTGGATGACAAGAAGATAGATGGCGACGACAGCCTGGTTCAGGTGCGAACGGTGTCGGAGGACCCACGGGCAGTCACGATTGAGATTGATCTGGCGCAGGCGCTTGCTGCAGAGCCCGAAGCCCAGCCGGTGCGGCATACGGTTGAGGTCAGCCTCGATGACTTTGCGGTTGACCAGGTGGCGACCAATCTGCGAGTGTCGTACAGTAAGCTAATCAAGATTGCGGACAATGCGCTCTACCTCAGCGACATAGAGGCGGGCAGTGCGCGAGTTCATGGCGGGTTGAAGAAAGACACCGACTATTTCGGCAATCCGATGAAGATGCGTGGGGTGCCGTATCCGAAGTGTCTCTATGCGGGCCCCGAATACGCGACTGGGACAGCGTACTCTGAGATTATCTATGACTTGCCGCAAGGCCCTGCGCGCGAGAGATTCTGCGCGGTGATCGGAATCTGCGATAACTACATCGGGGCTCGGCCAACCGGGGTTATCTTCGAGGTGCAGGTGGACAAGGATGGCGAATGGGAGACGAAATACACCTCGGCGGCCATGTACGGGCCGGATGAGCCGGTCGCGATCGCAATTGACATTACGGGCGCAAGCCGACTAAGGCTTTTCTGCAAGGACACGGGGGATGGCATCAGTGCAGATTACGCCGTGTGGGCTGACGCACGTCTCGAATAGATATGACGGCACATAGAGTTGTTCTTGGTCAGCCGTGCAAAGCAACACACTGCAATAGCTTGAACTACCTCGGGCTGGAAGCTGAGAATGCTTGCGCATTCTCACCTGAGCTCTGCAAACAGCACAAAGCTCAGGCCGAGCCACGGGTTGGTGAGTAATTCATCCTGGCACGACTTGGAGGGAGTCTAATGTCCGACCTGCAATTGCGTATTGAGGCCCTGAGTGAGCTCAAGGGAAGTGCGAATCGCGCACGAGTGTGTGTCAGCGCACTCGGTACAGTTCTGGCCATGCTGGTACTAGCGGCTCTGGTTTCACGAGCATACGGCGCGGAGACGCCATACTCGTGGCACGCCCCGGACCGCGCGGAGAAGGTGGCGGGGCTGATACCTGGCAGGACGATACCGATGACACCCCCTGATGAGTTCATGGCTGAATGGACGCGCAAGCAGATTGCCAAATGGGAGAAGGACCACGAGCCTCTGGCTCCTGAAGAAGCCTACGAGACGTATTCCAAGGCGGACCCTCCTGATGACGAGGTGGCCGCTTACATTCCCGATCACATTTCACCATACGGGCGCGTCCTGGAAGGGGATCCTGGCAAGCGACAAGCTGAAGGTGTCATGATCACCTATTGCCCCTTCTGCGGCGATCTCCAGGCGCACACGTATCAGTATGCCGTAGTGGACCCGGAGAACCCCTACCATGCGCAGACCCCGTGCTGCCATCAGGATTTGTACGAACGAGAGGAGGATATGCCTGAGGACTACAAACTGCGCCCGAACAGCACGGCCAAATTCCTGCACCTCGACGGAACGGTGAAAGAAGTTCCGGGCTACACCTTCACGGATGACGAGGGTGTGAAGTGGCAGATCTTTCCGGGCACGATGACTGCGTACTACCGATGGGCCGGAATGGGTGGCCGTGCCGTTGGCTTGATGCGCCAATTCCAGGAGAGCGGCGACCCGGTTCACGTTCATAAGCTCGCAGTTCTGCTGGATCGCGCGGCGGACGTGTACTACGGGCTGCCGTTGTCTTACCACAATGAATTGGCGACCGGCAAGGACGGCGGACCACTGACGCGAGAAGAATGGGAGGGATTGGAGCGGCCTTCGCGTTGGGGATCGGCCCTGGGCAAAGCGGGTGGGAACAAATCCCGGTGGAACCGTCGCCTGCCCAACATCAGTCGCGGCTGGATCTTTCAGGGCAAGGAACTCATTTGGGTCGAACCGTTTGCTCGCGTTCGCCACCATCCCACCTTTAAGTACTACTCCCAGAAGAAGTACGGTGATCCCGAGGCACTCGACGCCAAGATCATGAAGAAGCTGATGCGCGAGCTGGCCATGATTTTCGAGACCTTTCCCCTCCAATCCGACTATCAGGATGGGGCCTACACCGACTTGATGATGTTGGGTATCCTGCTCCAGAACGAATACCTGTTCGACTTTGCCGGCGGGCACCAGGAGTGCGTTCTGTACAACCATCATTACCACGATGGCATGAATGGCGAGGGTGCGCCCAACTACATGGCGATGCTCGGCGGCTACTACAGATACATGGCCGACCCTAAAGGCTGGCTGGAGTTCGCGCCTGATTTTCTCAAGGATAATCCCTTCTTTGGCCCCGCCGAAAGTGAGTGGCGGAAACTGCACACTGTCCGCGGCCTGCCGCTTGAGTTCGCGGATCAGCATATATATGCCTTCCCCTCTGGGTTCCTCACGGATCCGAACACGGTCAGAGAGAACGAGCAGCGGCCGAGCATGAACTGGCCGGGATACGGCATCGGCATCCTGCGCGTGGGCGGGCCGGGGCACCGCCAGGAGGTCTTCATGACATACGACCGTGTGTCTCTCCACGGCACCTCCGACAAGCTTGGGATCGAATGCTGGGTTGACGGGGTGCCTGTCATGCGCGAGGGAGGCTATTGTGCCGGTTCGCAGGCCGCTCCTCTGGACAAATCTCGCCCCGAAATCCAGGCGCTCTTCGCCATGCCGTACCCGCGCGAGATGTTTGAGATCATGCCCAGGGCCCCGGGTGACTTTAATTGGCGGGGCTGGACCAGCAGCCATGTCGCTCACAATACCGCCTCGGTCAACGAGCGAGGAACCGGTCGGGGCTGGTCTGATCATGAAGGCTTTGGGGAGTTGATTACCTTCAAAGGTGGGGAGGCTCCCCGGGAACCAGGCTCTGGCTTCCAGGTTCTGGATGTCAGAGACCTGTACTCCTTCGAGCGTGTGGGGGTAGATGTGGATGAATTCCGCCGCACACTCCTCGCAGTGGAGGGCCCTGACGGTCGGCCCTATACTGTGGACATCCTCCGCCTCAACGGCGGGCAGCGCCACGGCCTATACCAGAGCGCCTGGGGGGACCCTGCAGAAGAGAATCTGCCCGCCGTTGCCTCCGAGGAGCCCGACCTCGCAACATGCCTGGCCAAGCTAAGTAACCAGTCTCTGGACGCCCTGCCTCACCGAGACTTCTACGATAAGGTCCGGCCTGTGCAAGTGCTGCAACCCGTCGGCAGGCTTTGGGGTCTCACGTGGAAGACCGACTACGCGGCCTATGCGCCATTCGAGGCGTCCGGGGAAAAGACGCGTCGTGCGTTGCCCGACGGTGTGGGCAAGGTGCGCCTCCGTCTCATCGGCCTCGGACAGGACGACGAGACGACGCTTCTGCGGGGTAAGAGCCCGTGGATAGCCAGGATCAACCAGCCCCTGCCCGGCAACAAGAGCGTCAACAAGAACGTTGGCTTCAAGGATGCCTGGGACTACCTCATCGAAAGCCGCACCGTCGGCGAAGGACAGAATGACGCGATCCTCAAGAGCACCTATCTGCACATTCTCGAAGGCTTCCGCGAGGGCGAGCGGTCCGCCATCGAGGACGTAGCGCCATTGCCGGGGACGCCGCAGGATGTGGTGGCCCTCAAGCTGACGATGGCGGGCGGGCATACCGATACCGTCGTCTTCCAGGCCGCGCCGGGGGAGGTCAGCTTCGGTGACGGCCTAGCAACAGACGCGCAATATGCCCTGGTGCGGACGACTGCCGATGGCGAAGTGATCGAAGCCAACATGGTGCGCGGGACCACGCTGAAGTCTGGCAAGTTCTCTGCGAGCATATCGGGGGATTTCAAGGGCACCATCGTGGACTTAATCGGCGACCTCACCGGCACCCGCATGGAAAGTGCTCTCATCGTGCGACCGGAGGCGCCCTGGCCCCTGGGTGCGAACCTGGCAGGCAGACAGATATCCATCGCTGTCGTCAACGGTCACAATGAAGCCTACGAGATCGAGAAGGTCACACAGCTTCCTGACGGTCTTTTGCGCGTGGACCTGGCAAATCACGCGCCATTTTCGATGGGCTGGTATCAGGTCAACTTCACCGACCCGGACAAGCCCAATCGCCTGAATAGCAACCGCCAGCTCTGGGCCGGCATCAACAGCCCGTGGTGGCGCGGAGCTAAGGCCTGGTTCCCGGAACAGGGTCGAACCTACACCATCGCCCATACTGGCAGTGACCGCATGACGATGGACGTGGTCGAGGATGTCAATTTCAAAGCCGATGGCATCGAGGCAGGTGACTGGTTTACCATCTACGCCATCGAGCCCGGACAATCTGTAACTGTGCCGAGCGAACTGGCGTGGCGGCGGGAGAGTAGTGGCGATCAGCAGTCCGGATTTCAGCGGTATTGCATGCGTGCGACTGGTCCAGTCAAGCTCGCCATGTCGGGCAAAGGCGGCGACATCTGGGCCCGGACTGGCGACGGTAAATGGCACAAGGCCGAGGCAGCTTTCGATGCCGAAGAGGGCGTGGCGACTCTAAGTGTAGAGAGTACGGGGCAGACAACGTGGCTGCTGACGAATAAGCCCGACTGGCTACAGCTCCCAGACAGCGGCCCGCCGCAGATAACGAAAGTCCTGCTCGATGACAAGCCACTGGAACTCGAGCCGGTTCTGGACCTGGGCAGAATTCCGACGCCGCAAAAGCTGATCCTGGAAGCTGAAGATGAGCACAACCCGATAGATGAGAATTCGATCGCCGTCATTCTGGATGGGAAGAGAATTGATGGCGAGGGCGATCTGGTCGAGATCCGCATTGCGCCCGACGACCGCAAGTCCATTGCCATTGAAATTGCTCTCGGCCGCGCTTTGACCTACGAGCCGGAACAGGCGCCGGCCCGTCATACTCTTACCATCACCCTCGACGACCTTGCAGTGGACCGGGAGAGTACTTCATTCTCGCTGGTCTATAGAAAGCAGCTTCCAGTGCCGGAGAATGCAGTGTATCTGAGTGATCTGAAGGAGATAAGCTCCCGGGTCCACGGTGGGCTGCGCAAGGATACCGACTACTATGGCAATATTCTTCAGATGCGCGGCGATCTGTACGACAGGGGCCTGCACACGCACCCGAAAGCCGGCGGCGCGGGGCCGGACGCGGCATACTCCGAGGTAATCTACGATCTGACACAGGCAGCGGGGGCGAAGCTGTTGCGCGCCGTGATCGGCATTGATGATACGGCCGGCGGGGCCGGAAGCGTTGTCTTCAAAGTGCAAGTGGGAGCGGACGACACATGGGAAACGCGGTACACCTCGCCGGTCATGCGCGGGCCTGATGAGCCGCTCGCGATCTCGGTGGACATCTCGGACGCTGGCAAGCTCAGGCTATACTGCACTGATGCCAGCGATGGTATCAGTTGCGATCACGCCGCGTGGGCGGCTGCAAGATTAGAGTAGAGGGAAAGGACGCAAGCGACAGATGGAACAACTCAGCATTTCCGTTCAGGACAATGCAGGCTTGAAACTGCTGCGACCTGTCAGAGGCGGTGTGCCTCTTCCCAAAGCGGCTGCTGTGGAAGGCGCGCAGTTCATCCTCCGTGACGCCAATGGACGAGCGCTGCCCTGCCAGACCTCCGTGATTGCTCGTTGGGAAGACGAGAGCGCCCGGTGGGTCCTGCTTGACTTTCAAGCCGAGCCGCCGGCCAATGGCAAACAGAGTTATACGCTTGGGTGGGGCGGCGAGGTCTCGCCAGCCGGTCATAGCGTCGCGGTGGAGGTAAACCACGGCTCGGCAGCATCCCTGAAATCCGGCGATTTGGAGTTGGCCGCAGCGGGAAGCGGGCTGCTTCGTATTTCCGACCGCCTTGATATCGGTTTTTCCGTGAGGGACTGTGACGGTCAGGATTACCATGCCGCTGCCGATTCTGTCACGGTTGAGACCGAGGGACAATTGCGCTCGACGCTTGCTCTGACGGGCTCTTTTCGAAATGCGGCAGGAGAACGTCTTTTCAGCTTCCGGGTGTGGGCGTCGCTCTTTGCCGGT
Source organism: bacterium (assembly GCA_030604405.1). Lineage (GTDB taxonomy): Bacteria > Armatimonadota > Zipacnadia > Zipacnadales > UBA11051 > UBA11051. The sequence continues at coordinate 250,618 of JAUVVY010000001.1, read as the reverse complement.
CTATCAAGGGTCCTCGTTGAGCCGTTGATCCTCATTGATGGAGAAGATGGCATGATTCAACGAGTACGGGAAGTCAGACTCGAAATGGCCTCGCTGAAAGGAATCTGCTCTGCCGCCCTCGGGGGACAGCCCGGCTGGAACGGCAAAGCCCAATCTGCCGTGCGCTTGTTGCAGATTGATGATGAAAACTATGTGATTGAGGGCGCTTCGGGCAAAGGCTCGAGGGCTCCGGGATGGGCTGAAATCAATGATGATGAGGGGGCCATGGCAGTGGCTCTGCGTGACTTCTGGCAGCAATGGCCCAAGAGCCTGGAGGTGGATTCCAGTTCTCTCAAGATAGGTCTTTTGCCTCGATTCGAGCCAGGCACCTTCGACCACATGCAGCCGTGGTACAAACACGATTATCTGTTCGAGGACAACTGCTATCGCCTAAGGACCGGTCAGGCCAGACGCTGGCAAGTATGGCTGGACCTTGACGGGGACGGCTCTTCTCTGGCAAAAGCTGCCAATGCCGCGCTGGCACCTGCTGCCGATCCGACACAGGCTATCGCCAGCGGTGCGTGGGGTGAGATCGCCGCTGCCGGCAGCCCTGGCATGGGCGAATACGATGAGTGGGCCGAAAACCTTTTCGGCGCCTATTGCGAATCAATAGAGCTGCAGCGGGATTACGGGGCGATGAACTGGGGCGACTGGTGGGGTGAGCGCAACTGCAACTGGGGAAATCACGAGTACGATACACCCAAACACATGCTGGTTCAGTTCGCCAGGACCGGCGATCCGAAGTATCTGTATGTGGGCGACACCGCCGCGCGTCATACCAGCGAGGTTGACGTGATCCATTTCATCAATGAGGATCTGAAACGCTATTTTGTGGAGGAGGTGGGCGAAGATCCTGACTACCCGATTCGCCCCGGCATGGTCCACGAACATTCCGTCGGCCACGTAGGGGGCTTTCACAGCGTAGAACAGATCCGCGAACTGTATGTCTCGCTCGACATAGGCAAGCGAAAGGACCCGTATCTGTGCCTCGATCCCTACAACCTCGGCCACGTGTTCACACAGGGCATGGCGTACCAGTATTTCCTCACCGGCGACCCGTGGGTGAAAGAGACGGTAGAGAAGATAGGCGCTAACCTTGCTAAACTGGTTGAGGACCGGCAGTTCGAATTCAAGGGTTGGAGTCACTGTGGCCGGACTAATGGTTGGACGATGCTCGCCATCGCCGGAGCCTATGACGTGGACCCGGACGACCGCTATCTGCAGGCGATGAAGCTGCTCGCCGAAGATGCGCTCGGAGAACAGGACCCCAACTGTGGCGGCTGGCTTTATGAATTGCCCTGGGGACATTGCTATTGCACTACCCGCAAGCACGTCGGAGAGGCCGGTTTCATCACAGCGGTCAGGCTAAACGGCCTGAGCCGTTACTATGAACTCTCGGGGGATGAGCGCATCCCTGATGCGATACAACGCGGCGTAACTCATCTTAACAATGATACGTGGCGAGATGAATGTAGCAGTTGGCGCTATACATCATGTCCACAAAGCAACGTCGGCAATCAGCACGGCGTAACAGTCATGGCGCTGACGAACAGCGTCAAGCTCACAGGTGATCCTGAGCATTTGAGGATTCTGCGCAAAGCGTGGGATGCCAAATTCGAGCGGCTCAGGTCAGCGTCGGCCGCTCTGGCTGACCCCGATGAGCTGCGGGGCTTCGGAAAGACGTATTCGTCGAGCGTTTATGGGTGTCCTGAAACAATGGCTCTGCTTGCAAACATGCAGCAGGACTGACGGAGAAGAGCTCCATACAGATCGGCACTGGGTAGAGATTCTTGAACGCCCATGTATCTGAGGTATCTCAGCCCGCTCACCTTTGTCTGGATTAGACGTTCATCCACTAATCTCATCCCCCCATACCTCGACCTCCACCAGGGTCAGTTCCTGGTTCGCCTGGCGGGCAGCAAACATCGCCCGCAGGTAGCGGCAAGGTATCGCCTGGTCGAGCGGGATCACCATATCATAGACATCCTCCCCTGCTTGCTCTGCCGGCGCACTGCCCAGCGGCTGCCACCGCTGTCCATCGAGGCTGCCTTCCACTGTTACCTCCGACATGGTATCACAGAACCATAGCTTCAACTCCAACGGCGTCCACGGCTGCTGCAAGTCGAAGGCGACTGATACCGCGTCCGTCGTCTCCCACCCAACCATCCAGCGGCTGGCCGGCAGCTCGTATGGCGCGGAACGGTAGTACGCAACTTTTCGTGCCTTGATGGCCTTGCGACGGTCGGTCAGGTGGCCCCGTTCGCACGGGATAGCGTGGCCCGCCGGGGCTATGTCGGGCATCGCGTCAGGAGCGAGGGAATACTGGTAGGTCGCGCCGATGGCGCGGTTCTGCAGATAGTGCGGCTTCTCTTCCTGCCAGACAACGCGGTTGTTGGTGAGACAAAGCCCCGGCTGTTGTGGCTCCTTCCAGATAACGCTGCGCGGAAACTCGAAGCGCCAGATGTCCAGATCGGTCGGTGCGCCCATTGCCTTGACCCAGCTCGTGAAGAACCCGCGCCATTGGCTGTCGGCGATAGCAGTGAAGCTGAAGGGATTGCATCCGAAGAGTATGGCCCGGCCCTGTCCAAAGCTGTTCGCAGTTATGGCCGGTGAGCCATCGTCGTAGGCGGCCATGACCTGCACCGGCGCGTCCAGCGTCAGGCTGTAGGCTTCCCCGTGCAGTGCAAGTTCCTTACCCAGGCTGGCTGCGGCGGGGATTAGCTGCTTGACTGGCAGCGTATCCCCGACTGTCACGCCGAAGAGTTCGGTACGCGCGGCGACGGTGTCATTGCCCAGGATGTCGGTCTCAAAGGCCTGCGGATCACCACAGACGAGCGTGCCGCCGGCTGCGACGAAATCGCGCAGCTTGTCCACGACTTCGGTCTGCTGATACCTGGCGGTCGGCACATAGATGATATCAAAGCGGTCGCGCAGGGACTGCCACTCGATAACTTGCGCGCAGTCAATGAACTTGAACCACGACCGCGCCACCGGCCCCAGCATCGTGTAACACGCCTCCGTGTTCTCGCCATAAGGACGCTCCGCGTCATAGGGCATGGCTGCGAGGGTATCGTCATTGAACAGGACCGCAGTCCGGTCATAGTCCGGATACTTGGGCCGCGGCGTCGTCTTCAGCAGGTCCACTATGTTCATCAGCGTGTGCCAACGCCTGGGTGAGCCGAAATAGCAGGACCTGGTATCTCCCACGAGTTTAGGCCCATTGGCGGTATCGGGCAGGAAGAAGTGCAGGCCGCTGCCGCCGTTGCGGAAGACCTGGCTCAACTCCTCGACCGTTTCCTCGGGCGTTGGGGCTATGCGGTAGTGCTCGATGTGGGCGCAGGGCCAGAACTCCTTAGCGGTCAGGTCGCTGACCACCTTGCACATGCACCCAAGCTCGGCGCGCCACTGGTCGCCTCTGGGTGCGTACTGGGCGGTGAAGATGTCGAAGTATTCGGCCTGGGTGCTCCACTCGTAGGGGTGTAAGCCGCCCTCAGCATCCGTCGAAACGATAGGCATGTCAGGCTCGTGGCGTCTGACCACCTCGCGCAGGCGGCGGTGTCGCTGTCGCATCCTGGCATTGCACCAGCGCCGGTAGGCGATCCACTTGTATGGGTCGGGGTCCTGCTCTTTGATGCCGGTCGGGATGCCCCACTTGCCTCCGCCATAATCCCGCCTGACCTCCTCGTCTGCCTGCTTGATGTACGCATAATCTCCCGGTTTGGCCATGAGCTGAGCGCCCTGAGCAAGGGCGTGCCCATCGAGCTCGTCACCCGCAAAAAAGCCCCACACCAGCGGGTGAGACATGGTCAGTATGTTCTGCATGAACTCGATATGGTAGTCAATTGAGCGGGGGTCCAGTATCCAGGGAACATCAGGGGCCGTCTGCGGACTGACCGGGACATTGGTGACATTCCAGCGCGTCCACGGATCGCCTGGCACTTTCTGACGAATGCCATGACCGATCAGGTGAAGTCCGTGGACACCGTGCTCCCGGTATGCCTCGTCCTCGGTATAACGGATCCCGAAACGTTTGGCCGTCTCGCGCAGTAGCGAAACATCGTTGAAATGTCCCCAGATGAGCACGCCCTCGCGGCGCAGGCCGGGTGGCTCATCGCTCAGGACCTCCTCAAACAGCGGGTCGGGAACCACCCACGAGCGCGGGCCCCGATACATCGGCTCAACGGCCTGCAACTTGCTCTGATACACTTGCTTCCCGTTTACCTGCACCACGTAGCCGAAGACAGGCCGTCCCGGATAGGGCACCGTGTACGGCAACGCCACGGTCTCAGCCTTGCCGGCTGCGATAACGGCTTGTTTGTCCGCTACTATCGTGCCCTCCATCGCAACCTGCACACGGACGGTGGCGGGGCCTGGGCCGTTGTTCTCGGCTCGCACGGAGAAGAGATTCGGCCTCTGTTGATCAGCATCCGCGCAGACACCGCCGCGAGAAAGCACGCTCACTCGTACTGCTCCCGGCGACGGAGTGAACAGGGCTTCACCGAAGTTGTCCGGGTCAGCGAAGCCGCTTTGTGCCGGACACCAGGAGGTCAACTCCGGCTCGTCCGCTCGGCGTGTACGGCAGAAGTTCAGGCCCCACACTTCACCTGGCTGCGGCTTTGCGCCCAGGTCCTCGAACGGAATTCTCAGTTCGCAGACCCAGCGGTCGTTTTGCACGCTGCACCTGGCTGTCGCGCCAGAATTCCATCGCCAGCCGACGCCGGTGGGGCAATGCAGGGCATCCCATATAATCCCATCGGAGTTGGCAATCCAGTTGTAAACCTGGATCCTGCCATTGGGCACATCCAGAGCGAGTTCAACGCAGTCATCAGTGCGGACCGGTCCATCGCGCCCTGAGGTTTCGGTGACCAGTTGGCTGATTTTGGGCTCGTGGCAGATGAAGGCCACGTACAGATATTGCGTGTCACAGATGGCAAGCACTTCCGTCGGGGCCCGGGGCTTGCTGACTTCGTCCGTAGCGATGAAATCGCCCAGCTTCGCGGCCTGCTGCCAGATCGCGCTGGACAGATCGCCGTGCAACTCCGGGCCTTCGGGGACAACAGGCATCGTAAACTGCCTGGCGTTGGCAAAGCACACCGTCAGCGCGAGCACAACTGGCGTCAGAGCAAGGGTGCGCACCATTTTGGCCTCCGATCAGCACATACTGAAAGCGTTCGGGCTGGCAGTTGACTTCGTCTTCTGTGAGGCCTTTACCTGCAGTTATCAACAGGTGAAAGGTGTTGTGGCGTCGAACCATATCACAAACACGTAAACAGAACTTGAGTCAGCCCAGACAGGGGCTAATGAGAGGAGCCTGAAAAATGAAGCGTGATTCTGCACTGAGCAGGCCACTAGTAGGCAGGATGTGCTGTGTGATATTTGCACTGACTTTGCTTGCTACGGGTGCAATCGGCTGGGCCGCCGACATAGCGGAGATTGGCGAGCTGAGGGAGATGTATCTCGACACCGCGCTGGTCACCGACGGCGCACCGAGCTGCATCATCGCCGTCCCCGACCAGATTGGCTACGGCGAGGCTGCTACAAGGCTGGCTGCGGCCATCAAGGAGGTCTGCGGAGTCGCTCTGGAACCGAGGCGAGCAGGCGAGATTCCCGAAGAGACCGTGAAGACGACCAACATCATCGCGCTTGGCGTCTTCGCCAACAACCCCGTCGTCGAGAAGCTCTATCACCGCTCGCTGGTAAGCTGCGACTGGTCCTGGCCGAAAGGCGAGGCCGCCTACGTCATACGCACCGTCCACAACCCGTGGCTGACCGGCAAGAACGTGGTATATATCGGCAGCGTAACTCCAGCAGGCTGCGAGGCGGCCGTTGACCGCTTCATCGAGATACTGAAGGAAAGCCCCGGCGGCAGCGTCGGCCCGCTGATCGAGATCGCAGGCGCCGGCGCGCCACCCACTGAAGATGCCGTTGCCAATTATCTCAAGCAGATCGAGGCGGAGACCTCCTCGCGGACCATGGGCGGGTTGGCGGCGAGATATGTCGATGCTTACTTCACAACCGGCCACCCGCAATGGGCCAAAGTCTTCCTGGCCGCGATGAGGAAGCTCGACAAGTTGCAGGAGGCCGAGGGTACCGCTGACGATGTCCGCACCTGCCGCTATATCTTCAATCAGTACGACAGCATTGACGAAGGCCCGGCGTTCACCGACCAGGAACGGCTCGAACTGGCCAACATCTTTCACCGTTTCGCGAACCGGCTTCTGTACGCCAAACAGATGCTCAAGGCCTCAGCTATGCCGCACGGCAACAACTGGAATGCCAGCGGCGCAGGCTTTGCCGGAATGTACTTTACGCGCTACTTCCCGGAGCTGCCAATCGGCAAGCAGATCCTCGACAACATGGACACTTACTATGAGCCCAACATGATCAACTGGAAGGTCAACGAGGACTGTCCCGGCTACGGCAACATTACTCTGACCGGCAATTATGACTGGGCGCTGAACCGGCCTGACTGGCGCTTTTTTGACACGGACTGCCTGCGCAAGATGGCCGACTACGACATGCTGATTACCACCAACCTGGGCCAGCCCTCCGGCTTCGGCGACGCCAGCGGCCTACGCGGCTCGTACCTGGTCAACGCCTATTCACTCGCCTCCTGGTTGTACAAGGATGGCCGTTACCTGTGGTGGTGGGAGCACCACGGCCGCGGCCCCAACCGTTATTGGGTCCCGCCCGAGATAATTGCCAGACAGCGGCCTGATGACCTGCTGGGCGTCAACAAGGCGCCGCTTGCAGAGTGGATCTACGACCGCCAAAGCTACGAGAAGACGCGCAACTTCCCCATCGCCGACTGCTTTGACAAGGTCTCATTCCGCAGCGGCTTCGACCCCCAGGACCAGTACGTGTGCTTCAGCGGTTTTGGGTATGGCTTTCACTCTCACGCCGACGCCAATGCGATAATCAACTACTCGGACAAGGGCCAGACCCGACTGTATGATGACGGCTACATGATCCGCTCGCTCAGCGAGCACAACACCGTGACCATACTGAAGGACGGCTGGGCGGGGTGGACACCGGAGTTGGCGCAAGTCACCGCCGAGGCCGATTTCCGAGATGTCGGCATCTTCGAATCGCGCCTCGACGATTACAATGGCGTGTACTGGGATCGTGCCGTTATCTGGCCGAAAGGACGCTACTTCCTGGTCGTAGATGACCTGCAGTGCATTGACCCGGCACAGTATAGCTTCCAGTGCATCTGGCGCACCCAGGGCAATGCGAAGCTCCAGGGCCGCCGCTGGACATCCGAAAAAGACCCCGGCCGCTTCAACCTCGTCGTCGCCTCAGATGCGGCACTGTCCGAGAAAGAATCGGCAGGCACCTCGCTCAACGCAAAGCCCTTCGCACTCACCGAGGCCCGCGCACTGGTGCAGGCGGCAAAATCCGACATGGGCCGCGGAGACAGCTACCAGTTTGCCAATCTCTTCTACACCGCCAACCTCGAGGGCGACGTGCAGCATGTTGACATCTATCGCGCCGGCGAGGACAGCACAACTTACATAATTAACGATGACGGGAAGCTGGCCGCCGCGGGCATCAACCACGCGAGCGCACTGCCCGGCGTGGTCATCAGGGCGGCGGCCTTCTATGTGACAGCCGACACTCTCACAGCGGCTGCCGCGACGAGGCTGCGCGTCCGCGGCCCGCTGCTGACATCCAACATGCCGGTCAATGTCCAGGTCAACCTCGTCACCGGCGAAGCTCAGATGCAGGCCACCGAGCAGGTCGAAGTCACCTATTCCTCCGCTGACGGCGAGAAGACAGAGACGTTTGAGGCCGGAACGCACGCCTTGAAGCTGCAACCCCCTGACAAGTTGGCTCTGCGGGCCATCGCCGAAGCACTTGACGAGGGCTACCGGCGGTCCGCATCAGCGGCTGCCGGTGAGGAGAGACGAATTCCGGGCACCGGCGAGAAGCTGACGAAGCTGTGGGAGTACAATGACTTCCACGCCTACACCAACGTCGCCCCGCTGCCCGGCAACAAGATCAAAGCCAACCTCACAGCAATGACGCCGGAGCAGACCGGGGTGGCCTCCGGGACCGAGCCTCTCCAACTGCTCAGCAAGGATGGCAACCTGATGTTCCCCGACGGCGAGAGCCTGGTTCTGGACATCGAGCTCGTCAAGCCTGTGAAAATCTCCGAAATCATCGTCAACTCCCGCCAACTGCTCACTTTCAACGGTGGCTGCGGCGTCAGCCGGATCAACATCTGGCTGAGCGACGATAATTTCGCCGGCGACAAGCGGCTGTTCGGCCGGCGAGACATCACGGATCCGCTGCAAGATGCGATGGTGCCCTACCCGCTGCGGGTCGAGAAGCCGGTGAAGGGCCGCTACGTGCGCATCGAGTGCGTACCCTACACAGAAGCCCACAATGTCTATCTCGACTCAGTGGAGATAAGCTCCGTCGCAGACAAGGCGGAGATTGCCCTCAGCGGCTTCCACATCAATGCCATGCAGGTGGCCGACATTGACGGCGACGGCCGCGAAGAGATCTTCCTCGGTGGCACAGACATGGTCCTCCATGCCCTCAGCGCTGACGGCTCGGCCTTGTGGCGCTACCCCGTTGCTGCCGCCATAAACGATCTCACCGCTGTCAACAGCCTCGGTGATGGCAACTATCAGATCGTCGCAGCCTGCGATGACAAGCAGATGTATTCGGTCAAGGAGGACGGCAGTGAGAACTTCACCGTCATGCCGCCGCCACGAACCTATGCGCGGCCTCACTATCGCGGCGTCAAGCCCTTCACCGGCCGCCTGGTGTTGGCTACCAACTCCGATATTGATAATGACGGTGATGCCGAGATAATCATCGGCTCGGCCAACTGGCGCGCCTACACCTACGATCACAACGGCGAGCTAATCTGGGACGAGTGCTGCTGGGCACACACGCCTAGTGCTGTCACAGTCTGCGACCTCGATGGCGACGGCCTGAAGGAAGTCCTCATGGGCAATATCAGTTCTATCGCGATCCAGGTTTACGATTCGACCGGTAAACTGCTGCGTGGCGTGGCCAGAGGCGGGGCGACTACTGCCCTCGCCTGTGCCGACCTGGATGGCAATGGCAAGGCTGAACTACTCGTCGGCGACCGCTCCGGCAGGCTCTGGTTCCAGGAATGGCAGGGCCGCCAGATGCCCATGTACAATACCGGTAGCGACGTGACGGCGGTGGCTATTGCCGATCTCAACGGTGACGGCAAGCTGGAAAGCGTCGGGGCTTCGAGAAACTACATTCTCTACGCATTCGACTCAGATGGCGCCTTGATGTGGCAAAGCAATCTGCTGGCCGCCGTTCGCGACATCGCTACAGGTGATGTCCTCGGTGACGACGCACCTGAGATCATCTGTGCATGCGAGGACAAGACCGTAAAGATCGTCAGCGCCGAGGGCGAGATAGTAGCCTGGTACCGCGGGGCCGGATGGATGCGGCAGGTAGCGGTCTGTGAACTAGACGGCAACCCGGCGACCAAGGAAATCGCAGTCGCCTGTGACGACGGCAGCGTCTATGCCCTGCAAGTCACCGAATAGGCAGATGCCGCTTGTGCGGCACGCTGGAATAGTCACACGACAATATCGGTCTCTCCGCCCGCCGCCACGGCTTCGGAGACAAGCATTGACACGAGAGCCTCTTGGAGGTCGGGGCGAAAGCCTGCGCCTGTCTCGACCGCACGGATGAACGCTTCGGTTTCCCCGAGCGTGCCATTGGCATACTCGCTGTCGGCATCTGCCGGCGCACGCCAGGACAGCACCTGCTCGCCCCCGTCCCAGACATTGATGGTGCAATTACCGGCGTCAACCTGGATGCAGTAGTCCTCACCGTGGATTTCGCAGGTTTCCTCGAGCGTGCCTACCGTGGGCGAGATGATGAAATGTGCGCGCCTGTCGTCGGCAAATGAGATGCACGCCTGGGTCAGATATGCCCCTGGAGTGGCGGTCGTCAGGTTTGTGGCCGTGACGTGGACGGGTTTGCCCAGTATCGAGATGGCCGCATCGAGCAAGTGGATGGCCGTTCCGATGACGAAATTATCTTCCCGCCGATTATGCCGCAGCATCCGGCAGAGAACCACTTGTGGCGGCCGCTCTTCGGCTGTCTGTGCCAGCCACTCTCGCGCTCTCATCATCGCCGGACTGAAGCGCCGATTGAAGGAGATCATGTGCGGCGTGCCGGACGCTTCGGCGGCGGCCAACAAGCGCCTGGTCGCCGCTGAATCCTCCCCAGGCGGCTTCTCGATGACCATCGGAATCCGGTGCGGCAGCAGGCCGCTGACGATTTCCTCTGTCAGTACTATTGGCGTGACAGCGATGAGACCGTCCGGCTGTTGCTCAGCCAGCATCGCCTCTATATCCGTGTATGTCCTGGCGAAGCCGAAGGCATCGGCGTATTTCTGCGCCTTCGCACTGTCGAGATCGCACACTGCGGCCAATTCGATCTCATCCGGATGCTGGGCTGCATAGGTCCTCAGAGCAGGGCCATGAGTCCCCGACGAATGGTTCCCGGCTCCCAGCACGACAATTCGTACCATCATTTGATCCTCCAGATCTTCAGTTGACTTATTGTCAGCCCCGCCACATACGCGCGAAAGCCGATGTGCCCCGCGACCAGTGTTGTCGGGTCATAGACCTGGATCCAGCGCTCCTCGTCAACCCAGAATTCAATGATATTGCCGTTCTGAACCAGGGTAACCTGATATGACTTGCCCCGATCCAGCAGCCGCGCGCGGTCGCTGAACTGTCTCACCATCTGACGGTCCGGGTTCTTCCTCATCCGCGTCGTCTTGTTATTGGTCCCGCCGAAGTCCACCCAGTAGAATGGCAGGGGCATATAATGGCTCAGGCTCCCATCCGGCAGCCCTTCCATATACTCCACCAGATCCCCATCCGGCTTGTCGAGCATCCAGATGAAGATCGCATCGGTCACTCCGGCCGAGAACTCCTCCGTAGGGCTTGGCGTGGCGATGCAATCAACGGCGAGCGGCCCCTCAAATCGCTGCTTCAACGCGCACACACTCATCGGGTTGAAGAGAGCGCAATCTTCCCGGAACTCGGGCGCCTCCCCGGTGCAGACCCAGTTGCTTGCCAACGAAGCCTCGCCGAACTTCTCCTCGTACAGCAGCTCCGTGCGCTCCCATCCTGGAAAGCCCACGTCGTGGACGATGAAGTTCTCCTCGCAATTGATGACCCTTACGTCGGCATCCTGCACGATGAGCCTCAGCCGCCCCTCATTCTCGGCGAAAGGTGGGTCCATTTGCCCACTCGCCAGACGCTCACCGTTGAGATAGATGGCATAGGATTCGGCCAGAGTAGCCAGCTTCACCGTGTGCGACGCGTCCTTGTCCGTGGAGGGACCATCTCCCTTGAACACCTCTTTATCTTTGTGCAAGGCTGTCACGTGCTGCTTGTCAATAATGACCTGGAAGCCGACGGCACCTTTGTTCCTGCAGTTGAACTGTACGGCGAGCGAGCCATCGTCTCCAATGCGTTCGAGATTGAAGCTCAGCGAAAGCTCGATGTCGCCGCCTCCGGCCAGGGGGTAATCATTGCGCGTAACGGTGGCGGTGGCCTCGGCGAAGATCTGCAATGTGCCGCCCGCAGACACCAGCTCCCCGCCCCTGGTCTCCCAATCGTTGAAGTGGATTTCGGGGCCATAGTGCTTTTCGATCACGCGATAATTCATCTGCATCCCTCCAAGCGCACTTTGGGCCACAGTGGGAATCAGCAAGCCGACAGCAGCAACCATACACATTACAGCCTTATGTCTCACACTTGCCGCATCCGGAATGCCTGGCATAGCAGCCACGCCCTTTTCTCCACTAACTACTCGCCTTGTGGTTCTGACGTTGTTGTAGGGGCGCAATTGATTGCGCCCAATCAGCGGGAGCGTGGAGGGAGTAGGGCCGGCGCGGTACAAGCCCGCGCCCTACAACAAGGCCCAATCAACAGCGGTCTGGAGGGCGTGATCAATCACGCCCCTACAACGGCATCATCTCTATATTCATCATGCCGTGCGTTACTCCCTGTCTTGCGGCCCAAAGACTGTGGGAAGCGACAGGAGGGATCCTTGGACAGATCAGGAAATGTTGCACCAAGGAGGATGATTGATGATGAGCCCGGTTGCGCGACGTCTGGACGACGTTGAAAAAGAGCGCTCGGTTTGTGGCTTTCGCCAGCGTCTTCTGAAAAAAGATGACGGCACCCCTGCCAGCATCACGTACCTGGCTGTGCATGAGGCCGGCTGCCACTACCACAACGAGACTACTGAGTTCTACTACGTGCTGGAGGGTTCGGGGAAGCTGCACCTTGATGACGAGACTATTGATCTGGAGCCGAACACGGTTGTCTGGATACCTCCCGGGATCAAGCATGCGCCGGAGGGCGATGTGAAGGTCCTGGTGATTTGCGTCCCCGCCTTTGATGCCGATGACCAGCACCTGGTCGAGTAGGCCACAGCGAACCCACTAACTGGTATTATTCAGAAATGCAAGGAGACCGCGATGGTAATTGACGTGCATCATCATCTTCCCAGAGACTGGGAGCCGTACGTTGACAAGCTGCGTGAGGTCTGCGCCGATCTCGGCATTGACCGCGTCGCGGTCTGCTCGTCAGGGCCGCCGGGGCAGTCTGACAACGATACCCTGGCCAAGGCGCAGGAGGCCAACCCCGATTTTCTGCTCTGCCTCGGCTACATCCGGCTGGGTGAGGAGAGTCCACGCGCGGCGGACCGCATCAAGGACCTCGGCCTCCACGGCATCAAGGTCATCCGCCCGTTGGACAACTATGATGCCGACGAGTACATGCCGATTTACGCCCGCGCCGCCTGCCTGGGCCTGCCGATGCTGTTCCACCTCGGCATAGTGGCCCGCGGGCCGCGCGACAGGTTCATGGATGTGTCAATGGCGCGGATGCGGCCAGTGTATCTGGATCGCATCGCCCGCAGCTTCCCGGAACTGGACATCATCGGCGCGCATCTGGGCAACCCGTGGTACGACGAGGCCGGCGAAATCGCACGCATGCACCCCAATGTCGTCTTTGACCTGACCGGCTCGACCTTGAAGAAAAAGCACCCGCAGTTCATCGCCGATATTTTCTGGTGGGCACGCGACGAGCAGTACGGCCTGATGGGCGACAAGCACCCGTTTGAGAAGATCGTTTTCGGCACCGATGTCGGCACCGACCTGGTGGAAGATGTCAAGAACGATTACGAAGCCTTCATGGATCACGTGGAGATGGCGCAAAAGTACCGCGACCTGATCATGGGCGGCACGGCAGCGAAGATATTTGGACTGGCCGACTGACGACGCAGCGTTCTTGCCAAACTTGCAAGGAGGTCTCTTAGATGGTAATTGATGCGCATCATCATTTGTGGCAGCCGTGGGAAGAATATATGGACCGGCTGCTTGAACATGCCGACAAGCTCGGCATTGACCGCGTTGTGATCACCGGCTGGCCGCCGGGTGAAATTGACAACGACACCATGGCCAAAGCGCAGGAGGCGCACCCTGATTTTCTCCTGACCATGGGCTTCATCCGCCTTGGCGAGGACAGCCCGCGGGCCGTGGACCGCTGCAAGGACCTGGGCCTCAAGGGCCTCAAGATGATCCTGCCGCTGGACAACTATGACGCCGATGAGTACATGCCGATCTACGCGCGAGCGGCGTCGCTGAATATGCCGATCCTCTTTCACCTGGGCATCATCGCCCGCAACCAGCCGTCCGACCGCTTCATGGACGTTTCGATGGCGCGGATGCGGCCGGTCTACCTGGATCGAATAGCACGGCGGTTCCCGGAGTTGAACATCATCGGCGCGCACCTGGGCAACCCGTGGTACGATGAGGCCGGTGAGCTTGCCCGCATGCACCCCAATATCGTCTTCGACATCACCGGCTCCACTTTCAAGAAGAAAAGCCCTGAGTTCGTCGCTGATGTTTTCTGGTGGGCGCGCGATGAGCAGTACGGCCTGATGGGCGACAAGCACCCGTATGAGAAGATCGTCTTCGGCACGGACGTTGACCCGGAGATGATGGAGGACGTGAAAAACGACTACGAGCGCTTCATGGATCACGTGGACATGGAGCAGAAGTACCGGGATATGATCTGGGGCGGTACGGCAGCGAAGATATTCGGGCTGGAGGAATGAGAGCTGACGGCGGCTCTGCAGGGACCGTCTGAGCCACCAATAGCAAGGCCTGCGGCGTTCTTTGCAGGGGCACTGGTTATTGGATTGCAATAGCGTCAGTACTAGCCCATACCGCCGAGGCCTGACAGCATGACGGAGCCCCATACGAAGAGCCAGAATACGCCGATGACTATTGCGGCGATGGCACGGCCTTTGGCGGGATGATTGGCAAATGCGGCATTCTGGGCGACTTTACTCAGCACCGCGATAGCCATGAAGAAGCCGATCATTGCCGGCAAAAAGCACAGGATGCCCAGCACCGACAGCACGAGGGCGTTGGTGGCTCGGGCATTGAGTTCGCGCACCTGCATCTCGGCGAAGGTGGCCTCCACCCGGCGCCGTGCGTCCGGGGTCAAAGGCGGAGACTGGGGCCCGTGACGCGAAGCGGTTTGTGATGGCAGCGGGCCGCCGCGCGTTAGCGGCTGGGCGGCAGGCGTACCGCCGGTGCAACCGTAGGTGGTGCAGCCCTCGTTTTCCCGCCAGCAGTCGAGGTGGTGTGGCACCTCGCACTGCGGGCAGACGACGATCTCCTCGGCGGACTTAATCGGGAAGCGGCAATATGGGCAGATCTTGCCTACGTACTCGTCGTCAGCCACTTGTACGCCGGCAGCACCGCCACCAGGGGCTGTCGCAGGCTCTTGGGCTCCGAAATCCAGATCCAGGAAAACTGTGTCCGGCGGCGCTGCGGGACCCGACTGAGTGGGTGGAGTAACCGGCCGTGGGAGTCCGGGCGAGGGCGGCGCCGCGTCGGGTGGAGTAGAGCCTGGCGCGCCGGGCTGGCGACCGGGCCGGCTAACAGGCAGGCCGAATATCTGCTCGCCGCATCGCGGGCAGAACCTTCCCTGTATCCTGATATTGTCCTTGCAGAAAGGGCAGCGCATAGCTGTAGATGAACTGGCACGGCGAGCGGTCGCGCAATGAAATAGACTTGCTATCTGCCGGCATGGACTCCGAAGTATCGGTGCAGGCTGCGCGGACCGGCTATAGCAGCTCGATACCCAGGTCGTTGTCCTCTTCTCCGCCGCCTTGTTCCTCGCCCAGGAGGTCTATGTCAACCTCGGGCTGGTAGAGGTCGCGGTCGTCAATCGGAAACAAGTGCTTATTCTGCTGGGCCCACTGCGCGGCGACGGCGTTCAGCGGGCTTTTGGGATTGTAGCTCTGGTACTGGATCATCTCCCCGATCTGGATGATTACGTCCACGAGCGTCTCGCCGGCGGCCCAGTGGTCGCCGATGCATATATAGGAGCCGAAGTTGGGGTGAAAAATCGGCGTCTCCAGGTCGCACTTCGGCTTCTCACGCGGATAGGCCCGGGTCAGGTAGATCTTGGCTTTGTGGTGGTTGCGCTCCCGGGGCCGGCCGGTGCGTTCGTCAAGCTCCAGGCCCTTGATGCGATAGACGACCTCATAGACCTCAGGCGGGTCGCCGGCCAGCGCCGTCACATCTATCAGCGGATGGCCCGCGAATTCATCCCGCACGGTCTGGTAATCGGCGTATAGCCTGCGCAATCTGGCACTACTCATCGCTTATCGCTCCACTGCTTCGTCGGCCTCGTCCTCAGGTCCGGGCAACTGCGGTATCCACAACTCCATGCCGGGCATCAACTGCTGATCTTCTCCAAGGTCGTTGACTAGCGCAATCATCTGCGCGTTATCGGGAGTTCCATAGAATTCTTCACTGATGGCCTGCAGCGTATCGCCGGGCGTAACCTCATAGACATCGCAGGGCAGGACAGCGGCTGGTGGTGCGGCGATGTCAGGCCCCATTTCCGCTTCGCCCGGCGCTACATCGCCCTCAGGACTGTGCAGGCCAGCAAGATCGGCCTCAATGGCAGCGACAGCTTCTCTGGTTCCCGCGATCTCATCTCTGAGCCGGTGGACCTCGCCCAGCGCATACATCTGCAGCACCAGCGTCATGGCCACCAGCACCGCGAGAATACCCAGCGCCCACTTCTGTCCGGTCTGGAGATACGCCTCAGGCACCCTGTCGCCGCCTGCGGTGAACGGATCCGGCAGCTTCGGTTGCTCCATTTCGCTCGCCTCGTGGTAGTCCGATGCGTTCATGTACAGCTTCAGATCCGGCACCCGCACCAGTTGCCCATTTTCCCACACAAAGCAGCCTTCTTCCTGCCGCACCGGGTCCACAACATAGGCAATCTGCCACTGGGCTGAAAAGAAGTTTTGGTGAATAAAGGTATCATAGTTGGAGAGAAAAATGCCGAAATCCGGGTGGCTGTGATACCAGCCGACGATAGCCTGGTCCGGGTATTGTGCATCCACCGCCGCATTGATCTGGGCCCAGGTGTCGTGAGTGAAGGTCACGTTGCCACGCGAAGACTGGGTGTGTTCGGCGGCGATGGAGGCATGCACTAAGACCGTGTTGCGCTGGTAGTTGACTTCGCCCAGGAGCACGCCCGCGATCTCCTGGCGCGTGTCCGAGCGAGCGTGTCGCTTCATCTCAGCGACAACTTCTTCGGCGAAGTATATAACCGGTACTCGCGCAACTACAGCGGCCTCCTCAGGCCCTGCTTCCTGCTCGTGTAAATCTATTTGTGGCTCCTCGTCATGCTGCTCGGGAGGTTTGTGTTCCATCGCCCATGTCCTTTCTTCCCTCGGCCCATGCAGATGCCCACCCCGCTTCCCCACGTGTCCGGATTACTATTTCAACAGGCGGCGTAGGTCTTCCGCAGTCAAGCCGGCCTGTTTGAGAATGCTGTGGGTGAGACCTGGCCCCAGGGCGCGCCCGCGTATCGGCACAACCGTCCTGAGGCGCGTTTCAGGGTGAAGCAGGGTCAGATGGCTGCCCTTCTGCCGATCTTCGACAAAGCCTGCCCTCTGTAGCGCGCGAACCATTTCCTTGCCGGTCACGCGGGGCAGCTTAGACATGTACAGGCACCTCAGGGTTGGCCGTCACGCGAAACAGGAAGCCCTCAGTGACGTTGCCCCGATCAAAGCTCAGGATCGGGCCGTCTTCGGGCACCGGTTCACCATGCTGCAGCAGGCTTTCTACGTAGCACTCTATGGCCTCCTGTGCCATTGCCAGCGCCTCTGGTATGGTCGCGCCCTCCGTGAAGCACCCCGGCAGGGCCGGCACAATCACCGCATAGCCACCCTCCGGCTCCTTGGTTAGAATCACTGTGTATGTCCGCTTCATGGTTTTTGCCTCCCTGTTGCTTGCTGAGGGCAGGGCACGTTTGGCCAGAATACGTCTCAGTTCTTCGCTTCTCGGGCGACTGCTATTCTGCATTACTATCGCTGGCGCCGGGCACCCCGCCCCGGCATGTCGCCCCCTTGCACCCAACCTCCGCCTGCCTCAGGCGATGCTGCCCAAAGCTTCCTGGCGGTCGCCAGCGATGAGGAAATGTTTCATGTCCCAGCCGGCGCGGCCGGTGATTATATCATAAGGCGGCAGCCCCAGCTCGGCTAAGGTCTTGTCCAGGTAATCCTCGGTGCCGTTGAGGCTGTGGGTCAGGTCCGGCTCGCGCATGGTCTCGCAGTGCGGGCACTCGGCTTCTTTGACCGAAAGCTTGCCCAGCGAGCGGAAATAGTCCTCGTATTCGTCACACTTTGGGCAGTAGAGCCGCGTGCACAGCTCCCGGTGGAATTCTACGACCGCCTCGGCTGACACTTGCGATCGCGCCATCTCCAGCGCCTCGGCCCCGGTGAGCTCAGTGCTGCGGACATCGAGTTTTTGAATATCCTCCAGAGTTTCATGGGCTGGGCAGTCTTCGCGGCGCTTATAGTTGATGATGTAAGAGTCGTGCGTAAGACCGTTAACGAAGTAGCCTTTGCCCGCCAGTGTGGACAAGCCGCGGTCGGCGTGTAGCAGCTTGATGGCCTCTTGCACCTGCATGCCGGCGATGATGGAGCCAATGGTGGGGGTGGTCGGGACCTTGCCCTCGAGAATCTCGTCACGGGTCAAGAGCGCACAGGAACGCCGCATATTCAGCAACTGGTAGTCCAACTCGGACATGGTGCATTCGTAGCAGGGCTGATCTTCACCGCCCACAAACACGCGCACCATCCCATTTGTCACTTCGATGGCCCCGTCAACAAACGGCACTCCCAGCTTGTAACATGCCGAGTTCATCGTCACGCGCGCCTCACGGTTATCCAGGGCGCCGAAGACGACGTCCATCTCACCGAACACGCCCAGGCCGACATCGTAATTGATGTCGGCGTTGCGGCCCTCGACCGTGATGTCGGGGTTGATCTCCATCCCGGCGCGGGCGGCCACTGCCGCCTTTTCGCCGCCGTTGTCGGAGGCGCGGAACAGAATGGAGCGAGTGAGATTGGACTCCTCGATGATGTCTATATCCACGATCATCGTGCGGCCAATGCCAAGCAGGGCAATGTTCTTGAGAATCTCATTGCCCAGCGCACCGGCGCCAACGACCAGTACGCGCGCGTTCTGCAGGCGCTCTTGGTCCCACCATTGAATCAGCCGCAGCCGGTGGTACCTGTCTTCATGCAGGTCAACATCGATTGGCTCCGGGAAGGTGACCTCTACAGCTTGCTCCTGAGCTTGTTCGTCATTCATCCGCCGCCCGCCTAACCCGCCGTGATTTCAGGCTGCAAGCGCAGCACGTCGCCGTCCTGGACCTTGCCGTCAGCGAGGGTCTGCTCGTCAGCAAGCTGGGTCCCCGAGGCCTTGTGATGAAACTTGTAGCTCATCGGCTGGCCGTCTGGTCCCGTGGTGGGCAGGCTCATCATCTGGACGAGCTTGGCGATGATGCGGCGCACCGGTGCGTCATCGGGCAGAGAAGCCTCCTGAGATTTGCTGCCGGTTGTATCCGTGATTGTGACTTTTACTTTACCCACTGCAAAGCCTCCTTAGTGCAGATCTATGTCTATGTCGCTAAGATCGTCTTCCGGTTCTTCGGGAGCCGGTGGCGGTGGCGCTGCCGGCGTAGCGGGCCCTGTAGGCCCGCCGGCCGCGACTTGCGCAGCCGGGGTCGGCGTCCGCCGTGCGAGTATCAGGCTCACTACCAGGGCGGTCAGCAGGGCTACTACGAAGCTAATAAGGATCACCAGGCCCAACCACGAAGCCCCCATCTGCGGTTGGCCCGTTCCCGCACCGGCAGCCTCCGGCCGAGGCGCAACCTCCCCAGGCGTCGGTTCCGGGGCGGGCTCCTCCGCCTCGCCTTCTGCAGCCTCGATTTCAGGCTCCACCGGTGCTGATGGCGGAGCGGGAGCCTCCCCCAGTGCAACGTTGAAATTCAGCCCATTGGCCTGCAGAAACTGCATGACCGCGACGCTGGGGATGGCGAAGCCGACGTTCTCCGCCTCCTCGGCCACCATCACCGCCATACCGATTACCTGGGCGTCCTCGTTGATAACCGGGCCGCCGGAGTTGCCTTCATTCAGCGCGGCGTCTAGCTGGATATAGGTCTTGCCCTCGATCTCGCGGGCCAGCGCTGATATGACGCCCCGGGTCACGGAATGCTCCAGGCCCAGCGGAGCGCCGATCGCCGCAATCTCCTGGCCTGATTCAAGCTTGTCGGAGGAGGCGAACTGCACCACCGGCAGATTGGCGCGCTCGATCTTCAGCACACACAGGTCGCGCTCGATAGAACTGTGGGCGATGGCTGCCTCAACCTCCTCGTCGTTTTGCAGCTTGACCACGATCTGTACGTCCCCGTCCTCCTCCACCACGTGGCGGTTGGTGACGACGTGGCCGTCAGCAGAAACGATGAAACCGGAGCCGGACTTCTCCCCGGCGGTGATGGTGACGACAGCGGGGTCAATCTGCTTGAAGGCCTGACTGAAATCAGCGCTGCACATCGCCGCCCCCAACAGCAATGTCGCACAGCAGACAACGCCCAGCAGCCAGTGTGGTCGGGACATGACTATCGCCTCCACGGGTTCTTATTAGTGACCAGGCGCGAGTGGCCTGTCGTCAATCGGAAACTGGTCCTGATGATACTTGGCCCACTTCACGGCTTCCTCGTTGAGCACATCATCGAGGTCAAAGTTTCTATACTGTATCATTTCCCCGACTCGCAAGACAAGGTTGGGCAGGCTCTCACTGGGGCTCCAGCCGCCGATGCATACCGCCCCGCCGCGTTCGGGCGGCATGATGTTGGGATGGAAGATGGAGGTGCGCCAGATCAAGTACGGCGGCCGCTGCGGGTAGTCGCGGTGCAGATAGATATCACAGATGTGCCGCTCTGAAACCTCCGGGGCATCTTGGCCTGTTACGATTACCAGACTCCGGCAGCGATAAAGCACCCGGTAGCGGTCCGCCGGGTCGCCACCGGGAGCGATCTCGATAAGATCGCTCAGCTTGACCAGTTCGTTCAGGGCCATATAATCAGCCCACAGCCGCCGCAGCCGTGGGCTGCTTCGCCTTTCAGCCGTAGATCTTTTCATACAACAGCATCCTCAGAGGAGAGAATCGGATGAAGCAGTGCAAAGTTCAGTTTGAGTCATTTTACCACAAGAACACCCGTTATGACAAAGAAATGCGTGGTGCCGGTCCAGTCGTTCTCAGCGGTTCGCCTCAGCGCTCTTTGTCCGCGTCCTGCGATCTCGACTCCGCAATCATCTTACCCATCAGGCCCGGCTCGTAACCCAGATTGGTCCCGGCTAGCTGATAGAAGTAAGGCAGCCCATAGAAAGTGCGAGCCGCCTCAGGCAGAGGCTCCTTCGAGCGGGCAGCCCAGAAAGCGCCCGCCTGAGACAGATGCGCCTCCTGCACTCGGCCAAGTACGCGGCGCAGCGCCTCGGCAAGCTGCACAAATTCATCGGCTGGCAGGTCCGCCTGCGGCAGAAAGCCCTCCAAATCCGCGAATTCCTTCATCAATTCCCGTGCCTGGGGCGAGGTCAGGTCGGCTTTGCCCAGCACCTGTATCACCGCCTGCGTCTTCAGATAGGTATCCCGTAGAATCTCGATAACAGCCTCGCGGATGGCCGCCGAATTCTCGTGCAGTGCCGCATCCCAGCCGGCTATGTCATCCTCATTGGCTGAGGCCGCCAGAATCTCCCAGCCGACAAAAGCCTCAAATGTCAGCTTCGCATCCAGTACGGTCGCCGATGCCTCCGTGCCCAGCGGCGTGACTCGCACGAAGCGCTTGCCGTTGAACTTCTCTGGCAGCTTTAGAGTAAGCGCGACCGGGCTGCCGATATTGACCTGCGCCTGGTCGAAATCATGCACGCGGCGCAGTAGAATGACCGCCTGCTGGCCGGTATCAAACAGGGTCGCGGCCGCTTCGCCTTCAACCTCCAGATGCTGCTTCTCACCCAGCAGTAGGATTTCAGAAATCGGCTTGAGCTGGTGATGCAGCACCTTAAGCTGCCAGCGGCGACCCAGCCCCCCTGCCTGCGCGGTGATAGACCGATGCATGAAATAGAGCAGACCGTCGGCGCCGCCTGCAAGCGCATGCAATACCAGCAACGCCTGCTGCTGGGGCGTGGGCAGCCACCGCTCCTGCACCGCCAGGCCCAGCTTCTTCCACATATCTTGCTGCATGTGCGCCTGGACCCACTGAAAGTGCGGCATTTCGGGGAAACATTCGGCGGCGTTGTCACTGAGGCGCTGCAGGTCAATCAGACCGCCCAGCATGGCGCTGGCTGTCCGAAAACCCTCGCCGCGCTGTAAGGTATAGACGTAGGGCACCGGGAAGTCGAAGGCTTCGTCCCAGCGTCGCCAGTGTGGCGGCTCGAGTCGCTCCGGCCTGCGCAGGTCCATCAGCGTCATGCAGATCAGCGCGCGTTTGTCATAGTGCCGGATTAACTCTCGTGTGCGGATCATCATATCCTGGTGGCGGCCAAACACATCGTCGCCGGTGAGCCAGGCCAGGAACGCCGGGTGACCGGCCAGCGCGGAGAATTTCGCAATCCACTCGGCCCGCCACGGACGACCGGGATGATGCGTACCACGCCCGTGTCGGAGATAAAGCAGGCAATACAGGCCGTGCTCGTGGGCCGCATCCAGTACGCTGCCCAAATCCTCGACAGGATAGTCGGTCTTTACGTACAGCACGACCCCGTTCATGCCCAATTCGGCAAACTCAGCCATGTCGGCAGGCGGGTCGGTCGAGTCCGCGCCCACACTGTACGCCCCGGCGGCAAAAAGCAGTGTCGGCCTGCCGTCAACGTACACCGCGTGCTTGTCAAAGCTCAACTTCGGGGCAGGCCAAGCTGCGGCCGGCTCTGGCACCGGCGGCAACTTTGGCTCGGCGGCCAGCACACTCTTCATGGCCTCGGCAAGCTGTTGAGATGACGGCTCGTACTCCGGCGCCCATGCCGCAGCCATCCCACTGCTGTCGGCAACTATTTCGTCTCTCTGGACGCCGCCAAAGAGCCAATACCACATCGCCAGCCCGGTGCCTTCAGTCGGCAGGTCGGCCAAAAGCACGCGGCCGCCGCTGTATGAAAAGGTCTTAACCTGCTCCAGGAACCTGTCACTGTTCTCCCACTCGGGCACGATCAGTAACTTGCATTCGTCCGCCGACGGCACCAACGGCGACGTGGCCAGCTCCTGGCCCATCGACTCGCCCAGAGCCCGCAAACTGGCCTCGCGCTCTTTGCCCTCAACACTCATTGCCGCCAGGATAGTGACCTCGGCGGCTTCGACTTTCAGTTGCGAGGCTCGTAAAGACAGATCATCAAACCACGCCGGCGCACTGTTGCGGTAGTTGAGGCAGAAGAATTTGAGGCTTGCAACTTTGCGCCCCTCAGGAGCCAGATAGCGGCCAGCAAGCTGCTGCCAGTCTGTCGCGCCCTTGGACAATTTTGCACCCATCGGCACAAACCATACAAGCTGTCCATTGTCCAGCGTGATGCCGATATCCAGAGCTGCCATGGGCTTATCGCCGTCCACACGCTCGCAATAGCACCAGCCTGAGAACTCCAGGCAGTTGTACGGCTCGGCGAGCTCGATTTGCTGCACCGCTGCTTGCCTGCCGCCCTCGCCCGGCACCATCAGGCTGCCCGGCGCCGCCTTGCCGCGTGCCTCATCCCATTGCAGTCTCGTGCCCTCATGCCGCACCCAGCCTTCAATATTCCTGGCCAGGTCCGGGTTAGCCAGCAGATTCTCATTCGCAGCCTGAGCCCAGATCGGCCCTGCGGCGCAGATCGAGAGCAGTGCGACAATTATGCAAATGCGATATTGCATGTTCCGCCATTCCCTTCCTGAACAACTACTTCCCCCTAATGGATTCGCCCGTACTGCCAGTGAGTCCTGTCTTGTACGAACTATCGCGGCAGGTGACGGCCAGCCGGCTAGCGAATAGGTTACCCTATCCGCAGATATTCACAGTGTCAAAGGGATAGGTATATTGACGCCGGATTTGCAGGTAATCGCGCTGGGCTCGTGCCTGGTGGAGATGACCCCGCAGCAGAGCGGACTCGACCTGACCCGGGCCGATGAGTACCTGGCCCTGCCATCCGGGGCTGCATCGAATTTCGCCACCGCCCTGGCGCGGTTGGGGATCAAGACCGGCTTCATCACCCGTGTTGGCGACGATGAACTGGGACAGTGGCTGCTGGGCAAGCTCAACAGCTTCGGGGTGGTAACCGAGGGCCTTGCGCGCGCCGTGGAGGGGCAGCTTACCCCCGTGTCCTTCTGCTGGATGGATCAGGCCGGGGCCAAGCGATTCTATTTCTACCGATTTGCCGGCTATTGCGACCCGATGGCCAGCTTGCGGGCAGAGGAACTCGGCCCGGAGACTATTGGACGGGCGCAGATTTTCGACTTCAGTGAGGCCACAATCCGCAAGCAGCCGCTGCGGGATGCCACCATGCAGGCGGCACGAAATGCCAGGGCTGCCGGGCAGGAGGTGGTTTATGCGCTCAATTATCGCCCCGGCTCATGGCAGGCGCCGGCCGAACAGATCGCCGAGATCCAGCAGCAGGCTTTTGCGCTGGCCGACATTGTGCTGATGAACCGCGAGGAGGCGCTGCTGTTCACTGGTACGCGCGATCCCACCGAGGCGGCGGCCGCAATTGCTGAAATGGGGCCCGAGCTGATTGCGATTACCGATGGCGAAAACGGGGCATATCTATATGGAGAAGGCGAGCTGCACACTATCGCGGCCAGGCGGGTAGAGGTAACCTACGACATCGGCGCCGGCGACACTTTCCATGCCGGGCTTGTCGCCGCGTATCTGGCGGGCCTGCCACCGCACCAGATCGGACGCATCGCCTGTGACGCTGCGTCGCTGCGCATCAGCCGCTGTGCTGACATGCAGTCCTTGCCGACGTGGCAGGAAGTCGAGCAGTTGGCGCGTCAGCCGTTGTAGCCACCGAGCCAGCAATACTCGCAACAGATTCTGCACATCTCGAGGCTGATGTTATTGTCAAGAGCACTGGCTATAGTCATCACTGCGCTGGTTTTTGCGGGAGCTGCTGTTGCCCCGCAGAGCAGCGATGTTGCGGTCGAGCCGTTGCCGGCGGACCAGGAATTTCACCCCGCCTACACACTG
Source organism: bacterium (assembly GCA_030604405.1). Lineage (GTDB taxonomy): Bacteria > Armatimonadota > Zipacnadia > Zipacnadales > UBA11051 > UBA11051. The sequence goes on along the minus strand of JAUVVY010000001.1, from coordinate 225,968 downwards.
CAGCAAGACGAGGTAGGGACACCCGAGTCGGCGCAGGCCGCGACTGTCAGCCGCGCCGAGGAAGACTTGCCGGTCGAGCCATTGCCGCCGGATGACCCGGTCGCGCAGGGCTTTGAGCAGCCGACATGGATGGGCGATATTGACGATCTGCCGCCCGCCTCGAGCCGCGCCGATCTGGCGCTGTTACGGATTGAGCCCGATCTGCTGGGCGAGCCCCGCATAGTCTTCATCTCCCCCCAGCCTGAGGAGGAGTGGATCGAGGGCGCGCCGGTCACGCTCAGATGGCTGGCTAGCCGGCCCATCGCGCAAGTGCGCATCTACTATTATTACGACCGTTGCAAGCTGGCGGGCCGCTCCCGAGGCCGCTTTGGCGCTCTGGTCACTCCGATGATCGCCAACGATGGCCAATTCCGCTGGGCAGCGGTGCCGTGGATGGACAGCTCCGCCTTTCGCATCCGCATCGCCGGCTACGACGCGGGCAGCAAGCTGTTGGCCTCCGACGAAATCGGCGTGCGGTTCCGCCCTAGAGAGCTTGCCAACATTGCTTCTACGTGCGTCGCGATAATCAAGCGCAAGCAGCGGCTGTACTATTACGTTGACGCGCGCGTCAAACGCATGCACATGGTGTCCACGGGGCGCGGGGGCTACTGGACGCCTCTGATGCACCCGGGCTCATACGACAGGCGACGAGGCGCGATGGGTAAGGTATTTCGCAAGGACCCCTGCGCATGGAGTCGTGCATACCACTGCCCGATGCCCTACTGGCTGCAGATTACCTCCACCGGCAGCCACGGCATTCACGCCACCTCGCCGCGCTTCTATCGCCGGCTGGGCGGCCCGGCCTCGCACGGCTGCATTCGCCAGCACCGCGGCGATGCTAAGATCCTGTACCAAATGGTCCCCGTCGGCATGCCTGTGTACATCTTCTGATTCCGACGCGAACACACAGAAAAAGAGGCCGGCTTGATGCCGGCCTCCTCGCACTTTGCAGGGCCGTAGCCCTTAGAATCCGGCCTGCCACGAAAGGCCGAACTTAACCGCTTCCGTGGTCGGACCGGCGCCCGGCGTATAGTCAATGTCCGAGACTTGCAGCGTTACCTCGTTGTTACCGTCGAGCTGCCAGGCGACACCGGCGTGGATGGCCTCATAGTCCAGCGGGGTGCCCGGACCCGCAGAATTGAGCTCCTCATATTTCAAATAAGGTGTCCAATCCTTGGCCTCCTGGACCTTGGCCACCTGGATATACCAGCCGTCGCGGTCGAAGCCGAACATCGTGCCGTCGGCCCATTCGGCCTGAACGTCCCAGGGGCCGCGCATGAACTTCACGTAAGCGTTGATGGCATCGCGGGACTGCTCCCCGATGGGAGGGCCGACCGTCAAGTCGCCGTCAAACCAGCTCACGCCACAGATACCCCAGTCGCGCTCCCACTTCAGGTCCACGGTGTAGTTCTTGCTGCTGTTGACGTCCCTGGCGCGGCCCTGGCCGTTGCATACACCTAGATAGACATCTGGCTGTCTCTCTTCGCCGGCACGTTTCAGCCACACACCGCGGTCAGAGGGGCCCAGGAAGTAGAAGCCCGACGCGTTGCTGCCGGCCCAATCGCCCTCCAGGATCATCGCCCGCTCCAGTGCGAGCCGATCGCAGGACTGCTGCCACGTCTCCAGGCCGAAGTAGGTCGGAACCTGGCCGAACCTGGCTGACCACTGATCATTGATTTGGTAGTCAATAAACAGGTTGTACACGATCAGATCGTCGGTGCTGTAGTTGAGAGCGCCTACGTCCTCAAGGCGGTCGAACGTCGCGAGTGTCAATACCACGTTAGTTCTGTCGCCGGCACTCGCCGCGATGTTGAAGAAGGCGCGGCGGAGACTGAAGTCCTCCGGATCATCCATCGTCGCAGGCAGCTCGTCGCCGCCCTCATACCTGAACTGCAAATAGCCAGATATGCTGACTCTCTCCGCCCAGTTGCCCTGGGCGCTGGCACAGGCCGCAATCACAAAGGCCAGTACCACCATCATCGGCACTACATACTTTTTCATCTCATCTGTCCCTCCCAGACAGTGTTTGCGGCGCCGCACTTCTGGGCCTCTAACCTGCGACATTTCGCAAAATGCCAGGGCTTGTTTCCTTTGTTCCCCACCCTGATTCAGGTCTTGCCCGCAGGCGCCCATCTCAGATTTTCTTGCAGACAACACCATACATGATACAGATTCAGCTACTCGACGTCAATACATCCTTGAGTCTATCTAATACTCTACTTGTTGACACGTGCTTCGATAGGTTATACTATCAGGGCTACTTCGTCCTTCGAGAGAAGCCAGAACAAAGCAACAGGAGGAGATCTACCGTGATCAACTCCGGCCGAGTACTGAGGCCAGAAACTGGCGTTGGGCGTTTGTGTGTACGCGCCCTATTGGTTGCGATCGTATTGTCCACACTGATCACGCAGGCGGCTGTGGCTCAGATGGGGCGCGAGGTGAGGCTGGAGCAAGTCTCCCCTCGCATGTTAAGAGCTCCCGGCCCGGGGGGCACTGTGCGCACAGTTCCTGATCTGGCGGCGTCCGGCCAGATACTCGTGCGCATGCGCACGGGCATAACACCAGCCGAAGTGGAGGCGCTGCTTGCGGACACGGGCACCAGCATTCTCCGCACCTATCCCGACGGCGAGCTCTTCTTGCTCGAACTCCCCGCCGGCCAAGGCGTCGTCGAAGCCGTTGATGACTTCAACGGCAGGCCCGAGGTAGGGCTGGCTTCTCCTGACCGGCTCATGTATCTTTTGCGCGTTCCCAACGACCCCAGGTACAGCCAGCAGTGGCACTGGCCTCTGATTCACGCTGAGGAGGCCTGGGACGTGCAGACCGGCAGCACAACCTCCATCGTCGCGGTAGTTGACAGCGGCATTGATCTAGACCATCCCGACCTCATGGCTCGGATATGGATCAACGAGGGCGAGATCCCCGACGATGGTGTGGATAATGACGCCAACGGTTACATAGATGACGTGTACGGCTGGAACTTTGCCGAGAACAACAATAACCCGATGCCGACACCAAACGGCGAGGATGACGACGAAAACGGCTATGTGGATGATACTGCAGCTCACGGTAGCCATTGTGCGGGCATTATCGGCGCGATGACTAACAACAGCGAGGGCGTGGCCGGTCATGACTGGAACTGCCGGCTGATGGCCGTCCAGGTATTCGCCGACGACGGTGGCGCGTTCAGCAGCACCATTATAGCCGGCGTCCAATACGCGGTCGCCAACGGCGCGGGGGTAATCAGCCTCAGCCTCGCTGGGGGTTATGATGAGCAATGGACCCAGGTGATTGTCGATGCCGTAGAAGCCGGCGTCACCGTAGTCGCCGCCGCCGGCAATTACGGCTACGCGTTCACAGACGACCCGCGATACTGGATGTCACCAGTATGTAACGACGGGCCCGAGTTTACCGACAACAACGTCATCGGCGTCGGCGCCACCGACCGCTACGACGGTGTCACATACTTCAGTAACCTTGACAGCTCATCGCGCAACTTCGTGGATGTCATGGCCCCCGGACAGGATATCCTTAGTACGTACTATTACGATCCTGACCAGCCGGAACTCGGTTTCATCAATCCTTACGCAAGCGCGAGTGGCACCTCGATGGCCTGTCCCGTGGTTGCCGGCCTCGTCTCCCTGATTCAGGCGCATTTCCCGGCAATGCCTCCTGCCGGAATTGTCAAGCAGATCAGGGCTGCCGCGGACAACATAGATGACATGAACCCCAGCTTCGTGGGCATGATGGGGGCGGGGCGGGTCAATACCCAGAACTGCCTGCAGGACATCCCACCTGCACTGCCACGCACTGTTGCAGCCTACGACACACCCAACGATGACGGCGGCAGCATCTCGGTGGCATGGTCGCCATCGGCTGATGACGGCAGAGGCTTCGACGATGTCATCGGCTACCGGGTGCAGCGCTCTGCAACCGGCGAAGAAGCCTCTTTTGTCACGTTGGCCAGCTTGGACCCGGGCATCACAAGCTATGTGGACAGCCCGGTGACTGACTACACGCCATACTACTATCGTGTGGGCGTTCGCGACGCCTCCACCGAAGTCTTCACCGACCCGACCATGGCCGCGGAAGCCCGCGACGACACCGCGCCAGCGGCGCTTGAAGAGGGCGATCTGGTCGCCGACGATGTTCAAGGTGATGACGGCGGGGCTATCTCGCTGAGTTGGAACAGTTACAGTCCGCCCGATGACTTCGGGGCTTACCGGGTGTGGCGGGCCGAGGCGCCGTTCACTAATGTAACCGCCCTGGAACAGCCGATAGCGATCATCACCGACGGCGACCAGAAGAGCTACGTTGACGAGGACGACCCCGAGACTGCTGAAGAAGAAGTCGTTGACGGCACGGAGTATTACTACGCCGTCACCGTCCAAGACGACGAGCTGGAGCCCAACGAGATCACCGAGGCTATCTGTGTGGGGCCGGTCGTCGCCAGCCCCAACTTTACGGTCGTCTTTGCGCCGGGGCTGAGCATGATCGCCATCGGCGCGGTACCCCACAACAGCAACATGGGCGACATCTTCGGGGTGGATGACCCCGCCGACCTGTCACTGGCCCGCTGGAATCCCACTCTGGGCGACGACGGGGACTATGTCGTCTATTCCGAGTCGCCCAACGCTGCGTTCCTGGAGCAGCAGCTTGGCCGGGGCTTCTGGTATCGCACCCCGACTGCGAAGGTGCTCAACATCAGCGGCATCCCCGCGCCGCCGGGCAGTGTTTCTGTGGACTTCTCCGCGGGCTGGAACCAGTTCGGCAATCCCTACGGTGAGAAGATGCCGATCGCGGGCGCTATGGTTACCGTCTTTGGAGCCGAGATGGATCTGGCTGCGTCAAATAGCATTGGCTACACGCGGGACTATATATGGCGCTATGACCCACCCAGCCGCAGTTACAAGCTGATAAGCGAGTACATGGACTTTGCCGAAGACGCACTGCCCAAGGACGAAGGCTTCTACTTCCTGGCATTTGAACAGGGCACACTACAATTGCCGCGACCGACGGTCGGGATTGCATCAAGCAGACAGGCCGCGAGGTCCGAAGCAGTGGTTGACGAGGATCATTGGGCCCTGCAGTTGGTCGCACAGGCCGGCGACGCGGCTGACACTGACAATTTCATCGGTGTCAACCCGCAGGCGGCGAAGCTCTCCGGGATAGTCAGCCCGCCGCCACTCGACGGAGCAGTTAACCTGGCCGTCGCCACCGCCGATAGGAACTATAGTGCCACAAGTTTCGTCAAATCGGTAGATGGCTCGGGTACATGGCAGGTAAGGGTCACAGCCGCCGAGCCGGGACAAACCGTCCGATTGAGCTGGCCGGATTTGAGCCAGGTGCCGACGTCGTACAGATTGAAGCTGACGGATGTCGAAGCCGGCCGCAGTATCAATATGCGGACCACCACCGGCTACAGCTATCAGCTTGACGCGGAACACAATGCTCGGCACTTTGAGGTAGTTGCAAGTGAACGAGGCGCTTCTGCACTCACAGTCAGCGGGCTGCAAGCAATGGCCACCGGTGCCGGCAGGGCACAGGTGTGTTTCACGCTGTCGCAGGACGCCGCAGTGGATGTCGAGATACTCAACATCTCCGGCCGCAGTGTGCGCAGACTGGCCGCTGACCGCCTGCTGCCAGGCGGGGCCAATGTGGTACTGTGGGATCAGCGGGCCGACAACGGCGCCCGGGTCCCGAGGGGACGCTATCTGGTCTGCGTGGTCGCCAAGGCCGACGACGGGTCGGTGGCAAAGGCTATCGGCACCCTACAGATACAACGCTAACCTGGACAAGTCACACCTGGGAGGGATAGGCACAAGGCGGGCCGCTACCGACCTGCATCCACTCATCACGCACCAGCCAGCATCAGGGGGTTGTCGGCCACGTGAATCGTAAGAATAACCTTGTTATCGCGTGGGTCAGGCTTGCGGCTCGGCAGGCTCACCGCCCTGAGCGAAGTCGAAGGGCAGCCCGACACCATGTCGCTGGGATTGTCGTCTTCATCATACTGGCCGTTGTGCTGTCTGTCTCCCAGAGCTTCGCCGCTCCCCGCAAAGCTATCCGGCTTTCCCACTGGCAACTCAGTGACGGTAGCGTCCACGTGTCATCGGTGCGCCAGCCGTTGATTGCCGCTGCCGATCGCCTGCTGGTCGGCATTGGCCCGGCCCGCACGCGTATTCGCCCGCTTTCTCTGAGCCAGGTCCACGCTGAGTCCGTGCGCCTCGCCACAGCAGCCGGCGGGAAAGTGTCGAAGCTGCTTGGAGGCGGCCGCATCGCCGTAGTCGAATTGCCGCCCGGCACCGACTTGTACACTGCCGCTGCGCGCATCGCTGCTGCCGGTGCCGGCTTCGTGGAGCCTGATCTGGCCGTCCAGACCGCCCGCATACCCAACGACACTCGCTACTCTGATCAGTACCACCATCCCCAGATTAACTCTCCCAGCGGCTGGGATGTGACTATCGGCTCCAGCAACGTTGTCATAGCCATCATTGACAGCGGCGTGGACACCGACCACCCTGACCTTCAAAACAGCATCTGGATCAACGGCGACGAGATCCCCGGCAACGGCTTCGACGACGACGGCAACGGCTACGTGGACGACTGGCGGGGCTGGGACTTCCAGAACGACAATAATAATCCTAACCCGGAGCCGGACGGACTGGACAACGACAATAATGGCGAGCCGGACGACCAGGTCAGCCACGGCACCCTGGTAGCCGGCCTGGCCGCAGCCATCGGCAACGACAGCTTCGGCACTGTCGGCGTAAGCTGGCGCGCCACCATCATGGCCCTTCAGGTGTTCCCTGACGATGGCACGACCTACGTCTCGACGGTTGTTGAGGCGATTGACTACGCTGTTGACAACGGCGCCGACATCATCAACCTCAGCATCGGCTCGCCTTACGAGCAAAGCTTCAGCTCGCCGATCGAGCGCGCCTACGAGGCGGGCATAGTAGTGGTATGCGCCGCCGGCAACGCAGGCGAGGAGCTTACCAATTCCGAAAGCACCTGGACCTCGCCGGTCTGCAATGACGGGCCGAACGTGTTTGCGGACAATTACATTCTTGGAGTTACTGGTGTGGACCGCCATGATAAGCTGGCCTGGTATAGCAACTTTGACACCTCGTCAGCTAACTTCGTAGATGTATCCGCACCCGGCTCACAGCTTTTCGGACCGAACTATTACGATCCCCGTTTCAGCCATCTGGACAGCTATTTTGGCACCAACACCGGCACCTCGTTTGCTTGTCCTCTGGCGTCCGGCCTGGCCGCTCTGGTGCTCACTCGCCATCCCGGCTACAGCCCGGCGCAGGTCTATGAGGTCATCCGCAACAACACCGACAATATAGACGGCCTCAACCCCGGATACGAGGGGACCCTGGGCACCGGCCGCATCAACTGCGGGCGCACGCTGGGCCAGGTATTAGCGCCCGCTGCGGTGACCAACTTCCGGGCCTTCGACACGCCCAATGATGATGGTGGCAGCATTACTCTGACCTGGACCAAGTCCGCCGACGACGGTGGCGGCGCCAACTCGCTGACCGCCTACCTGATACTGCGCCGCCAGGGCGAAAGCGGCAACTTCCAGCGGATCGCCGAGCTGCCAGCCGGCACCACAACCTACGTTGACACCGATGTCAGCGATGGCCAGACCTATTACTATATCGTTCGCTCCACCGATGGGACTCTCACCTCCAACAGCGCGACCTCTGATGGCGCCATCCCGCAAAACGACGGAGCGCCGTCGCCCATTGACGACTTGTCGGCTGTCGATCGCGCCAATGATGACGGCGGCGCTATCGTGCTTACCTGGCCCAGCTACACGCCGCCGGCTGACTTCGCCTCTTACCGCATCTACCGCGCCGAGCGCAACTTCTCGTCAACTCTCGGCCTCACGGTCATAAAGACCATCACCGGCCGCGATACCAAGATCTGGATAGACAAGACCACGCAGGACGGGGTTGACTACTACTACGCTGTGGGGGTGCGTGATACTGCGTCAAACGAGCAGCGCAACCTCCGCGCTGTTGGGCCGGTGCAGTCGTATCCGAACAATGACATCACTCTTGGCCCCGGGTTGCTGTTTATGGGGCCTCCTGCGGTGCCGCCGGATCGCGACCCGGCCACACTGCTCAACATCCCGGCCCAGGACCTGCAAGCTGCCCGCTGGGACACGGCGGCCGGAGAATATGTCACCTACTCTGCCGGCAGTCTGCCCGAGGTGCTGAAGCTGGCCTTAGGTCGCGGCTTTTGGGTACAGCTTGAGCGGGCAACTATCGTACAGCCCACTGGTGCTACTGCTCCCGGCGGCGACTTCGATATTGTCTTGACGCCGGGCTGGCACCAGTTGGGCAATCCATTCTTTGCGCCGCTCGATTTCGGCGCCTCCACGGTCACCTACAATTCCAACACCATGGACCTGGCCAGCGCGGAAACCGCCGGCATCATGCGCTGTTTTGCCTGGATCTACTCTGCCGCTGACGGTCAGTACCGGCTTGCCTATCCGGACGTGGGCCAGAATAGTACACTGATTCCGCCCTGGAACGGCTTCTGGGTCGAAGTCCTGCAACCTTGCACTTTGACTCTTGCCCGCCCGGGCGGCACCATCGCCACAGCCCCTGCCTCCGCAGCCGGTACTGACTCGATATGGGACCAGGGCTGGCACGCCCAGGTAGTATTGCGCGCCGGCGGCGCTGTGGACGCCAATAACTATGTCGGCACGGCGCAGAGTGATTACACCATCCCCTCGCCGCCGCCGATCAGCAGCCGCCCGCAACTGTATCTGAGCGCGGCCAACCGCGATGAAGGCTTCAGTCCGTACGCCATTTCTCTGGGCGCCCAGACCGCTACCAAATGGGTATGGAACCTCGATATCCACAACCTGCAGCCTGGTACCGAGGTCGAAGTGGCCATGCCTGACTTAAGTGCGGTCCCCAACAATTACAGTGTCACTCTGCACGACCCCCTCAGCGGCAAGAGCACCTATATGCGCACGGCGAGTGGCTGCCGTTTCACTGCTCGTTCTGAGCGGCCCCGCCGGCTGCAGCTCGTCGTCCAGGAGAAGGGTATCGGCTCGCTGGTCATCAGCTCGATGAGTGTCCAGCCTGCCGGCAGCGGCACCGTGCATATCGTCTTCTCACTGTCGCAACCTGCCGAGACCACGGTGGAAATCCTTAATATTGCCGGCCGCTGTGTGCGTAAAATTGAGCAACAGCACTTGCGTTTAGCCGGAAATCATACTATATTATTCAACGGACATAACAGCTACGGCGCTCCCGTGCCCGGCGGCCGTTATTTGGTGGCTGTCAGTGCGCGGGCCGAAAACGGCCAGCAGGTACGACGCCTCATGAGCGTTAGTCTCAGTCGCTAAGGCTGGCAGCCGTCGGTAGCGTGAACTGGGTACTGAGAAAGGGCTGACAACGTATGTCGGTTTATGGCCGCCTCGCGATCGTAGTCCTGGTATTGGCTATCGTGATTGTCGCCGGTTGTGGCGGCGATGCCGCACCACCAGGCCCACCGCCTCCAGCGCCGGTGGACACCGGCACTATTACGGGCCGGGTCATCAAAGCTGATAACACCACTGAAGCCTTGGGCGGCAGCCTTGTTTCGCTGTCCACCGGCCAGTCCACGGTCGCTGATGCCCAGGGCGACTTCACCATTCAAGACGTAGCGGTCGGTACAGGGGCCGTCGAGCTGACCGTGGACACCGTCAGTGACCCCGCCTATGGTACGCAGACCGTGTCCGGAGTCGGCATCTCCAAGGGGCAGACAACTGCCATCACCGTCGCGGTGCTGCCGCTGGCCCTGGCTTTGCCCTACAACATCAACGTCACGCCCAGCCAGGCCACCGTGGATATCAACGGCGAAATCCAGTTCGCCGCTCCTGTCAACAGTGCATCCGGGCGGCTGTCGGTCCAGCCGACCTGGTATCTGACTAATGACATCGGGGTAATAGACGTCAACGGCAGGTTCACCGCACTGAAACAGGGCACCGGGACGGTAGTCGCCACCAGTGGCAATATCTCCGCCGAAGGCAACATTCTGGTCACACCAGCGCGCGCGCCCGAGATTACCAGTGTCCTCGTCAGCCCTCTGGCACTCAACGCGTCCGGGGGATACGTCACCGTGACCGCCGCAGTAAATGACGGCAACGGACTTGAGGTCGTCCGCGCGGAAATGGTGGACCCCAACAACAACGAGCAGACCTACAGTTTGCAATTGGTGTCGGGCACTACCAAAGACGGCACATACCGCAGCCAAGACAACCAGACAACCCATGACATACTCATAGATCCTAACCTCATCCGCCAGAGCCAGGAAGATGCCACCCAACCCCTCACCTACAGTATCAGGGTCTATGCCCGGGACAAGAGCGGACAGACCGCTGTCTCCGAGTTCTTCGATGTCGTAGTGGCGGGCATTGATGCGCCAGGCCCGCCGCCCGACGACCTCATTTAGACCACCCATTCGCGTTCACACACGGGCCGGGAAACTCGCAGGTTTTCCGGCCCTTTTTGCTGCCGTAGCAGGCATCGCTCGCCGCCAGAGAAGGAATGTAGCTCGCGGGCCCCGAACGTACCTTCCCAGGTGTCTTGACGTAACTCGAAGCGAGTTTTCCAGATGGACCCCATAGCGCTGATATTGGTCTTTGCATCGGCCGGCATGCATGCGGCCTGGAACTACTGGGCCAAGCGCGCCAAAGACAGCCTCAGCTTTTTGTGGGGTCTGGCTGCGGTGGCGCCTCTGGTGGCCGGTGCTGTGGTGCTGGGTGACTATCTCATCTACACATTATCCTCCCGCCAGTTCGGTCATGCACCTGACTTCAGCACCTGGAAGCTGGCGATCCTGGGTGGTGTCATCCAAGCGGCGTACTTTTCATTTATGGGCGCCGGCTACAACCGTGGCGATCTATCTGTGGTCTATCCCGTCTCACGGGGGGCCGCGCCGGTGATCATCGTCGGGGTGGCCTGGGTATTTCTGCACGAGCAGCCCTCAGTCGTCGGCTCCGCCGGCATCATTGTCATCCTCATCGGCACGCTGATTCTAGCCTATGACCTGCTGTTTGGAGAGACCGCCCCAGCGGCCACTTCCCGACCCGCCTCCTCGGTAGGCTTTGCACTGTTTGCAGCCGTCACCATCGCACTGTATCATGTGGTAGATAAGGCGGGAGCCCAGGGCTCCTCGGTGACAAGCTATCTGTTTCTGATGGAAACGGTCATAATCCTGTCGATTATGCCGCTGCTTTTGGTTCGCAAAGATCTCGCCGCGGTCAGGACCGAATTTCGTCAAAACGGCCGCATCATCGTTGGCGCCGCCGTACTCATGTATATCGCCTACTGCCTGGTCGTCACTGCCATGATGCGTGAGTCGGTGGCCTATGTCGCGGCGGCGCGCAATATCAGCATTCTAGTGGGTATTGTGCTGGGAGCGACCCGGCTGCGCGAGGGCACACTGGGCGTGCGCCTGCTGGCCGGGCTACTTATACTCGGCGGAATCTTCGCCCTGGCCGTGGGTGCGTAACATGACCGAATCGTTTACCGAAATCAGGCAGCGGATAACAAAGCCGGATCAGGTTTTCCCCTGCCAGGCGGGAAAACGTGCCCGCGCCGAACCGCTGCAATGAGAGCTGGAGCATGGACTTCATGGCCGATCAGCTGTATTCGGGGCGGCCGATCCGCATTTTGACGATAGTGGATAACTTTAGTCGTGAGAGCCTGGCTTTGCGGGCCGGCTTTCGCCTGACCGGCGACGAGGTGGTTGCGACGCTGAAGGCCTTGGTCCAGGAGCGCGGGATCCCGGCCAGCATCCGTGTGGACAACGGTACGGAGCTCACGTCCAAGGTGCTGGATCAATGGGCTTACTGGAACAGCGTGACACTGGACTTCAGCCGCCCTGGCAAGCCAACTGACAACGGCCTCATAGAAGCGTTCAACGGGCGTCTACGGGCCGAATGCCTCAACGAACACTGATTCCTGTCGGTGGCCGATGCTCAGGAGATATTGGACACCTGGCGGGAAGACTACAACAGCGAACGGCCTCACAGTTCGCTTGAGAACATGACCCCGGACGAGTTCGCAAAGCAGGCGCTTGGCGCCCACCCCCATGGGGGTGGAGAGGACATCAAAGACACGGCAGCAACGGCCCTGCAAAGGCACGAAATCCTTTGCCCAACAGGCTGAAAACTCTCATTGCGGGTGGCACTAAGACGGGGGCAAGAGTAAACAGGCTAAAAACTCTCACTGCAGGTGGTACTAAGATGGGGGCAAGGGCACAGGCTGTAGGACTGACACAGCAAGTGGTAGCATTCTTGGGGGCAGGTCACGTTTTGTGGAGTTGCATAATTAGCTGACTACATATGCGCGAGGCACCTGATAACCCACATAGGAAATCCGTGTGCCGACCAAGCCAGTCGTCCAGATGTGGCAACCACTTTGCAAACGGATGAGCGATCATGCGAGAATCACAAAACGCAATTGCGGTAACCTCGAAATCAGATTCTTCAGCCATTTCCTGCCACACCGCTGGCCCAAACCTGTGCGGGAGTTCACAGCCCACGCCCAACTGAGCATTCTCCTTGCTCCGTAATGCCAGCAATCGCTTGGTGTTTGTACTGGTCTGCCAATATATCTGTTTACTTATGTCATAAAGGCACTGAGCGTTAGGCACAGTGATAACTGCTATTCCTCTTCGGCTAAGTACTCGCCAGAACTCCCTTAGCGCACTAGTAGGTTCAGGTACGTACTCCAAGACTCCCATAGCCACGATAACATCCACACAACCATCTGCGCAGCAAAGACTGGTGGCGTCGGCAAGCATACAATGGACGTTCTGCTGAGGATGACACTTCTGCCCCCATTTTAGCATTTCCAAGGATACATCTACAGCATAATAAACTGCTCCGCGGCTGATGAGTTGATCCGCCAGAAGCGCAGGCCCCGCTCCAATATCCAAAACCCTAAGGCATCCTGGCGGAACTGCTCGCAGCACGTGAGATGCCTGCAGTTGGTATGCGCGCGAGTGTTCACGTTCTGTCGCATAGTACGCGCTTACTTGGTCAAACTCGAGTTTCACGTGCTCAGCTATTTTCTGTTGGTCGACTTGCGTTGGCGCTACTTCAGATGAGTTATTTGTGTCACGCCTCATTGCGTTTCTTTTCTCCTCACCGGACTCTTGGTTTCGGTTCCTTGGCTGAGCTACCAGCTTCAGCGGCAGTAAGATAGCATAACGCTATGTCCTCACGTATAGACGGCACGTGTAACCCATCTGGATTTCTCGCCACGTAGTCGCGTTTTCGTAAGTGTGCCCATGCAGACCCTCCGACCAGTAGCTCATCGGCGTGATACGCCGTCACTAACAGCGCGTAGCCATTTCGCTTGACTTCGTTTATCTTCGCTGTAGCCAGTCGTGAGAATATATGCGCATGGATTGTGATACAGGCTTTGACAGAAGCGGTGTTCCCGTTACTGGCGGCAAGCAATTGTCTTAGTCTATCCCACCGCTTAGTGTAAGGGGCCCGGCCCAGGGCGTCAAGCAAGAAGCCGTAGCCTTCGGGGGTGAGGACGGGTATCCGCCACCGCCAGTCCTCCGACCAGAGCATGGTCATGGCTCGATGTTTGAGCAGGTCCGCCCACTTGCGGACCGTGTTTCTCTCAGACGAGCACAGGCTGACGAAGCGCTACCTCAACTTGCCGTTGGACAGGATAGAGATCGAGGGCAACGAGACACGATTACATGGCGATCCGGGTGCGCTTTGCAGCCTTGGCCTGGCCGCAATCCAAGATGCGACCGGGCGTCATCGAGTCAATCATCGCCGCGATGTCCTTCACATTCTCCACGTAGTGCTCGTGGCACACCTCCAGCGAGGCAATCTGCTGGCCAATCTTGCAGCACTCGGTTGACATGGATTCAAGTGCCACCTCAAGTTCGGTGAGACGAGTCCATTCGGCATCTGCTGCCACCAAGTCAAGCTTTTCCTCCTCGGTGGCAGCCAATCGCTGCCAGTGACCAATGCGCCCCAGTACCTGCTGTCTGAACTCAGGCGACAATTGCCCGCCGTGCGATGACCCCTCGACCATACCTATCATCCTCTCTTGGCGATTGGCGACTATTCAGTCATTTCCACGGCGGCCGGCCGCTTCCTCCCCCCTGGCCTCGGATATGCATACTGAAGCGCTGTGCTCGCCTTACGCAAGGGGGAAGTCGGTGCGCTTTGGCGAATTGACCAAGCGGATGTCGTGTGAGTCGGGCTGGAAGCCCGACCTATGCGGATAAGTAATGGCAATTGTCAGGCTGGAAAGCCCGCCCCACGCCAAGAGCGTGGGTACCCGCGCGATGGGCACGTTGCACGACTCAGAGCGAGGCCCGACACTGGCCTGCGCCGCGCTCAACGGCGAACTCGATCCATTGACAGATCTCGATGTGCGTCTGTTCATGGGAATGTCGCCGCAAGCGGCCAACGACAAGTATTCAACCACATCAGCCCGTGGGCGGCCAATACGATTTCGGCAAAAGGCCCGCGAGATCATCTCCGATCTTCCAGGCCACGCACCGTCGCTGTGGCACAGACTCGATCCCTCTCAAACTGAAGCACGCGACGTCTAGCTGCCCGCGAAATTAGCCCCGAAAGCACTCTTCAGATGATTTTCAGCAGCATGAGTACACCCATGATGATAAACAACGCGCCGGCGACGTAACGGATGACCTCGCGCGGGAGGTGCTCGCCGCAAGCCTGCCCGAGGGCTGCCCCAACGGCGCTGACCAGCGCTAAGGCCAACACGGCGCCGGCAAGCACCAGCCACGGCCGCTGGAACTTGGCAGCTTGGACTACTACAGCAAGCTGCGTCTTGTCTCCAAGCTCCGCCAGGAACAGGAGCACAAATGTTGAAACAAACGGCTTCAGGTCCATAGGCGCACCTCACTGAAATCGCAACACGCTCCGGCTTTGTGGCGGGGGACTGTCTCAGGCTCCTCACTGCTTGTTCAGAGTCAGCGTGCCGGTGGCCGTCCCGCCACCTGCGAGGGCTGAGAACGTCACCGTGTAATTAAGGGTGATGGTGGTCGAAGTGGCGTTCCCGGTCACATCCACCCTGTCAATGGCAGCATTAGGCACGTTGGTGGCGCTGCCGGTAAGGTCGCCGCCCCTGGCCGCCTCGAACGAAACGTCGCCGAACAGCGCCGAGGAGCCGTCCACGGTAAGGGAATTCTCATCGTACGTGGCGTTAAAGGTGATCGGAGGGGGGTCGCCCGCGCCCAGCACGTTGCCGTCCAGGTCCACCACAAACTGCGCTGTCTGTGCCGCCTCATCCACCGTAACCTGCACAGAAGCGTCGCCCTGGCCGCCAAAGGTGATGTTCACCCACTGGCCCTGCCAGTTTCCCTCATAGGCCTTCACGTTCAGAGCGCCGTTTCCACCATTGCCACCGTTATCCGGCGGGATCAGACTGCTGGCGCCATGACACCCTGCAAGCACAGCGATGAGCATCACCGACAGCCCCAACCAAATCCAACTCGATGCCCTCATGTCCGCACCTCCATTGACATTTCCCGGCCGATGTTGGCACCCGCACTCACGTGCACTCCAGCGGACGCCAAACACTGTCCGCCGCTCGCCCAACGGCCACGGGTTCTACTCGCGGCTAGTGTTCGCTTTCGTGAGCGCTTTTTCCTGCCGCACACAGCAAGTCGTTGCTCGAAAAAGGGCAATTCTACCCGCGGAGGCTTGCCGTCGAGGACACTTGTGCCACCTCTTATGACGACCAGGAGATATTCTCCTCCGGGGGCTAAGCTGTTCTTCTCTTTCTGTTGGCCTCGGCCGAGCGAATTTGGCGACAATGCACTTGTGGGTTGTCGCCGTCGTGTGCCTAGTGGACGAGAAACACGGAGACGCTCTCAGACAACGCACAAAAGCCGCCCTTTGTGTGTTCAAGGACGGCCTCAATATTCGCCGGCTTCCCGGTCCGATCTTGGACCGGAGATTAACGCTTAGCAGCTATCGTCATGCTCAGGGATTATACTCACATCCGCCGCCATTACTGGGAAAATGGTCGGCAGCTTGATTCGCGACACTGTTTACGCTTGTTCCAAGAGACCGCCACGCAACGATGCTTGCCACCACACACAACGCCAGCAGCAAGGCGTACTCAAGGCTTGTTACGCCGTCCTCATCCAGCCAGTAGGCCTTCAGGACACTAGACATTCATATTCCTCCTGTGGCCATTCCACACGGCGCACGCGGACATGAACTGCAAATACTAGCTGGCCGATTATTCCAAGAAGTCTATAACACTCTCGCAAGCATGTCAATATGTAGCAAGAGCAACGCTAGTTGCTATCACCTTTAAGCCAGTATTCCCCTTAGTAGCACATACATACATCAAAACAGCATCAATATTAGCTCAAATAATTCTCCAACCAGTCGGAAAGCAGAGTCACGCTGCCCCTTTTCTGAGCTGTAGATGGCTTCGCCGGCCCACAAATACAGGACGAACGTTCAAACACCTTCGCCGCTTGCAGCCACTCTCCTCTCCATGGCGGCATGGCACAAGGAGGAAGTCTTGCTGCTTTGGCGAATTGAATAGCCAAGTGCCGCAGGTATCGCATCCTGTCTAACCGGAGCAGTGGCAAGTGAGCGAGACCCAGGCCGATGTCCAGCACAATGGCCGTGTGATGGAATGGACGCAGTGGCCAGCGCGCGATCGGCGGGCCCTTTCCGTATCCGTAGCCGTGTTCATCATCGTCATATCGGCCGTTGTGGTGCTGTCCTACGAAAGCGCCTGGTATGGCGTGATGGTTCTCGTCGCCCTGTTCGCCGCGACCGCGCCGTACTATCTGCCCACGGATTATCACATTGACAAAGACGGCGTGAGGCTGCGGACGCCGCTTACGACGACGGTCCGGCCCTGGGAGGCATTTGCCGCCCACTTCGCTGATGAGGCCGGCGTGTTTCTGAGCCCATATTCCAAGCTGAACTGGATGGCGTACCGGCGTGGTATCTACCTGCGCTGTCCGGATAATCTGGCTGAGGTAAGAGCGTATGTCGAGCAGTTCGTCGCACCCGGAAAACCTAGAGGCGGATGATGAGACGCAAAAGCAGCGGGAAGTCCTGGGCCGGCTGGCGGACCTGGTAAGCGAGCGGCGTCTGGGCATGCCCGCTATCTTCATGCTGGAAGCCGGCCGTCCGCTGAGCTTTGTGGCAAGCCAGGCGATGATATTCTTCGAGCCGATTCTCGAAGCATTCTGCTCGCCGGGTGACTACCGCCTGGTAGCCGAGGGCTTGGAGAACCGCGACAATATCGAATGGCTTATCCAGCGCCTCGAAGCCGCCGAGGAAGCACGCAGTCGGCCAAAGGAAGCCAACGGTGGGCCAAAGAAAGGTCTGTAGCAATACGCTGAATAGTTCTGATTGGTCAATGCTTGTCGTGAAAGGGCATCAGCCATGGCTGTAAGGTACACCGACGATGACATTGAGCAGTTGCTAAAAGAGAGGAAACCTCTCCCTGATGATCATCGTCAAAGGCTAAAGGTAAGAGACAAGAATCGTCAGATGGAGCGCCAACTGGACGTAATCGGCGAAGACGGGAACGAGTTCTGCATCATACTAAGGCAGAACAAGCGCAACATCCTGGACTTCTCCGCCGTACTTGCAGTGCGGCCACCCAGGAGCAACCAACTATTCAGATTACGCAGGTACAACGGAAAGCACTCGCAACACAGGAACACCATAGAGGGTGACAGGTTTTACGACTTCCATATACACATGGCGACCGAGCGCTACCAGGAACTGGGGGCACACGAGGAGACGTATGCCGAGTGCTCAAGTAGGTTCGCCAACATAGACCAGGCATTGGATTGCCTACTGAAGGATTGCGGATTCGACGTACCACCGGACCAACAACTTCCACTGTTCGAGGAGGGATAGCGGTGTCGGTTGCGGATATTCGGAGAGATTTCCAAGAAAAGGTCTGCGCAGAGGTTGAGATTGCTTCCGAGGGCAAGGACAGGTATCGCGTTTTCACGCCCTTCATGTTTGATGATGGTGACTGCCTTTCAATAGTTCTTAGGAAAGAAGGCCAAGGCTGGGTATTGTCAGACGAAGGCCACACCTTCATGCACTTGAGCTACGCAGTGGACCTGAACGATGTGCTGCGTAGTGGCAATCGCAACAGGATAATTCAGAATGCCTTGTCATTCTTCGGCGTTGAGGACCGCAACGGTGAATTGCTCGCAACTGTTGAACACGGCGGATACGGCGATGCACTGTACAGTTTCGTCCAAGCCCTATTGAAGATCTCTGATGTAAAGTTCCTATCGCGGGAACAGGTTCGTTCGACCTTCATCGAAGACTTCAGGGAGTTGCTGTCAGATGTGGTTCCTGAAGAGCGGCGCCAGTTTGGTTGGCATGACCCAGAAAGGGACCCCGAGGGTAATTACGCTGTGGATTGCCGCATCAATGGCCAGGTTCACCCTCTCTTTGTCTATGCGCTTCCCACTGACGCCCGGGCAAGAGACGCTACGATTGCTCTTCTGAAGTTTGAGCAATGGGCTGTACATTCTCGCTCGATGGCAGTTTTTGAGAATCAGGAAGAGATTAATCGCAAAGTACTGGCGCGTTTCAGCGATGTCTGTGAAAAGCAATTCTCCAGCCTTCATCCGAACCGGGATCGAATCACCCGTTACATAAACGAAGAAGCTCTCTCATAGGCCCAAACATCAGCGTACAACATGCCACCGGTGCCGAAAGGAAGCATGGCTGAGCGCGAGATCACAAGGGTACTGGCCACGGACTGTGGCTCGACGACGACTAAGGCGATCCTGATTGAAAAGCAGGATGGCCAGTACCGTCTGGTCGCGCGCGGCGAGGCGCCTACCACCGTCGAAGCGCCCTACGAGGACGTCACACGTGGGGTGCTTAACGCTGTGGCCGAGGTCGAGGAGCTCGCGGGGCGGCGACTGCTGGATGGCGAGGATATCATCCGCCCGGTCTCCGGTGACACGGGCACCGACCTGTACCTGTCCACCAGCTCGGCCGGCGGCGGGCTGCAGATCATGGTCGTCGGCCTGGTGCGGCGGATGACCGCTGAGTCGGCCGAGCGCGCGGCACTGGGCGCCGGGGCTATCGTCATGGACGTGCTGGCGCTGGATGATGGCCGCATGCCGCACGAGCGCATCGAGCGGATGCGCCAGTTGCGGCCGGACATGATCCTGATCTCCGGCGGCATTGATGGCGGCGAAGAGCGCCGTGTCGTCGAGATGGCGGAACTGGTCGCAGCAGCCAATCCGACCGCCCGCCTTGGAGCCAAGTATCGACTCCCGATAATCTATGCCGGCAATATTGATGCCCGCCTCGCCATTGAAGATACTCTGGCCGAGATCGCCGACCTGACGGTGACCGATAACCTGCGCCCGAGCATGGAGCAGGAGAACCTCCAGCCGACGCGGCTGGTCGTCCAGGACCTGTTCCTGCACCACGTCATGGCTCAAGCACCTGGGTATTCCCGCCTGGTGCCCTGGACCGACGCAGACATCATGCCCACGCCGGCTGCGGTCGGGAACCTGTTGCAGACTGTAGCCACAGAAGAAAACATTAACGCCATCGGTGTGGATATCGGTGGCGCGACCACCGATGTTTTCAGTGTCTTTTCCGGCCAGTTCAACCGCACCGTCAGCGCCAACCTGGGGCTGAGCTACTCGATATCAAACGTGCTGGCCGAGGCCGGCATTGATAACATCCTGCGCTGGGTGCCAAGGCAAATTGACCGCGGCTGGATCATCAACCAGATTCGCAACAAGATGATCCGGCCGACTACGATACCCCAGCAGATTTCGGGCCTGCAGGTCGAACAGGGCATCGCCCGCGAGGCGCTGCGGCTGGCCTTCGAGCAGCACAAATCACTCGCCGCCGGCCTGAGGGGCGTCCAGCGGGCCCGTGACATCAGCGACGCCTTCGGCCAGGTGGCCGAGGAATCCATTGTCAAGATGATGGACTTGGATTTACTCGTTGGATCTGGTGGGGTGCTGTCGCACGCGCCGCGCCGCAGCCAAGCCGCGATGATGCTCATTGACGCCTTCTTGCCCGAAGGCTTCACGCGGCTGTCGGTGGACTCGATTTTCATGATGCCGCAGCTCGGAGTTCTGGCCGAGGTACACCGCGAGGCCGCCACCGAGGTCTTCTTCCGCGATTGTCTGATCGCGCTGGGCACCTGCCTGGCGCCTGCAGGCCGGTTTCGGGAAGGAAGAAAGTGCTTGCATGTGTCAGTACAGCTTCCCGATGGGCCGCGCGAGCTTGACATCAACTGGGGCGATCTGGTGCTGGTGGGGCTCGGCGAGGGCCAGACGGCCACGGTCACGGCCGACCCGCTGGGTGGTGCGGACATGGGCGCCGGCAGGGGTCGGGCCGTGACGAAGCAAGTGCAAGGCGGCCAGGCGGGCCTTGTAATAGACGCCCGCGGGCGGCCGCTGGCATTCCCGGACGATGAGGCAGAGAGGATCGGAAAGGTGCGGCAGTGGCAGGCGGCGTTAAATGCCTACCCGGAAACTGATGCCAATGACCAGTGACAAGGCGGTACATGCCTATACTCCCGGGCTGCGGGCGACTGACAGGGCGGTCTTGCGCAAGGTGCGCCGGCTGCCGTTGCCCGGCGAGGTGCATGTGAAGCTCGGCGACGAGGTGAAGGCCGCCGACGTGGTGGCCTCTACGGAGCTGCCCGGGCGCGTGCACACTCTCAATGTCGCCCATGAGCTGAACTGCCAGCCGGCCGAGATCGGCAGCTTCATGGTCAAGGCAGAAGGCGACACCGTCGAGCACGGCGAGATACTTGCCGAAAGCAGGGCGCTCTGGGGCCTGTTTCATTCATTCGTCAAAGCGCCGATCGAAGGCATCATCGAGTCAATAAGCTCCACCACCGGGCAGGTTCTGTTTCGCGCCGAGCCGATGCCGGTCGAACTGGACGCCTACGTTGATGGTATCGTGGCCGAGGTTCACGCCGACGAGGGTGTGACCATCGAGACGCAGTGTGCGCTGGTGCAGGGCATCTTCGGCATCGGCGGGGAGCGCTACGGGGAGCTGAAGGTACTGGTCAATGCCGCCGACGAGACGCTGACTGCCGGTCTGTTGGATGAGGCGTGTGAAGGCTGCGTAGTGGTCGGCGGATCGCTGGTCACTCTTGAGGCGATCGGCCGAGCAATCGAGCTTGGCGTTTCGGCAGTAGTGGCTGGCGGCATCGAATCCGAGGATTTGGACAGCTTCATGGGCGAGCCGATTGGTGTAGCCATCACTGGCCAGGAGGCGATCCCGGTAACACTGATAATTACCGAAGGCTTCGGCGAACTGGCCATGGCACAGAGGACCTTCTCGATACTGGAAGGCCTGAGCGGCGAGCGGGCTTCGGTAAGCGGGGCAACGCAGATCCGCGCCGGCGTAATCCGTCCGGAGATAATCGTCTCCACCGGCCAGCGCCCGGAGGCCGCCTCGGCGGAGGCGCCGGTTTCACAGATGAGCGTCGGCAGCCAGGTCCGCCTCATCAGAGCGCCATACTTCGGGCAACTGGCGGAGGTGGTAGCCCTGCCGCCGGAGCCGACTGAGATCGAGACCGAGGCCCAGGTCCGGGTGCTGCAAGCCCGGCTGGCTGACGGAACCATTGTAACCGTTCCCCGCAGCAATGTGGAGCTGATGCAGGAATGAAGCGCTATCTGACCACAGCATGCACGGCTATCGTGCTGGCAGGGCTCTGCTGCCTGGCAATGGCCCAGCCGCAGGTGCCTGCGCCCAGCCAGGTAACGATGGCCGACGATGGCGAGGATGACGAGGGCAGCGTAGCGGTCATTACGTGGCAGCCGCCTGCTGAGACGGAAGTAGGCGACTACGAGTTGGCTGGTTATGAGGTCTATGTGCGGCAAGTGCCGCGTGATTTCGAGCAAATCGCCCTCATCCCTGGGGCTGCAGCCAACCAGGTCAGCGCCACAGGGCTGGCGCCATGGCGCCGGTATCACGCCCGTGTCAACAGCCTTTACGTGGCGATCAAGCCTCGCACTGTCCGGGCCGGCCTCGGTCAATTGTCCGTGCCAATTGTCAGGATTCGTCGTTCTGTAGCGGCGATGTCCGCTGAACCGATGAGCCCGGTCGGCAAGTGGTATGAGCCCCGGCATAACACCGTCCTGGTGCTGGTGCTTGTCTATTCGGCCATCGTGTTGCTTACCATTTACTTCGCTCAGCGGCGGGATATGTATATCCGTCCGATCGCGGGGCTGGAAGCGGTGGACGAGGCGATCGGGCGGGCGACCGAAATGGGACAGCCGATTCTGTATATCACCGGCCTGTCGGGCGTAAGTGACATCGCCACCATCGCCGCGATGCTGATCCTGGGTCACCTGGTCAAACGGACCGCCGCCTATGAAACGCCCATTATCGTGCCGTGCAATGACCCGATAGTCATGGCGGTCGAGCGCGAAATCGTCCGTGACGCTTACATCGAGGCTGGCAAGCCGCAGAACTACGATCCGGATAATATCTTCTATATCACCGACAGCCAGTTTGGCTATGTCGCAGCCGTTGACGGCATTATGTTGCGCGAAAAGCCCGCAGCGAATTTCTATATGGGTGGGTTTTACGCCGAATCGCTGATTTTGGCCGAAACCGGCAGCGCCACCGGCGCCATCCAGATCGCCGGCACCGATTCCGACACCCAGTTGCCGTTCTTTATCACCGCCTGCGACTACACGCTGATGGGCGAGGAACTGTACGCTGCAAGCGCCTATCTTTCCCGCAGCCCACTGCTGCTGGCCCAACTCAAGGGACAGGACATCGGCAAAGTTGTCATTATCGCCCTGCTCCTGGCTGGCGCAGCCGCTGCGACAATCGCTGCCCTGATGCCGGATGCTCCCCCAGCCCAGGTTCTCGAGCGCTTTATCTCCTGGTTCACCTTGGGTGAATAGGCGCGGGTAGGCGCGTAATTGCTAGCTTTGTAAATGGCGCACCAGACGGCCCGGAAACGGAGCTGATCGAAGATAACCGTCCGCACCCGTATTCCGCTGTTAGTGGGTTTTATCGCCGGCATCTTTATGGTGGTTAACTTCTTTGTGCCCCACGCCGTCGGGACGCAGGGCGAATGGATGCTGATGGAATGGGCGCGCATCATCGGCGCCTTCGCCCTGATCCTGGGCCTCGCGAGCCTGTTCCGAACCCACTGGAACAAGATCCGCCGCCG
This sequence comes from bacterium, assembly GCA_030604405.1. Lineage (GTDB taxonomy): Bacteria > Armatimonadota > Zipacnadia > Zipacnadales > UBA11051 > UBA11051. Next base: position 202,725 of record JAUVVY010000001.1, on the reverse strand, counting down.
GCAGTCGCAATGGGGCTACAGTGTGGTAACGCTGGCATCCTTCGCGCTCATGGTCTGGGCCGGCATCATTTACGGAAGTGGACAGGGCCCGCTCGCGGAGCGTCTGGTGACCGTCAAGAGCGGCGCACTGTTCGAGTGGCTCTTTAACAATGTTCAGGTGCCGCTAGATGCTACAATGTTCTCTCTGCTGGCCTTCTTCATAGCTTCGGCGGCCTACCGCACCTTCCGCGCCCGCAACTTCGAAGCCATCTTGCTGATCGTTGCCGCCATCATCATCATGCTGGGCCGCGTTCCGATGGCTGAATTGTTCAACCTGCCTCACGGCGAGCACATTGACGCGAAGATGCCGCAGATATACGAGTGGATCATGCAGTTTCCAGCGCTGGCAGGCAAGCGGGGGATTCTTTTCGGCGTAGCACTGGGTGCTATCGCCACTTCACTGCGCATTATACTTGGTATCGAACGCTCACACCTGGGTGGATAGTGGCCTATGCGAGACATCTTCAGCCGCCTCCAGGAAATTGACCGCCGCTGGCTCTATCTGCTGATATTCGCAGCAGTGGTAATTCCATTCCTCACCGGCCTGAAGCTGCCGGCCGGCGTTGCCAGCCCGGCAACCACGGATATTTACGATTACATTGACGGGCTTGCGCCCGGCTCTGTTATTCTGATCTCTGTTGATTACAGCCCCGCGTCCATGGCTGAACTGGAACCGATGGCCAAAGCCGTGGTCCGGCACGCATTTACCTGTGGGCATCGTGTCATCGCCATGGCCCTGTTCCCCGAAGGAGCGATGATGGTCAACCGCGTCCTGGATGAAGTGGCACCCGAAATGAACAAGACATACGCGACAGATTACGTCAACGCCGGCTTCAAGCCCGGCAGCGTCGCCGTCATCCTCGGCATGGGCAAAGATATCATCGGCGTGTTTGAGGATACCGACGCAGAAGGCAATGCGCTGTCGAACATGCCTGTGATGGCAGGCGTGAAGAACTATGATGACATTGACCTCATGATTGACTTTGCCGCCGGCAACATCCCGTTCGCCTGGATTACCTACGCGTGCGAACAGTATGAACTGAAAGTGGGCGTCGGGGTCACTGCCGTCATGGCTACCGACCTTTACCCGTTCTGGAAATCCGGACAGCTTGTCGGCGTCATCAACGGCCTCAAGGGCGCTGCTGAATACGAAGACCTTATCCAAGTGCCCGGTGATGGGATGCTTGGGATGTCGTCACAGTCCATCGCCCATGCTCTGATCATATTCTTCGTAATTCTTGGCAACATCGGCTATTTCCTGGCACGCAGGCGGCCGTGAGAATGCTCAGCGCATGAGTGCGACTGATTCCGCGAAAGGCAGAAACTGATGCCAGAGGCGCAACAAGGCACTGAACTGGTGTTTCTTGGGCTGACATTCAACCCAGAAGTGCTCGGCCTTTGGCTTCAGGCGGTGCTGACTTTTGCGATATTCTCGTTTTTGTGGGGCGACAACCGGGTTTACAAGTTCGCCGAACACGTCTTTGTCGGCATATCCGCAGGCTACGGGGCTGTCATCGTCTGGCAGCAAGCAGTCCTCTTGCTGCTCGTTTTCAAGCTGTGGCCCCAACTCAGCGCCAAGGCCGACGTAACCGCTGATCACTGGGTCATAATCCCTGGCATTCTGGGGCTTCTCATGCTCACCCGCTTCATGCCAAAGTATGACTGGCTGTCTCGCTACCCGATTGCATTCACCGTCGGGCTGTATGCGGGCACCGGCATCCCCCGCATCGTCCCGGCCTACCTACTTAGGCAGATGGGTGCCACCATGAAGCCGCTGGTGCCGGGCGCAGATGTGGGCTGGTGGGTGGCCGTCAGTAGCCTGGTGGTACTGGTCGGAGTGATATGTACCCTGACATACTTTTATTTTTCGCGGCCTCACGAGGGCGCGCTGGGAGTGAGTTCAAAGATCGGAATATGGTTCTTGATGGTCGCTTTTGGCGCAGGGTTTGGCAATACTGTGATGGCGCGCATATCACTATTGATCGGACGGGTGGAGTTCCTATTGTACGATTGGCTGCCAGTGTGGTGGCCGGGAGCTGGCCTCTGATGCACCCGGTCGAGTTTACTTCCTGCATAACTGGCCGCCGCTAGTGTCAACGCATCTGGCCAATTATGTCCAGTAGGTGAAGGGGTGTATTGATAAACAAATAAAACAAGAACTCTCTTTCTGTTTGCAAAACTACTGGAAATCTGTCATACTTCTCGAAAGAATGCTGGAGTCGAGAAGCGTAAATTGCCGTCAGATGTAAACAGGAGGAGAACACAGTGAGTGACGACGACGTAATTCTAGTGATAGATGATGACGAGGGCTCCAGGAACCTGGTACGGGCGGCACTGAGCAGGGAAGGCTATGAACTGATCGAGGCAGCCAGCGGCGAGGAGGGCCTCGAGCTCTACGACCAGGAGCAGCCGGCTGTGGTATTGTTGGACGTGATATTGCCCGGGATAGACGGTTTGGAGGTGTGTCGGCGTCTGCGCGCCAAGGGTGATGTTCCGATAATTATAGTCAGTGTGCGCGACGACGAGGTTGACAAGGTGGTTGGTCTGGAGTTGGGAGCTGACGATTATATTACCAAACCGTTCGGGGTGCGTGAGTTGGCGGCGCGGGTGCGGGCAATGCTGCGACGTACCGTGCTGACGGAGAAGGCTGCCGCGCAGCAAAAGCAGCTCGATTACCCGGGTTTGCACCTGGACCTGCCCACCCGCACGGTTACGGTAAAGGGTGATGTGCAACGGCTTACCCCGAAGGAGTTCGATCTCCTGTTTTTCCTGGCCTCGCAGCCCCGACGGGTATTCAGCCGCGAGGAGATCGTCGAGGCGGTGTGGGGCTACAAGCCGGTGGGCGGCGACCTGCGTACGGTTGACACACACATCAAACGTCTGCGTCAGAAACTCGAGGAAGCCTATGATGTGCCATGGAGCCTGGCCACGGTGTGGGGAGTTGGCTATAAGTTCGAGCTTGAGGAATAGGCGCAGTTAGTTTCCATACATTCTTGACATCGACTCTTTGAATGTGTTACCTTCTGTCACAGAAAAGTGCTTGATCGAGTCAGACGGGTGGATAGCCTGGGCCCAGTTGTATCCTACTGTGATGGGGGTCCCGCCTGAGGGTAAGTTGACGGCTCCGATTTGGATGCAGCGGATTCTGCAATTAGGGAGGCCATGAACACAATGTTAAACCTCAGGTCGCTGTGCTGGTCGTCCATGTATGCGCTCTTATTAGTCAGCTTTGCAGTCACAGCCATACTGCCCACGGCAGCCTTTGCAGGGCCTACCGTGCAGATTCTGCAGCCACGACAGAGCCAGATTGTCAGCGGCGTGATATGGATTGACGTCAGCTATTCGACGACTACTGACGCGCCGGTGACCAGGCTGGAGATATACGTTGACGATCAGGTCAGGAAGTACAACCTTGCTGCGCCTGAGAAGGCGGGCAATAAGTCGTTCCAGTGGGATTTCAGCCTTCTCGCAGCCACTACCCACACCATATCAGCCAAAGCCATTGACAGCGAGGGTGCCAGCGGCTCTGCGACCATCACCGTCACGGTGCGCAAGGTAGAGACTACCGCGACGCAACCCGGCGCCAGAGATGTGATACCGCCGACGGTTAACATCTACTATCCGGCGCAAGGGGCCAAGGTTCACGGTCTGGTTGAAATACGTGCTGAAGCCCGCGATAATGTCGGCGTGCAGTTTGTCTATTTCAGCATAGACGGCCGGCTGCACAAGCTGATTGGCAATTCCTCTCCGCCGTATTACGACCAATGGGATACCAGGAAGACGAGCGATGGCATTCACGTGCTGGAGGCCGCCGCTATTGACGCCGCCGACAACGAGGCCCGCTCCGCCCAGGTGACCGTAATCGTAGAGAACCACGCCATGACCCGCATGGACACCGAGGCGACGGCCCTGTCGGTGCAGCCCTCGCCAGCGACCGAGCCGCAGCCGGCAACCCCATCGCCCGTAGTGGTCCAGCCTCCGTCTCAGCCTGTGGTTACAACGCCTGCGCCCGTCCAGCCGCAGCCGTCGGCGATTCCAGCCCCGACAGTGATAGAGCCTTCAAAGATTGTGGCAGCCGGCGATCCCAAGGTCACAACACCCGCGTCTGTGCCGACCCTTGTGCCGCAAGCCGTCGAGCAACCGACCTTGGCTATGGCCTTCTCAACGAAACTGGGAGGGCAGCAGAGTCCGATTGCATCCTATGAGGCCACTTACAGGGACTACACGCAGGCACCGCGCTCGACAGATCCGGGAAGAGTCCTGCAAGCGCCCGAGGCGTCCGGTGAGCTTCGGCCTGCGCAGCCGGTTGAGATCACTCGCACCATCCCCAGCCATGGCACTCTGGCGGTAGTCCCCAAGACACTGAAGCGGGAGCCGCCCGCAGTCGGCAGCCCGCAAGATGGCCGGATTGCCGCGCAGAAGGCCACTGCAGCCGACCGCCCCGACGAGTTGATAGCCGCGTATTCCGGTTTTCCGAAAGTGACGAGTCCCGGCTATGTGGCTCCGCAAGCCGCTGCGGGCGCCGCGACACCTGTGGAGTTGCCCAGACGGACGAGCACCGCGGCGACACTGGCCCGCGCCGATCTCAAAGTTGCCGATCAGCACGTTTCTTTGCCACAGCTCGTCACGCCGCTGCCCACAACGTCACCCAGAGCAGTTGACCTCGACGCGACCATACCGACGTTGAGGCTCATCACCAAGGTCGTGCCCGGCGCCGGCATGATGGCTGGCGCACTGCCGCAGCGGACGACACCTCCGCAGGAGATCCGCGTGGCAATGCTTCCGAAAACCGAGGCATCGGGCCCGCTGGGCCAAGGCTACACGAGCAAGCCCGCATTGTCAGAGTTAGCCGCGGGGATAGCGCGGTCGCCAGTTAAGGACATCGCGATCGTATTTGATGGCGAGGCTCTGGCGCTGCGCACCGCGCCGGAGACCCTCGACGGTATCGCCACTGGCCCGCTGCGCGAAGTATTTGAGTACACCGATGGCGTGCTGTACTGGTTCCCGATTACCAAGGAAGTGCGGGCGATCAATGCCGACAGTGACGTGTACCTGACGATAGGTAATCCCGACATTCAGATAAATGGCTCAACAGAGCAGGTGCCCCTGGCCCCGTACATAAAGCACGGCCGCACCATGCTGCCGTTGCAGTCTATCGCGGACCTGCTTGACGTGACGATATCCTACGAGCCGACTACACAGCAGATTGTCATCAGCAGCAACGAGTTCTGACCCGCTGGCATTGTCCATCTAACCCGCCAGTTATGACTGACAGCCTCAAAAGTGCAACGGCGCTTTTGAGGTTGTTTTGTACCTTATAGCTGTATCGCCAAGTTCCGGAGGGCGCGATTCATGTTATTGCCCAATCAGTCCGTCAATTCCAACGGACACCTGGTCGTGGGCGGTTGTGACACCGTGGCATTGGCTCGCGAGTACGACACGCCGCTGTATGTGCTCGATGAGCAGATGGTGCGGCACAACTGCCAGCAGTACCGCCAGGCCTTCGCCCAGCGACTCCCCCGGTCCGAGATCGCTTATGCTTCCAAGGCGTTGATGACTAAGGCGCTCTGCAGGATCATGCAGCAGGAGCAGATGGCTCTGGACGTGGCCTCAGAGGGCGAGCTTTACACGGCCCTGCAGGCGGGCTTCCCCGCCGCAAGAATCAAGCTCCATGGCAATTACAAGAAGCCGGCTCTGCTGCAGATGGCCATCGAGAATGGCGTCGGTCGGATCGTCGCCGACAGTCTGCCGGAACTGGCGCTGATATCTGAGGTGGCCGGCGAGCTGGGCAAGCAGGGCCATATTCTGATCCGGATAACTCCCGGTATAAAGGCCGATACTCACGAGCGGATTCGCGCCGGCCAGGAGGACAGCAAGTTCGGCCTCGGGCTGGCTGGTGGCGCGGCCATGACGGCGACCAGGCTGGCCCTGGAGCTACCCAACATCGAACTCCACGGCTTCCACTGCCACATCGGCTCGCAGCTTCTGCACACCAACGGTTTTGTTCGCACGGCCGCCGTCGTTATGGATTTCATCTCGCAGGCGGGAGCGGAGACCGGCTACGTGGCCGAGCAGTTCGACATCGGCGGCGGACTGGGCATCCGCTACCAGGAAGACGACGTGCCACCTACGATAGACCACCTGGCGGAGGAGGTCTGCACGGCGCTTAAGGCTGCCGCCGACCAGCATAATGTCCCCTTGCCGGAGCTGATCCTCGAGCCCGGGCGTTCGATTGTTGGCGAGGCCGGCGTGACGCTTTACACTATCGGCGTAGTCAAGGAAATACCCGGTGTCAGAACCTATGTGTCTGTGGATGGCGGCTTATCTGACAACCCTCGCCCGCTTCTCTATGATGCGGAGTATGAGGCGATGATCGCCAACCGTGCCAATCAGCCGCCTGACCGCATCGTGAGGGTGGCCGGGGCGCACTGCGAGACAGACACGCTGTTTCCAGAGAGCAACCTGGCCGACCCGCAGCCCGGCGATATACTGGCCGTCCAGAGCACCGGCGCTTACACATATGCGATGGCATCCAACTACAACCGCTTCACCAAGCCGGCGATGGTCCTGGTTAATGACGGCAATGCCGAGTTGATAGTCACCCGTGAAGGCCTCGAGGACCTCGTGCGTCACGATGTGATTCCACAGCGGTTGATCTAGCCCACCACGCGGCAGGAATCGGGGCTTATTACCATGCGGCTGGCAATGAGCGGGCGTATAACCCGAGCTAAGCTTGAGTGGCTGCGGAGTCTGGGCCAACTGGACGAGACGCGGCGGCCTGTGTATCTTGTCGGCGGCCCGGTGCGCGATCTGATCCTGGGCCGCTTGGAGCTCGATACCGATATCGCAGTCGAAGGCGACGCCCTCGACTATGCCCGACGGCTGGCAGAGCGCGACGAGGCAAAGCTCGTAGAGTACCCCGAATTCTACGGCGCAACGGTAACCTACGCCGACGGCAGCCATGTTGATGTGACCGCCTCCCGCAGCGAAACATACTCATGCCCCGGGGCTTTGCCTGAGGTGAGTCCCGCCGATATCACCCAGGACCTGCGGAGACGCGACTTTACCATAAACGCGATAGCCATGTCGCTGAGCCCCGGCAGTTTCGGCGAGCCGGTTGATCCGTACGATGGCTACCGCCACTTGCGGCAGGGCCGGCTGCAGGCGCTGCACGACAAAAGCTTCCTCGACGATGCGACCCGAATACTGCGGGCGGCGAGGTTTGCAGCCCGATTGGGCCTGCGAATTGAGCCGGCGACATTGCAATGGATCAATAGCGCCATCGCCGACAGTGCTTTGGCAACGGTCTCGGCGCAGCGGATAGTGACCGAGCTGCGCTACATGTTTGCAGAGCCGGCTGCCAGGTGGGCGTTAGAGCTGCTGAGGGAATGGGGTGCGCTGGACGCTCTGGGCCTTGACAGCAAAGCCGCCGGGCGGCTGCCGCTCTTGGACAATCTGCTGCCTGCCAAGCGCGATTTGGCGCTGCGGCCCGAAGCGGATGCATTGATAGCGGCCTCACTGGGGCTGCTGATGGCCCCGGAGCGGCTCGAACGGTGGCTTGCCAGGTGGCCGCTTACGAGCAGTGAGCAGCAGGCCGCACGGCAGGCCGCGATTATGGCGCATGCCCCACCGGCCGTAGCCTTTTCAACCTCGCCACAAAGTAGTAAACTATATGCGGCGCTGCAGGGCTTACCGGCGGCAGCACTATTGGCCGGCTGGGCGGCGGGTGAGAGCGCCGTACGCGGCAACCTGACGCGATTCTGCCGCCGGCTTGCAAGTATCCAAGCTGACGTCAGCGGCGAGGACCTCCTGGCACTTGGCTACGAAGCAGGGCCGAGATTCAAGGCGGCACTGGCAGCGGCTCTGGCGGCCAAGCTCGACCAGGACGCGGACCGTGAGGCCCAACTGGCGGCAGCGGTGCAGGTGTTGCAAGATGAAGACAAGCCTTAGAGCTAGCAGAGCCGCATGAAACGGTTATCACATGCTGATCGAGTTCTTGCAGAGCCGTGTGAGCGCGGGCCAGTTTCTAGCCTGGATAATCGGGGCTGCAGTGGCCATCACGGTGCATGAGTACGCTCATGCCCGCAGGGCTCTTGCCGCCGGCGATAAAACCGCTCTTGCCGCCGGTCGTGTTACCCTTAATCCTCTCTCGCATTATGACCCGATCGGCACCACCCTGCTGATAGTCGCCGGCTTCGGCTGGGCCAAGCCCGTGCCCGTCAACCCGCGCAATTTCCGCAGACCGCGCACTGATGCGCTCTGGGTGGCGCTGTGGGGGCCGCTCAGTAACGTCTTACTCGCAGCCTTTCTGGCGATATTCTTGCGGCTGGACGTATTGGGTAGGTACACTGAGGCCGTGAAGTTCATTGTATTGATCAACTGTGTACTGGCCGTCTTTAACCTGATACCGATACCTCCGCTCGATGGGTCGCATATTCTGTCTGCGCTGCTGCCCGCAGACATGGCCCGACGGTTTGACTATTTCTATGCCCGTCACGGCCAGCTTGTCATGATAGCGGTGCTGTTCTTGCTCTTTTCCGGATTCGGATGGAAGGTGCTGATGATACCCATCTACGGGCTCTACTGGGTGCTCACAGGGAGTCTGTTCTGACCCGGCCCTTGTTGAAGCCGCGCTACGGAGAGTTCTGTGCTATGTCTGAACTGAAAGCAGTTATCCTGTGTGCCGGTGAGGGCACGCGGCTCAGGCCACTGACCTTTTCGCGTCCCAAACATTTGCTGCCGGTGGCGGGCAAGCCCCTGCTGGGCAGAGCGCTGGATACCATCAGAGAAGCCGACATCAGGCACGTTGCGCTGGTGGTGGGCCATCAGGCCGAGGTTGTGCAAGCCTATGTGGGTGGCGGGGCGGCCTGGGATATTGAGGCTACATACATCCTCCAGGAGCAGCCGCTCGGTCTGGCGCATGCCGTCAACTGTGCCAAGGACTTCGTCGGCGAAAGCCCTTTCATCGTGTTTCTAGGCGATAATCTCCTGGAAGCCGGCATCAAGGATTTCGCAGACGACTTCTGCCACGACCAGCCCGATGCGGCGCTGGTGCTGCGCGAAGTCGAGGATCCCCGGCGATATGGCGTAGCTGAACTCAGTGCCGACGGAACCGTAAAAAGGCTCGTCGAAAAGCCCGCCGAGCCGAAAAGTAACCTCGCGATTGTCGGTGTGTATGCGTTCAATAGCTGCATCTTCGATGCCATCGCCAGCATCCAGCCTTCAGCGCGCGGCGAATACGAGATAACGGATGCGATTCAGTGGCTTGTTGAAAACGGCCGCCGCGTTTCGTCGGCGATACTTGGCGGCTTCTGGGAAGATGCTGGTGAGCCGGTGGCGCTGCTACGGGCAAACCGGCTCTATCTAGGCCGGCTGGAGCCGGTCATCGAGGGCACCATCAACGCCGCCTCCCAAGTCAGCGGCGCCTTGCACGTGGGCTTGGGCAGCCGCGTTAATAACAGCCGCATCAGCGGCCCCTGTTTCATCGGCGACAATTGCGTGTTGCAAGATGCCACCATCGGGCCGTACGTCTCGCTGGGAGATGGCTGTCAGGTCCGCAACAGCACCATCGAGGATGCCATCATCCAGTCAGGCTCTCGCATCGAGAATCTCCCCGGCGGGCTGAGGCGTTCAGTGCTGGGCGAGCAGGTTGTGGTGGTGGGCGATGCGCGCAGCAGCGCACCTCTGCATCTGCTGCTGGGCGATATGGCTCAGATACGGGTGATCTGAATACTGATTTCGAAAATGGCCAAGCGCTACGACATCCCGCAGGACCAGCTAAGCCTCTTCAGCGGCTTCGAGGTGAGCATAACCATCTTCGAGGGGCCGCTGGACTTGCTGCTGTATCTCGTGAGGCGACAACAGGTTGATATCGCTGAGATCAATGTCTCGGCGATCACCGGCCAGTACCTGGCGTATCTGGCAGCCCTGGAGGAGTTGAATGTCGAGCTGGCCGCCGAGTTTGTGGTTCTCGCCGCGCAGTTGATTTATCTTAAGTCGCGAAACCTCCTGCCCGTGTCCGCGGATGAAGAGGCGGAAGATGAGCTATATCTGGACCCGCAGGTGGAACTGGCCCGGCGTCTCGAGGAATATCGCGCTTACAGGGAAGCCGCAGATACACTCGACGAGGCCCGCAAGCTGCGACAGCGCATCTACCTCCGCGCCACGGGCGAGGAACAGATCGGCACCGGCTTTGTGGACCTCAGCGATGTTTCCATCTTCGACATGGTAACCGCTGTGGGAGAGCTGCTCAGGCGTGCCACCGCGGAGCCGCCACAACTCCTGCGCCGGCGCCTGGTCACGGTCGGCCAGCGGTTGCCCGAAATACTCACCGAGCTACACGCCGCAGGTGGAGAGGGGCTGCGGTTCACTGACCTGGTTGATATGCCCGCCTCCCGCGTGTATATCATCGTCACCTTCCTGGCCATCCTGGAGCTAATCCGTCGCGGGCGGGCCAAGGTCGGGCCGGTAGAAGGCGAGAGCAACTTTCAGGTCTGGCTGACGAAATAACACCTCCATGCACAAAGACACACCTCTGACAACGCCAAACTGAGGCGTAATTGATGAGCTCAACAGATCTAGTCAGTGCACTGCAGTGCCTGCTTTTCGTGGCCGAAGAGCCGCTATCGCCGCAGCGGGCCGCGGAGATACTGCAGATAAGGCCCGAAGAAGTTGCGGAGCTGATTGAGAAGCTGCAGCACAAGCTCCAGGGCCACGGCTTGCATGTGGTGCACCTCGCCGGCGGCTACACACTGGCCACCCTTCCGGACTATGCCGAGTACGTGCAGGCGCTATTGGAGCCTGACCCGCAGCGGCTCTCCAGGCAGGCGCTTGAGGTCCTGGCGATTGTGGCCTACAGGCAGCCGATTACCAGGCCGCAAATAGACGCCCTCCGCGGCGTCAACTCAAGCGCAGTGATAAACTCGCTTATTGAGAAGGACCTCCTGCGCATCACTGGACGAGCCAAGGCGCTCGGCCGGCCGTTCTTGCTGGCGACGACAGAATATTTTCTTTCTGTGTTCGGTCTGAGCGATCTTGACGACCTGCCCCAGCTTGAGCTGCCGCTGCCTGCCGCCAGAGCCGACTCGGGTCGGCTGTTCCAGGATGAAGCAGCCCAGCAGTCTGAGGCTGAGCAGCCTGCTCCAGAGGATGAAGCGCCATTAGAAGCCGAAGACGAATCCGCGCTATAGCAGTCGCGGCGTTGGCCTGCCTGGCGGCGTCGTGGTTTGTGTCCGAGGCTGCCGCCGGGGAGAAGGCCGCCGACGCACAGCCTAAGCCCACCGCATCCGGCGACCCCGTTGTGTCCGCCAAAGCCGCCATCCTCATTGATGACACCACCGGTCTTACCCTCTACGAATCCAACGCTCACCAGCGGCGCTATCCGGCCAGCATCGGCAAGATTATGACGGCGCTTTTGTGTGTAGAGAAGGGGGACCTGGATCAGAGCGTCACCGTCAGCGCCCGGGCGGCGGCCGTCGGCGAGGCCACTCTGAATTTGGAGCAGGGCGAAAAGATCAAGCTTCGACACCTGCTGATCGGCATGCTGATGAACTCGGCCAACGACGCAGCGGTGGCCGCAGCCGAGGCGGTAGGCGGCGACTATGATTCCTTCATCGAAATGATGAACGCCAGGGCCCGCGAGCTGGGCCTGAAGGACACGCATTTCACCAACCCCCACGGCCTGCACAACGAGGACCATTACTCGACCGCTTACGACCTGGCGCATCTGGCGCGCGCGGCCATGGCCGTCGAAGACATCCAGAACATAGTTGATACCGAGGAGGCTGTGATCCCCTGGCCCAGCAAGCCGTGGGACCGCAAGCTTGTCAACCGCAACCAATTGCTGGCACAATGGCCGGCGGCAGACGGCGTCAAGACCGGCTACACCAAGCAGGCGGGCCGGTGTCTGGTGGCTTCGGCGACTGTTGACGGCTGGCGGCTGATCGGCGTCTGCCTCGGCTGCAAGGATACCTTCGGCGACGGCCGGGCGTTACTAGAGTGGGGCTTTGAGAACTACCACCTGGTGAAGGTTGTCAGAAAAGGCCCAGCACAGATCTCCTGCACAGTCAACAAAGGCAGGCAGAAAAGCGTGCCGGTCGCTGCCACCGAAGAGCTGGTGCTGACGGTGAAGCGCGATGCCAAACCGCCCAAGCCTGACATTGATCTGCCGCCGGCCGAGGCCCCCATCGAGGTGGGCCAAGAGCTCGGTTATCTGTGGGTGGCCTACCGGGACAACGAGTATCGCATCCCGCTGGTGGCCACAGCAGCGGTGGACAAGAGCATGTGGGCAGAGCTTGTTGACAACTACGTACCGGCGGCCTTATTGTTACTCTTGCTGGCCTCATCTGTCGGGGTGTTAGTCTATGGAGCGGCTGCAAAAATTGCTGGCGCGCGCAGGTATCGCCTCGCGCAGAGAAAGTGAGAAGCTGATAGCCGCCGGGCGCGTCTCAGTCAACGGCAAGATAGTCACAGCGCCGGGCACCAAAGCCGACCCCGAGTCTGATACTATTGCCCTGGACGGTGAAGTGCTGAATTTCGCCGAGTCTAAGCACTATCTCCTGCTCAACAAGCCGGCGGAAGTTCTTTCGACGCGCCACGACCCGCAAGGGCGCGCCACCGTCATGGACCTAATCCCTCAGCGCCTGTGCGCCTACGTGTATCCGGTCGGCCGCCTCGACATGGACGCCGAGGGCCTGCTGCTGTTGACCAACGACGGCGAGTTGGCGCACGCTCTCACTCATCCCAGCTTCGAGATACCCAAGACCTACCTGGCGACAGTGCCGGGGCAGGTGAGCGCCGACAAACTGCAGGCGCTGCTCGACGGGGTGGAGCTGGAGGATGGTTTTGCGGCCGCCGATGCTGCCGAGATAGTCGAACTGCCCACCGCCAGCACGGTGCTCAGGCTGACTCTGCACGAGGGCCGCAAGCGCGAGGTCAAGCGGCTATGCGAGGCCATTGGGCACCGTGTAATTGCGCTGAAGCGGGTGTCGGTGGGCCCGCTTGAGCTTGGAGATCTCGGGCGCGGCAAGTACAGGGAACTGACCTCCGAAGAAGTCGCGCAACTCTATGCGGCTACCGGCTTGGACAAGGTCGAAGATGATCGCAAGTAGGCCCCAGTGGTGCAAACCGCTCGCGTGGCTGGCTGTAGGGCTTGGCCTGGCGCTGACGGTCGCCGCGTGTGTGCTGCTGTGGCTGCGGATGCTGCCACTGGGCATCGCCGGGCAGTGGTACTGGCCGCTGCGGCAGATGTCCCTAGCTTTCGACCTGTCCACGCTCGCAGGTGTCATCTTAGTAGCCGCCGCGGCCGCCTATGTGATCCATCTGCTCCGCCTCAGATCCCCCATAAAGCCGGACCAGTACGTGCTTGCGGTGCTCTTGTGCTGTATCGCAGCTGTTGGCATGATGGCGGGGCTGTATCTGGCCGAAGATTATCCGCATGCGCGCAGCGCACGCACCACCGTCGCCATCGCGGCTCTGCCCTACTATGGTGAGGCGGTTTTGACCGATGATGTTAGCGATTTGCTGCAGAGCTACGGTGACTTCGAGGGTCGGCAAGGGCTCCCGGACCGGCTCCGCACACACCCGCCGGGCGCGGTGCTGTATTATGTCTATGCCAAGTGGATTATTCTTAGTTCCCCGGCGCTACTTGACTTTGGTCAGAGGTTGCTTGCGAGTGAGGGCATATCCCTTGTTGATATCCCCCGTCTAACCTTCGGATATACCACCGTGCCGATGACGGCTGAGGATGTCGCTGCCGGGCTGGTCGCCAGCCTTTTCCTCAGCTTTCTCGGTGTTCTGACGCCCGCGGCACTGTTCCTGGTGGCAGCGGCTGTTACGGAGCCCAAGACGGCGCTCGTGAGCGCTCTGCTGGCCGCAGTGATACCTTCTCTGCTGCTATTCGTGCCCAGTATTGACGGCCTTGGGACGGTAGTCGCTCTCTGTGCTCTGGCGGCATTCTTATGGTCGCTACGGCGGGGAAGCTATGCACTGGCGGTGCTGTCGGGTCTGCTGTGGGCGGCGGCGTTTTTCTGGAGCATCGGGCTGCTCGTGCTGGTGTTGCCGGCGGCGGCTGTGCTGATATACTATATTCGCCAGCCCGACCAGCGGCGAGCAGCCCTCGGAGTGTCGGCAATGGCCGCCGGAGTATTCGCCCTCACATTTGTGGTGTTGTATCTCGCCGCAGGCTATAACCCGGTGTCTAACATCGCCGAGATACTGCGCTCGCAAGAGCAGATAATGGCCAGGGCGGGACGCGATCGCCTGGCCTGGACCTTCATGAACCTGTACGACTTCGGCCTGTTCTTCGGCCCGATGCTGGCGCTAACCTCACTGGCGGGGCTGACCTGTGCGCTGTATAGGGCCGATCCGCACGGCACTGACGGACAAGGATGCCTGTTCCACGCGACTAGCCACATGGCGGTCGGCTTGCTGGCCGCGTTCGTGCTACTGGATGCCTCGGGCAGCACGCGTGGTGAGGTCGGCCGCATCTGGGTCTTTTTCATGCCGCTCTTTGCCATCTATGCCGCGCACCTGCGCTCGTATGTCGCTGACCAGTCGCAGGCCTGCTATATTGCCCTGCTGCTTGCCGCCCAGCTAGCCACTGCTATCTGCCTGTTTGCCTATATCATTCCCGTCCAGCCATAGGCATCTCTCGGAGAACGCGATGCCCGACCTTCGCCGCATAATGCGCCGCTGCAGTGCCGACCCCTTCTGCCGTATGCTGGTGCAGATGGCGCAGGATGCCGCTGAGCCGCTTTACCTCGTCGGCGGAGCGCTGCGGGATATGCTACTGGGCCGGCCGGTGCGCGACTGGGACTTTGCCGGCGCCGGCGCGATGGAATTCGCCGCGAAGTTCGCCGACGCCCAAGCCAGCAAGGTCATCGTGCTGCACGAGGAGCAGCCGACTGCAAGGGTGCCGCTGCGGCCTGCCCGGAGCCTGGCGAAAGGGGGCGAGGACGACGAGGCCTACACTCTATTCGACTTCTGCCACTTGCGTAGCAACAGCATAGAGGAGGACCTGGCCGCCCGTGACTTCTCGATCAACGCCATCGCCTATAATCTCGCCGAGCCGGAGCTGATTGACCCGCTTGGCGGCATAGATGATATCCGCAGCAGCATTATCCGCGCTCTGGGCCAGGAGAATCTGCGGGCGGATCCGCTGCGCTGCCTGCGGGCCTATCGGCTGGCTGCAGAGCTTGGCTTTACCATCGAGGAGCGGACCCGCGCATGAATCCGCCCGCTGGCACTCGAACTGAGCAAGGTTGCCGGTCAGCGCGTCGGCGACGAGTTGCACAAGCTCTTCTACCCTCCCCGCGTCGCCGAGACCCTCGACATGATGGACCAAGACGGTGTGCTTGCGGTGATTCTGCCCGAGCTGGAGGAGGGCTGTGACATGCCACAGCCGTCTCTCCACCACCTCGATGTCCGCGACCATATCCTCGCCTCCGTAGCCGAAATGGAAAAACTCATCATGGACCCGACCGGCGCCTTGGCCGCCTCCCATGACGAGCTTGAAGAGTATCTGACACGTTGCGAGATTCCGCCGATGCTGCTGATGGCTGCGCTGCTGCACGACATCGGCAAGCCGCGCTGCTTCACACAGGATGAAGACGGCCGCATCCGCTTCAAGGGCCACGGCAAGGTCGGTGCGCAGGTCGCGCGGGAGATTCTGGGCCGTTTTGCCTGGTCCATGGAGGTGCGCCGCACCGTCGCCAGCTTCACACACCACCACCTGCGCCCGCTCGAACTTGCAGGCCGCGGGCAAGATGGCATCATCGAGCAGGAACACTCCGAGCAGTTCGTGACGATGTCGGCGATAAGGCGGCTATTTCGCGAGGTCGAGCCGCACGAGTTAGGCTTGATGCTGCTGGCGATTGCCGATTCGCGAGCGGCGATGGGCCCCGCTGCCACGCCACAGTATCAGACCGAGATTGAGTTGATCCTCGACGACATGTTACGGCGCTATCTGGATTACAAGAAGCAGCAGGCCCGCGAGCCGCTTCTCACCGGCAAAGACCTCATCGCCGCCGGCTACGAACCGGGAGCGATTTTCGGCGAAATCCTGAGGGCAGTGGAAGACGCCCACATGGACGGGGAGATTACCACCAAAGAGCAAGCCCTCGAACTCGCCCGCCGCGTGGCCCAATACCACGGCATTGCGCCCCGGTGAAAGGACTCTCTTCGCCGGGCGGGAATATGTTCGAGTACAACAGCTCAAACCACGGAGGTCATCAGTCATGGAAGCCATGAGCGACGAACACATGCGCGAGGAGATTATCAGAATCACCAACGCCTGCGGAACCTGCATTCTCGTCACCTACGGGCTGGACGGATACCCAAACGCGCGGGTGCTGGAGGACCATAACGTCGCCGACGACCTCGTCTTCTGGCTGGCTACATCGGCGCGCACTGGCAAGGTGGCAGAGATAAGGGCCAACTCCAAGGTCGGGCTGATGTACTGGCTGGCCGAGGAGGGCAAGTACGTCCACGTGATGGCCGAGGCAACTATTGTCGAGGACCAGGAGGTCCGCACAGAGCACTTCCGGGAGCACTGGTACCAGTATTGGCCCGACGGCCCCACCTCCCCCGACTACGTGCTGATCCGCTTTGAGCCGGCGGAGTTTGTCGTTTACCACAGCGGCGAACTGGGCTATTTCCCGCCGCACTGGAAACCCGGGGAAAGATAATTGACCCGACAGGCAAGGATGCAACTTAACACCAGGAAGCGCGACCAATGCGCCACGAGAGTGAACTGAAAGGAGCATACATTTCAAAATGTCAGAACAAGACCTTGCAATCAACGGAGGTACGCCACTGCGGCAGGAGCCTTGGCCGCCTCGGCTGCAGATTGATGACCGCGAAATCGAAGCCGTCATGCGGGTAATGGAGGCGGCTAAGAAGGGTTCGCCCTTTGAACGCTATGGCGGGGTGGAGGTTGACGCGTACGAGGTCGAGTTCGCGGAAGCGATGGGCACGAAATTCGGGACGGCGGTTTCTTCGGGCACGGCTGCAGTACACACGGCGCTTGGGGCTCTGCGATTGGATGCGGGTAGCGAGATCATCTGCGCGCCGATTACGGACCCCGGAGCGATCATGCCGGTGCTTTGGAACAACTGCATCCCCATTTTCGCAGACAGCTACGAGGACGACTACAATATGGACCCGGCAACAATCCCGGCGCTGATTGGCGAGCAGACAAAGGCCATCGTCTGCGGGCACATCGCCGGCCATCCCTGCGATATGGACGAGATACTCAATATCGCCGAGGACCATGATCTGTGTGTGATCGAGGACTGTGCGCAGGCGCACTACGCGCAGTACAATGGCAATACGGTGGGCTCGATAGGGGATATGGGCTGCTTCAGTCTGATGTCGGGCAAGCACACCACCTCCGGCGGACAGGGCGGCATGGTCATCACCGACGACGAGGAGCTGTACTGGGACGCCAAACGTTTCGCCGACCGCGGCAAGCCGTTCAATAGCGATGCACCCAGTAACCTGTTCCTGGGGATGAACTACCGGGTGACCGAGATTGCGGCGGCAATCGGGCGGGTGCAGTTGGAAAAGATGCCCGGGATCGCCAAAGCGCGGCAGGCGTTTGCAGCGGCTTTTGGGGTGGCGCTGGCGAAGGAGGACGTCGTATGCTGTGAGCCCAGTCCCGTCGTTGATGGCGGCACTTCCGCCTACTGGTTTGGCACGCTGCTGTTCCACGCCGACAAGTGCACCAAGACGATGGCTGAGTATGGCGCGGTTGTCGGCGCTGAGGGCGTTCCCGTCGGTGGCGATTATGAGGGAGCGCTGGTGCCGACCAAGGCATGGATCAATGAGATGCAGACCTACGGTCAGACGAAGGAGCCGTGGACTTCGCCGCACTGGAAGGGCGATATTGACAAGCTTAACTACGCCAATAGCGTGCCGGCGGCAGAAAAGTGCGTGGCTCAACTGATGCGCTGCGGCGTTCACGAGTGTCAGGGCGAGCAGGAAGCCAAAGACATGGCCGCCGCCATTGCCAAGGTGGACGCGGTCTATCGCGTGTGACATCCCGATGAACTCAATTCGTGTAGCAGCAGGAGATGGTGAATATGGAGACAGCGGATTTAATCCGAGCTTACAAAGCTCTGCCGACGGAGGCCGTTACTATCATCACTTGGGAGGCCGTGCCGTATGCGGATCGTGAGGAGTATGTGCCCCGCATCATGTCATCTGACATCAGGGCTATGGTTCCTGATTGCAAGATGGCGGGTATTGCCGTGACGGTCAAGGAGCCGAAACTGTGCTGGAACGAGCTTGAAGCGATTGGACCGGGGACGGTGCTGGTCATTGATGCCAGCGGGACTGACAAGTCAGCGTGGGGCCAGATCACAACCTGTATCGCCAAGCTGCGGGGGGCCGAGGGCGTGGTCGTTGATGGCTACACGCAACACGCAAGCCGACTGCGCAAGATCGGGCTGCCGGTGTATGCTCGGGGAGTACGGCCGCTGTTTGAGGGCTGCCAGATGGAGGGGCAGATAAATGTCCCGATAGAGTGTGGCGGCGTGACGGTGAACCCCGGCGATTTTGTGATCGGCGATGAAGACGGAATTATCGTACTGACCAGGGACGATGCGGAGATGCTGCTGCACGGCGCCCAGCGGATCAGCGAGATGCACCACTTCCTGATGCAGAAGATGGCCGAGGGCCACGATTATCTGGAGATGCCTGGCATCAAAGACATGTGGGGGACGAAGGTAGCGCCGCACGGCGAGGAATGGAAGCTGTACGACGAGTGGCTCAAGACCTATAGCGATCGGGTCGGCTAACTTATTGGCGACAAGGCCGTAGGTGGCAACCAAAAGGAGTGAGACGATGAGCGATACAAAGGGCCTGCACACTTTCATTCCGGAGCCGAAGCGCCTGGAGATGCGATCCGGCAATCTGCCGCTGGAGAATTGTCGCTGCGTCGCTTTCGACGGGGGCTGTGAGCCATCGTTGTGCGATGAGGTCCGAAGGATTGCGGAATTCGCCCATAGCGCAATTGCCGAAGAGACCGGCCTGAGTATGGCGGTAGAAAGCAGCATTCCCGGCCCATCTCAGACCGCCATTGTGCTTGAACTGAAGCCGTTGGAAATCGGCGCGGGACATACTGATGAGAGCTACGTGCTTGATATCTCGCCTGACGGTGTAACGCTAAGCGCCTCTGCGCCCCGAGGGCTGTTCTATGCGCTGCAGACCTTCCGGCAGGCGCTGCGACAGTCAAACGGCCGGCGAGCTGTTCAGTGCCTGCGAATCGAAGATTGGCCGGAAGTGCGAATCAGAGGAATGCAGCTCGACCTGAAGTATCAGATGCCTACCTTCGACTATTTGCTCAAGATCGTTGACCTGCTGAGCCAGTACAAAATGAACTACGTTCTCATCGAGTATGAGAACAAGTTTCCATTTGAAAGTCATCCGCTCCTGCCCTCGCCTGTAGCGCTGTCGAAGCAAGAGATCAATCAACTCATCGGCTACTGCGCCGAGCGGTACATCGAAGTAATGCCGATGCTGCACTGCGTGAACTGGCTGGAATACATCCTGACGCACGAGGAGTACGCGCATCTTCGTGAGGGGCCTGAAGCGATTCACCAGGCCTGTCCGACGAACCCCGGTACGATGGAGTTGTTTCGTGAGCTATACGCTGAGATAGTCGCCGCGCACGATGATTGCACGTATTTCCACATCGGCG
This sequence comes from bacterium, assembly GCA_030604405.1. Lineage (GTDB taxonomy): Bacteria > Armatimonadota > Zipacnadia > Zipacnadales > UBA11051 > UBA11051. Next base: position 182,987 of record JAUVVY010000001.1, on the reverse strand, counting down.
CGGATGAGCTGCATGACATCGGCGTGTGCCCGGAGTGCAAGGCTAAGGTGGAGCGAGAGGGCCGGGCGCGGTTGTACTTTGACTATGTGCTGGCGGTCTGCGACCATGTGCGCCAGTCCGGAAAACGCCCCGTGATGTGGGCCGATATGGTGCTCAACGAGCCCGAATACGCCGACAAGATTCCCAGAGACATAGTGATGATGTACTGGGACTATTGGACCGACGCCCCGAAGGTGCAGCAGGTGATACTGGGCAGCAGTGCGGCCACCCACAAGGGCCCGATCACGCCGCAGACCATCAGCAGCGTTCCCAGAGAGATCTACGAGCGGTTCGCCGAGTACTGGGATCCCGGGGATGGAAGCTTTCCCAACGAGTTGGCAGGCTTCCCGTACCTGGGGTACTACCAAGACAAAGGCTTCGAGGTGCTCTGCGCACCCTCCATCCAGTGCTCCGGGGATAACTACAGTTGCACGCGCTACTGGTTCCACCTGGAAAACATCAGCGAGTTCTGCAAGAAGGCGGCAAAGGAGGGTGGGCTGGGCGTTGTCAATACCAACTGGGTGATTCACCGGGTCCCGTGGGAAGTGACGTTGCCAGGGGTGATCTGCAGCGCCGAATTCTCGTGGTCGGGGCCGCAGATCGAACTCGGCGACTTCGAGCGCAAGTTCGCCGGGGACTACTGGGGTCTCGGTGCGCCGACGCCGATTGATATCATGCGGACGATCGGCACATGTACTACTGAACTCCCCTTCACCCGTGTTTGCCGTGGCAGTCCATTTGACTATCCGCCTCTGACGGAGAAACTCGAAGCATTTGAGCAGTCGGAGAATCGAGATGAAGTGCTTGCCTCACTGCCCGGCCTGCGCGAGAAAGCCCTGGCCGCAGCGCAAGAGGCCGCCGCTTTAGAGAAAGAGGTCACGCGCAACAGGCTGAGCATTCAGTTTCTGCGGCTGGGGGCCGAGGTCAATGCGCACAAGGCCTCCCAGGCGCTGTGCTTTCACCAGTGCGGGCAGTTGCTCAACGCGCCGTCCGCCTCGGGCGAGGAGAAAGCAGAGTGCGCCGGCTGGCTTGAAGAGCTTCTGGAGCAGCTTGGCAGCCTGCGGGCAGAGACCGAGCGTTTGCTTTCGCTGGTCACTTCAGCGATCGAGGTCGAAGAGGAGATGCAGCGCCGCTGGGTGCAGGAAGAGGCGCTGATGAAGGACTACCTGGCCAAACTGACCGCGGAGGCACATTAGTAATACTTCAGTCGCTGCGGAGGAATGAGACGAATGGCAACTTACTGCTGTGCGCATCGCGGAGCGCCGAATACGCATCCTGAAAATACCATACCGGCATTTGCTGAGGCAATGGAACTCGGTGTGGATATGATCGAATTCGACGTGCGCGTGACCGCCGACGGCTATGCGGTGCTGATGCATGATGCGACGGTGGACCGGACGACGAATGGAACGGGCGCGGTCGAGGAACTGACGCTGGCGGAGATCAAGCAGCTCGACGCCGGCTCGTGGCAGGCCCCGAAGTTTGCGGGGACGGAGGTGCCTACCTTCGCCGAGACGCTGGAGGTGATGCCGCCCGATATTCTGCTCAACATCGAGCTCAAGGCCGGCGAACTGGTGGTGGACCTGGTCATAGCCCATCTCAAGAAGCTGGACATGATCGCTCAGAGCCTGCTGGCGGCGCGCAATGACCAAGCGGCGCGTGCCCGCGAGCTGGTTCCGGGAATCAAGGTCATCAATTTCTCGCGGCAGGACGGCGCCGATGAGTATGTTGACAACACCATTGAGACCGGCGCACAATACATCCAACTGCCGCGCAGGCACACGACACCCGAACGTGTCGCCAGATGCCACGAGCACGATATTATCGTCAATGTCTTCAAATCCGATGAGCCGGATGACCAGAGGTTGCTGATGGACTGGGGTGTTGATTACATTCTCACCGACAATCCTCGGGTGCTTATGCAGACCCTCGGCAGACTGGGGGAATAGCGATGCTAAGTGACATACGCTGCGAGGAGTGCGGACAGGCCTTGTCTGAGGAGGACCTCAACTGCTGGGCCTGCGGGGCGCTTACAGAGAGCGGCAGGAGGCATAAGCGGGGCGAAGAGGCCGAGGACGAGGAGGAATGGAGCAGGTCGGTGGAAGAGGCCAAGCAGCGCAGGGATGCCGAGCCGCAGGTTGACCCCGATGAGGCGCTGCGCCAGGCCCTGGCCGAACAGGGGGCGGTGGACGAACTCGCGCGAGCCACTCAGGCCGACGAGCCGGGGCAGTACCCGGACCGCAGCGAATACCCCGACCTGCGCGGCATGACCAGCAGCCTCAATTATTTGGCGATGGGCGCGGCGGCAATATTCGCAGTAATGGCGATAATCATCCTGGCCTACTCGCTGAGCACGGTCGGCGAAGGAAGCATACTGGCCCCGTTGATCGGCTTTGGCGCTGCCGTGGTCACCGGCGTTGCAGCGATGCTCGTGTACTACCTGCTGCGGCTCATGGCCGAGATGGTGGAAGTAATGGCCGATACCGCTGATAACAGCCGCCGCAGCCTGGTGGTTCTGCGCATGCTGCACAAACAGATGCAGCAAACCGCTGGGGAAAACAAAGAGGAGCAGGCCGAGGCAACCGGAGACAGCGGCCCTGAAGTTGAGGGCTAGGACGGCGGGGCCTCATCCTCAGAGATTTCATCCCAGTTGCGGCCGCCGCGTAACTGCTCAAAGAGTTCGTTTACCCGTATTGCCATAATCTTGTAGTCGGTCAGCGCCTGCTCCAGATTTTGCGCCGCATCACGCACCGTCTCGGCCCACTCATATATTTGGTCGAGTTGATCTTCGATTCTGTCGGTATCCTGCTCTAGATATGCGCGGAGTCGCGGAAGCAGCTCGTCGGCCAACTCCACTCGCTCAGGACCGCGCACCGGAGCTTGCGCGGCTTCGAGGACATCGGCTGTAAATTGGCGGCCCTCCTGTCGGCGCTTCTCCATCCTGCGGATCATGCAGCCGATATCATCCAGCAGCCGATGTAGCGCCTGGTCTTGTGGGTCCTTCTTTATGAGCCTCTTGAACTCATCAACCGAGCCGCAAACATCGCGGTGCCTGGTCTGGTCCGGAGAGCTCGCCTCAGCCACCGAGACCAGTTGCGAGCCGCGCTCGGTCTCGGCCCAGCGCACAGTCGGCAGCTCCATCGAGCCGCCGTCCTGAAAGACCAGAAGCGGCGCCTGATTGTGCCCGCGGGCCAGGATATACGCGGTGCCGTCCACGAGCGTCTCGGCGATCTTCTCGCGATGTGGTGACGGCGGCAGCCACCTGCGGTGCTCGCCCAGGATCTCCTTCAGCTTATCGTCCTTGTCCATAATCTCACCCATGCCGGCCTTTCAAATCGGCAAAATGAGGGCCGACCATATACGCTATCACACTTTCACCCTCGGGAATTCGCCTTCGGGGTTGCCTGTAACTCCATGTAACAAAGTCATGAATTTGCACATGTTCTCAAAGGTCACCAGCGGCTGGATGCCATGATCGCCGTTAGGAAAGTAGCGGCCCTTTTTCAGAAGCGGCGGCACCTTGGACATGATCTCGGCTTCGATCAGGTGCCCGTTGCCCTCGTTGACTGCTTCCTTTTCCAGCCAGCCCATCAGGATGAAGTCCGGATGCCGCTCGCGCAGGGCGAACAGGTCATTGCCGGCCTTCACCTCGGACGGATGGATGGCATTGACCCCACAGGCCTCAACAAGCGGCACCATCTCCATGTAGTTGCCATCGGTGTCTATGGACACCATGTCCGCGCCGCAGTCGCGACCGATCTGGCCGATCTCCCGGTACGCGGGAGAGCAGAACTCCTCAAAGTGGCGCGGGCTGATGAGCATTCCGTGGTTGTAGCAGTTGTCCTCGCCACAACTGATGATCTCCGGCCGCAGCCGCTCGATTAGAGGAAACGCATAAGTTCTGCGATGCCAGTCGTGCCAATTGATGATGTCGTGGGCGAGCTGTGGGTCGTCGTAGAGCACGGTGCAGGCCTTCTCAGGTCCCATCAGCCCGCGCAGTGTCCCCCAGGTTGAGCCGGCGTTGACGGCAAGCGGCTTTGTGCGATCTGCGAGCTTGCGGCAGTCAGCTTCGATGTCTTCCTCCGGGCGCATCGGCCCGGGGGTCATGTGCTCGTGACAGAACTCCCAGCTCTTGCGGTCGCGTACCGGATAGACAATAAACTCGGGCATTGCGTAGGTGATGTCATTGTCAATGACCTGGCTGGTAAGCGCCCCGGTTTCATATTCGATGATCTCGCGGTCGCCCTCGATGCGGCTTTCGCTCTTGATGCCCTTCGCCGGCTCGGCGATGGAGAACTCGGGGTAGATGGGCCCGGTAGTGCCCCAGTACTTATACCACAGTTCGGTCTTGCGCTCTTGACTCAGTCGAATACAGCCGTCCACCCACTCGGGCATTCCGGTCTCGATAAGTCGCTGGTGAGTCTTGGCCATGCAGCCGCCACCCATTCCGGGCGAACCGGGAAAGCCAAAGATCGGCACGTAGTCCGGCTTCTCACCCCGGCAAACGCCAACAAAGCGCTCAAGGTCATTCATTGTCTGTCCCCCTGCGTGGGCGCGGCATAATGAGTACTCTCAGGCCTCATCCTCGCGTCGCTGGTCCCATATCTTCTGTGCGTATTGGAGAGCTTCGGGTGAGGGCTCGAACCTGCCCTCGAGACTGGGCCACGGATCGGAATCGCCCTTGGTCTCCGGATCGGGGCTCCAGTCGTCGTCACGGTATTTATCGCGGGCGGATTTGTCTCGGAAGTCGGGGATCTCGTAGTTGTTGGCCGAATCGAGCGCCGAGCGATAGGCCTGGACGCCCACGATGGACATGGCCACACCGCGATAGACGTCCAGATAGGGCTGCGTGTCATTGCGGATGGCCTCAGCGAAGTGGTAAACCATGAAGAAATCGCCACCGCCGTGTCCGGCCTGCATCGCTTTTTCGTGGTGGACCGGAAAGTTGGGCCTGTAGATGCGCTCGACCGGCTCGGTTCTCTCTTCGTCGAACTGCTCCTTGAGGAGCCGGACCATGTTTTGGTCGCCGTGGCGCAGATTCTCCATCTGGCCCTTTTCGCCGTGAATGCGCACCCATACGCTGTGGCCGCGCAGGCCGCCCTGCAGCAGCTTTGCAACAGCGCCGTTGTCCATGCGTACCGCGATCATCGAGGCCCGATCCCTGAAAGTCACCCGGTCACGATTGATATCGGCGGTATCAGGATACGTCATGATGAAGCCGTTGACACTGACGGGGCGGGTGTCGGTGATGAACATAATCGGCGCCATCGCATGGGTGCAGTAATAGGTGGCCGGGATCCAGTTGCGCCAGTGGTGGAGCCTATCCTTGAGACGCAGGGACCAGTCGCGTTCGCCGGGATGCACGTACTCGCCCTCGCCGTAGGTGAACTCGCCGATAGCTCCCTCCTGGTAGAGCCGCCGCATCTCCTGGTTGAAGAGCATGTAGGGGTAGTTCTCGGCGAACATGTAGGTCTTGCCGGTTGCCTCCACGGTCTCGATAAGTTCTACGCCCTGAGCCAGCGTCAGACATGCCGAGGTTTCCGACATTACATGCTTGCCGGCCTTCAGGGCCTTGACTGCAAAGGGCGCGTGCTCGTGGAAATAGTTGGCGAGGATCACGGCGTCCATATCATGTTCGAGGAACTTGTCATAATCGGTGTAGGTGGTGACATCGAGTTCCTCGCCGACCTGGCGGAGTTTCTTCTCCCATGTGTCACACAGCGCGACCAGCTCCATGCCCACCAGCGGGCCTGTCCCACGTGCGAAGCCTTGCCCACGACCTACGCCGATTACTCCGACTTTGATGTTGTCCATTATGCTCTCTCTTTCGTATTGGTCTCGGGCTACAAGCCCGACCTACGCGGGATTGAGACTACCTAACAAATGCCCTGCGCGGCTGCACAGTCCGCGGTCGAGGTACAGTCTTGCGGGTGATTTCGCAAAAAGCCCTGCCAAGACCTTTTCGGCCAGCCGGAATTGCCGACTTATCATGCTAACGAGAAGGGCCTGCCATCGAGGCAGACCCTTTTATCGCGTGTTCTCTTCAACCTGCAACGCGTCTTCGGCCTATTCGGCAGGTGTTGGCGGCTCGTCAGACGGCTCAGGTGCCGGCGGCTCGGGAGCAGGTGCAGGGGGTTCGGGCGAGGGTGCCGGTGCGGCCGGAGCCGGTGGCGCAGGGGTCTCGGCCGGGGCAGCGGGTGGTGCGGCTGGCGCTGCGGCACTGCCCTCAAGCCCGAAGTTGTCGCGGTAAGCCACGGCGATGGCAGCAACCATCAAAGGCATTGTGACGAAAACACCCACAAAGCACGCCACGACGCCTAGGGCGGCAATGAGGCTGTATACGAAACAGGTCACCGTGTACATCGCCAGGTCAGGCTTAGTCTTCTCCCACGATATGCTGATGGCTTCGATGCTACCCACCTGCTGGGCGGCGATGATCGCATATATGTAGAACATGGCGCCACTAATGACCCAACCAATCACGGCGCCTATTATCCCTCCCACTACGGGGATATACCCAGCCAGGAAGCTGATCGCGAAAGACGCAATGCCGATAAGCAGGGCCGCCACAAAAGCCGGCCCGAATCTCTGGAAGCCCTTGAAAACATCACCAATCTCCACTGGTTCGCCGCGTATCCTGCTGTTGACCATCATGTACAGGCCGACCATCAGCGGTGGTCCGCAAATGCCAAGGGTCACCCCACCGATAAGCCCCGCCAGCAGCGCGGCCACGGCGAAGGTCACGATATCGTCCTTGATTAACGCCCAGCCTTCAGACAGCCAGTCTCCAAGCTTTACCATCTGTTCTGCCCCTTTCCATCTCCTACGCTGAACGGCCTATTGTCGCTTGCTTGCAATACAATTCCGCAGACCTACAGCAATCACCTTCAACGATATGCAAAAATATTGCAGAAAAGATTCCGCGGAAGCACACATAGGCGTGCGAAGTTGCGGCGGCCGCGCCGCTCAGAAATCCTGTTCGCGGAAATAATACCCTCGTATCTGGGCCATGTCGGCGTCATCCATGATGTAGTTGACAACGAAGATAATACCGTCATCAAGCACGCACCAGCCGGAATAGCCGGTATCGGCACGCGCATGGCCGTCGTGATCAAGCGGCAGAATGATGCCGCCCTGCTCGCCGGGGTCGGGTGCCGCTGCGCTTGCCACCGCTTCCTTGTAGGCCCAGAAGTTGTTATGGCCCGGGCCCTTGCCACCGGTGCGATGCCGGAAGGTCACCATGATATCGCCTGAGGGTAGATGGCCGGCGACAGGCCTCTGGCAGCCCGGCATCAGCGTGTCGTAGGGCCCGTCCCAGCTCAGCCCGTCGTCGCTGGACAAGGCCTTCGGGCCTGGCCAGCCCTTGCCGGAGTTCTCGCGCATGTAGCAGACAAGCATGCCGCCCGGGAGCTGTATTATCGAGCCTTCGCAGGGATTCAGACCGTCTTTGTGGCAAAGCGTTATCGGCCCCTTCCACGTCTCGCCCGCGTTGGTGGAGCGGAAGAGGCGCTGGTGCAGGTACTGCTCGCCCGGTGCACCCACGTGCACGGCCACCAGCCACGTGCCGTCCTTCGTCTCAAACAGCTTGTCGGGCACGATACCGGTTATCGGCGTCTTGACCGGCTCCGACCAGGTTTCCCCGTCATTTTCACTGTACCAGATGAATACGTGGGAGGTAGTTCGGTCAAAGCGCTCACCGGGCGGCACCGGGTAGCCGTCACAAAGCGCCGCCAGCCGCCCGTCGGCAAGCTGAGAAATCCGCGGGCAGTTGTACTTGAAAAGCACCCCGTCCTCCTGGTAGCTCTCGATCAGCACAAATCGCTCGGACCATGCTTCGCCATCATCGAGGCTGTGGCGCATGATGAGATGGGAATAGTCCTGTGCAGCGTGGCTGTCGCTTTCGCGGTAGATGACAATGAGCTTGCCGGAGTTGGTGCGCACTAAATCCGGGAAGCATTCATAGACTTCGTCATTGCGGGCGACAGTGATTTTGCACATGGGCATGCGCATGGATAGTGCACCTCCTGGATATCACAGCACCTCGGGATTGAGTACGAACTGGGTCTTGCGTCCGGCCAAAACGTCGAGAATATTCTGCACCACCTGGGTGTTGACAAGCCTTACTGAGGTCGGGTTGTAGAAGGAGTTGTGCGGGGTAATCAGGCAGTTCGGGGCTGACAGTATCGGGTCATCGGCAGATGGCGGCTCTTCTTCGAGCGCGTCGAGTGCGGCACCGGCAATTTCTCCACTTTGCAGCGCATCAAGCAGCGCCTGGCTGTCAACGAGCTTGCCGCGCGCGGTGTTAATGAGGAAAGTGGAGGGCTTCATCGCGGCCAATTCATCGGCCCCGATCATGTGATAGTTCTCATCCGTGAGGTTGCAGTGCAGGCTCAAGAAATCGGCTTCCCGTATGACCGTGGCCAGGTCAGTCAGCGTCACTCCCAGTTCGGCGGCTTTCTCGGGGTTGGGGTACGGATCATAAGCCAGCACCTTCATATCGAAGCCACGGGCGCGGTACGCGACCGCCTGGCCGATGCTGCCGAAGCCGATGAGGCCGAGGGTTGCGCCGAAGAAGTCCGCCGCCAGCACCTGCACCCATTCGGCGCTGCGGCCGCGATGGGTAGCGCCGGTCAGATCGCGGGCCAGGCTCAGCATCAGCGCAAAGGTCATATCCGCCACCGAGCTGGTCACCATGCCCGGCGTGTTGCAGACCACGATATTGTTGGCCGTGGCCGCGTCAATGTCGATGTTGTCAATGCCGACGCCCCAGCGCGAGATGATCCGCAGATCGGATGCAGAGCTGAGTACGTCGGCGGTGTAGGCATCCATCGCGGCGATCACCGCGACATGGCCGGGCAGGACCTCATGGAGGCGCCGTTGTGAAAGCGGCCCTTGTTCTTGATGGCCGACCTCGTATCCGGCCTCAGCAAGCGGGGCGAAATACTCCGAATGTTCGATGAAGGCGTTTGCGGAAATCAGTATTTGCTTGGATTCAGACATCAGCGGACGCTTCCTTCTACGCTTGTGTGAATCTCAGGTGTGCAAAGATCGTGACTGGTTGTCGGAATGTGGGAGGAAAAATTGGATTTGAGAACAAGAACCTGCTAGGTATGAGGCAGTCAAGGATGTCTTGCCTTGTTGATGTCGAATTGTCTAGTTTGGCTTCACGCGACAAACGCCGAGAAAAGCACGTAGAAGCGATAGTACACAGAGGTTTGCACGTCACCGCAGACGGCCTCCTGCTGGCACTATTGTAGCAGAAAACCTGACAACGTGCTGCGGAATTCGCAGCCAACGTACAAGGAGGGAATGAGCCGATATGGCGTACACATTTCAAATCCCGGAGGGCGCGTACCATATCATCACGGCACCGGACCACTGCGCCTGGCCGAACCTGACGCTGTTGCCTAACGGAGACATCGGGGCCGTCATCCACAACCAACCGAGCCATTGCCGCATGGAAGGCGATATCGAACTGTGGGTCAGCGAGGACGGCGGCTACACGTGGGCGTTGCGGAGTCAGATCACGCAACACCAGCCGGGCACTAACCGCCTGATGGTCGCCGCCGGTCTTAATCAGGACGGGGATCTGATCGTACTTGTCAGCGGGCATGAGCTAATCGAGGTCAACGGGGAGCCGATGTGGGGTCCGGTTCTGGACACGCAAGTGTGGATCTCGACCGATCAAGGTCATACCTGGGAGATGACCGGGCGAGTGCGCGTTGAAGGTGAGGAGAGACCGTGCGTACCGCATGGTGACATCTGCGTGAATGGCGACGAGTTGGTCGTGAGCGTGTATCGCCTCGGCAACGCGTGGGTAATGCGGAGCGGTGATGGCGGGCGTACTTGGGGGGACGCGAGCCTCATCGCGGCCGATAACTTCAACGAGACCGACCTGCTCATCACGCGGCAGGGCAAATGGCTTGCCGCCGTACGCCTGTCGCACTTCCCGGCCGACGACGAGCCGCTGCCCGACTGTGGCGCAAATGTGCTGCTCTTCAGCTCCGATGATGCCGGCCGCACCTGGGCACCGCAGCAGTACCTGACTTCGCCCAAGCAAATCCCGGCCAGCTTGCTGGAGCTTGCTGACGGAAGAATCCTGGTGACTTACGGCAGCCGCATGAATGAATTCCGCGGCGTAGTCGGACGCATAAGTGAGGATGGCGGGGAAAGCTGGTCGCGGCCATTCAAGCTTGTCGGGGATTTCACGCAAAGCACTGACGTTGGCTACCCGTCCAGTGTGCAGTTGGAGAACGGCCAGATAGTTACGGCCTATTACAACAATTGGAATCCCTCCTATCATCGCTACCACGTGGGCGTTTTGCGCTGGGACCTGGGTATGGTGGACGTGCAATTATAGTGCGCCAGACGGCCGTGCCCTGCGCACTCAGTGACGAGACTAGCCGCGGCCGAGCTGCGCTAAACCGTCGTGGGCATCGAGGGCTTCGTCGCTGTCCGGCCATCTCTCAATGACGGTCTGGTACCACTGCCTGGCGAGATCCTCGTCGCCCATGCGGCGTAGCAGATGGGCGAGCCGCAGCGCCGCCAGCGCAGCCGGCCGGCTGGCAGCGTGGTCGTTGGCCACCACGGCGTATATTTCGGCGGCCGCTGACAACTGGCCGGCGTTCTCCTGGGCCACGGCCAGGTCGCAGATGATGCCAGGATCGAACTGCTGCGGGTTATGGTCGTACATCAGCCGGTCCCAGCGGTCGAACGCGGCCTCCTGCTCATCGCGCCGCAACCACAAGCCCAGCGCCATGTTCCAGTGCTCGATGGCGCGGTGACGCGTCTGCGGCTTCATCTCGTAGTAGGTGGCCGCCTTGCAGTGCAGCTCCGGATCGCCAGGGTGCCTCTGTATTTCCTGCTCGACCGCCGCTGCAGCCATTTCATAGATGCCAGAGGCGGCCAGCCGGGCGGCCTCCTGGCCTGTTTCATCGGCCCGTGCCTCGTCAGGCAGCCGCAGAAGGTAAGCCCACAGCAGCCCACATAGGAAGCCCCCGACATGGGCGAAATTGCCCACGCAGGTGGGTAGGGCGGCCATCCCGAAGCCAAAGCCGTAGAGCAAGTCCAGGGCGAAATAGAATGCCGCCACCCACATTGCCGCTACCTGGAAGGTGCCCCATCGGTACCACCAGAGATAGAATATGTTGACTGGGACCCGGCGGAACCGGGTGGCGAAGAGGGCCACCAGACCCATTATGCACCCCGAAGCCCCCAATCCGCCGCGGATCGTGTCTAGAAACACTAGATCGCTGGCTGCCTGCAACGCATTAGCGCCCAATCCGGCGCTGAAGTATAGTGCCAGGTATTTCCAGGTGCCCAGCACGTCCTCAACGTGGCTGCCGAAGACCCACAGGAAGATCATGTTCCCAATCAAATGCTCGGGCCCGGCATGCATGAACAGACACGTCATGACCTGCCACCAATGGAAGTCGCCCGGGTTGAAGATAAGCTGCTCCGTCAGCTCATCATTCGGCCACGTCAGCGCAGCTATCACAACGTTGAGACCGATTAGGCTGAGCGTGGCATAGGGCGCCCGCTGTAGTTCGCGCTCCGTGCTATAGGGCAAAAGCATCTCACTCGCCGCCGATTTCGGGCATGCAGGCACGAAAAAATGGCCGATAATCTACCGACCTATCACTTCTATTATACCCTTTGGTTCCAGGTGTCCAAACGAAAATCGGTGGGATTCCAGCGGTTTTCGATTCGTGGTATATCGGACATAGACGCTCATTTGCAGGGGGGAGGAATAAGCCGGAGACGGCTCTGTTACGCGGTCACGATCAGCACAGTTCGCCGGCCAGGTCCGCGACGTGAACCCGCCGCGTGCCTTGGGTGAAGGCGTTGAAAGCGACGTAGCGCCATGAATAATCCCACGCCGGATGCGGGTCCACGCGCAGTTCGCCCTTCGGCCCATTGAAAAGCGGTCGTATGTTGATACGCAGCAGATTCTTATCGGTTTCTGCCTGCAGGTCCAGCAGCCTTATCGGCACAGTTCCATCGCCGAATCCCAGCTTTCCCTTCTCATACACATCGGTCACGATGTGGCGTCCGTTCGGGTGCAGGCTCGGGTGGCCGGAGCCCTCAACCTGCTCAGACATGAGGCCGAAATCGCTGCCATCGTAGCGGGCGCTGACCAGCCGCATCTCCCCGTCAACGGTCAGGTTCATCATGATCCGCTCGCCAGCCGGCGTCCAATTGGGGTGATGGCCGCGCATGTCCCATCTGGGGAAGGGGATGGCGGCGTGGATGTCGGTGCCATCGGTTCTCATCGTGATGACGGCGTGTCGCATTTTGGTCTGCCCCTCGTGCAGTTTCCAGCGCACTACTACCGCCAGCCTGTCGCCGTGCGGGCTGTACTTGACGTGGAAGGCGTAGAAACTGCCGCCTGTGAACTCGTCTTTCTGGTCGTCTGGCACGGCTTGCTCGAAGATCCTTGCCAGCGACGCCAGAAGCTTCGTCTCGCCGGTCGCGGTGTCGGTTACGTACACGCCGTCATCTTCAGGCGCGCCATGGTTCTCCGGGATATGCTCGGGCGGCACGATGACGCCATATCCGGCCTGGGTTCTCGCCATTCGCCGCAGGCAAGGCGACGCGATGTGCGTGCCATCGGGTGAGGCCATGTAAACCGTGCCCTCAAGCTCCTGCCGAGTGCCTGAAAGCGGGTCCATCTTGACCCCAAACGGCCGCCAGGTAGTGGTATCAACATCATTGAAGAAAAGCTGGGTGTCATCAGCGGCCCACTGCGCCTGCGCCCCAAGCTGGGTGTCCCAACCGCGTGTTTCAGCCACTACCTGAAGCTCACCTGTAGCCAGATCAACCAGGACGACTTCCGCCACATCTCCCGGCTCAGGCAGGCGGTCTTCGTGCAGCAGCCGCGTCAGGGCCAGGTAACGCCCCGACGGGCTGAAGGGCGATGTGTCAAAGAAGCGATGGAAGCATCCGTCGGTCTGCGGCGTCACACACCAGACCGGCACAGTCGGTGAATATTCTTCGTATCGCTGAAAGTTGGCGTCAAGATTTACCGCCATCCTGTCTTCATCCTTCCTGCCTGGTGCTCTGGGCGAGTGGGCCTGTAAGGCACGATTGCTTCTGCGCTTCTTACATTCCGTCCCGGCGCAGCAAGCCGTGGCGCGAGCGGCGTCTGTCCACGGGGCACTTGACCGGCCGCGCTCTGCGGACCGGTGGCGTCGGTACCGATGCGCCAGTAGCTTGCTTCGCCCTGGTCAATGATCACGCGCCACTCATCATTCAGCCGCTCATAGGCATTGCATAACGGCCAGAAGGAAACCACTGAGAGCAGAACGAGGGCGGCGAGTGTCGGCGGGATGAGAAGTCGCAGCGCGGCCAGATAGGTTCGCGCGCGTCCGAAGCCCTGCTCGGACGGCTGCTGCGCTCGTTTGCGCAGAGCCACAATCAGAACCGCCACTAACCAGACTACGCCGCTACATCCACCAACCACCAGCCACCCGTAAGACGAGCCCGCCGGTTCGCGCACGAGTTCTTCCAGCCGATACGTGACAACAAGCGCTGCTGCCTGGCCGGGAACAAGACAGATAGCCAGCAGCATTAGCCAGTCAATGTACGACCATTTCAGCAGTGGCTGTGGCCCTCGCCAATACAAAGAGAAAACCGATAGGATGGCAACTAGCGCCGCCAGGACGAGGAATGCGAGGGTCACAACCCATACAGCCACAGCGTTCATCATACCGCGGCTGTAGAACAACAGCGTCTCTTGGGCGTGGCTGCGTCCGATGGATTTCCTGGCCTGCTCCCTCCACTTGGCGCGCGCGACTGCCTCAGCGACATAGAAAGCGGCAAGGTCCGGCCGGCCGTGAGCGCGCAGGTATTCTGCCATTTTCGGCACAGCCACCTGTGCCCAGTGCTCTGGCGGCTCTTTCTCACTCCGGACATCCTCCCAGATCTGGGCCCGCTCTTCTTCCGTGAGCAATAAGGCCACTGACAGGTCGGATATCGCTATTCCGGTTAAGCCGTCAATGATGTGATAAGCGTCCACGCGCATCACGTGACCGAGATGCGCAACCGCCTCGTAACACACGATTGCCTGTTCATGTTCGCCGGACTTGCGGGATTTCTCACCCAGTCCTCTCAGAACTCGCGCCAGCGAGCGTATTCGCCATCCGACTTTGTAGTCAGAGCACAGGCTGTACGCGTACTCATTCTTCCGGTATTCGGGCGCATGAGCCTCTTCGAGCAGGCGCCACAGCGACTGGAGCACCTCCCGATCGTACGTATTCCACTGGTCTTTGGCCATCGCGTCTCGCGCGATAGTCAAGGCTTCTTCGTCTCGGCCCTCGGCCACGTATGTCCACACCAGTTGGTAATCAATTGCGGCATTCTCGGGCGCCATCTCGCTACATTCCTGCAGCAGCTTCCTGCCGGCCCGCAAGTTCCTGCTCTCATCGGCACTACGTGGCTGCGGCGTGTCCTCCTCGTCGTACCCCTCTTGCCTGCCAATGAAGCCGGCCTCGAACAGATAGTTCATAGCGGACCTAAAGCGGGCTGCCGCAGAGCTTGGGTCCAGTTCAATTGCTCTCTCATGAGCTTGAAGTGCAATGACCTGCCGTCGTTCCTGCACCATCCCCGGGGTGAGATCGGACATGTCCATATCTGCCCATTCGGGAAAGCGGGAAAGTGTCGCCGCGGCCTCGGCATAGGCTAGCCAGATCCCGGCATCGTCGGGATAGGACAGCGCGATCTCGTGAAGCTTTCTGAGCGAAAGGTGTCGCATCTTCCTGGCCGTATACTGCGCCAGGGCCTCACTGAAAGGAACTTGCGCCTCCCACCAGGGGAGGAACGCGCCCATGACTTCGCCATCATCTTCCGAATGACCTCGTAGGTCACTCTCGGCTCTCTCGGAGGCCCGGACCGCGCGTGCGTGCAAGGCCCGCAAGGAATACCACGACGGCAGTGCAGTCACGAAATCGAAGCCACCGACAGCGCCCTGCCTTATCGGCGGGACCGTAACAATCAGGATTGCGGCCAGTGCTAAGATTGTGCCCGTCAGCAAAACCGTTCGCATCTGTGCGCCTCCGGTAACTGTCGGCTAATTATATCACACAACCTATGGCCAGCGGGCCGAAATCGGCGTCGCGTGCAACCTTTTCGGCATTAGGTTTTCTAACAATAAGAGCCGCAATCGAAGTGACACGCCGAGGAGTTTTGGCATTGGGAATTCCCCTCGTTGACCTGAAATCCGAGTACATCGAACTGCGCGAGGAAGTGCTTGCAGCCATTGACGATGCCCTGCAGTCCATGCAGCTTTTCCTGGGGCCGAACGTGCAGGCACTCGAAAGCGAATGGGCACAATTCTGCGGGGTCAAACACGCCGTCGGAGTCGGCAACGGCACCGAGGCCCTGCACCTGTCCCTACGCGCTATGGGCGTGGGAGCCGGTGACGAGGTTATCACCGTGGCGTGGGCCTTCTTCGCCAGCATCGAGGCGATCATCCACGCCGGCGCTACACCAGTATTAGTGGACATCGAGCCTGACTATTTCTGCATGGACACGGCCGCCTTGGAGGCCGCTATCAGCGAGCATACCCGCGCTGTCATGCCTGTGCACATCTATGGCCATCCGGCGGAGATGGACGCAATCAGAGCCATCTGCGAGCCGAGGGGGATTAAGATATTAGAGGACGTGGCGCAGGCACACGGGGCGAAATACAAGGGCCAGGCCGCCGGCTCGATCGGGAATGTGGGGGTCTTCAGCTTCTACATGTCCAAGAACCTGGCCGCTTACGGCGAGGGCGGCATGGTCACAACCAATGACGATGAGATCGCCACCGATGTGCGGATGCTGCGCGACCACGGCCAGCGGCAGCGAGGCATCTTCGAGTGCGTCGGGTATAACTCGCGGCTCGACGAGTTGCAAGCGGCCATCGTGCGCATCAAGCTGCGTCGCCTGGCAAAAAATAACGAAAAACGCAGGCAGCACGCGGCGCTTTATGACCAGTTACTGCAACACGACGAGATCATCACGCCGAAGGTGGCTTTGGACTGCGAGCATGTCTTCCATCTTTACACCCTGCGCAGCAGGCGGCGGGATGAGATCGCCGCTGCGCTGCAGGCGGCCGACATCGGCTTTGCGATCCACTACGCCGACCCGCCGCATAAGTCCCCCGCCTGCGCGGCTTATGGGCTGGACAAAGTGAATCTGCCAGTGACTGAAGCACTGGCAGACGAGGTCATATCGCTGCCCATCTATCCGGGCTTGACCGAATCGCAGATAGAGCAAGTCGCTGAGGCAGTGCTGTCGGCACACGAATAGGGAGGATACGTTGTCGCCGAAATAACCGGAGATCCCAGGTGGACTGCGTTCAGCGCAGCGGCGGCGGCGCTAGGAGTGTTCGCCCTTGCCAGCTTGTTGTGCGAGTGTACGCTCGTCCGCCTTTGCAACGGCCAGGCCCTCACCGACGTCCCCCTCGTCGCCCATCAAGCCAAATAGAAAGATCACCAAGAGAAACTCAGCGACAGTGGCTGCGGCAAGGATAATGAGTCCCAGTAGCGCGCAGTCACCACTATTACTATTGTGGTGAAGAAACGCTACTAGGCCCGCAGCTGCGGTGACCCCAATGACGATGATTCCCATAATGAGCATCCAACTCAGGTAGCGCCACGGGTGGACATTCGATGTCAAGTTATCTCTTTGACCAATGAGGATACTACCCGCAAATGTTATAACGGCTAGTGACAAGCCGCTGACGGTCACACATGCACCGAGGTCCCAGACAAGTCCGCTCTCCAATTTAGTTTCCTCCTGGCGGTTCGGCCGCCAATGCGGGTTAGTATTGTGTCGCATGCACCAGTATGGCATCAAATGCCCTCTCCAGATCGGCAGCGGCTATCCAAGTCTTCCGCCGCCCACGTGACATCTCCACATCTTGGCCCGCGGGGTGCGGATGTTGCATGAGCCAATCCCTCCCATCGATCACCGAGAAATGGCATGATGGATAGATAGGGATTCTGTACAGAGAGATGGCGTGCTCATCCGCTAACGCCTCAATTGTCCCTGTGCCACTGCCATCGTCTGGCCCGATAATGACCACAACTTCAACTTCTTCCTCACCTCTCGCTAGTTCGCGAATCGCTGCCACGTGAGCCCCGTTCTCCCAGTAGGGCTCATCGCCCCCGTCCATGATAACAACGCGGCGTCCAGCACGCGCGATGTAGTCCGCCAGGATTTCGGCAGATTTGTCGGCAGGGCTAGCGTGTTCCAGGCCCGCATCACGTGCGACATGACCGAGCCAGACAAACGCGAGAAAGGCGATGAACATAGATACAACGCCCAGCAGTGCCCGAACACTGTCACGAGTGGGGTCCTGGAGTAAGACGAGCGCGCAGTATCCACTACCGAATGCAACTATTGCCACGACCACCACAGTTGCAATCTGCTTTGGTGAGTACCTGATTCGCATAACCTACGCCTCCTCAAGGGGGGGGCCCAGAATAGGACACTGTACGAAGGCCACATCATATGCCTGCCTGCTATGCAGATCGTCGGATGTTGAGCATCAAGGGCCTTCTTGCTGTCCGCTCCAGGTTCCTCCCAAGCTGAGTTGGTGTCTCCCTTGGACGCTTCCTCGGACTATCTGTTTATGATTTCGACACGACGCTCCCGGTTCCTGCTCAGCTTCCCATTCGAGATGGCTCCCAGGGAGAAAAAAAGATGGACGCCTCTCTCATGGCTAAACGCAGGGAGCCGAGTATGTGAGCTCTTCCGCATGGAGCCCTGCTGCCGGGACGTCTCAGAAAATGGGGGGCATTGTTGCGACAATTGTCGGGCGCTTTCGCGAACGTCATTTGTCAACTGGCCAAGGGAACAGGCTCACATCGTCTATCCTATTGCGTTCGCTGGTGGTTCGACGTAAGTGCACTGTCAGTTGCTGCATCCGTTGCCTTGATGTCTTCGCTCTAGCCCCGACAGTGCGGGTACACTGTGGTCGCAACGAAGCGGGATGTCATATAACATTATATTATGCCCCAACTGTCAGATATTGTCCAAGGATTTCTTTCTCAGGATCAGTCATCGGCAATATCTATGCCGCCGAGAGCAGATTATCCCGCGCCTCGTGGTAGTCTCCTCGTTCCCAGGCATTCACTTCGATACGTCGCACAGAATGACCTTCCTGCATTCGACAATCAGGCGTTCACCCCTCAGTTGAACGCTTCGGCGAAGCGGTCGTACCACTTCTTCATGCCGGTTTCACACGGCTCAATGTCCGCGACCTCATACTCCAAAGCGTAATCTCCCTCGTAGCCCGCCGCTTCCATATTCTCCACTACCCAGACGAAGTCAACATCGCCATCTCCGAGGTGAGTCTTGGAGAACTGGCCATCTCGGATTACACCATCTTTGATGTGGCAGTGAGTTACCCAGTCGCCGAATACATCGAGAGCCGCTTTGTAGTCCACGCCGCCGTGATGGAGGTTGCAGGGCTCGTAGAGCACGCCGAAATGGGGCGAGTTGACGTTTTGGCACAGCCTCAGGACCACCTCGGGGTTGCCCGCTATCGAGCCGGCGTGGTTTTCCATGCCCAGGTAAACGCCTCGTTCGGCTGCGTAGGCGGCGGCTTCGATGAAGTAGGAGGTAACCTCGTCCACTATGGCCGGGTCTTCGCCGTGACCGGGCATGACGCGAATCGAGCGGGCCCCGAAATATGCGGCGCCCTCGATAGCGGCCTTCATCTTGCCCATCTCCGCCTGGCGCTCGTTTTCGGTCGCGGCGATGAAGAAGTTTCCCGGATAGGTGCCGAGGTTGGCGACGGCTATGCCCAGGTCCGCCGAAATCTGCTTGAGCGCCGGCCAGTCGCACAATGACTGGTCTTCGGAAAAGTGCGGCGCTCGGCCCCACACATCGGCCTTCTTAAAGCCGGCCTCAGCGCACACCTCCAAGGCATAATCAATCTCTCTTTCCCGTAGCGGGTAGGTACAGGTAGATACTCTGCTCATGTCCATGCTTGACACTCCCTGTTGCAATATTTGGGTCCGCTGTAACTTCGCGGCCGGTGTCTGCTAATCCTGCCGTGCGGAGGCAATCCGCCAATCTTAGGATTCGGCGCAAGGCTTTTGAGGTGCAGGCGGCGAAATAGTGGTACGATTCGCCCTGTCGCGATGATGTTGAGTTGCGATCAGACTTAATTTGGCGGGGCTTTGCGGGATTTGCCTACCGGTTCGGGGGTATGTTATACTTGCCCCTATCACGGCTTACGGAGGGATTTAGTTGGGAGATAATAACACCGGCGGGAAGGCTGCCAAGGGCTTTCAAGTCGCCAGCATAGCTACCGGCCTCGTCGTGTTCTTGGTTGGGATTGGCATGATCCTGATGGCGTTCAATTTGGGATACGGCCTGTTCAAGAGCATTGATGCACAGTTGCTGAATGTACACTATGTATCGGACCTGGGCGTGGCCTCAAGTGAAAGCAGTGGCTCGCCGGTAGCTTCGGCCGGTCCGGGTGGGCCGAGTCTGGCAGAGGTGGGAACGGCGCTAGCGCTGAAGTTTGTGGCGCTGCTCGTGCTGGGCTGGCTGGGGGCGATGGTGGCCAGCAAGGGCGCGGAAATGACAAGTCGAAGCGGGAAAGCGCGAACGGACTAGATGGACGCGAAGAGGATCAACGCCATTGTCAGCGGCCGAGTGCATGGGGTCGGATTTCGTTATTTTGTGCTGAGAGTGGCCGACAAGCTGGGTGTGACCGGCTGGGTGCGCAACCTGGGCAACGGCGATGTGCAGGTTGTGGCCCAGGGCTCAGCAGAGCTGCTTGAACAGCTTCTGCTACAATTGCGCCAGGGGCCACGTGCCGCCTATGTCCAGAATGTGAGCGTCGAATGGGGAGAGCCGGACCCGCATCTGGATAGCTTTGAGCTGAAGCTCACATCGTACCACTGAACAGGCAGAGGCGAGTCGCGCTGGCAACTGGACCTCGGCATCAATGCTCTCATAGCACATCGCCGGGCTGGATGCGGTTGGCAGGCCACATTTTGGGGAGACATTTGTTTTGGATCAAGAGACGGCCAAGATACTGGTAGTTGACGACGATGACGGTGTGCGCGCGGTTGCCATGGAAACGTTCGCAAGAGCAGACTACGAGGTTGTGGGTGCCGCAACCGGGCAACAAGCGACCGAATTGTTGCGCGAACATCATTTTGCAGCCGCCGTAGTTGATCTGGTACTTCCCGACTGCAGCGGCTTGCAGATCCTCGAGCAGGTGCGGACAAATAATCCCGACGTGGTCATGCTCGTGATCACTGGATATGCGTCTCTCGATTCGGCGATGGAGGCGGTCAGGCTTGGCGCTTATGAGTATCTGCGCAAACCGTTTGAGGCCGATGACCTGCTGCACATCGTTCAGCGCGGCCTGAAAGAGCGGGAACTGGCCCGAGAGAACCGCGAGCTGCTTGCTGAGTTGGATAGGACTAACCGTGAGCTTGTGGCGTACCGTGACAGGCTGGAAAGCCAGATGCAGCTCACTACCGAGAAGCTCGAGGCCTTCATCGAACTCGGCAAACGGCTAGCCACGTCCGAGGGCGCGCTACCGCGTTTGGCTGATGTTCTGGAGGCCGCCATACAAGTGGCAGGTGCGGGCAGTGGCGCGCTATTCAGCCTCGCGGACGACGGTTTCGACTGTATCGTGGCTCGCGGCGAGGCCTGGGCGGACCTACAGGGCGTGCATCTGAGGTCTGATGAGGGCGTGTTCCAGTCGGCGCTGATGTCCGGGGAGGCGGCCGTCATACCTGACCTGCTAACATGGGATGGGGCAGACGACTGTGCCATGTGTCTGCTCGGCTTCGCTTCGATGATAGTCCTGCCGCTCAAATACCAGGATGTCACACTCGGCATGATGTCGCTTTACGACTGGGAGCCGCTGTCATTTGCCGAGGGGCACTTAAACCTGCTGCAGGTGCTGGTGGCCTATGCGGCCAACTTGCTGGCGCGTGGCCAGTTGCAGGGGCAGGCTCAGGCGCTGGCAGCCGATGACGGTTTTATTGATATCGCGGATATGCTGAGTTGAATACATGAGGTCGGCGCAAGTGCCACCATGGTGGCGGGAGTTTTTTGAAAACCCGGACTCATTTCCACTGTCATGCTTCCCTGCTCCGGCGGAGACTGCCGCCCAAGTCCAAGGCATGAAGAAGCTGCTCGATCTGCAGCCGGATCAGCTTGTTGGAGACATCTGCTGCGGTCATGGGCGCCATCTGCTGCCGCTGGCGGAAGAAGGTCATCAGCTTGTGGGCCTGGACGGCTCGGCGATGATGCTGCGGGTGGCGAGCTGTCTGGCCGCCGAAAGGCAACTCCCGGTCAGCTTGGTGCACGGGATGGCTCAGGCGCTGCCGTTTGCGGACGGGGTCTTCGACGTAGTGCTGAATCTCTTCAACAGTCTCGGCTATATGGATGACGAACAAAACCAGGCAGTGCTCGATGAAATGAGCCGCTGCCTGAAGCCGAGTGGGAAGCTGTTACTCGACACGCGCAACAAGAAATTCCAGATACTCTACGCGCCGTACCGCCAGAGAGTGTCTCTGGCCGACGGCCGGCCGGCGTTGCTGCATTGCAGCTACGACGAAGAAAACAACCGGCTAAACAGTATGTGGAGTAATCCAGAGAATGTGGAAGAGACGTATCATACCGCCTCCATCAGGCTTTACAGCCCAGAGCAGATCGAGGCGATGCTGGCCGCCGCAGGGCTGATAGTACAGGCCAGGTACAGCGAGTATGACGGCAGCACGTTCGAGGGCTTCGAGCGCCAGCTCATCTATCTGTGCGCCAGGAACTAAGCCGCCAGCGCGAAGCCGACCATAAGTCACCCGAGGCGCGCCTAGCGCAGACGGAATGTTGATCTCAAAGTCCTGGCCACCAGTTCAGGCGTTAAGAGCACCCAGGCAATCAATAATAGTAAGTCCCACCCTTTGAGCACTGCGTCGTAATCACTGAATTGTTCCAATGCAAGTCGCCCCTTCAAACATTTGTGCGGCGAACAGTTGTTTGATTATAGGGCCGAGCAAAGCCACTGTCAAGAGAAAAATAGAAAACTTGTTCGATTTTTTTGGTGAGAGTAAAGCTTCGTGTCAGGCAGGGATACCCGACTTACACGATGAGTGAGGGAAAGTGAGGAGTTGGGTGTAAATGTACAGAATCGCAGTATTGCCCTGTGACGGCATCGGTCCAGAAGTGGTCGCCGAAGGGCTGAAAGTGCTCAGGGCCGCGGCCGAGAAGTACGGCGTCGAATACGAAACCGTGGAATATGACATCGGCGCTGAGCGCTATTTGCGCACCGGCGAGGTGCTCCCTGAGTCTGTCAAGGACGAACTGGCACAATATGACGCCATATATCTGGGGGCTGTCGGCCACCCGGACGTGCCGCCCGGAGTGCTGGAGCATGGGATCTTGCTGGCCCTGCGCTTCGAGTTCGACCAGTATGTCAACCTGCGGCCGGTAAAGCTGTATCCGGGTGTGGAGACGCCGCTGGCCGACAAGGGCCCTGAAGACATAGATTTACTGGTCGTGCGCGAGAACACCGAGGGTCTCTATGTGGGCATGGGCGGCTCGATGAAGAAGGGTACACCCGACGAGGTCGCTACGCAAATGGCGACATACACCCGTAAGGGCACCGAACGCATCATCCGCTATGCCTTTGAGCTGTGCCGGAAGCGCAATGACGATCTCAACCTGACGCTGGTTGACAAGGCCAATGTCCTCACTCACGGACACGACCTGTGGCGGCGTACCTTCGCAGAGGTCGGGCAGGAGTATCCGGACATCGAGACCGACTGCCATTTCGTGGACGCCTGCTGCATGTGGTTTGTCAAGAACCCCGAATGGTATGACACCATCGTCACCTGCAATATGTTCGGGGACATCATTACCGACCTGGGAGCGATGATTCAAGGCGGCATGGGCGTGGCTGCCGGCGGCAATATCAATCCTGAGGGCGTGTCAATGTTCGAGCCGATCCATGGCAGCGCGCCGAAACACGCCGGGCTGGGCAAAGCGTCACCGGTAGCCGCCATCGCTGCGGTGCAGATGATGCTTGATGAACTGGGCGAAGCGGATGCGGCGGCGGCAATTGACAGGGCGATCCAGGCTGCACTGGCCGAGGGCGACGTCCCTGTCACCACCGGCCCCGAAGGCTCGACCCAAGAGACTGGCGATAAAATAGCGGCGTTGGTAGGATAGAGGCAGCGGCTCCAGCAGTTGCGGCGCCGGCTGATTTGGTATATAAGTATCATGACGCATGGGACGTCTGGGGAGGCGGACTCTGGTGAGGCAAGATAAACCACGCGGGCGCTTGGCAGTCCTGTCGATCTTTGTGGTACTGGCAAGTGCGTGGTGCGTGGATCTCGGGGTAACGGACACGGCCGTGGAGGCGCGGCGGGCTAAACTCAGCGACATCGCTCTCAGCATCGAACTACTCACCAAAGATGGCACCATATCGGCTAAGGAGCCTCTGCTCGCCCGCATCGATCTGACCAACCTGAGCGACGACAGCATCCTGATCTCTACAGGTAATCAAGGCGTGCCTACCACTTACATGGAGATACGCAACAATGCGAGGGAGCTTGTTGCTGCGACTCCCCGGCGTGACTTCTCCGCGCGGCATTACCTATGCTTTGGCCGCTGCATCGGCCCCGGCGAAATGTGGTCGCGATACTGGGTGGTGACTGGCTGGTATCAGTTTGATAGGCCCGGAAAGCACACTGTGCAGGTGCAGTTCTTGGAAGATAGAGAGGGCCTACCCGTGATGGCTGAGGACGCTGCTTCAGTCCTCGTCGTGAGCTTTGACGCCGCGCGGCTAAAAGCACGTTGCGATGAGCTTTTCAAGCCGATGCACAGCGTGACCACGGGCTACGGGAGCCTGCCGCTCGGCGTTCGAAGCAAAGCGCTCTACTCGGTGCGGCACGATATAGCTTTACCATATCTGGAATGGATGGCTAAGGAATGGGATAACATTTATGCTTGCCGGGCGATCTTGCGGGTTGGAACTCAGGAGGCACAGAAGCTGTACCAGACTTTGGCCGCCCGCAATGACAAGCTCGGCGAGAAGGCCCGGCATGCTTTGGATTGGCCGCTGGAAAGGTGCATGTGGGATGTTGCCCAGTGATTCTGCACGGAATTCGATTGTCACGGGCCGCTTTGCTCAGTTCGGCAAACAAGATAAACTTCCGCTGTAGAATTGGCGTCTAAGACATAAGGGATATTCCGGGATTACTGGTTCTCGTGAGCGCGTCTTTGATTGCGGAGGCGAGATAGTACGGTGCGCAATCCGAGTATAAGGTGCAAGCCAATGATATGTCGGCTGGCGATCGTCATATTGCCGGTGTTTCTTCTGGGCGCGGCGGCTGTGGACGCCGAGATTATTGCGCCCCAGAGTAAGCCCTGGCGCGTGGGAATCTGCGGAGGCTGGACGGTCGGCTATCTGGGGGTGCTGGCCCACCACGGCATGCCTGCCGAACGCATCCTCGAGTCCGAAATCCTCAACTCCAAGAAGCTCTCCAAGTACGACTGCATCATCGTCGGAGTACGCGCACAGCGTGATGCCAGCGCCTGGGCGCCGCTTGAGAGATATGTCCGCCAGGGCGGCTGCCTGGTCAGCGAGATGCAGCCGATGCCCAGCGCGGCGGCCATCCCCGGCAAGCGCCTGAAACCCGGCCGGCTGCCGAACCTGCAGTTCGTGGACGCCATCAACCCCGTGACCGAAGGACTGGACTTCAATAAGGTCATGAACATGGCCTCGCGCCAGGGCTGCTCAATCATCCCAGAACCAAACAGCGGCACTGCCATAATCGCCCGCTACACCTACAAGGGCATCAGCCCCAAGATACGGCAGCGGGTTGATGAACATTTCCGCGAGAAGGACAAGGATGGCAAGCAGATTGGCTCTCCGGCCATCCTGATGCGGCATCTGGATAAGGGCATTCTGGTTTACGCCGGTTGTCCGGTGGGCTTCAGCCTCAGCCTGCGTGGTGACGAGTTTGCGCCAATGCTGATCAATCTGCTCCAATACCTCAGCAAGGGTGAGATCCACGACCGCTTCTACACCGGCGAGGTCGGAAAAGACGACTTGCTAACCGCTCACCTGGAGCAATTTGCACCGGAGGCGCTCGCCTCACGAGATGCTGTGAGCCCGAAGGATTTGCCTGATGGCTACGAGACACTGGAGAAGAGCGCGGAAGCTGGGCAGGATTTCTGGGTCTATGGCGCCCTATCACCCGATGCCGAAGCCGAGGTACTGTTCAACTACCAGAGCCCGAACGATTACCGCAAGCTCAGCCTCGTGCAGAGCCAAGTGACACTGCAGAGCGTCACTGCAGGCACGGCGGCCACCGTGCGCTCGGCTAAGCTTGACAATCCGGTCACCTCCGGCGCCGATGTTGTGCTGCGGAGCCGCGGGCGGCTTGTAATCTGCTACGTTGACGGCAAGCGGGCACTTGCGGCCTGCCCGGGCGCACTGCAGTCGGGAGCAGTGCTGTGCCAGGGCCTGGAGGAGGCCGGCTATCAGCCATCGGCGCCCGTGTATTTCGCCGATGATTTCATGCGCGAGCAAGGCTCTCGCAACGAGTGGAAGACCGTCAGTGGACAGTGGCAGGACGTCGTCAGTACAGGCAAGGCGGAAAGGGGCGTCAACCCCTTCAAGTACCAGGGAACATCTGGCGAGCGCGCCATCGCCACCGCCGGGCACTGGTTCTGGCAGGACTACGCATATCAGGCCTCCGTGCAGGGGGCAGCCAAGACGGCAGGCATCTTATTCTACTACGAGGATGTGGACAACTACTGCCTGCTGCGGCTTTCGTACCCGCACAGCAGTTCGAGCAAGGCTACTCTGGAGCTTGTCCGCCGTGCCGACGGCAAGAATGAGACGCTGGCCGGCACACCGGTGACTGTCGCCAAGGGCCAGTGGTGCAAGTTAGGCATCCGCGCATCCGGAAACTCGATAGTCGCAGTGCTGGACGACGTGCCGCTGCTGTACGCCGATGATGAGGCTGCGGGAAGCGGCGCTGTCGGACTGTACTCCGAAGGCGGCGCGACCATATTCGATGACGTGGCAGTCACGCCCTGGCAGGCGACATACACAAGCGCTAGCAACCAGCCGGCGATGTGGCAGATCGAAGCAGGGCAGTGGCAGGACGCCGGCGAGGGCAAGATATCCGGCATCGGTAAGGCGCTGCTCCCTTACAAGGCCCAGGCCGACACCTATGTGAGCGTTCCGGTCAAGGTCGGCAGCGCTCAGTCCGCCGGCGTGTATATGCGGCATGGCGAAAGCGGCAGCCTGTATCTGGCGGCGCTGGTGCGGCAGAATCCGCGGCTGATATTGCGGCTGTTTTGCACTGACGGGGAACGCAGCGAGGTCCTGGCCGAAAAACGCATAGGCGGCAGCCCCGATCAATGGCACGATCTCACCTTTGCCGCCAAGGGGCCGCTATTGACGATTGCCATTGACGGGAAGACCGAAATACAAATGGCGGACTGCGGCCCGCGTGTCGGGCGTGTCGGTCTCTACGCGCGCGGCAACCAGCCGGCACACTTCAAAACCCCACGCGCTTGGGCGCTGGTGGATACCGATGAAGTGGTTGATCAGCCAATGCCCGCCTTTGCCGGCATCATTGACCGGCACACGTGGGCGGGGCGCCCCGGCGCATGGCACCCGGAGCACGATGAGCTGAACCGCTTCTGGCACCAGGGCTATTTCCCCGGGCCGGTGTCACTGGTCGTCGGCATACATCGCCTCAAGCAAGAGCAGACCGTCACGCACCTGTATCTGACCCGCGAGCACGACATCGCTGTCGGCTATCAGCTTATCGGCGACCGCGTGTGGGCCGAGGACAAGGTGAAGATAACACTCTTACGCCGGGGCGAAAGCGTAGCCTCCGCGACCGCTCCTGTCAAGGCGAAGAAGCCCTACCTGCTGTCACTGCGCCGCGAAGGCGGATGCGTATGGGGTGAGGTAAACGGGCAGGCGGTGGTCGTATCGAACAATCAGCAGGCCGAGGCCGAGCTCTGCCGACTGGGCATCACCAATGAGGGCCAGCCGCTGTTGGCCGAGGACCTGGCGGTCTATACGCCCTGGGCCCGCAACTATACATTCATGACCGCGCCGACCGACTGGATCGAACACTCCGGCACCTGGGAGACCACCAACCGCTGGTCGTGCTCGCCGCAGTGGACCTGGTACTGCGGGCACAATGGCGGTGGCTTGGCGGAGGCCTCAAGTAAGGTGGAATTCATAGGCGACCTGGACCTGAATTTCTACGTCGCCGCGCGCATGATGCCACGGGGCGATGGCAAATACTACGAGCAACTTCGCGACGTCCACATCGGCATCTGCAGTGGCCCCAACGGCTCCAAAGACGGCTACCTGATCAGGGTCGGCGGCCACCGCAACCAGTACACCTCCATCGAACGCAAGGGCAAACAGGTCAAGCGCAGCTCCTTCACGATTCCCAACCTCGCCGTCCATAACGACTGGCTGCAGTTAGGTGTGCGCAAGCGCGGCGCGAAGATCGAGCTTCTGCACTGGGGTCACGTGATCATGGAATACACCGACCCGGAGCCACTCAACGAGGGCGGCATCTGCCTCGGCACCGACCGCAACGGCATTCTCATCCCCCGCCTGACCGTCTATGGCCAGGTCAGCAAACCCCGCCCCGACCCGCTGGCGCTGCCGACGGGCTAGGCAAGGCGCAACGTACCACGCGCCAAGGAGCTGTTGCTCGTGAGGCGGCTCCAGGTGCCACGATATCAATCTTCCTTGCGCAGGATGTGGAGATGCGGCTTCATGCCGCTGACGCGGATGATGCGGTCCTCGGCGCATAAGTACAGGGAGTGGTGGGCCAACGAGAAGTCTGCTGACACTTCCCACGTGCAGGCGAAGGCCTGGATTGCGGCCGGGTGGCTTACAGACGAAGTCAGTCTGGCAGAAGAGCACGTAGTCTTCGTCCGCCAGTAGGCCATGTCGGGCTGGCAGTCCAGCCTTTGCGATTGAGAACAGGAGGCGCACTATGAAACTGGCATTGGTTATTGCAGCCGTACTGCTTGGCGCGGTGGCGAGCGGCGCGCCGGAAGGTCCATTTATCGGCGACTATGATGCCGAGCTGCGGCTGCCTGATGATCGAGCGCACGTTGACTGCGAGCTGATGGTGCAGCGGCTCAAAGAACTGGGCGCGAATACGTACATGTGGCTGATGTGGCACAGCCCCAACGACTGGGATGATCTGCACGACTTCCTGCCGCTGGCGCAGGAGGCCGGCATCACGGTCTGGGCTTACCTTGTGCCCCACTCCGAGAGCGGCGGAAGGTGGCCCTACTCGGAGCCATTCAAGCTCGACTATGTGCGCTGGGCGCAGGAAATCGCCTTGTTGTCGCTACAATATGATAACCTGGTCGGCTATGTCATTGACGACTTCTGGGGCAATTTCGACAGGCCGGAGCGGTTCACCCCCGAATATACCAGCGAAATGGTCGAGGCGGGCAAGGCCATCAACCCCGACATCAAGTTCTACCCGCTGATGTATTACCGGCAGTTCGGCCTCGATTTTGTCGAAAAGCTCGCCCCTATCATTGATGGCACAGTCGCGGCGTATCCCAAAGATCGCCAGGAGATCGAACGCGCACTGACATTCCTCAACGACGAGTATGTTGTGCCCGCCAACGTGACTGTCGTTTTCCCTGCACCGATGCCCTCGCAGGTAGGCGACCACGGCTTCATCACCCAGACGGCCGAAGTTGAGGATGCCGGGCAGGCGTCTATCGGCTTTCACTACCGGGACAGCTATGGGGGCCCGACCCACGGTTACCACGTCATGCAACTGCGGGTGGATGGTGAGGTGGTCTGGGAAGAAGACGCGGGCGGCCGTGATGATGCCGAGGCGACTGTGGACCTGTCGGAGGCCGTTGCAGGCAAGGACGAGATCAAGCTGGCGCTCGGCGTCTTCGATAAGAAAGGAGTGGGTCATTACGCTCTGCGCGCCCAGTTCTCCGATCTGCGGGTTAAAGGCATTCAGATGGTCGACGCGGACCTGAGTAATCCCGATGCGTGGAAACAGGACATTGTGGGGCCTTTTGATTTCGAGTTCAGCCCAATGCTCACCGGCGAAGATAAGTTCAATCTGCCGCTTATCGTGATGCCGTCCGGCTCGCGCAGCGAGTACCAGCACCGCTGGGGCGAGGAGGCCACCGCAGAGTTGATATCCACGAAGGTGCGCATGATCCTGGAGCTGGTAGCCGAGGGCAAGGTGCAGGGCTGCGTTACCTACTGCCTCAATAAGCAGGCTGGCAGTGAGGACTTCGACGCGGTTGCAGCCGTCATTAAAGAATTCTGGGCCAGGCAGAAAGAGAAGTGAAGAGCAAACCCGGTGCGCCCCGGTGTGCTTTCTTAGAGTTTTTGAGGGGAAGTTTGAAGGGAGACTTTTTGCAAAAAGTCCCCCTTCAAGGTGTTGTCCGTTCACATGTCCAGGTCAACCCACGCGCCGTCTTTTTCGCGGCTTTCGATTGCGCCGACGATAAAGGCCACGATCTCGACCGTCACTGCCGGGTCAATCGGCGGCTGGCCGGTCTCGAACATCTTCACCATTTCTTTGACCAGCTCGCGGTAGATGTACTCAGTCGAGATGCCGGACTGGCGGACTGACTCCTCGCCCCAGGCGACGAAACCGTAGGAGTGGCTGCCGGCGCGCGTGCCGCGCATGACGCCGAGCCGGCCGTCTTCCCAGATGCCGGTGACTACTTCGCCACCCTCGGTGTAGGCACAAGACACTTGCTTGCAGCCCTTGTCCATCAGCGTGTAGAGAAGCTCCACGCCGTGGATGCCGTAGTTGAAAAGCCCCGGATTCAGCGGATGCTCCGATGCCGGCGACCAGGCGTCAGCGCCCACGATAGCACCGACTTCCGGATTGTTGATAATCTCCTGCACTTCCGGGCAGAAGCGCAGCGACGATGATGAGAATGTCGGCACGTTGTTCTCCTCGGCCAGGCGCATGATCTCCTTGGCGTTGTCGAGGCTGCACTCGAACGGCTTGTCAATGTAGCAGGGGATGCCGGCTTCCAGGAAGGGCCGGGCGTGCTCCAGGTGTACGGTGCCGTCGTTGGCCTCGACGCACACGGCGTCTATCATGCCGATGAGATCCTCAGGCTTATCAACAATCTCGATGCCGTATTCTTTGAGCTGCTCGGTGTACTCGGGGACGCGCTCGGGCGAGTGTTTCGACTCGCCGGGGCAACCGGCCACTACCTGGGCTCCGTCAACCCACTGATCCTCCTCGATGTCAATATGGTTCATGCGCTTGGTGAACTGCACGACGTGCGAGGTGTCCCAATCTACGATACCGACCTTTATCATCAGAAATCCTCCTTAACTATTGGCACAGCTCAGCTATACTTCTCCGGTATGACGTCAATACCTACCTGGACCGGGAGTATTTGTGGACTAGCATATTCATTGCGCTTGTTTCCTTGTCAGCGATCGGCTATCGCCCGGCACTGCTCAAGCATGTCCGTGCAATAGTGCAGCAGCGCCACCACATCCGCCCCGATGTTGAGGAAATGGTAGCCCATGTCTATGAGCCGCTGCAGGTTGTCGGGGTCGGCCATAGTCCCTGCGAACTTGCCATGCGCCGCTGCGGCTTCGGCAACGCGCCTGCGAGCCTCGTCAACCCTCGGATCATCCCACTGGGCCGGAGCGCCGATGCCGTGGCTGTAGTCACCGGGACCGAAAAAGAGCATGTCGTAGCCCTCCACGGCGGCGATCTCGTCTAGTTCCTCCATCGGCTCGGGGTCCTCGATTTGCAGAATGACGAAGCGCTGGTCGTTCGCCTGCTGGATATATTCGAGGAAGTCAATGCCACAGTAAGCCCCGTCGGCGTTGCCGCCGTCAACAGGCCGGCGGCCGACCGGATGGAAGCGGGTCATGCGCACTACCCTCTTGGCGTCCTCGGCGCTCATCACGTGCGGAACCATAATCCCCGAAGCGTCGAGCTCCAGCGGCCTGATGTAGTCACTGTAGCTGCCCCTGGCCACGCGCACCAGCAGATCCGCGTCATAGGCTTTCGAGGCCCACACTTGCTGCTCGATGACTGCCAGGTCATTAGGCACATGCTCCATGCACGTCCAGACGCAGTCGAACCCGACGCGAGCAGCGATCTCAGTAGAGCGCGCGTCGGCGAGGTTCGTCTTGAAGCAAAGCACTGTTTCTCCTGCCCGCAGCTTTTTCAGTACTCCACTTGCCCGCATTTGCATGGTTCGATACCCCATTCCTCATCAAGAACAATTGTACGGCCACAACTTCCGTGTTCCGAAGGCACGCTAATACTGCTTCCGGGTCTGTACCGGCCCTCCCCGTGCACCACCCCATTTCCTTGCGCAAGCAGGCAATCCTCCCCGCATGAGATCCGCAACCAGGAGGGAGTTTGGTCTGCTGTGGTGAAGTTAGCCAATGAACTGGAGGCAGCAGAGGACAGATACCGCTCGATTGGGAGAGAGACTATGCGCGAAGTCAACATCGGTATTATCGGCTTGGGCAACTGGCCCCGTGAGGCCTATGTGCCGAATCTCAAGAAGATGCCGGGTGCTAATGTCATGGCCGTCGCCGCCCGCACTGAACGGACCCGTGCCTTTGCACGCGGAGAATTCGGACAAGACATTGCCACGTATGATGACTATGCCGGCCTGCTTGGCGACGATGATGTGGAGGCTGTGATGATCGCTGTGCCGAATCACCTGCACGCCGACATCGTCACAGCCGCCGCGGGAACGGGAAAGCATCTGTTCTTCGAGCCGCCGATTGGCCTGAACGAAGAGCAGATGCGCTCCACTCTGGCCGCCCTGGAAGCGACCGACGGCATTGTCCAGATTGACCATGAGATTCGCTACGCGCCGGTGATGGGAGAGCTACAGGCCCGTATCGCCGAGGGCGTTATCGGGGATCCGCTGATGGCGCGAGTGCGACTGTGGGTTGACTGGGGCTTCGGCGGCCGCGACTGGGTCGAAGATGTCGAATCCCAGGGCTTTTTCCTGTGGCTGGGCTGCTGGTATCTCGACATGCTGGACTGCGTATTCGCTCAAGCTCCTGTGCGAGCCGACGTGGTCGGCGGCCAGGCGATGAGCGGTGCCCTCATGGACCACGGGTGGGCCATCCTGGAATACCCCGAGGGCCGCAGCGGGGCTATCGAGTTCAGCCTGATCAACTGCACCGGCCGCGAAGTCAGCCTGCACGTGCTGGGCAGCGAAGGCGAGATGTTTGCCGAGGCGTGG
The DNA here is from genome assembly GCA_030604405.1 of bacterium. GTDB lineage: Bacteria > Armatimonadota > Zipacnadia > Zipacnadales > UBA11051 > UBA11051. Next base: position 150,692 of record JAUVVY010000001.1, on the reverse strand, counting down.
GACGGGATCCTCCGCTGGCGAACTAAGGACCAGGACTGGCAGGAGTTGAGCGTGCCGTGCGAACAGCCGGCACACGGCTTTGCCGGCATGTACGAATCGATAGCCGGTTTTGTCAGTGCTGTAGCAGAGGGCACGCCGGTGGTGGCGGATCTGGACGTAATCCGGCGTGTGCACAAGGCCGCGATCGCCTGCAGCGAAGCTGAGGCACAAAGCCGCACTATTGTCATTCAGTGACGGCGAAGGGATGTCGAAAATGAGCGAAGAGCGGACCGTTTTCAACAGTGACCGCCCGGACGGGCGTTTTCTGCATATTGAAGGCTTTATGCACGAGTATCTGAAGGACCTTAGGCCGGTTCTGGAGTTCGACCCGAACATGAAGCCGGAGCATTTTGCCGGCTGGCAGATGCTGGTGGCCGAAAAGCTGAGAGAGCTGTTACAATTTCCGGAGGAGATTCCCGAGCAGCCGGAGCCGAAAATGAGGTGGGCCGAGCCGCGCGACGGCTACGAGCTGCAGAAATGGGAGGCCTACCCCGAGCCGATGAAGGTCGTCACCTTCCTGGTGCTGATACCCGACGGCATCAATGCGGACAATCCAGGTGCAGCGGTGATGTGCTTTCCTGGAAGCACCCATTCCAAGGAGTTCCTGGCCGGTGAGCCGGAGATCGTTGCCTGGGCCCCGGAGAATAAGTACCCCATCCGCAACCAGATGGCCCGGCACTACGCCGAGGCCGGCCTCGTGGCAGTAGCCGTGGACCATCCTGATATGGGCGAACGCACGACTAACGTCTTCGGCATCAGCCGCTATGAGTGGGGCATTCACGCAATCTGGGCCGGGCGCAATTTCGAGGGAATCTCCGTATTCGAGAAGATCGTTATACTCGATTGGCTGAAACAGCAGGATTATGTTAACAGGAATCGCATCGCGGTGAGTGGCCATTCGCTGGGGGCCAAGCCTGCTTTGCACATGGGCGTGGTGGACCCCTCCATCGCTGCGGTGGTGTGGAACGACTTTGTCTCCAACTGGCGCCAGCGCGAAGTCTTCACGACCCTCTTGAGGTGTCACCTCGGCCACTACATACCAGGCATGCAGCAGTGGTTCGACTATGTAGATTTGATGGCTGCCATAGCCCCGCGACCGTTCCTCATCACAGAAGGCGGCCGCACGCCGGACATCGAAAGAATCGGCAAAGCCTGGGATATCACTGGTAGGCCGCAACACTACAGCGTGTGTTACTACCCGAAATATGCCACATCGGACAAGCGGCCACACGACTACGATGACCTGTTCGAGGGCATTACTGACGATGAGTATTACGAGTACGCCAATGTGGATGTGGATGACCACTGCTTCAAGGAGAATATCGCCGTGCCCTGGCTGACGAAGGTGCTGGGCGTACCAGGGGACGGCGACTGACAGTGGACGAAATCTACGCTGAGTTGCATGAGTTAGTCAGAGAGAAATTAGAGAATTGGCCCGCCCGACGTGAGGGCTATCACTGGCCAGGCTATACGTATGACCACACGCTGCGCGTCGTCAACCTGGCAACACAGATGGCCCGGCGAGTCGGCGCTGACGTGGAAGTGGTGCGCTTTGCCGCGCTGCTGCATGACGTACGCAAAGATGCGGGCCGTCAGCATGCCCACGCCGGCGCGGCCGAAGTCCGGCGGCTGCTTCCCCGCTATCATCTGCCGGCGGATTTCGTCGAGGCGATTGCCTCTGCTATCGAGACCCATGCCGGAAGCAATACCCCGCAGCACCCCACGGAGAGCCTGATTCTTGGAGATGCGGACCTGATCGACGCCAACTTCGGCCTGGTGGCGACCTGGCGCTTCATCACCATCCGCAGCGGGCGTGGCGAGGAGCTGGCAGGCACTATCCTGGCGATGGACGAGTGGCTGCCGAAGAAGGACGCCCTCGCCGAACTGCTCAACACCGACCTGGGCCGCGAGATAGCCGCCGCGCGATCAAAGCGCATGCGTGGTTTTTGCGGACGCCTGAAAGTGGAACTGATAAACGCACACAATGAGTCGGGCAAGGATGCCCGACCCACGGGCAACTGTTGCGGGGGCTATGGTGAGGCAGGGTTGTTGTGGCTGGCCGAGTGCATGCACAACAACGCCGACAGCGGCCGGCTGGAGATGCAGCTTGAGGAATTCAACGCCGGCGGCGCTGTGGGAATGCAGGCACCTCTGGCCATCAGGCCTATCCTGCGAACACTGGCCGCCGAAGTTGCCGGCGCCCAATAGCCGCTCCGGATGAACGGGCGCAGGTTACACGTTATGAAGCGTGACTGGATTATGAGATGGCTCGCTATTGTCCTGGCCGCGCTTGCTGCGGTGTCCATTGCAGTTTGGACCGGTATGCAGAACCGCCTGGAGCAGCCGGCCGAGCCGGTGGCGGAGCCGATTGATACCGCGCGGCAGGTTTGTGCACAGCGCCTTGCCGACGTTGGCCGTGCCCTGGCTGCCTATGCCGAGGACTACGAGGGGGCGTATCCGCTGACCAGCACGCCGGCGGCAACTTACGATGAGCTGCTGCCGCTGCTGGAGCCGCACGGTATTTCCGCCCAGCAGTTACTCTGCCCGACCAGCGCAGCCGTGGGTGGGCCGCCTTATGTGTACCACAGCTATCTCAGCCGCGGCGGGGTGGACTGGCCGAAGTGGATGCCGGATCAGCATGTGGTCACCAGCGCTTCGTCGCCTGACACGTGGCTACTGGCTGATGCCCTGGAGCGAGGCAAGCCGGGCCCGCACTCGGAGACTCAGAAGGCCTTCAATTACCTGCGCGCCGACGGCAGCGTCAAGTTCCACCAGGGCCAGCCGCGAGCGGTTTACAGGTAGGCGCATGGCTACTGAGTCTTGCACAATTACAGGAGAATCCATTTTCGCGTGGCACGGGCTTTCCAGCCCGTGAATGCTCTGCACGTAGCGCAGGAGGTACACGAAGCATCTCCGGCGAATTAACCCTTGTTGATATGCCGGCCGCGGGAGGAGTGAACGCACCACAACCTGATGTCAGAAGACAGACCGCTCGCAACACCTGATCGCATCAAGCTGCAGGACTTCGCGCGTGAGGCGGCTGCCCTGCTCGGCTTTTCGTTGGCGCTGGCTGTCACCGCAGGCGTGATTAAGACGCCCATGGGTGTGCCGGGCCATGCGGCTGTGCTGTGGATTCCGGTGCTGGTGTTGGCCGGCTGCCGGCGTCTGCCCGGCTTTGCTGTGGCGACTGCCGTATGCGGCGGCGCGATGGCTGCGGGCCTTGGCGGCTTCGGCGCGATGAAGTTCGCCGGTGTGCTGGCCTGCGCGGGGGTCATTGAGGCGTTTGGCCTCGGACGGAGCGGCAGCCCACGCGGCTTGCTGATACTTGCGGCCGGCGTACTGGGCCATACCGCCAAGCTGCTTATCAAGCTGCTGGCTCTGACTGTGGCGGGTGTGCCACTGAACCGCGCCGGACTGCCGCTTGTGGCGACGCTGGCCCTGTACGCCGCGTTCGGCATCATTGGCGGCGTGGTGGCTTGGGGCATGCTCCGCGGTTGGAATCGCCTGCGCGGCTCGAAGAATGACCCTGCGGGCACCCGGGACATCTCACAATGAAGGCAGCTCGCGGCTTCACCCTCATCGAGCTTCTCGTTGTCATCGCCGTCATCGCAATTCTGGCGGCGATCCTGTTTCCCGTATTTGCACGCGCTCGGGAGAAGTCGCGCCAGACCGCGTGCCTTTCCAACCTCAAGCAGCTCAGCCTTGGCGTGCTCATGTACGCCCAGGACTACGACGGCCGGCTGATTGCTTCGCGCGACAAGGCCAGCAACCTCATCTGGCCTGCCTGCCTGCAGCCATACGTTCACAACACCCAGGTCTTCATCTGTCCCTCAGCGGCCGACGAAAGCGTGTACGGCGAGCGGTGGAACCAGCGTGGCTGGCTCTCGATCGGCCTGAACCGCGACATGGAGGACCGCTCGACCGACATTGCCCGGAAGCTGTCGGAGTATCCCTATCCGGCCGAGACGATCCTGCTGGCCGACTCAACGCCAAACGATCTCAACTCCGGCGGACGCGGCTATCAGGTCATGGCCGACCGCGAGCCAAACAGCCAGTCGGGTATCGGAATGCGTCACAACGGGGGCACCAACGTGGGTTTTCTCGACGGCCATGCCAAGTGGTACGAGGCCTCGTCCATCTGGCAGATGGACAATCCCGCCGGCCTGCACTGGACGCCGTAGCAGATCCGTCCCTACAGACCTGCGAGAGTCAAAGCGCTTGTCTGCTGACACGCGCTTTTCTATCTGTGGCGGCGGAGCTTGGCCGCCAGGGCACTCAGGCCCAGGCCCAGCAGCACGAGCGCGGTGGTCCCCGGCTCGGGTGTCGCCAAGAAGCCGTGGTCCTCAGAGCCGCCGCCGGACCAGCCCCAGCCGACTATGTATCCGGATTCGCTGATGGCCCGAGCGTTGTTCAGAGTCCATCCCGAATCTTCGGGTATCAAGTCATTGAGCTCCCGCATGCCATTGGTGCTGTCCCAGATGAAGGCGGCAGCGCCAACGGCCTTGTAGCTGTACCCGACCACCTGTCCGGCGTCATTGATGCTGAATGCGATGCTCGTGGTGCCGCCGAGCGTGCCGAGGTCGGTCATCTCGCCCGCATCCCACAGGAAAGCGTGAAGGGCGCCGGTCCCCACGCTGCTGTATCCGACCACCTGCTGGTGAGCGTTGATTTCGTACGCCCTGCTCACGGTCCCTCCCAGGGTGCCAAGGTCGGTCATCGTATCGTCTTCCCACAAAAAGGCGCGGGAGTAATCGCCGCCACCGGCATATTTGCTCTCTCCGACTATCTGCCCGGCCTGGTTGACGCCGAATGCGGTGCTGGTGTTGCCGCCAGCGAGGGTTCCGAGGTCTTTTTTCGTCGTGCCTTCCCACAGGCAAGCATGCCAGTAAGTATTCCCGGTGATATAGCTGTCCCCGACGATCCGGCCTGCGTCATTGATGGCAAGTGCGGCGGCATCGTCGCCTCCGAGGGTGCCAATGTCCTGCATCCCCTCGCCATCTTCCCACAGAAAAGCGCGGTAGTTACCGTCTCCGTTCTTCGCTTTCCCGACCGCTTGGCCGGACGAGTTGATGCCATAGGCCCTGTCATCATAGCCGCCCAAGTTCCCAAGCCCCGTGATGGAGCCGTCTTCCCACAAGTAAGCGCCCTTAGAGTGTGCACCCCCGGCGTATCCAACTATCTGCTCCCAGGAGTTGATGGCGTAGGGGTAGAAGGTGCTGCTGCCGACGGGGCCGAGGTCGGTGACTGGATAAAGCGCGTCAGCCCACGCTCCCGACATAGTGCCGCACCAAGCTGCCAGCACAACCAGCAGCGTCGCCAACGTGCTCAATTTGCATGATGCATGCTTTGTCATGGTAGATACCCCAGGCATTTCGCCCATCAATGTGCCAACCAACCGGACAAAGCTGACTTCCTACTTACCAATTCGCGCTTCCCGCCCGATCTCCTTGTTTCCGAAAGCTGCACGAAAGAATAGCAGAGAATCTAGCGCAACCCCATCAAGGCTCCAGCGTGTTCTTCGACCTTGTTTTCTGCAGTTCTACGTCGGGGCTTTCGCCGGTGATGAAGGCCCGCGCCAGGGCGATATCTTCCCTGGCTTCCTCAGGGCTCATGCAGCCGATGCAGACCGTATGGCGCGGGTCGAGGTGTTGATAGACAAAGCCCAGGCCCGTCGGCGGCATGATGCGGCCCGCCGCCAGCGGCTTTATGGCGATTACGGTCTTCGGCGTCCCGTTGATGACGCGCTCCATCCAGTCTGTCTCCACCGCGCAAAGGAAACCAATGGAGTTGAAGGGCTGGATGTAGGCTTCCATGTCATAGCCGGCGGCGTCGGTAACCGTAATGACCTCCGGGCGGTGGGTGGACCAGCCCGGGATCATGCCCAGCTCGCGGGTCAGCTCACATATCTGTTCGGCTCCGTCAATTCTGTTTTCCGCTACCTGCAAATGGCTGTCGGTGTAGGAGGTGTGTGGCATGCACACGGCGGCGCCCAGGTCGGCCGCTTGTCGTATTCCCTCTTTGAGTTCGTCCAGGTTCGCTCCGCCCGGTGTGGCGATCCAGTGCATTTCATAGCCGGTTCGCTCCAGGCCGTCCAGCGCCGCACGCATTTCCTGGCTCTGCATGGACACGGTTGCGTTGATGCCCTCTTCGGCCATCGCGTGCATGACCTCAACGATGCGGTCGGTGGTGAAGTATCGCCTCAGCCATTCACTGCGGGCCCTGGAGATGTGTGAATGCCCGAAAAAGGGGTTGGTGCCGCACATCAGGCGCGAGACTTCCAGGTCACCGATCCTGGTCATCGGGAACTTGCTCTCAGTCGTGGTCACTGTGTTATCAACTCCGCAGTACCATGCTCCGACAGTCTATGCCTTGCGTATCTCAGGCACCGGATATTTACGGTAATCCTCCAGATATGGCGCAGCGTCGGCCGCCCATTTCTCGATATCGGCGAAGTCAACCTCGGCCACCGCAACGCCTGCTCCCATGTCCACTTCGGCCAGTATCTCCCCCCACGGCGCGATGATGCACGAGCGCCCCACCGGCCGCAGAATGTCGTCATCATCATACTTGCCACCGTGGTTGGCGGTCATCAGGAAGATGCCGTTCTCTACAGCGCGGGTCCTGGACTGTGCCCGGTACATCTCCCACGCATTGTATTTCCACTCCTCACACAGGTCGGTCGTGATCCATGCCGTGGAGTGCACCAGCAGTCTTGCCCCGCTGTTGACCAATGCTCGCACGTACTCCGGAAACATGTAGTCGTAGCAGATGGTGATGCCGGCGGTCACAAAGCCCATGTCCACCACCAGGCCCTCATTCCCACGGATAAACGTCTCGGCCTCCTGCATATACGGGAAGCGCTTGCGGTATTTCGCCACCAGCGTGCCATCAGGAGCTATCACCAGCGAGGTATTGGAGAGACCTTCTTCGATCTTCTCCGCTATTGCGGCCACGATCCACATCTTCTGCTCGGCGGCGGTGGCACACAGCGCCTCGCTGCAAGGCCCTGGCACAGGCTCTGTGCATCCGGATTCGGCCGCCATACTACCCGAGCCGGTCGAAAAACATTCCGGCAGCACAGCCAGCTCGGCCCCGGATGCACCGGCCTCTTTGAGCAACTCGACGGCTTGTGCGGTGTTGGCCGCCACATCCCCGACTACACAATCGGTCTGCACCACAGCCAGTCTTGTCATTTCTCATTCTCCCCTGCCGCTATCGCTCATTGCTGCTAGTCGATCAGCCCGGCGATGCGGAAGAAGTTTTCCATGAACTTCTTGCCGTCCTCGTAGTTCTCGGTCCACGCCTCGGCATGAAACTGCGCTCCGTAAACCGGCCGCTGCTTGTGCCTCATGCACTGGATTTCGCAGTTGTCATCCCGGGCCAGATGGACAAAGTCCGGCGGCAGCGTCTTGACTTCGCAGAAATGCCCTTCATCCACAACTATGGTATCGCCGAAGCCGGCGAATATCGGGTCTTCGCGGATGATCTCTATCTCATACATTCCGCTTTGACAGTACCAGCCCGGATACTTCTCGGACACGCTGACCGGCTCGCCGGGACGCAGCCTGCGCACGAATTCGTCATCGAGCTTCGTCACCGTGTGGAAATCCTCCGCGTTGAAAAAGAATCCCAGAAGCTGATGTCCTGCGCACGAGCCGTGGGCAGGAATGTCGCTATTCATCATCACATCGTAGAGGCCGTCGAGCTTCCTCGGGTCCACTTCGGGCCACGGTACTCCTGAGCCGGTGATGAAGATAGCGTCAATCGGCAGGCTTGCCACCAACTTGGGATTGATCTGGCTGTAGTGCTGCATGAGCACTGGCGTGCCGGTCAACTCCTCGAATTTGCGTTTCAGGGCATTAGGCATAGTGCCCTTCTCGTATTCTTCCGGTCGCGCCATTGAGGCTATCAGTATCATGTGTTCAAACCTCCTGCGCCTACCACTCGTACTTGATTAGATGCACGCCGGAGCCGAAGTAGATGCCCTCATCAGTCATCGCCCAGCCGCAGTTGATGCCCCCGTCGTACTCGGCGACTTCGCTGATCTCGTGGGTCGCCGGATCTATCTTTATTACTGACGTGTTTGTCAACCCGTAGATCATCCCATCGGTGTGCAGGCCCAGGGATATTTCGAGCGCCGGGCCGAATTCGATTTGCTGCGTATCAATGACCTTCCGCTCGGCTATGTCGTAAACGATCAGGGCATTGGAGGGGAGGGTGACGAAGAACACCTTGTCGCGCGCAATCGTCATCGAGGCCACGTTGGTGTCGCCCGGGTTGGCCACGAACTCTTCGATCTTCTCTTTCTTTACCGGATCCCACACGTAGAACATCGCTTCCTTCTCGGTGGCCGTTGCGCCACCGCCGCCGACGATGTAGCTGCCCCCAAACACCAGCCCGCTCTGCTCGTGGTAGGCTAGTGCCGAGATGGACTGGTTCTGCACGATGTTGCGATAGTTCTCGATGACTTTGCCCTGTGTCGTGTCGAACACGCCCATTGCCCCGCCAAGTGTCCCGTAGGCCGGGTGGCTGCCGATGTAGAGCGTCTTGTCGGGGCCGACGATCATCGCCCGCGGCCGCAGGTGTCCATCGCCCATCGGACCGTAATTGCGCGGGTTATTATCCGCTTCGCTGCCGAAGTTCCACGGCCTGGTCGGGTCGTAGCTGGAAAGGTACGCGCTGCCGTAGGCGCAGACCCAGAGCAGCCCGTCCAAAGCGTGCATTGAGTATATCTCGCCATCTGTGGCTGTCGGGTTGCCCAGATCCTCGTTTTCTCCCGTCTCCGGATCATGGCGGAAAAGCAGAAGCGGCATCGCGGTCGAGCCATATATGCACCCGTCCGGCCCCACGCCGACGACGAATGGAGCGCAGCCCGCGCCCTCATAGGTGAACTGGCCTGTGGTCTTCTCGCCGGTCTCGGGCTCCTCGAGCGTGTATGTCCCGCTGACGTCGGCTCCTACCAGCGCCCGCCCATCGGCAAGCACGTGCCGAAGTGGCTCCGCTTTCTCGTTCTTCTCGATAGGTTCGCCCTTGCCGTCAATCAGCCGCAGCCACTGCTTGCCGACTCTCCCGTACGCGTGGCCATCCGCTCCGTTGTACACCGTTGTGCCCATTTGCTTGACGGTGGGATCTGCTCTTTGCTCAGCCGTCGTGGCCGAGTGATGCTCGCCGGTTTCAGGATTGAGGGCGATGATGTCGTAGTTGGCGAAGCCCACGCTGGTATAAATCCAGCCGTTTGTGCCGGTGGCGATGGTTCGGGAGTACATCTCAGTCTCGCTCATCCGCCCGTGGTCCTGCATCTCCCCGGTCTCCGTGTTGTACGAGACGATTTTGGCCTGGGGGTAGGTGCATCCGTATAGCGTCTTGGCGTCCTTGCCAATGGTGAATTGCCAGATGTAGGACTCGCTCTGCGACGGCTTGCCGAGGTCCTCAATTCCCACGTCCGGCTGGGTCGGGTCGAAACGCAGCACATGACCGCCGCCGTGACCGCACGTGCCCAGGTAAATCTTGTTGTCCGGCCCGACGATGAAGCCCCACGCGCCGCCTCCCTCTTCGGCGTCGTACTGTTTGCTCTCTCCGGACACAGGGTCCACTTGCACGATGAAAAGCGGGGCGGTCTGGTTGAAGTCGAAATACAGCTTTGTCATCTCGCCGTTTTCGTCCGGCCCCACCATCTGTCCCAGCACCATAGCCCGCACCACCGGTTTGCCCAGATCAACGAACTCTCCGGCCTGACTCATACTCATCACGCTCACTCCTATCAATATAACAAACAAGTTCATGCAACATGTCTGCATGTTGCTCACCTCTCCCTGACTTCGTGAAGCTTGCTGTATCGACGCCATCCAGTTTCCTCACGGGCCACGTCTTCTCCTGCATCGGGAGGTATTAGCGGGGTCGGAGGGAACTCATATAATGAATTGCCAGAGCCGTCCTGAGGTATGATCAGCGAATCGCCATTCGAGGTGTTTTGATGAACAGCTTGCAGGTTAAGGAGAAGCTCCAGGCCGGACAGCCGGTTATCGGCACAATGTTTTCGCATCTGCACTCACCGGCCGCTTGCCGCGTCGCCCAGCAGTGCGAATTCGAGTTCGTCATATTCGACACCGAGCATTCCCGGCCCGGTGTGGAGACGCTGTCATGGCTCTTTCAAGCGGCGCGGGACATTGACTATACGGCCATCGTCCGCGCACCGGCATTTGAAGGACAGTGGCCGACCCGTTATCTGGACTTGGGCGCGTCGGGCAATCTTATCCCAAGAGTGGAGACGCCGGAGGAGGCCGAAGCAATCGTAGAGATGCTCAAGTACCCGCCACAGGGCACGCGCGGCTGGGGAGCGGGCGGGGCGCATGATGATTATGCCAAAGTTGCATCGCCCGACTACCCCGCACAGGCAAATCAGGCCAATATCATCGTGGTGCAACTGGAGACCAAGCAGGGCTGGGAGGCCCGCGACGAGATCTTCAGCGTGCCGGGCATTGACGCCACCTTCATCGGCCCTAATGATCTGTCTCTATCGTTTGGCCTGCCGAGGCAGTATGACCATCCTACGGTAGTAAGCGCGATTGACGACATCTTCGAGAGCGCGGCGGAACACGGCGTTGCGCCGGGCATGCACTGCTTTACGGTGGAAAGCACCATCAACTGGCTCAAGCGCGGCGCGCTGTTCATGGCCTTTTCGTCTGATCTCTCGCTGTTGTCTGATGCGGCCGCAAGCGGCCTGCAAGCCATCCGAGAGAGCTAGTCCACACCTTTAACCCCAGACATTGCCCATATCGGGATTGACCATCTCCAGATTCCATCGCAGCACTCCCATGTGGTAGCGCTGGTGCCACGGCGATGATTTCGAGTAGTAGGCCGTCACGATGTCGCCGTTTTCCAGTTGGACGCTTGACGGATATCCACAGTCGCGATGCAGCAGGCCGCCCACCAGCGTGAACGGCCGCGACCAGTTCTTGCCCCCGTCTTCGCTCACACGGCCCATCACCCCAAGCAGTTCATCCATGCGGCTGCCGTAGGTGAGCAGGATCTTTTCGTCGGCAAGCTGCAGCAGATGTGGTGGGTGTTGGTTCGGGTGAGTTAGCCAGAACTTGCGGTCCCAGGTGCGGCCCTCATCCTCGGAGGCGTACAGCAGCAGAGCCGGCTGCGAGTTGCGCCGGGTGTGCCGCAGGTCGGTGGGGCCGAAGAGCGTTCTGACGCCGGCCAGCCATGTGCCGTTTGCCGCAATCAACAGGTCGGCCTCAGTGTGGTCGTAGCGGTCAATTGCGCTGTAGTCGCCCCATGTGCGGCCCTGGTCTTTGCTGCGCATGACGAATGTCGAGCATCGCACCAGGTTCCCCTCTTCGTACTCACCGTCGTAAGTGGCGACGGCCAACTCGTCGTCGTTGATGATGATGTCGGCGAAGGGGATGCAGTTTGCGCATTCGGGCGTCGGCGGCACCTCGCCGACTATTTCCCAGGTATGGCCGTTGTCGCCGGAGATGCACACTTGGGGCAGCAGGCAATCCTCTTCAACGACATCACGGTCTGCGCGGTCCAGATTCCAGCCCGAGCACAACACGATCAACTCACCTTTCTGGTTCAGGCCTGCGGCCACGTTCATCCGGTTGGTACCGGGCTCGTGCTGCGTGATCTGGCTCCGCATCGCCCACGTGTAGCCTTCGTCTTCGCTGACCCATAGCTCCACATCTCCCTCCATCGCCCCGTGGCTGGGCTGGTTGAAGATAGCCGCGCCGATCTCGCCACTGGGCAGCAGCGTCAGGTTCGGCCATGCGCAGTGCTCCGGAGCCGTCACCGTATGAAAAGCACCGTGCGGAATTCCAAGCTGATAAGCCATTTTCACTTCTTCCTTTCCAGTGCATTTGTTGGCTGACCTAAGCTTCTGAAAGTCTGGGGTTCAGCCTGCTCAAATCCCGACGTCCACCATCGTCAGATTCCACCGCAGTACACCCATGTGATAGCGCTGGTACCAGGGCGAAGACTTGCTGTAGTAGGCGGTGACTATGTCACCGTTTTCGAGCTGCACATCGGACGGATAGCCGCAGTCCCCGTGGAGCAGGCCTGAAACCAGGACAAACGGCCGCGACCACTTTTCGCCCCCGTCATCACTCAACCGTCCGATGACGCCGAACAGCTCGTCCATGCGGCACCCGTAGGTGAGCAGGATCTTGTCATCCGCAAGCTGCAACAGATGCGACGTATGCTGGTTCGGGTAGGACAGGCGGAACTGCTCCTGCCAGCTTCGCCCCCGGTCTTCAGAGGTGTGGAGGACGATATACGGCTGGTTATTGCGTCTGTCTATATCCGGCCTGGCGCGGTCCCCGATGCGCACCGAGGCCAGCCACGGTCCCTCATTCCGCACCAGCAGGTCGACCTCGTTGTGGTCGCCAGCGGCGATCGTGCTGACGTACTACCACGTCTGTCCTTTGTCAAGGCTGTGATACATGTGGGCAGACGTCGCCACCATCTCGCCATCTTCAAAGCCTCGTGTATAGCCGCCGACCACCAGCTCGTCACCGCTGCCATTGACGTCACCGAACGGCGTGAAGCCGACCGTGCCTGGTGGCGGCTCCAACACGCTGGTCTGCTCCCACGTGTGGCCGTCGTCGGTAGATATGCACACGACGGCCTCCAGCACATCGTCGGGAGCGGTCTTCCGGTTGAACCGGTCAAGATTCCAGCCCGAGCACAGGACGACCAGTTTAGCCTTCTGGTTCAGACCGGCAGCCACGTTCATGCGGGTAGTGCCGGGCTCATGCTGCGTAATTTGGCTGCGCTGCGCCCAGGTGTCGCCGCCATCGCCACTTACCCACAACTCGACATCTGCTTCCACCTCGCCGTGGCTAGGCTGGTTGTGGATAGCCGCCCCGATCTCCCCATTCGGCAGCAGCGTCAGGTTCGGCCACGCGCAGTGCTCCGGAGCCGTCACCGTGTGAAAAGCGCCGTACGGAATTCCAAGCTGATAAGCCATTTTCGCTTCTTCCTTTCATGCCTGTTCACTGCAGAGGCTACGCTCCAAGCATCGCGGTGTTGACCATGTCCAGATTCCAGCGCAGCACGCCCATGTGGTAGCGCTGGCACCACGGCGAGCATTTCGAGTAGTATGCTGTCACGATGTCGCCGTTCTCCACTTGCACCGAGGATGGATAGCCGCAGTCGTAATCCATTAGCCCGCCGATAAGTGTGAAGGGCCGGGACCAGTTCTGCCCGCCGTCTTCACTTACTCGGCTAACCACCCTGTAGGATTCGCAGATGCGGTTGCCGTAGGCGACCAGGATTCTGTCATCGGCAAGCTGCAGCAGGTGCGCTGGATGCTGTTGGGGCAGGCTCAGGTACTGCCGCGGCTCCCAGGTGCGGCCGGCATCATCGGAGGCAAACAGCAACAGGTTCGGACCGGAAACCAGCCGCTCGCGATTCATTACATCTTCCGGCTCATAATCGGCGGGAAACTGCTTGACCCGCAAGGCTGCCAGCCACGTCCCGTCCCGCACAATCAGCAGAGCCGGTTCCCCGAATCTGTCCGCAGCGATGCAGGTCGCATCGCCCCATGTGCGGCCGCCGTCAGGGCTGCGCATGATCCATGGACTGGAAGGATACTTCTTGCGGCGTTCGGACGTGCGACGGCTGGTATAAACGCACGCAACCAGTTCGTCACCGTTGACGGCGACGTCTCCAAAGGGGACGCAGTTGTCCGCATCGGCGGGCGGCAGCATTTCGCCCACGATCTCCCAGGTGTGCCCGTTGTCGGTTGACATGCAGATCTGGGGCAGCAGCCAGCTATCGTGCGCGTGGTGGGTGCCGTCGAAGCTCGTCGCCAGGTCATAGCCGAAACAAAGCACGATGAGTTCGCCCTTCTGGTTCAGGCCTGCGGCCACGTTCATCCGGTTGGTGCCGGGCTCGTGCTGCGTGATCTGGCTCCGCATCGCCCACGTATAGCCTTCGTCTTCGCTGACCCACAGCTCCACATCGCCCTCCATCGCCCCGTGGCTGGGCTGGTTGAAGATCACGGCTGCTATGTCACCATTTGGCAGCAAGGTCAAATTGGGCCATGCGCAGTGCTCCGGAGCCGTCACCGTATGAAAAGCCCCGTGTGGAATTCCAAGCTGATAAGCCATTGCGAATTCATCCTTTCCTACAAGCACAGCGCAGAGCTTACGCACTCAGCACGGTCTTGATCATATCTAGATGCCAGCGCAGCACGCCCATGTGATAGCGTTGGTACCATGGGGATGCGCTGCAATAGTAGGCGGTGACTATATCGCCGCCTTCGAGCTGCACGCTGGACGGGTAGCCGTGGTCACTGCCCGGCATGAATCCGGCAACGAGCGTGAAGGGCCGCGACCAGGTTTGCGCATCGTCCTGGCTGATTCTTCCGACGACGCCGCGACATTCCCAAATCCGGCTGCCGTATGTCAGCAGGATGGTTCCGTCGGCAAGCTGCAGCAGATGTGCGGGCACTTGGCCTGGCAGGCTGAGGTATTGCTGCGGCTCCCACGTGCGGCCCTGGTCGTCGGATGTGTACAGCACCAGCGGAGCCGACTGCCGCTCGGCGCTGCTTGCGTTTTCCGGGACGGCGCTCTGCAGCAAGCGCAGGGCGGCCAGCAATCTGCCGCTGTCGGTGATAAGCAGGCTGGTTTCGTCGTGGTTATCGCCGTCAATCAGACTGCGATCGCCCCACGTGCGGCCACCGTCTTTGCTGCGCAGCACCCAGGATTGGTTCCATGTCCTGTTGTCGCCGTGGTAGATGCTGCATATCAGTTCCTCACCATTGATGACGATGTCGCCAAATGGGATGGTACATGGCCCCTTTTCTGTTGGCGGCTGCAGTTGCCCCACAACCTCCCAGGTATGGCCGTTGTCGCCGGATACGCACACTTGTGGCAAAAGGCACGGCCCATAAGGCCACTCGGCAGTGCCTCTGGACAGGTCTCAGCCGGAGCACAGGACGACCAGTTCACCTTTCTGGTTGAGGCCGGCGGCCACGTTCATGCGGACGGTGCCAGCTTCGTGCTGCGTGATCTGGCTCCGCATCGCCCAGATGTCGCCGCCGTCGTTGCTGACCCACAATTCTACGTCACCCTCGAGCCTCCCGTGGCTGGGTTGGTTGAAAATGACCGCACCTATCTCACCATTCGGCAGCAGCGTCAGGTTCGGCCACGCGCAGTGCTCCGGTGCGGTTACGATATGATACGCGCCGTCAGGAATGTTCAATGGATAGGACATAACAGCCTCTCCTTCGACTGATTAGTCGGACGCCCGGTCAACGACCTGCCGGCACTTGTCAGGGTCGCCCAGCAACCGCAGGATTTCAATACCTGGATCATTGTAGTTATTGAAGATATGCACTCCATCGGCCCCGGCCTCGTACCAGCGCAGCGCCCGGCGGCAATAATCCTGTGTGGAGATGGTATCGCGCTCCGGCCCCTCCATCCTTCCCTCGGCGATTGCCTTGTCCTCCTCCGGCGCGCCAGTCGAGTATCTGCTGGAATCATTGGACAGAAAAGGCACGCAGACCTCCGCATTTCATTTTGGTTCGCTCCCGGACTCCGCAATCGCACATCTGGGCAGCGTCGGCGCAGGAGTGAAGTTGGCCGCCTGGCCTGTAGTTCGTCTCGGAAAATAGTTGCGTTGATGCCCCGTCGTTGCAGGAATCTGCTGCCGCAGGCGAGGAATATGAACGGGCCGTTGGAAGAAAAAGCATCTGGAGGACATCATGATTGACATTCACTGCCATTGCGGAAAGCTGTATTTCGACCCGTTCATCGAGCCAGAGCTTGTGCTCAAATGGATGGACGCAAATGACGTTCGCAAGGCCGCGCTTCACCCCATTGAGAACCCGGAGGAGACGGCCTATTATGTAACAACCTGGTACATACTGGAGGTGTGCGAGCAGTACCCGGACCGCTTCATCCCCTTCATGAACGTGGATCCGCGCCGGCTCCAGTCTGACGCCTCGGTGCCCTTCCACCGCATTGTCGAGCAGTACAAGGAGCGCGGCTGCAAGGGCTTCGGCGAGTGCATGTCCGGGCTCTACGCCGACGACCCGCGTCTGCAGGCAATCTACGAGGCGTGTGGCAAGCTGGAGATTCCCATCATCTTCCACCAGGACTCTCTGCGCACCCGGGACGAGGTGGGCCTGCCGCGCTTCGAAAAGATGATAAGGAAGTTCAAGGACACGGCTTTCATCGGTCACGGGCCGGGCTTCTGGCCGAACATCTCCGGCGACTGGGAGGACCTGCAGCAGCCGGCGACCGGACCGGTCACAGACGGTGGCGCGATACCCCGGCTCTTCGAGGAATACCCGAATGCCTATGCTGACATCTCGGCCGGCAGCGGCTACAACGCCCTGACCCGCGACCCCGAATTTGGCTACGAGTTCATGGAGCGCTTTCAGGATAAGCTCTTCTTCGGCACCGACATCTGCCACACCAGCCAGATCGAAGAGGACAAGATCGAGCACGCCCGCTTCCTGCGCGCTGCTCTGGCCGACGGCAAGATATCGCAGCAGTGCTTCGACAAGATAGCCGAGGGCAACGCACTACGCGTTTTCGACATCGAGTAGGAAAACCCACGGACGAGCGCCGGGCTCAGCTTGCCCGGAGAAGAAGGGGGCTGCATTGTGAAGTTTGGAGTTGCGAGAGATCTGATTACCCCTGACGTAATCACGCACATGGGCGGATACGGCACGCTGTATGGAAAGCATTTCGTTGGCCTCCACGACGACCTCTACGTGAAGACGGTGGTGATGGATGATGGCAAGCACCGGGCGGTGCTGATTTCGTTCGACTTGCTGTTTCACGACTATGCGCTGACAGAGACGCTGGGAGACTACATCGAGAGCCGGCACGGCATCCCCGGCGAGAACCTGATCGTTTCATACACCCACACCCATGCCGGCCCGGCGGTGACTGGTTACGATCCCGGTCAGCATTCCGATGCCTACGAGGCGTTCCTTCTCCAAAGAACAAAGAGCTGCATTGATCGCGCCTGCATCAACGTCTTTGAGGGGACGATCGAATATGGCGTGATCGAGGGCGACTGGAACATGAATCGCCGCAGGCCTGGCAACGGTAAGCCGACAAATGCGCCCAACCCAGAGGGCGACAAGGACAATACCCTCGGCATCCTGAGCATCCGCGACCGGCAGGGGGCGCACAAGGCCCTTCTCCTGAACTACTCATGCCATCCGGTGACGCTGGGTGCAACTTTGTGGATATCGGCGGAATACCCGGGACGGATGTGCCAGTTGCTGGAGGCCGGGTTCTATGGCAGCACGGCGATCTTCTTTCAGGGAGCGGGCGGCTGCTCGCGGCCCAAGATCGCGGCGGACGGCGAGGTCTGGAAAGCCTGCACATTTGATGAACTGGACGACATGGCAACCGCGATGGCCAACAACGTCAAGCGAGCCGTCTGCGCCGACAAGCTGCAGCCCATAGACCTGCGCCTGGCCGTCAGACAGTTCGTCGTGCCGCTGGACATCGAAGTGTACCCCAAGGAGTTCTTCGCCAACATCGTCAACGATCCCGATGTGCCCGACTCGCCGCAAAAGAACGAGGCGCGATGGGTATTGGAGCACTATGACAGCATCGGCGACCAGGTCCCTCTGCACGCGGCGATCGTGCGCCTCAGTGAAGATCTTTATGTCGCGTTTCTCTGTGGCGAGGTTACTTATCCCGTCAAACAACACGTCCTGAAGGCCTTCGGCGACAAGCAAGTCATTTTTGTCGGTTATGGCGATGCGACCGCCTATATCCCCGATGACCGGTACATCGAAGAGGGCGGCTACGAAGCCGAGGGTTCCGTTGTCGAGTTCCGTCAGAAGGGGTGCTTCAAGACCGGCGTGGACAGGAAGCTGATTGATACCTACAGCAAGTATCTGCAGGACATCTGCGCACGAGATGACTGATGACGGCCCGCCCACAGCATTCCTGCACACAACAGGAGGCAAATGATGACGCAACAGAAGCCTGAGATGACCTCACGCGAACGGGTCCTGGCGGCATTTCGGCGCGAGCCGGTGGACTATGTCCCCTGCTCGCCGGGCTGGAATCCGCTCAGTCCCACGCAACGTGTCGGCAAGCGCTTCAACTTCCCGTGGGGGCCGTCGCAGTACGAGGAAGTTGCCTACAACGTCAATGAACTCGGCGTGGACCCCATCGTATCGTGCAGTTGCGGCGGCTACGAATCCGCGCCGGAGGTATCGAGCCGGACCTGGTTCGACGCCGACAAGCAGCTCATCCACAAGGTCTATGAGACGCCGGCGGGTGAGTTGAGTTCAACCATCCGCTATGACGAAAGATGGCCGCACGGGCTGGAAATCCCCTTTTTCACCGATTTCAACCCGGGCCACGCCGACAAATCCTGGATCGAAAACGAGCAGGACCTGGAGTGCTTCAGCTACGTTTTCCGTCCCGTTGACAGCCCCGACACGCTCGCCGGCCTCCGTTTCAGCTTCATGGAGGGCAAGCGCATCGCCGACGAATTCCGCCTTGCCACGCAGTGCAGCATCGGGCTGGGGCTGTCGGGAGCGCTGCAAACCTTCGGGCCGACGCAGCTTTCCATGAAGATGCTGGAAGCTCCCGACCTGGTGGACGCCTACCTCGACCTCGACCACAGGGTCAACATGCGCTGCGTCGAGATAGCCATTGACTTGGGGATCGACATTCTGGGGCGCAACGGCTTCTATGAGACTTGCGACTTCTACAGTCCGGCGATGCTCGAGAGTTTCCTCTTCGACCGCCTGCAGGCCGAGACAAGAGCGGCCCACGACGCCGGCAAGGTCGTCCCCTACACCGTCAACACCGGCATCATGCCGATGCTTGGCTATCTGCGGCGCTTGGACCTCGACTGCCTGCGTACCGTGGACATCGCCCACAAGGACCACGACCTTGAGGAGATCGTGGTCTCGCAGGAGGAGACAAAGAGCTTCTGGATCGGGCCATCGAGCGCGTACCATCTGCAGAATCCGGACTCTGAGGTGACTCGCGAGGCGGTGCGGGAGTGCTTCCACGTCATTGGCAAGACCGGCCTGATTATTAGCCCCTGCCCGTCTTTGCACAGCATCATGCCGTGGGAGAGCGGCTTGGCCATGATTGACGAGTGGAAAAAGCTGAGGTAGTATCACTGCATCTGGCACCGTGCCATGACGAGGAAGTGGGGCAATGAGGATCACATACGATGCAGAGGTTGACGCGCTCTACATCCGCTTTCGGGAAACGACAGTAACCACCAAGGAGTTGGGAGAGGGAATCGCGGTTGACCTGGACGCTGAAGGGCGCTTGGTTGGCATTGAGATTCTGGATGCCACAGCATGCCTTGGCGACACGGAGCCTTTCCGTCAGATCACACTGGAGAACATCGCCCTCACCCGCCCGCGTAGCAGAATTGCCCTGAAGCCCCGGGCGGAGGGGACATGATGGAACACAGGCCGACTTCGAGATGTACCGTAGTTGACACGTTCCCGTCGTTTCTGGAGCTCTGGGGACGTGTGCAAGGCCAGCCACTCCAGGCCAAGATCGAAGCCTGGCTTGCGCAATTCCACGCCGAGTGGCCGGTGTTGGCCGCGAAGCTGAATGACAGCTACGTCGAAGAGGGTCTGCAGTGGCGGCAAGTCCTCGGAGAGAGGGTCTTTCCGTTCTTGCCACAGCGAGTGCCCTTGATGACTGAAGCATACGGCCACCTGCTGGATTGCATCGAACCGACCTACCTGCAGGCACAGCAGGCAGTATCCGGGCTGGACCTCGACGTCTGCTTCGTCATTCTTGCCATCGGCTACGGCGGCTGGGCGACTTCCTATCAGGGCACTCCGGCGTGCCTCTTGGGACTGGATACGATTGTCGAGTGCGGGTGGACATCCCCCGGCGTGCTGACCGGTCTCGTGGCACACGAGCTTGGGCATCTGCTCCTCAGCCATCTGCGCACGCGTTGCCAACTGCCAGACGGCACGGGCCCCTTCTGGGATCTCTACACGGAGGGCTTTGCCCAGCGATGCGAGCACGTGTTCGGGGGTAGCGATAGCTGGCACATGCAGCACGGACAGGACGCGTGGCTTTCGTGGTGTACTGAGCGGCGGTCGTGGCTGGCGACAGAGTACCTCAAGACCGTTGCGGCAGGGGAGGCCGTTTACGACTTCTTCGGTTCCTGGCCTGAGTACAATATCTGCGGACAGCACCAATGTGGGTACTTCCTGGGGCATGAGGTCATACTCGCATGGGAGGAAAGCGCCAAGTTGGAGGAGATTGCCCTACTGACCGCCGAAGAAGTGGGCAGCCGCGTCAAGCAGACACTGGCCGAGCTTTGACGCTTGTCCTGGGGGCCGCAAAGCATATCCGTTCACACTGGAGAACATCGCCCTCGTTCGCCGCGCCTGACCCGCCTCAGGAGACCTCACTCGACCCACGAAGGCCCAAAAGATGGCTACTCGGCGGGCAGCGTAGTTGTAGGGAGATTGTATAGACGACCCAATGATTGCCAAGTGGAAGAAGCTGCGCCGAGAGATGGCCCGACGAACGGCTCATGAAGCGAATAGCGTCGAATGTGGCTATGTAATCTCAGGTGAATTCGGAATTCAAAGACGACCCAGGAGATGAGAAGAGTGCGGTGCAAAAACATTGCCGGCACCATAGTTGGTGTTGTCGTGATGATCGGGTCTCTGGCATCTCTGGCCGGAAAAGCAGGGCAAGTCAAACCGCCTGTGGAGATAAGAAAGATGGCGATATTAGGCACTTGTCTTCCAGGTTGTGAAGAGATGTGGAAGGAACTGGGCGGAACTCACTTCTATGGGAATCGTTTTGGCTGGCCTGATTACGATGAGGCTGAAAGGCTTGGCATGAAGGTTTTTGTCAACATTAGAGGACAGTACGGTTATCCGACAGAGGCTGAGATAACGCGACATGTGGAGGAGTGGAAAGATAGAGCTGGCTGTGGAGGTTATTGGTGCGACCAATTGGGGCACGAGCCGGACATAACTAATCCACCAATAGACGAAAGAATACGATTCTACAGAACAGTAAGAAAGTATGATCCAGATAAACAAAATCATCCAGTAATGGAAATGTTCGACCAGACCGAAGCCGATGATTTCCCAGATAATCAATATCCTGGCTGGAAGAATGCCTTTTCCGATAAAACTCACGACCTCTTGCTTTTCGACTGCTATCCAGCCCTGGACAAATCGGATGAGGAAATACAACAAAGTATGGAACGAACTTGGGATAAGTTTATTTCAACCTATCCTCATACACATCAGGTAGTTCCCCAGATGGCTGCGTTTGGCAAGTACCGAAGGGGAAGTATCTGGGTCCAATACACCTATTGGAAGAAGAAAATGAGTTCTCCCGAATTCAACAACCCATACAGGGGCGCGATTGCAGTTTGCTTCTACAAAGACGAAACCATCAGGAAGGATCCAGAGATGCGGGACGAGATAAAAGAAGTCATCGCTGATGTCATGAAATAGAAGGTGCAAACAATTCCGGCGTGGCGCCAAACTAACGTTACACAGATTCCGGCGACGGTATACCTATTCTTGGTGTCGCCTTGCGCTTTATCTCTTGGCGGTCTCAAGCTGGCAGAAGCCGCTGGCGTCACAGCGGCAGTGCATCAATCCGCTTCTTCTGCAGCCAGGATGCGCTCAAGCTGCTCAATCAGCGGCGGGAGGTCCATGGTAACGGTATCCCAGAGGATGTCGAAGTTAATGACATCATAGTCATGAACCAGGTGATCGTGCATTCCTGTGATGTCGCCCCACGGTACGTCACGGTAGCGGCCTTGTATGCCTCCATCAACCCGCCGCGCGGCCTCGCCTATCACTATCACGCATCGGATCAATGCCAACGCAAACATCCGCTCCTGCTGCAACTGGACCTGGCTCCGGCTGGCGGCCATATCTACGGCCTCCCGCGCGTAGTCCAGCATGTGACGCACACGAACCAGGGGGTCATGGCGCGGCATATTCCACCTCCTGCGACGTCACTTCTCCTCACTGCCTTGCTCTATACTTGCTGCGATCCGGGGGATTTCGGGGTTGGTGCTGACGCGGCGAGTGTCCAGCGCCACCTCATCGCCGACCTGTGCCTCCACATCCGTCACGTCCAGGCAGCACTGATCCATTGATACGCGGCCTGCGATCGGGACCGCCTGTCCGCGCAACTGCGCCCAGGGACCGTGTCTGGTGCTTCCGCGCCGGGTATGCCAACGGCGGATATAGTGGCCGATGGCAGATCTGAGGTTACGCGCCAACGACACCGGCGCCACGCCCAGTCCATGCGCCAGTCCCACCGGCACCGTCGCGATCTTCGTTTCTCTGCGGGTGACAAACTCGCTACCGTAGCCGACCGGCGTTGCGGGCGGAAGCGTATGTATCGCCACGATATGGCTGCGCAGTTGAAAGGTCTTTTTGAGGTTCATGGTATCAGACGCAACTTCGGGCGGCTTCTGGCCGTAGAGCAGCGTGCCGATCCGCACCATGTCCAGATGCACTTCCGGTGTCTGTAGAAACAGTACACTTGCCGCGCAGTGCAGGGCGATTCTGCCGGCTCCAGCGCTGGCAACAGCCTCTTTGGCCAGGCTGGCGAAGGCCCTGGCAGACGCCCCGGGGCGCAGTATGTCTATGGATTCGAGCATTGCTCCGGACTGGCCGGGCCCAAAGTGAGTATAGACGCCGGTGACGTTGATCTGGGAGTACGGCGCGGCGGCTGCCAGCACGTCCGGCAGCGAATTGTCCGATCCCAGCCGCCCCAGGCCGGTATCAACATAGATGTTAATATCGGCGGTTCGCTCCAGCTTCTCGGCGGCTCTGGCGTAGGCGAGGATCTCATCAGATGCCACCACGGTTCCGGTCAGGCGGTGCTCGACCAGCGCCTCTAGCTCATCGGGCAGCGCCGGCAGAAACACCAGTATCGGCAGCTCCAGGCCTGCCTGGCGCAGCCTGATGCCCTCTTCGACGGTACTCACACCCAGCCAGTCCGTTCCCGCCTCGGCAAAGGTCCTCGCCGCAAGCTCCAGCCCGTGGCCGTAAGCGTTGGCCTTGACCACCGCCATCAGGCGGACTTTTTCGGCCATTCGCGTGCGCACGAGGCGCAGATTATGCGCGAGGGCATTTGTGTCAACCGCCACATAAGTTTGCGGTAACATCGGCTGGCGTCTCCTTCTCGCGGCACTGATTACAGTGACAATGAGTCTGAGGCAGCCGCGGCGGCGATCTATGATGTGGGTATGCAGGGCGGGGCATAGTGGCTACTGTTCGGCATTTTCAGGAGGGAGGCCTTCGCGGGCGGAGTTGCGCGCCTCGGCATCGGGGTGATTCTCGGCGATGAATTTCAGCACCCGCGTGTTGTTTTCTTGCTTCAGGTTGGGGATCAGCTCGGTCAGGGCGCTGGCAACAGTTGCGGCCACTGATTCCATGCCACTGGCCTGACTGATCTGCACCAGCTCGTTGGCCCGGCCGGCCTCAGCCAGCCGGCGCACGGTGGGTTTGTGGTTGGCTATCTTCAGCGCCGCCATCCGCCGCGTCTCCTCCCATATCGAGCAGCAGGCAATAAGCACCAGGGCGTTGACCGCATCGGCGGAGGCCATCAGCTCTTGTGCCAGAGCCTCGACGATGAAGTCGCGTATGCCATCGTTGTCTTGCTCGAGGCCTCGCTGCAAAGCGATCATGCGGGTGCGGTCAGAGGCCTCGGCGAGCTCGTCGGCCGTCTCCCTGATGTGGTCGGGTATCCCCGCCTCATCGTCCATATCAGTGGCGTCCAGGTCGCGGAATGCCCCGCGCCGAAAGCCGGCGCTGTCAATGATCTCTGGCCTGCGGACCTGACGGCGGAAACAACCCGGCAGCACGAGATAGAGATACTTCTCGTTTTCGAGCAGCCGCTCGGCCATGCGACGGGCGGGAACTTCGGCGGCGGTCAGCGCCATCACCGCCAGCAGCTCCCAGTCCTCGTTCTCAGCCAAAGCGTCAATGCCCTGGTTCATCTCCCAGTCCAGAGTCCCGTGCATGATCGACTCGATGCGGCTACTATAACGGGCCAGTCTTCGCAGATCCATAGCTTTCACACCTCTGGTGAAACAGCCTTATTCTATCAGGCATCGCCGGGCATATTGTCAAATGCTTCCTTGAGACAATCAGCGGTAACCTGCTGTGTAAGCTGGCGAATGTTGCCGGTCTGGTCGGATTGGACAAGCTCTCGCGTCTGCTCCTGGCAGTCCTGGGCCCTGGCTCGCCATCCAGCCTCCATCTTGTACATCTCGTCGCGGGACATGCGGTCAAGCAGCGAGCGCCTGTAGAGCGAACCGTCCAGCAGGCCTCTGGGCACAGTGTGTGAGGCGACAAATATGGGGACGTAGGGCGCGCGCGTCGGCCGGCCCAGTGCAAACCACGCACAGGTAAGATAATCGCAATGCTCTGGGCGGCAATCCACCGAAAGTGAGGAGATCGTCGAGCCTAGGGAGACAGACTTGATGCGCGAGGCCGCTGTCAGTGCGTGTGCGTCCAGGTATCCCGCCTGGCGCAACAGATCGCTTTCCAGCCGCTTGCGGTAGCAGCTCATCACGATGCCCTCGCGGGAGAGCTGCGGCTCAATGCCATTGTTGTCCTGGACGACACGCAGGATGATGCCTCTAGCATCAGAAAACATCCAGTTGGTCTTTACATTGCCACCGGCGTAGTGTCTGTTATCGCTCCACTCCTGTAAAGCCGCCAGCGTCTCCTGGCAGTCCTTGCACTTCTCAGCGATATAGCGGAGTTCGAAAGTGTTCATCAAGCCGTCGCCGTAAAAGTCGTCGGCCTTGCCGGCGGTGTCGGCGGAGCCGGCCAGGCCGTGCTCGTTAACAAACATCATCGTGGTCGCGTCGGAGCTGTCGGCGGCTCCGCACCAGGCATAAGGGCTATGCTCGCTGTCCCGGATCCTGCGCGGAAATGCGCACTGGAGACGGTTGACATTGTCGCGGCTCTTGTGAAAGGTCGTGCCCGCAAACGGCACATAACTGCCGGTTGCGGCGTACGATGTACATTCGGGCTGGCCGAAGAACAGGCCGCGATACTTGCCGATGGAAAAGGCCTTGTACAGCTCCGGCGAGACCTCGGCAGCCTCGGCGACGGCATCCAGCTCCGGCTCCCAATATGGCGCGAGCTTGCGGATGATCTGCAGCCCAACTGCCGACCTGTCAATCACCGCCGCCTCGTCCAAATCCTTGGTGCGGCATGAATCCATGAAATCGGTCAGATGACGCCGAATGGTGGCAGCATTGACTTTGCCAAGCGCGGTTCCTACCTGCGCCGGAGTGCCGCTCGTTGTGATGGGTTCAAGAACATCAACCGATGTCATGGTCGCCTCCCGTGCGTTCAAGACATTGGCTGCTCATCATAATACATCACTTCGAGCCAGGCTTCATAGGCCCACTGCTGCTCCTGGTCTGTGATACCAAGAGCCGCAGGATCGCCGTAGTCTTTGGCAACAAAGCCACCGTTGTGGCCGCCCAGGAGCTGCCGCATCTTCTTGGCCTCGGCCTGTATTATATCCTTGTCCCGGGTCTGTAAGACAGTCTGAATGTCCACCGGCAAATGGAAGACGACGCGGCCGCCGAACTCCTCATTGAGACGCTCGACGCCGCCATAGACGGACTGTTGGTCGAACTGAAAGGCTGCGACGCCGGCGCCGATAAGCGGGTCCATAATATCATAGACATACCCGCAACTGTGCATCCACACGTCCAGACCGAGCTCCTGGCAGCGGCCGAAAAGGTGCTCGAAAGTGAACAGAAACAGGTCCTTCCACATCTTCGGGCTGATCATCAGCCGGTCCTGCGTGCCCCAGTCCTCGCAGTAGGTGATGCCATCGGCGCCGGCCTCCGCGTACAGCTCGGCCATGCGCACCATCAGGTCGTTGACGCGGCGGTTAAGCTCGCGGACATCGTCGGGATATAGTGCGCAGTCGGCGAGGAAGTTGTCCAGGCGGCGGATCTTGCGGGTAATGTTGAAGGCGCAGCCAGGCAAGCCGCCGAGGCAGTACGTGTCAGGATGCTCGGCAAATACCCTCGCCGCATTCTCATAACGGGCCGGATCATCAAGCGGCGGAAGTTCGAAGTTATCCAGTTGCGACCAGTCCCTGAGCGCTCCCTCGACCACCTCACCACCATGGGTTGGATCGGCCTTCGACCAGAGATTGCCCCAGATATCGTACCAGTACGGCTTGCCGTCGCGCTCGTGCCTCTTTTCGTCGAAGTTAGGGTCCTCGGACGCGCCGGCGCCCACGAAATCATTCAGGCGCGGCTCGCCCTGGTATGGGGTCATGCTGAAGCCGATCCGCTCCGGACCGGAAAAATCAACCACTCGTCGGATTATCTCTTTGCTGGTCATATCAGTCGCTTTCTCGTCAGGAAGCCGAACCCCCACATATACTTCAGCATCCGGTGCCTCGCCCCTCATCAGGCACTCGGGTGCTTGCCAATTGGCTCGCCGCTGGCGTCATGGGTTTCCTTGAGGCCATCTTTGTCGGGTATGACGTATCTGGCGAACCACTCTTCCATCCGGGCCTTCAAATCGCCTATCACCTCAGTGAGCGCCGGGTCATCAATACGGTTCTCGCGCTCATCCGGATCGTTGACCAGGTCCCACAGCTCGTTGGGGCCATCCGGGTAGCGCTCGACGTACTTGTGCTGCTGCGTGCGGATCATGCGTACCGGCCCATACTCGTCATAGATGACCACGATGTCCGGGCTGTCCTGATCGTTACCTTCCCAGCTCGGCAGGAAGCTGATCCCTGGCAGGTTCTGCTCCCAGGGAATGTCATCGCCCATGCCGAGATAGTCGAGCAGAGTGGGCATGAAGTCATAGGCGCACATCATTGCGTCGCTGACCTGTCCCTGTGGCACGCGGCCCGGATGCGAGAGCACAAAAGGCACGATGATGGAGTTCTCGTACATGTTGCGAGGGCAGGTGCCGTTGCCCTTGCCCCAGAAGCCGTGATGGCCGCATGAGAAGCCGTTGTCCGAGCAGAAAATGATGAGAGTATTGTCGCGCAAGCCCAACTCTTCGATGCGGTCTATGATGCGGCCGACATTGTTGTCCATCGCCGTCACGGCCGCGAAGTAGCCCTTCAACATCTCGCGGTTGCCCAGACACATGTCGGTGAGACTGATGGCCGCCGGATGTCTCTCCTCCTGCGGGCAGGTTTCGAAAGGACAGTCGTCATAGGAGTCCACAATATCCTGCGGATGCCCGTCCCACGGGCTGTGCGGGGCCGTATAGTGCACGCTGAGGTAAAAAGGCTGCTCGTCATCATGATGGTCATTGATGAAATTCAGCGCCTCATCGGTAATGCGGTCGGTGACATACCCAGGTTCATCTATCAGCTTGCCGTCGCGGATCATGGGCGCATTGTTGTACGGGCCGCCGCCTCTCTGGTGGACGTACCAGAAGTCAAAACTGTGCTGCGGGTTGATGCTGTCGCCCATGTGCCACTTACCCGACATCCCGCAGGTGTAGCCGTGCCGGCCCATGACATCGGTGTAGGCGACTTCGCCGCCTATGATATTCTTGGTTTTCGGCCCCACGTTCTCATCTCTGAGCCAGTCGTGGATACCGTGCTGAGAGGAGATCCGGCCGGTCAGGAAAGTGGCCCGGCTTGGCGAGCAGACCGGAGTGGCGACGAAGAACTTGCTGAAACGCACGCCGCTTTCGGCCAGCCGGTCAATGTTCGGGGTGCGAATCTCATGGTTGCCATAGCAGCCGGCCGCCCAGGGGCCCTGATCATCAGTCAATATGTAGATGACATTAGGCAGACCTGGGGCCTCGCTATCGATAGGCATGATCGTCTCTCCTTAGCAGCGTTGTGACATTGCCTGCGCGCTAAGCCGAATTATTTATCAACGCGTAGCTCGGGTTTCCACTGTAGTTATGCAGATTCTGGGCAATTCAAGCTATAGGGCGACGCTGTGGTGTCGTTAGTCGTAATGGAGGGGCCTGTCGCAGCATTGCGGACGCAGAGCGGACGCAATGCAAGGCTGGCCCAGCCGTTGTCGTTGGCCGTTTCGGTGTGCAGGTCTCGCCACTATCGCGTCCTGCGTGGGCCGGCCTCTTATCGGACGACTGCGTCGCCCGATGCTCGACACGGCCCTTCCAACGACAGCTCCTCTTAGGATTATAAATCTGCATAAGCACAGCGGAAAGCCCGACTCACGCGATAATGAACAATGGCGATTAGCCGCAGACCAGGATGACGTTGCCAAATGGCGTCGGGTCACCGGTGCGCACGCCGGCCTTGCAGCGTGCGGCCATGTGCTTGAAGGCCACGTGGCTTTCGCAGTCCTCCAAGATGACTTGCGGGTAAGCTGCTCGAAGCTGAGAGACTCGCTCTGGCACCGCCTTGTGGGCCTCCGCTGCGATGATGATACGGTCAAAGCTGAAGTCCGCTGAGATGGCGTCCAGCACATCGAGGACGGTGGGCACACCGGGCTTGACCGCCAGGTCAAGGTTGTACTGCAAGTCCGGCATCGGAAAGCCCATGTCCGAGATGACCATCATGTCGGTATGGCCGAGGTTGCGGACGATATAGGCCAGATCTGGACTCAGCAGCTTGCTGCCACCCTCGGGTTCGCCCATTTCCTGCGCTCCGGCGGCAAAGAAGGCATCAACGCTGGCCTGCGTAAGCTCGTCGCGCAGCGTCGGCCCCGGCCGCTTCATCAGAATGTTGCCATTTACAAGCGCACCGACCGCCTCCCAGCCGCCCGCACCCATCTCGGCGATCTGGTCAATGGCGGTGGCCTCAGTGTATTCCCATTTGTCCATGTAATTTCACGTCCCCTGCAATGTGTAGTGCCGATGCCCTTCCGGTGGCGCACACGGCGCGCATCAACGGCATTGGCAGGCAACATTCGACAGGCTCAGGTCAGGCGGATGGCTGTTCCGTGTGATGTGAGAAAGCTTTTTTTCTAGTCGTGAATCCACTCCGGCTTGACGAACTGCTGCAGATGCCGCAGGCTGATGAGCAGGCCCTCGTTTTCGCGCTTATCCTTATACACCGGGTCGTGGCGGCCCTCGATGTCGAGATTGCTGCTGTAGCCGACCTCGACTAGCGCCGAGATCACCTCGTTCCACTTCACGACACCCATGCCTGGCGTGCGGTGGCGAACGGCCCCCGGTTCCAGGATGCCGTTGCGCTTCACGTTCCGCCACAGCACCTCGGCGTCCTTGGCGTGCACGTGGTAGATCTTGTCGCCGTAGTCGTATATCGCCTGCAGGTAGTCCATCAGCAGGCAGACCATGTGCGAGGGGTCGTACTCCAGCCCGAGAGCAGGGGAGGGCACAGCCTCGAACATCAAGTCCCACGCCCGCGGCGTGTAGGCGATGTTGGACCCGCGGAAGGGAAAGTAATGGAACATCGGGCAGTTCTCGAAGGCAATCCTCAGTCCCCGGCCCTCGGCCTCCTTAGCGGTCTCGGCCCAGACCTGCTTGAAGAGCGGGATGTTATCCGGAATGTCGAGTTGTGGATGACGACCAGCAAAGGTGCAGACGATGCCGACTTCCATCTTCTCGGCGACATCAAAAAGCATCTTGAAATACTCGTGATTCTGCTTCGCCGTAGCCTCGTCCGGGTCGAGGTGGTTGGGGTAGTAGCCGAGCGCAGAGACCTTGATGTCGGCCTCAGCGTACTGCTCTTTGGCGCGGAGAATCTCGTCATCGCCCGTTACTGTGGGGTCGAGCGGATAGCCCGGCCAGATGAGCAGTTGGATGCTACCAAAGCCGGCCGCCTTGGCGAACTCGATTTCCTCTTCAGAATACTGGGTCAGATAGCCGATGCGCATGTGATTCCTCCGGCAGACTCGGGCTGGCACTGTGGTTATGCGAATATTGGGCAACTCAAGCTGTAGGGCGACGGTCTAGCGTCGTCAGTCGTAATGGAGGGGCCCGGGTAGCCACTCCGCAGGAGTGGGTCAGGGTAGATTTTGCGAAAGCAAAATTCGGGTTCCCTATCCGGCCCAAGGCCCATCACAGTACCAGCGGCAACAATCAGAGATACGTGAGCCACAAACCAAACATCTGCATAACTACTGTTTGCAGCCCGACAGCCGTTGTCGTTCGGAGGGCGGGGTGCTCGCGTCACAGCGCCTGCCAGTAGGTGACAGTCATCGGCCTGTTTATCGCTGCTACTGCAGCGATGCTGTGTCCCCTGGCGCGCTAGCTTAACAGGCGGCCGACCGCCGCCAAGAGAATCTTTGGATCAACGGGCTTCTCTATGTATTCGTCAGCATCTGCCTGGAGGACACCGTCCGCCGGATAGTCGGTGTCCTGGATATGCTCACCAACTGCTGTTAGCAGGATAACGGGGGTGTGCTTTAGCTGAGGATCCTTACGCAGTTTGCGACACACGGCGAAGCCGTCAAGTACTGGCATCATCACATCGAGAACGATAAGGTCTGGCTGCTCGGCCTGTGCCTTTTCAAGACCCTCCTGGCCATCCGCTGCCAGCGTCACCTCATAGCCCCCTTGCTCCAGGATTATCCTCACTATCTTGGCCACGTCAGGTGTGTCCTCAACCACAAGGATTGTTGCTTTCGACTCTGACATAGTTTGACCTCCTTGGCGCATCTTGGTGTTCACGTGCTTGGACCTTGTCGGACACATTATTGCTCGGACTGCGCTGCAGTTTGGCCTTTTGCCAACTGCGGCGCCCTGTATTACTCGTCAGGACCAAGTTGTATAAACACCGGTGTTCTAGACCGGCGTTTCGGCACCTAAGCCTCGAATTATGCAATTCTCTCGTCGCCGCACAGATTCCTTCCCCGGCCCTGGTAACTCCGCTCTTCTACCCCCGTTCTAAATGGCGAATCCGGCCTTCATGCAACCGACGCAAGCCACGTTCGCAGCGGTGCGCCCGCCAGAAAGACGGGTTACAGCGGCAAGGTGACTTTGCTCCCGGCTTCAGCCGACTTATAGGCCGCCAGGGCGACTTCCGTGGCCTTTAGCCCATCGGAGCCGGTAATCGGCACGGGCGCGCCGGCCTCGACGCAACTGCAAAAGTCCGCAACCAGCGCGTAATCGATACTCTCGCCGTAGCCGACCCAGGTGTAGCTGGACTCCTCGTTCTGATACAAGTTCAGTTTCTCTGAGACCAGGTCCACCCAGACGTTGCCACCGCTGCCGATGATGCACATTGTGGCATCGCCCCAGATCGGATAATGCGGCGGGCGTGACCAAGAGCAGTCGAGTGCGGCGATACAGCCGCCGGTCAAGTCCATGGTGATAAGCGCGGCGTCGTCGCATTTGAGCTCCGGGTTGAAGAACTTGTCCATTTCACAATAGACCGTGGCGACCTCATCGCCGGTGACGTCGCGCATCAGGTCAACGATGTGGACGGTGTGGTCAATGGTGGCGCCGCCGCCGGAAAGCTCCGGCTCGACGAACCAGCCGCCCGGATTGCGGCCGCGGTTGGTGCCATTGATGGCTAGAATGTCGCCCAACTCGCCGGCGTCCACCATCTTCTTGGCCTCGATATACGCCGGGCCATAGCGGCAAGGGAAGGCGGTCATGAGCTGCACGCCCGCGCTTTCGCAGGCATCAATCATAGCCTGGGCGTCTGCGACCGAAGTGCTTATCGGCTTTTCGCACAACACGTGCTTGCCGGCGTCCGCAGCAAGGAGGGTCTTCTCCTTATGCCCTACGTTTTCGGTACAGATGATCACCGCGTCAATGCCGGCGTCTAACAGCGCCTCGTCGCTCTGCAAATAGGCGGTCTCAAAGTGCTCAGCCACCTGTTTGCCGCGCTCGCAGTCGGCGTCCGATATCCCGACGAGATTAGCGTCCGGGTTGGCACTTACTGAAGCGGCGTAACTTGCCGCATGCATGTGTGCAAAACTGATCATTCCTATATTCACTGACATCTCTATCGCCTCCGATATGCAACTGTGCGCGCAGTCGGCGTACGAAGCCGCTTACAAGTTGATGACCTCGTCGGTTTCCGCAGATTCGCACGCCGCGAGGGCGAGCCGTAGGGAAGCGAACGCGTCATCCACGGAGATCGGGGCCTGATTGCCCTTTGCGACGGCTTCGATGAATAGTTCGTCCTCGACCAGGTAGGGCGATTTGGCCGGGCTTGATGGCACCTGCACCGCCGCAAGGCCCTCCTCGACCTGGCGCTGCTGGACGGTGAACGTGGCGTTTTGGGTGCTGTCGTGCTCGATCAGGCCATTGCTGCCGGCGATCTCGAAACTGGTGCGGAAAGTGGTCAGGTCCGCCCAGGAACCCTCGACATGCGCGATGGCACCACTCTCGAACCGGATCGAGGTGAGGCTGTAATCGAGCGTCGGCATGTGCTGGTACAGGGCCCGGGAATAGACGGTTTTGGGCTTGCCGAAGGTCCACAGCAGCCAGTCGAAGTCATGAATAATCATGTCGAGCGTCACCCCGCCGCTCTGCTCGTAGTCCTGGAACCAACTGCCGGGACCGCCGGGCATAGTGTTAATGCGGGTAGTCCTGACCATGCCGACATCGCCGATGGTGCCGCTTTTGACCAGCTCGGTGGCTGTGGCGTATTCGGGGAAGAATCTCACCACATGGCCGACCATCATGATCACGCCGGCATCGCTCACCGCATTGACGATCTCTTCGCCCTGCTGCACGGTGCGTGCCAGCGGCTTTTCGCAGAAGATGTGCTTCCCCGCGCTGGCGGCCTGGCAGCAGTATTCGGCATGGTGCGGCGTCGGGCAGGTGACGGCTACGATGTCAATGTCGTCAGCGTACGCTTCGGCAACATCGGGTACGGCCTGTGCGCCGAGAGCTGCAGCCACAGTCTCGGCGGCCTCCGGGACGACGTCATAGACCTTTGCTACGCGGCAACCCTCGATCTCCCGGTAGTTGCTTGCGTGCATTTGGCCCATCGTGCCCGCCCCGATAAGAGCAATGTTGAGCATCTGAGCCCACCTCCTCAAAGTGCTGATTGTCTCATCAGCAACTCATTGTGCATTCTTCAGGAAGCTTCTCCGTTGAGATGCTTATCTCCTTCACGCACCACGCTGCACTATCCGACGGCAGCGGCCACGTCCCGCAGAAACTCGACCGCACCCGCGTAGCCGCCAAGGTGTTTGAATAGAAACGAGCCGGAGACCAGCACATCGGCCCCGGCGCGGATTACGCCTTCGGCAGTCTCGGCATTCAGCCCGCCGTCAAACTCAATCAGGGTCTCATATCCGCCTGCATCAATCATGTGACGCAACTCGGCAATTCGCTGGGTACTTTCGGGGATGAAGCTCTGGCCCGCATAGCCGGGGAAAACGCCCATTATCATTACGATGTCACAGTGCTCCAGCAGCGGCTCGACTTGCGCGATCGGAGTATCCGGGTTGACCGCCAGGTTGGCCTTGCAGCCGAGCCGGCGGATGCGCGCAAGCAAGCCGGCCGGATCGTCAGTTACCTCGTAATGCACCGAGATGCCGTCAGCGCCAGCCTCGGCGAAAAACTCCAGGTGCTTTTCGGGATTGGTGAACATCAGGTGGCAGTCGAAAAAGCGGTCAGTCAGATCGCGTAGCGCCTGGGCGACGATGTGCCCGTAAGTCACCTGGTCGGTGAAATGACCGTCCATGCAATCAAAGTGCAGCCACTCGCAACCGCCGGCTTCCAGCGCACGGACTTCGTCCTCCAGATGGGCAAAATCGGCACAGAGAAGCGATGGCGATATGATTATTTCGCGCCGCATATTTATCCCTTCAGTCGTCGGGAGTGTCAGAAGCTGTGTTCCCAGGGCCGGGGAGTTGTGCAAGATCGCCGGCTCGACATAAACTCAGACCGAGCAATTGGGCGATATGTCTGTGTGATGCGTCGCCTAGCGAGACAGCGACAATCCGGTCTTTGCGAGTATACACGCCCAGGGCGGCATCTCCCAGTATCAACAGGTGTGACGCCTTGCCGGTCCGGGCCAGCACCGAACGGGCACGCTCACAGGCCGCCCCCGGATCGCTGCGCCAGATGCCAGCGCCCCAGGCCTGCTCGCCCTCGCATATTGCAACACCGGCCACCTCCGGCCACTCGCAGGCCCTATCCAGGAAGTCCTGGAAACTCTCAGCATCACGGCTATGAGGTACCCGCGGCATCCGCTTTCGGCGCACTTCCGCCTCCGCGCCGCCCCACCACGCCGCTGCCACCGGGGCCATCAGGAAAACCACCGCTGACTGCAGAAGCAGACCGGGCAAATAGCCGCTCAGGGCATATACGAACGCAGCGGGCACGTCGAGCGCTCCACCTGGCGCCGCAGCGTAGGCAAGTCCGGTGAAAAGTGCCATGACGGCCTGTGTCGCCAGCATCGCCACGAATACCACCACGCCGCGCACGATCTCAGCTCCGGTGGCCAGCAGCGCGGTAATAAGGTAAGCCGCTGCCAAGCCCACATGAACCGCCGTGGGAACCGGCTGGCGCGCAAGCACACCGCCCTGATTGAGCATGACCGCCAGCAGGATCGCGAACAGGCCGGTGAGCAGTACGGCAGGCAGGGCGGCTTTGCGGCCCGGGTTGCACATCACGCCTCGCCTCGCAGGGCAGCGCGCAGTTTTGTCAAGGCGATGTTGGCGGCGCCCATCTTAGCGGTTGTCTCGGCCGCAATGACAAGCAACGCTGCGGCATCGCAGCGGCCTACTACCAGCCCCGCGCCGTCACCCTCGACAAGCAGGCGGTCAACTGCGCCTAAGTGCATCGCCTCGGCAACAACTCCGGCCGCATCATAGGCGCACTCGGCGGCCGCAGCTATGATCGCGGCATCAGCGGCGGCGGCGGTTGTCAGGATGCTGTATGTGCTGCCGGTGAAAGCCAACACCTGTTGACCGGTCTTTTCAGTGGCTTGCCGGCTCTGGGGCTCGTCAGGCAGCAGTGCGCTCTGCTCGATAGGCTGGTCGCGGCGGCCGTCGCCCAGGTCGAGGTCGGCCGCGGCGGCCCTGGCATGACGGGCCAACAGGCTCAACTGCCCCAGCTTTGCGTCTGCGCCACCGCGGATGAGTATCTGGCTTGCACGATCCCGTGAAGCAGCACCCACGAGCGTGCCAGCATCGGCCATCAGCACCAGACTCTTGGCGCTACCGGCATGGATTGCTTGAGTTGCCGCCATCAGTGCAGCAAACAGGGCATCGAGGCTGTCGAGAAGGCTGGTATCGGCCGGCAGTGGGGCCAGGCCGATAAGGGCGTAGATGCGGCCGGTGCCAGAGACCGCTGTTTCCACAGTCTCGCCCTCTACCACGTTCGATGCCGCCGCCTGCAGCGCCGCCTCTTGCTCGGAGTCCGGCCCCGCGCCCGGGGCAGAAGCCGGCTGCGGCTCTTCTTGCGCTGTCGGCGGCTCGAGTTCCTCATCAGCCAGTAGAGCGGGAACCGGCGGCAAGGAGTCGGTCGCTTCGCCCGCCTCATCCTCAGCTTCCTCAGGCGCGCGCGGCTCGGACAGGTCCATGGTCATCTGTCCAGGCTCGGCCTGCTCGGTTTCGGGCTCTGTGGCCTTGGGTTCGGGGCTCGGTGGGGCCTCAGACGGCTGCTGGGTTTCGGGCTGGAGCGCAGCCTCGGCATCAGGCGGCACAGCCCCGGCCGGGTGGTCGGGAGCGGGCCCTTGCTCGGCGGCGGTCGCGTCGTCGGCTTCAGCAGGCGGCTCGACGCCGGCCTCGGCCAGTAACTGCTCGGCGGCTTCGTCAGTCTCCTCTACCGGCGCTTCGGGATTCTCCATCAGCGCGCTCAGGAGCTGTTCCTGGCGCTGTTTGGTGTCCTCATCCGTTGGCGGGGCGGGGATGCGGAATTCGCTGGCATAGTCCATGTCCTGCGGCGGGCGCTGTTGCGGCACAGGTACGCCTGGCCGGGACACTTCCAGCGCCGACCGTATCAGCCAAAGGTACACGAATATCATCAGCATCTGGACTAGCGCCGCGAGCCAGAAGCCGGTGTAGAAGTCGAGCCATAGCTGTTGAAAGCCGGCCTGGGCGCCGGTGAGTGTGGCGACTTTGGCCGCGCCCATGGCCATCGCCGCTCGCCCGCCCATCGCCACGAGCACCACAAGTAGTGTGCGGCCCGGCGGCACAATCCCCTCGGCCGGGACCATCAGCACGATGAAATACAGCAGCACCTCGCCAATCAGCAGCATCCCGGTAAGACGAGCCGTCGGCTGGGTATCAACGAGCTGGTAGTTATACAAGACCACACTTGCGGTAATGCCGATGACGAATACGGCGACCAGCCACAGGATCGCCCAGAAGGGCGTCACGCGACTTGAAGGTGTGCCGGCTGTGTCTGCCACCAAAGGTCACCTCCGCTGTTGTGTCGCCTGGAGCAGGTCGGGAAACTGACCAGAACGCGTGCCAGTGCTCGGGATGAGGTCCAGCACACACGAACTTGAGCAGGGATCGGCCTTCGGCTAATCCGGTTAACCAAAAGCACCTGCTTCTCGCCCCAGGTCTGTATTAGATTTCCACAACAACTTGCCCAGTTCCTTCCTATTTGCGGCGACGGCGACAAACGTGCTAAAATTGCCCCGGCCAGTTCTGATTCTGAGTAACTACTTACCTTATGGCTACACACTGCGTCAAACGAACCTAAGACAGTCGGGCACCCACTCCGGAGGAGTGGGTCGGGCGTCTCGCCTGTCGGCATCTCGCAGGTGACACTATGGGCAGGGAAAACAAACTCAACGACCTCACGAACCGGCAATGGCTGCAAGCGACCAAGAGCTTCTGGCACGCCCAGGGCGACGGCGAATCGGCATGGACACAGCAGCGGCGCATGGAGCTGTGTCAGTGGGTGCTGGAGAGCTACGGTGAGGAGCAGGCCCAGGAGCTGCTTGCACAGCTTGCGCCCAGCACACTCTACAGCATCGCTCCGCCGCGTGAGGAGCTCAAGCGGCTGCACCCTGCGACCTTCTCGGAGCGCGACATCGAGCGGCTGCTGCGGCTTTTTACTAAAGAGGGTCAAACCGTGCTGGATCCGTTCGTCGGCAGCGGCTCGACGCTCATCGCCTGCCACAACGCAAAGCGTCAGGGCATCGGCGTCGAGCTGGTGGATGAATGGGTGCAGGTGACGCGGCAGCGGCTGGAGGATGCCGGGGCCGGCACAGAGCAACAAGTCCTTGCCGGCGATGCCAAAGAGAAGCTGGATGAGATCGCGCCCGAGAGCATGGACTTCGTGGTGACCAGCCCGCCGTACTGGAGCATCCTGGGCAAGGATGCGGGCATGAAGGCCCAGACTGAACGAGTGCAAAGAGACCTGCCGACTAAGTACAGCGAGCATGAAGCAGACCTGGGCAATATAGAGGACTACGAAGTCTTCCTGCAGAGCCTGGGCGAGGTGTTCGCCAAATGTGCCACAGTCTTGAGGCCAGCGAAATACCTGGCCTGCATTGTTTCCGACTTTCGCCACGGTCCCAAATTCCACCTGTACCACGCCGATGTCGCGGCCGTAATCGAAGAGCAGGGCCTGCCTCTCAAGGGCATTACCATACTGCTGCAGGATAGCAAGAACCTGTACCCGTTCGGCATCCCCTACGGCTTCGTCTCCAATATCCACCACCAGTACATTCTCATTCATCAAAAGCCAAAGGCAACATAACCTGCATTATTCATCAACGCGTAGGTCGGGCTTTCCAGCCCGACGCTGTTACGAGCCAGGCACCAGCCAGGCTAGAAAGCCTGGCCTACGTAGAATTGCGTTGTGTCATTCTGGAGGTATTTTAGCAAAGGGCGCTGTGCGGCCTTAAATGCTCTTTCGCGGTAGTTTCGGCTCTTGTGCGATGGTCTTCGCGAGTAATCCGGGCTACCCGACCCCCGAGTGGGGAAGCTGAGAAAAGGAGCTGGTATGATGCTAAACGACGAGCAGAGGGCGAAACTGCTGGCCGTGGCCCGACAGTCAGTCAATGCCTCCGTCGCTGGTGCCGAGCCGCCGGATACGCGCACCGACGATCCGGACCTGCTGAACGTACAAGGCGCGTTTGTCACCCTGAAAGAGCATGGCGAGCTACGCGGCTGCATCGGCAATATCGAGGGCGTCTATCCGCTGATTGAGACGGTCAAGGAGATGGCCAAAGCGGCCGCGCTGCAGGACTACAGATTCCCGCCGGTACAGCCCGGCGAGATTGAAGAGCTGACGATCGAAATATCGGTGATGTCGCCGCTCATGAAGGTTGCAGATGTTGCGGAGATACAGGTGGGCCGCGATGGGCTGGTCATCAGCAGCGGGATGCAGAGGGGGTTGCTGCTGCCGCAGGTGCCGGTCGAATGGGGCTGGGACCGCGAGGAGTTCCTGTGCCACACCTGCCTGAAGGCGGGCCTGCCTGAAGACGCCTGGCGCGGCGATGTGCTTATCGAGCGGTTCGAAGCTGAGGTGTTCGGAGAAGCAGACGCTGAAGAATCGGCGTCACGCTGAGGCTATTACAACCGCGTACATCAGCAGCGCTATTACCCAGTGCAGTAGCCAGCAGCCGAGCCAGGACTTGCCACGATAAGCCATGAAGCCCAAAGCTATGCCGGCGATGATTGCGGCATAGCTTTCCATTTCCGGCTTCCGGAAATGCATCATGACAAACGGGACCATCTGGATGAAGATGGCGAGTTGGCCCACACTGCGGGCCAGGCCGAACAGCAAAAACCCCCGGAAGAAGAACTCCCAGGCGAAGAAATACACCAGCCAGCCGCCGGCGAACAGCAGGAAGGCCCGGAGGCTATCCGCGGCCCACAGGTGGCTTGAATAGTAGTCCTGGAAGCTCGGCCAGCGCGAGGAGATCAGCACGACAGGCAATACGACTAAGATGAAGCCGAGAAAGTATTTGCCCCACACCTGCCCTTCGCCCCACTGCAAGCCGAACTCCGCAAGCGGCCGCCTCAAGCCAAGCCTGATCACCAGCGCCGGCACGCAAAAGAGCAACAGGAAGTTGACGGCGAACCAGTTGAATAGCTTCTGCTGCTGCGTCTCATGCAGGCCAAGCGATTTGAACAGGGCCTGATGATAATGGGTGGGGAGGAAGAAGGTGATATCCTTCCAGGTGAACAGGTCCACTTCAGGTGGCAGTGTGTTCGGGCGCCCGTGGTAGTACACGATCGTCAACAGCACAATCGCCAGGGTGATGACCACCGGCTCCTGCCAGCTTGGCCGCGGGCGGGTCCGTGCCGGCTGCTCGGCGGACAGGTCTGTCGGTTCGTCGCTCACTGTGATTCCCACACCCTGAGGCCGGAGAAGTCGAATGAAAAGTCGAGTATGTGACCGCCGATTTCTTCGAGGGCGCGGCGTACCCGGGCCTCCTGGTCAGGAGCGGCCAGAAACAGCAGGCAGCCGCCGCCGCCGGCTCCACACACCTTGGCACCCACGGCACCGGCAGCCATCGCGCGCTGCTTCATCTCCTGCATCATATCGGTCACCACGCCCGGCGCCAGCTTCTCACGCGCCTCCCACTCTTCGACCAGAAGTTCCCCGAACCACGCGGTATCTCCGGCCAGGAACGCGCGGTAGATGTCCTGAGCCACACGCTTTACCGTCTTGAGCGCCTCGCAGACCACGGGCTCGCCGGCCTCGTAGGCGCTTATCATGCGCTCGTTGGTATCGCCGGAGAGACGGGATTGGCCGGTGTAGCAAAGGATGAGGTGCTTCTCGAGGTCGAAGCGGAGGCTGTCGGGTATGGCGACCGGCTCGATCGCCACCTTGCCCTCTTCGTAGAATTCCATATAATTGAACCCGCCCAGGGCAGCGGCGAACTGGTCCTGCTTGCCACCGACGATTTCAAGTTCCTCAAGTTCCAGTTCACAGGCCATGTCGGCGATTTCAAAGCGGCTCAGCTTGGTCCGCTCGTGGCTCTGACCGAAGGCGCGCAGATGGTCCAGCAGCCCCAGCAGCGCCACACCCACGGATGCCGAGGAGCCGGTGCCCGAACCGGGAGGCGCGTCACAGCGCACCGATATTTGCAAACCGCCCTCGAGTTGCATCTGGCGCACCGCGGCCTTGAGCAGATCGAGGTTGCCGTCGTATTCGAGGTCTCTGATGTCGGCCGCCTGCACGAACTGCCCCAGGTCCTGTGAGACAATTCGCACGCCGGGCTCATCAGTCGGCACCAGCGTGCAGTAGGCATAGCGGTTGATGGCCGCGTTGATAACCGCGCCGCCTTCTCTTGACGCAAAGGCCGCTAGATCGGTGGTCCCGCCCGCGAAATCAATTCGCGTCGGCGTCCGGCTGCGAATTATCATCTCGTTGCGCCTTTCTGCGAAAACAACAATAAGCGACCTGGGTACAATCAATTCCACAGATCGCGGCGACTATCCTCCTGAGCTGTGCGCCGCCTGGGCCGCGGCTAGTGCGTAAACCTGATGAAGAGAATGTCCCCGTCCTGGACGATGTAATCAGCCCCATGCAGGGCCCAGTCACCGTGGCTGCGGCACTCTGCCACCGAGCCGCGTTCTGCCAGGGCGGTGCAGGGAATCACCTCGGCACGGACGAAGTGCTCGCCCATATCGGTATGGATCTTGCCGGCCGCCTCCTGCGCGTTGGTGCCGGCCCTGGCCGTCCACGCCCGTGCCTCCTTGTCAGCGGCTGTGAAGAAAGTAATTACGTCCAGCGTGCCATAGGCCGCTTCGATGAGGCGGTCGCGGCCCGCTTCTTCCAGGCCGAAGTCGCGCAGGAACTCCTGCTGCTCTGCGGGCGGCAACTGTGCTATCTCGTCTTCCAGCTCTGCGCAGAAGACCAGGTGGGGCAGTCCCAGGCTGTCTGCACATTCGATTGCCGGGGAAATCGTCTCGCCGGCCAGATCGTCCTCGCCAACATTGAACACCACCAGCATGGGGCGCATAGTGAGCAGACCAAATCCCCGCAGAAGCTTTCCCGCCTCCGGTTCAAGTTCCAACTGCAGCATCAGGCCGCCCTGTTCGAGGTGGTCGTAGCACTTCTGCAGCACATCTGTTTCGTACTGGCTGCGATCGCGCTTGGCCACACTGCCGTCCTGCAGCCGCTCGAGGCGGCCGCCGATTACATCCAGGTCGGTCAGGCACAGCTCCAGCAGCAGCGTCTCCAGGTCATTATTGGGATCGAGTTCGCCGCCGGTATGGTCCACCGTGCCGAAGGCTTGAATCACCAGCGCGAAGGCGTCGGCGTCGCCTGCGACGGCGCTGAGGTGGGTTTGGCGGCTGGAGACATCTTCGCCCTTGTGGAGAGCAGTCAGGTCAACAACAATAAGCTCCGGGGGCGTAGCCTTGGCCGAGCCGTAGATCTCGGCGACGGTATCCAGGCGCGGCTCAGGCACCTGCACGACGGCAATGTCATCGCCCAACTGTGCCTCCTGCGCCTTGCCGGTCACCGCGCGAAAACAGGTGCTCTTGCCACCCCCTGGCAGACCCAGGAG
This sequence comes from bacterium, assembly GCA_030604405.1. Lineage (GTDB taxonomy): Bacteria > Armatimonadota > Zipacnadia > Zipacnadales > UBA11051 > UBA11051. The sequence goes on along the minus strand of JAUVVY010000001.1, from coordinate 109,335 downwards.
TCCGATCTTCATGGCAGCTCCTCCCCCTTAGAAACTCTCTGGCGCATCCAGACGCCCCCATCACTGGCAACAATCGGCAGCATCATGCGCATTATAAGCTGTCTCGACCTCTATGCGCAAAGTGTCGGATAGCTCGCTTTGCGTGATCGGGCCGGGGCGCAGGATGGCAGGCGGGCTGACCGTCACGTCAAGCACCGTGGAGGCCTGCTGCACCGGACACGGGCCTGCGTCAAGGGCCACTGCGACTGCCTCAATCAGATCGCAGGCCACTTCGTCCATACTGGTTGCGGGCGGCGCACCTGAGGGATTGGCGCTGGTGGCTACAATTGGCCTGCCGTGACGCTCCAGGAGCGCCAATGCCAGGGCGTGGTCCGGAACGCGTACGCCTACGGTCTCATGCCCGGCGGTGATTTCCACCGGCAGACGGTCGGCCTTCTGGAGGACCAGAGTCAGCGGGCCCGGCCAGTAGCGTTCGGCCAGCACCGCGACCGCCGGCGGCAGATCCCGGGCCACCTGCTGCAACTGCTCCAGCCCGCTCACCAGCACCGGCAGTGGCTTGTCGTAGTCACGGCCCTTCAGCTCAAATATGCGCAGCGATGTTTCACGTGAAACATTTCCGGCCAGGCCATAGACCGTATCGGTGGGGATGATGACCAGCTCGCCGGCCCGCAAGGCCGCGACCGCTTCGGCGGTGGCCTCGTCGCTACTGACCTCGTCGAGCCGCAGTATCTTACCCATTGGCCTCACCGATAACGATGCGGGGATGGCCCGCGTAGTCGTTGTGCACATTCCATTTCATGTCAGGCCGAGCCTGCCGCATAATATCCGCCACTTGCGCCTGGTCGTAGCCGATCTCGAACCCGGCCAGGTGCAGATTGACCATATCCGGCAGCCCGGCAGCGATTTCACGGTAGGCCCCGAGCCCATCGCTGCTGGGACTGACCAGCGCCACACGCGGCTCGTAGCGGACGATCTCCGGCTGCAGGGCCTCATAATCGGCGGGCCGGACGTACGGCGGGTTGCTGACCAGGTAGCGCACCGACCGTGCGCCTTCAGGAGACAGCCACCGAAGATAGCTGCCGGCGACCGCATAAGACCGTTCGGTCAGGCCCAGGAGCCGCGCGTTTTCGCGATAAAGCTGCAGCGCCGCCCCCGATATGTCGCTGCTTATCAGCGTAAGGTCGCAGAATGTGTAGGCCACGCTAAGACCCAGAACGCCGCAGCCGCAGCCAACATCCACCAACAGCTCGCTGACGGCGCCGGCTCGTTGCATGTGCTCGATGAAGATTTCTGCCAGTAGCTCGGTTTCCTGCCGTGGCGAGAGCGCCCGCGCGTCGGTGCGGAATCTCAGGCCCATGAACTCGGCGTTGCGCAGCACGTAGTTTAGCGGCATGTGCCGGGTGCGCAGGGCAACAAGATGATTCATGATCCGAGCGTCAGTGGGCGAAATCTCACAGTCGGCTGCTGCGATGCTGCCGGGGCTGGTGTCGAGCACGTGCGCCAGGATGGCTCTTGCTTCGAAGTCGGGGCGGTCAGTGCCCGCCGCTTGTCCAGGCTCGGGACAGGCGCTTTCGACAGGTTCAGGGCGGGCGGCGGCAAGGCTATCTGCGGCCGCTGCCAGCAGGCTCCTGATCGGCACGGCGGCCTCAGAGTGGAGTGGCTTCATCGGGCTATGCTCGCGGCTCATTCACTCGCAGAAGCGGCTTGTGCGGCCAGGCATTCCTGGTAGTACGCGTCGGCCAGCGCTTGTACCAGCGCGTCAATCTCCCCCGACAACAGCACCGGCAGGTTGTGCAGCGTCAGCCCGATACGGTGGTCGGTGAGACGGTCCTGGGGGAAGTTGTAAGTGCGGACCTTTTCGCTGCGGTCGCCAGACTTGATCTGCGACCTGCGCGACTCGGCAATCTCCTGCTGCTGCTTTTGAACTTCGATCTCATACAGCTTGGCGCGCAGAATCTGCAGCGCTTTTTCACGGTTCTGCCGCTGGGACCGCTCGTTGGTGCAGGCGACCGAAATGCCCGTCGGCTTGTGGGTCAGGCGGACGGCGGTGTCGTTTTTCTGCATGTGTTGCCCGCCCGGGCCGCCAGCCCGGAAGGTATCGACTTGCAGGTCCGAGGCGTCAATTTCAAAGTCTATGTCTTCCGCCTCCGGCAGCACCGCGACAGTCGCCGCCGAGGTGTGGATGCGCCCCTGCGATTCGGTCGCCGGAACGCGCTGGACGCGGTGCACGCCGCTTTCGTGACGCAGCGCGCCGTAAGCGCCCTTGCCATCCACCGTGAACACGATCTCTTTGTAGCCTCCCATGTCGGAGGGCGTGTCGGCCACAACGCCAGTCTCCCAGCCCTTGAGTTCCGCATACCGGGTGTACATGTTGAACAGGTCGCCGGCGAAAAGCGCGGCCTCGTCGCCGCCGGTGCCGGCGCGAATTTCCACGACTACATTATTGTCATCCGCCGGGTCCTTGGGCACCAGCATCCGGGTAAGCTCTTCATGCAACCCGGCCACGCTGGCTTCGGCCTCATCGCGTTCGCCCTGCAGGAACTGCCGCATTTCGTCGCTGTCGGCGTCTGCCAGCAGGTCGTCGGCCTCATCGCGCTGGCGTTCGGCCTCCAGGTAGCGGTCATAGGCCTCGATCACCGGCTGCAATTCGGCATGGCGCATGGACAGCTCGCGGAACCGGTTCTGATTGCCGATGACTTCCGGGTCGCTGAGGCTGCCCTGGACCTCCTCGAATTCTTCACGCAACTTGTCCAATGCGGCTTTGAAGTCCATGGTCGCTCAAACCGTCTCTTTTTCTACTTCCGCTTCTGGCGGCTGGGCCTCGTCCGTAATCTTGCCGTCCATGTTGGCGTATCTGGGCGTGGCGCAATCCGGCGGCAGATCTACCTCGTCAGCCAGAGCAGCCAGCGCGTAAATGGCGGTTTCCAATTGCTGCTCATCGGGCGTGCGGGTGGTCAATCTTTGCAGCAGCTTGCCGGGCGCGGCCAGGACCTGGCCGAACCACGAAGCGCGGTTGCGGCCGGCGAAGCGCAGAATCTCATACGATACCGCAGCCGCCGGCAAGACCATCGCCAGTCGCAGGAGCAGTCGCAGCCACAAGTCAGGCCAGCCCAACGGGACGTTGAGCAGGAGCTTGACCACTACGAACAGCAGCAGGAAGCTGGTCCCACAGCGCGGGTGAAACGGGCTGAACTTGCCACAGTTCTGTGGGCGCACGGGCTCGCCCGCCTCCAGGCAGTTGATCGTGGCATGCTCGGCACCGTGATACTGAAACACCCGCCGGATGTCGGGCATCAGCGAAATAGCCGCGATGTAGCCGATAATTGCGGCGATGCGGGCAACCGCCTCGACCAAGTTCTTTCCAGTCGGGCTCATCTCCTCGGCGCGAAGCCAGTCAGGAACCCAGGCCGGTAGCAGCACGAACAGGCCGATACCTAACGCCAGCGCCGGAATGATGCTCAGCCACACGAGCCAGCCGCTGCTGGCCTGTTTCTTTACCTGCTGGTCAGCGCCGAGGCTTTCTGCTTCTTCTTCGGTCAGCACGTTGAACGAGTAGATCAGCGAGCGCATGCCCAGCGAAAGCGCTTCCACCAGCGCCACGTTGCCTCGGATTAGCGGCCATTTCGCCCACTTGTGCCTGCGCGCAAAGTCGCTGACCGGCTGGCGGGTTATCACCACGGTGCCATCCTGCCGCCGCACCGCCGCGACCCAGGCGTCAGTGCCCCGCATCATCACACCCTCGATTATCGCCTGCCCACCGTAGAACTTATCGTTTTCGCTCATTTGCAAACCAACTTCACGCGCCAATTACCCAGGCCAGCGGCGGCCTGGGTCAATATGGCGCCAGGTTGTCTGATAACAGCTATTGCTCGTCGGATTTGCTGTCGTCGGTGTAGTCGGCGTAGCGCTCTTGCAGCCCGTAGCGCTTGATGAATCGTTCGACGCGGCCTTCGGTATCTACGATCTTCTGCGTACCCGTGAAGAACGGGTGACATTTGCTGCACACGTCAACCTTGATCTCCGACTTGGTAGAGCGCGTCGTGAAGGTCTCACCGCATGCGCAGGTGACCGTGCACTCTAGATACTCCGGATGAATATCGGTCTTCATTGCATACGCTCCTGTATGGAAGCTGGGTAGAGGCTTACTCCTGTCATACGAATGTATCGCGGGTACAACCTGAAGTACGGGACATAGTATAGCACGATTCAACGCCCCATCGCAATGGAAATTGGGGGACAGTCACCTATTTCTGTAGAGGAGCGGGAGTGGACTTGGAGAAATGGCAAGAAATAGGTGACTGTCCCCAATTTCAGTTCACAGCTTGAAGCTGACGCTTAGCGGTATCGTGAATTCGTCGCCCTCGGCTACGTTGTAGATCACGCCCTTGGAGTAATCGTTTCCATCTACGAAGCGCTCCACCAGCGTCTTATCACCCAGCGATATCACGGTGCCGTTCTCGCGGATGTCCTTGATCAGATAGCTGCCGTCGGAGCGCTCCGAGTTCTTGACGATGATGTATTTGCCGATCAGGTCATCGGCGGCCAGCCCCTCCGCCAGCACCGACGGCTCGACCTTAAGCAGGTTGTCTTGCCAGTCGGAGACATCGAAGCCGGTCAGACGGCCCGTGATCTCTGCCCAATCCGCCTCCAGCGTGTAATCGTTATACGTCAGCTTCGTGCCACGCACCAGCTTGGCGGCCTCGACTTCTCCGTCGCGCAGCCGCACAAAGCCCATCTGACCGTCCAGACTCAGGCCCCCTGCCTCGACGTGGCAGGGATTCTCCGCGATGATAACGATGTCAGTGCGCCCGTCTTGCAGGTCAATTTGCACTGCGGCGGCAAAGCCCTCGTCGTCGTGTGCGTCCAATTTGAGCGGCTTGGCAAAGCCGATGAACGGCTCAAGCTCGTACGGCTCCAGCACGGTGACGAACTGGCTCTCGATGTCCTCGCCCAAGCGGCTGCGGATGACCCACGGCATGTAGTCGTCCCGGTAGCGGTGGTGCGGCGGTTCACCGATGGCGATAGCGATCTCGTCAACTGGCGACAGGCAGTACATGCGCAGGTGCGGGTCGCGGCCTTCGGCCATCTCGCCGGTCTTATAGACGATGTCCCAGTCAATCCAGCAGCTATCCGCCGTGGCATTGCCGCGCTCGACATCACCTAGCCAGGAGAACGCCGCGCAGCCTTCGGGAGCGCCTTCGTACTGATAATGTGCGCCAGGCTCATTTAGCCTCGCGCCGAACTCGATGTCCGGGCCGGCGAACGTGCCGGTGGCCTGTTTGGTCAACTGCAGGTTCTCGTAGGTGACTGCGCGGCTCGCGCCGTTGTTGACCATGCGGTGACTGGTTCCGCCACGCACCCAGAACACGTCCACAACGTAGCTATCATCTTCTGAGACATCAATTAGGCTCAGAGCACGGCGGTACGTCGTAACACCCTCATAGACCGGCGGCCCGCCGTCAACTATAGCAATACGCGCCGTGTCGCCACTGCTGAACAGTTCGGTCTTGCCGCTCCAGTTGTTGCGCTGTCTGCGGTCATTGACCAGAACCGTGTTGTGGCTGCCTGTGTGGTTCGTCCAGGAGTGGCGCTTGGGCCAACTACCTGTGTATTCCGGGTAGGCCAGATCAGGATTCATCACGATGTGCTTGGCGAATATGCCCATGTTGAGGCGGTCGGCGTGCGCGTGCCCCCCCATGCGACCGTACCAGAGAGAAACGCAGCGGCCCTGAGTACTTCCGACCTCAGCGCCCTCGGCGCTCTGCAGTATGGCAAGGCCGTAGCCAGGATGGTTGACGCTCTCCAGTTCAATGGGCATTTCCGGCTTGAGGGCAATCAGCTCATCAATGAGCTTCTGCGGGTCCTCGTCGAAGATGTCAACCTGGGCCTGCAGTTTCGCCAGATCATATCCCGCTGACCGCCACAGCTCATGGCCGATATCTTCAGTACCATAGGCACGGAAGCCGCTGATCAGCATCGGGATAGGCTGCACCGTCAGATTCCAGTTCATGTACTTGCCTGAATCGCCGATCTTGGGGTTGACCTGGTCCAGGCACCGGAACGCCTTGGTCGCCATGAAGATTTGCTTCATCTTCGGGTAATCGCGGTACAGATCGTGCTTCGTGTAGCCCTCATAGGCCCGCAGCAGGTCACCCACCGGGTAAAGGCTGCGCGGGCTCAGCGAATAGCTGGTAGAAGCCTCATACGAGGGCCCATCGCGGTCAACCAGGTCCACCAGGATCCGGGGGATGGTCCCGCCGTCGGGTTCAAACAGCCAGTCGAGGTACTGCCCGGTCGGTTCGGGCCGGTCAAGGGCGATCGCAGCCATCGTCATGCTTCTCTGGTGCGAGCCGACATTGCCGTGGATATTGACATCAATCACTGCCTGGCAAAACAGAGTGATGAGGTTATCTTCGATGTGACGGGCGATGGCTTCCGCGCCGGGTTTTTCGTCCAGGCCCGGGTACTCTTGCCTCATCTGCGCGCTGAACTCGACCAGTTCCTGATCTTCGGGGAGCTGTTCATAGATAACATCGTAAGCATAGGAGAGGTTAGCCGCAGTGCCGGTCTCCCAGATACGGCCCAATATCATGCCCTTGCGACTGCCGCCGTCGGATATCCCGAACCCGCTCCTGACCACGAATGAGTAATCAATGTTGGGGTAGATGTCCGCAAAGCGATCCACCAGAATACCCGCCTTGTGCGCGTAGATGGGGTCGCTGGTCAAAGCGTAGGCTCTGGCCAGCTTATTGGTGGCGCTGGAGAGCTCGCTCCACAGCAAGTACGTATAGTGAGCGATCATGGTCAGCGTATCACCGCCGTATTTCAGGCCAAACCCGTCATCCACCCACTTGAGGTGATCGGGATCATTAGCGTCGGGGTGTTCGGGGTTGAAAAGCAGGTTCTTGTCGGCCTTTTCGGGGTCGAATTCGCCGCGCTCGTCCAGCCCCGACTCGTAATAGGCGCCATAATCATTTGCGGGGAAGAAGGTCTCGCAGTTCCTGCACTGCATCTTCCAGGGGTGCAGTTGGCTGTTGTACGCGTAGCGGCCGTAACCCACTGCTTTGACCTTGAAGATCTCCTCGCCACAGTTGGGACAGCCTGCCGTCTTGTGTATGCCGCAGTTGCGCGGCACCCACTGGCTGGGCACCATCCGCCACAGTTCTTCGTCCGACATCTCAACATATTTCTGAGCGTCATTGATCGCCCGTTGCTGCTGCGACTTGGCCCAATCGTACTTTTCGATATTGGCCAGCGCATTGGCGCGCATCTGCGCCGTCACTATGTGACTGCCGGTCTTTGCCAGCAGCCGATCGCAACTGCAGGCCGTGATCGCCAGAATAAATCCTAATGTCAGAGAGGCTCTCAATGTCATCTTAATTTCACCTTCTTCACGAGTGTTGCAGCATTGTGTCCAACTACTTCGCCATAACGGTGCTACACCCTTCAGAAAAAAGGCTGCAGGCCCGTGGCTTGTCGGGAGGCAATATCAGCGGGCGTTGGTACGGGGCCGGTTATCCATTCGAGCCGCCCGAGAACAGGCTGATGATGACAGCGTGCCAGCCCAGCATTCGGATCCCTACTATGATAGCCAGCACGCCAAAGAGTTTGCGCAAAGTCTCCGTGGCCAGCGAGTTGGCCAGCGGCGCGCCCAGCCAGACGACGCCCACTATGGCGGTCAACGACATGATGCCCACGGTATGCCAGTTCACGTTGCCCAGGACGTTGGTATAGCCGATGTGGCGTGCGAAAAGCAGCGGCACCGCGAATATGACAAGCGCCCCAAGCAGAGCGTAAACGGCGATGGGGAGGGCGACCTTCCAGTTGCTGGGATCGGCGCTGAAGTGGTAGCGCAGTGCCCCCGCCACGGCCATCGGTACCATCAGCGCCAGCGCCGTGCCTTGCGCGAGGTGTTGTGGCGAGTCATAAATCTTGTCCCAGGCGAGGCTTAGTGCCGGCACCACGATAATGCCGGCCCCGATGCCCAGCAATGACGAAAGCACACCAGCAGCAAGGCCCAACAGGCCGACCAGGCCGCCTATCTTCCATGTCCATTTCAAAGCAACCTACCTCCAGAATGCGCGTCGAGAGAGAAATGCGTAATCGGCATTATAGCACATAGGAAATTGGGGACAGTCACCTATTTCCGCCAGTTTACCCCATACAGGAATGAGAGCGGCGACTGGAAATAGGTGACTGTCCCCAATTTCCCCTTAGTCACCTATTTCTGCCAGTTTGCCTCATACACGAATGAGAGTGGAGACTGGAAATAGGTGACTGTCCCCAATTTCCTCTGCAGGTGGCGCGCAGGCTGCCGGCGAAATCCCTGTGGTCTGAAAGGGCAATCACTCGACTCAGAGAGGGATGTTCGAAATGGCCTCAGCACTGCATGTCGGAGCCGCAATCAGCAACATAACCCCGAAGCTCGGGACCCACATGGCCGGCTCTTTCACCGACAGGCTGGCCGATGATGTCAACGATGAGCTAAACTCCAGGGCCATCGTGCTGCAGAATGATGACACCGCGATAGCCATCGTTGTGCTGGACCTCATCGTAGCACTGAAGGAGGATCTGGGCATCGCCAAACAGCGTGCCTCTGAGCTCACCGGCATCCCGGTTGAGAGCATCTTCATCTCATGCACTCACACCCATACCGGTGTTGCTACGACGGGCCTGTTGGGCGCGCCGCGTGATGAGCAGTACATGTCCTGGGCGATGGAGAAGGCCGCCGATGCCGTGAAGCTGGCTTACAACCGCCTCCGACCCGCGCGCATAGGGCACGCTTCAGGCAGTTGCCCGGAAGAAACCCACAACCGCCGCTGGCACATGCAAGACGGCACGGTCAAGACCAATCCCGGCTACCAGAACCCGGACCTGGTCCGTCCCGCTGGCCCCGCCGACCCCGAGGTTGCCGTTGCGGTGTTTATTGACGATGACTGCAATCCGATTGCCGCGCTCACCAACTATTCGCTGCACTATGTCGGCGGCGGCAGTGGCACCTCCATCTCCGCCGACTATTTCGCCGCCTTCGCACAGGCCCTGCAGCGCATCGCCGGCAGTGACTTCGTTGCGATCATGGCCAATGGCTGCTGCGGTGACATCAACAACTGCGATTTTGCCAGGCCTGCGCGCGAGCATCCACACCCCTACTATCAGGTCCAGCGCGTGGCAAATGTCGTTGCCTCGCGAGCTTACGGCGCATGGCAGCAGATCCGCGACTTCGAGTCGGAAGTTACTCTCGGCGCAGCCACCGAGATGATGGACTTCACCCGCCGCGAATCTACCGAAGAAGAACTCCAGCAGGCGCGGGAGATTCTCGCCGAGCCCGACGATCACGAAGTGGGAGACCAGGTCTATGCAAATGAGGTCCTTGAAGTTGATAAAGAGCCGCTCGTGCGACCGACCCCGATAATGGGCCTGTGCATCGGCGACCTCGGTATCGTCGGGCTCCCGGGCGAAATCTTCGTCGAGTACGGCTTACAGGTGAAGGCCGCCTCGCCGTTTGCCAGGACGATGACTGTGGAGCTGGCCACCGACTACCTCGGGTATTGCGCGACAGATGTCGCACTGGTCGAGGGCAGCTACGAAACCGCGCTTGCCCGTAGCGCCAAGGCCGCCTCCGGAACCGAAAAGCTCATGGTGGACACTGCCCTGGGCGTGCTTGACGAGCTGGCGCAAATCGAGTAAGTCCCGTATCAAGGGAGGGTGGACAATGCAAGCGGATATCAAGATTACCGTACTGAAGCGCCTGCTTATCGAGGACGCGTGTGAGGAGTACGCCGAAGGCGACTGGGCTCCCTGTAGCCGCCTTACAGACGGCCAGGAGTTCATCGTCTCCGGCACCGACATTGGCATTCCGGACGGCTTCTGTAGCTGGGCCTGGGCTGACCTGCATAAGTACATTGTCACTCTCGCGCGCGGCGGCAATTTCCTCGGCTCCAAGCCCGGAAAAACCGTCGCCGCCTGCACTGACGGCTACCGGCCGGTCATCTTCGCCATTGAAAGAATCGAGCCCGAATAAACCGATAAAGCAGCACTCAGAGGTGTTATGAGATGCCATCTCAACTCCATGTTGGCGCAGCAACCAGCAATATCACTCCAACGCTGGGCACTCACATGATTGGATTCTTCGAAGACCGCCTGGCTGAAGATGTCCACGATGAGATCTGTTCCAGAGCCCTCGTTCTGCACAACGATGACATGGCCATGGCGATTGTCGTGTTGGATCTGGCCGTAGCATGGAAGGCTGATCTAGACGTCACCAAGCAGCGCGCGTCCGACCTCACCGGAATACCGGCGGACAACATCTGCATCTCCTGCACGCACACCCACTATGGCCCGGCAACGATAGGCGGCCTCGGTACGCCCCGCGACGAGCAGTATATGTCCTGGGCGATGGAGAAGGCTGCCGATGCGGTGAAGCTGGCTCAAAACCGTCTGCAACCGGCGCGTGTAGGCCACGCTTCAGGAAGCTGCCCGGAGGAAACGCATAACCGCCGTTGGCACATGCAGGACGGTAGCGTCATCATGCACCCTCCGCACCAGAGCCCTGACATCGTTCGACCGGCCGGGCCCAAAGACCCGGAGGTCGCGGTGGCCGTCTTCATCGGCGAGGACGGCCGCCCCATTGCCGCCCTGTGCAACTACCCCACGCACTACGTCGGCACCTCCGCCGCCAATGTCGTATCGGCCAACTTCTTCGGCGCTTTCTGCCGCGCTTTGCCGCGTCTTGCCGGACACGATTTCGTCACCGTCGCGACCAACGGATGCTGCGGCGATGTGTACTACGCCGACCCGACCGGGGAAGCGCCGCCGACGCCGCATCCCTTCTACCAGGTCGAGCGGTCCGCCAGTGCGGTCGCCGCCAGTGCCTATGGTGCCTGGCAGCAGATACGCGACTTTGAGCCACATGTTGATCTTGGCGTCCTCACTCAGATGATTGATTTCCGCCGCCGCGAGTCGTCAGAACAGGAAATGGCGCGGGCCAGACAGCTCTATGCAGACAAGAGCGATACCGGCGACAAGGAGTGGATATACGCCCGCGAAATGCTGCTACTCGCTGAAGAGCCGCTCGTGCGACAGACGCCGATCATGGGGCTGCGCATCGGCGCTCTCGGCATCGTGGGCATGCCCGGGGAGATTTTCGTTGACTACGGCCTGCAGATCAAGGCCCGCTCGCCCTTTGCCCGCACCATGCCCATCGAGCTGGCCAATGATTACATCGGCTACTGCCCGACAGATGTCGCACTCGTCGAGGGCAGCTATGAAACCAGGCTGGCACGCACTGCTAAGGCCGCCCCCGGCACCGAAAAGCAAATGGTTGACGCCGCCGTCGAGGTACTCAACCGCCTGGCGGAAAGCCAGTAGCGACAAGTGTAATCCCAAGGAGACAAAGAGATGGCCTCGCAACTTCATGTCGGAGCCGCAACGAGTAATATCACCCCCAAGCTCGGAACTCGCATGCAGGGCTTCTTCGGCGAGCGCCCGGCTGACGACGTTGCCGATGAGCTTCATGCCAAGGCGATAGTGCTGCAGAACGACGAAACGGCGCTGGCAGTGGTCGTCTGCGACGTGATCGGCACCTACAAGCATTACCTTGACGCTGCTAAGGCTCGCGCGACCGAGCTTACCGGCATCCCCTATGAAAACATCTTCATCTCCTGCACGCACACACACTATGGGCCGAATACGCTTGAGCTTGCGCACCTGCCGCACGAAGCGGAGTACACCGCGTGGGCGATGGAGAAAGTCGGCGATGCGGTCAAGCTGGCATACAACCGTCTGCAGCCGGCGCGTGTCGGTCATGCCTCGGGAAGTTGTCCGGAGGAGACGCACAACCGCCGCTGGCACATGAAAGATGGCAGCGTGCAGATGAACCCCGGCTACTTGAGTGCCGACATGGTGCGTCCGGCCGGGCCAACCGATCCCGAAGTCGCTGTGGCGATTCTCTTGGGCCAGGACAGCTATGAGCCGATTGCGGCGCTGTGTAACTACTCGCTGCACTATGTCGGCAGCATGGCAGCCACGGCGATTTCGGCAAATTATTTCGGTGCCTTCGGGCGGGCGTTGCAGCGCATGGCCGGCAGCGACTTTGTCGCCATCATGGCTAACGGCTGCTGCGGTGACATCAATAACGGCGACCGGACGCGTCCCGAACCGCCGATGGCGCATCCTCACTACCAGGTCGAGCGGGTGGGCAACGCGGTGGCTTCGCGCGCGTACGGTGCCTGGCAGCAGATTAGGGACTACGATCCGGCTCCCGTTCTCGCTGCCGCCACGCAGATGGTTGATTTCAGACGGCGCGAGTCGACTCCCGAGGAGCTAGCGGAGGCAAAGCAAAAGTACGAAAACAGGGACGCACTTGAGTTGGCCGAGTGGGTCTATGCCCTGGAGGCGCTGAAGGTCGCGGAGGAGCCGCTGGTGCGGCCCACCCCTGTGATGGCGCTGCGCGTCGGCGACCTGGGCATCGTCGGCGTGCCGGGGGAGATGTTTGCTGACTACGGGCTGCAGATTAAGGCCCGCTCGCCATTTGCCCGCACCATGACCATCGAGCTGGCCAACGATTTTCTCGGCTATTGCCCCACCGACACTGCCCTCCAGGAGGGCAGCTATGAGACCTGGTTATGCCGCTGGGGCAAAGCCGCCCCGGGTACGGAAAAGCAGATGGTGGATGCGGCGGTCGAGTTGCTCAACCGCCTCGCAGAAAGCTAAGAACTTGGCCGAGGCTATTGCAGGGTGCGTGTCAAGATTGTTGGCAAACGAGAAAAGGCCCGCCCTGTGCGATAGGCCGATGCTGCGTGGCGCTGCCGATGTTGTCGGGTACCCACACCAAGGGTGTGGGTGACATGGCGTGCGCCCGTGGCCTCGCCTGTTGGCGTTGCCGTCGCCTTTCTCCCCTCTCCCACAGGGAGAGGGGCCCGGGGTGAGGGTTGCCGTAGCCTTTTGGAGGGGCCGGCTGAACGTAGGACGCGCAGCGTCCGGAGTGAAACCGGCCCGCGCCCTTCATCATCGCGCCGCTCGGACCTCCCAAATATGTTCGCGTGGGCCAGGCTTTCCAGCCTGGCAATGCTGTTCATTCATCCCGTGGCTCGGGCATCCCCAAAACATCCCGGGGGTCGGGCATCCTGCCCGACTCCGTCGCCGTCGCCTTTCGGAGGGACCGGCCGAATCTGAGGACGCTTTGCGTCCTCAGTGAGACCGGCCCACGCCCTTCATCATTGCGCCGCTCCGACCTCCCAAATATGTTCGCGTGGGCCAGGCTTTCGAGCCTGGCAATGCTGTTCATTCATCCCGTGGCTCGGGCTTCCCAAATATTACCGTGGGTCGGGCATCCTGCCCGACTCTGTTGCCGTCGCCGTTCTCCCCTCTCCCTGCGGGAGAGGGGCCGGGGGTGAGGGTTGCCTTTCGAGGCACCGGCCAAACGCCGCTCAGCATCTGCAGTTGCCAACAAACCTCCCCATTTAGCACTCTCCACAATAGAGTGCCAATTAGCTCTTGCTTCTTGACATCTTTTGGGCTATTATTAGGCCCGCTCAACACAGACTGCTTGTAGCCACTCTGGCTTCCGCGATGCGGAGGCTTCAGTTTCAAAAGGAGGTGCAATACGTGGGACTCAGGATTCTGGGCGACAGAGTTATGATTAAAGTTGACGAGGCGGCCGAGAGCGAGGGCGGCATCTTGCTGCCCGAAACTGCGCAGGAAAAGCCTCAGCGCGGCACTATTGTAGGCGTTGGAGAGGGCACGCGCACAGAAGATGGCGAGCTGATTCCGTCAGACCTCGAGGAGGGTGATGTAGTCATTTTCGCCAAGTACGGCGGTACCGAGATCACTGACGAGGGCGAAGAGTACAAGATACTCGAAACCAGCCAGATTTACGCCAAAGTAGTCTGACCCCCACTCCACCACGACGGGGGTACAGTCTTAGAAAAGGAGATCCAAGCTTATGGCTGCAAAAACCATTCTGTATGATGAAGAGGCTCGCAGGGCTCTGGAGCGCGGGGCCAACATCGTCGCCGATGCCGTCAAAGTCACCCTCGGGCCTTCCGGACGCAATGTACTGCTGGACAAAGCCTTTGGCTCACCGACCATCACCAAAGACGGCGTGACCGTGGCCAAGGAGATCGAGCTGGAAGACCACCTGGAGAATACCGGCGCGCAGTTGCTGCGGGAAGTTGCTTCCAAGACCAACGACGACGCCGGCGACGGAACCACCACCGCAACCGTGTTGGCCCAGGCGATGCTGGGAGCAGGTCTAAAGTCCGTCACTGCAGGCGCCAACCCCATGTTCGTCAAGCGCGGGATTGACAGGGCCGTCGAGGTCACCGTCGAAGCGCTGCGCGAGATGGCCACCGAAGTCGCCACCGAAGAAGACATGCGCAATGTCGCCGCCATCGCCGGCAACAGCGAAGCCATCGGCGACCTGGTTGCCGAGGCCATGGAGGAAGTCGGCAAGGACGGCGTCATCACCGTCGAGGAGTCCAAAAGCCTTGACACCACCCTCAAGCTCGTCGAAGGCCTGCAGTTCGACAACGGCTATCTGTCGCCTTACATGGTCACTGATCCCGAGAAGATGGAGGCCGTTTTGGAGAAGCCCCTGATTCTCATCTACGAAAAGAAGATCAGCTCCGTGGCCGACCTGGTGTCGGTTCTGGAAAAGATCGTGCAGGCCGGCCGACCGTTGCTGGTCATCGCCGAGGACGTTGACGGCGAAGCCCTCGCCACGCTGGTTGTCAACAAATTGCGGGGTGCGCTGCAAGCCGTCGCGGTCAAGGCCCCGGGCTTTGGCGACCGCCGCAAGGCCATGCTGGAGGACATCGCCATTGTCACCAACGGCACCTTCATCAGCGAAGAGCTTGGCATCACCCTGGATAATGTCGAGCTGGAAATGCTGGGCCAGGCCGAGCGTGTTACAGTGAGCAGCGATGATACCACCATCATCGAGGGCGCTGCCTCACAGGACGCCATCCGCGCTCGCATCAATCAGATCCGCACCGAAATCGGAAAAACCGATTCCAACTACGACCGCGAAAAGCTCGAAGAGCGCCTCGCCAAGCTCTCCGGCGGCGTCGCGGTTATCGAGGTCGGTGCCGCCACCGAGACCGAGCTGAAGGAGAAACAGCACCGCTTTGAGGATGCCCTGTCGGCAACCAGAGCGGCGGTTCAGGAAGGCGTCATCGCCGGGGGCGGCGCCTCGCTGGTGGCTGCAATCCCCAGCCTCGACTCCATCGAGGCCGAGGGCGACGAAGCCATCGGCGTTGAGATCGTTCGCAAGGCCCTCAGCGCCCCACTGCGCCAGATCGCCGACAATGCGGGCTACGAGGGGTCGCTGATCGTCCGCGACGTGGCCGCTTCGAAGAAGAACCACGGTTTCAACGTCCTCACCGGCGAGATCGAGAACCTGGTCAAAACCGGCATCATTGACCCGCTACTGGTCACACGCTACGCGCTCGAAAACGCCGGCTCCATTGCAGGCATGATCCTGACCACCGAAAGCCTCATCGCTGAAGCCGAAAAGGCAGAAGAAGCCGAAGGCGACTAGCCGGCACGCGTCACAAGACGACTGGATCACACAGGGACGGGCTGCTTGCCCGTCCCTGTTTTTGTGCGCCGATGCTGGGAAAAAGGGGGCCGAGCACGCTTTCAAGAACGATGCAAGTCGGGACACTCCCCCATTCGCATGACGAAAAAAGGGCTCCGTCTCCTTTCTCGCTGAGAGTACCTCCCCACCAGTAAGGAGGCCCGCAGTAGCAGGGCCTGATCACCCTTCTTGTCACACTTTGTTCACAGTGCTCCCCCCCAGTGCCGTCTTCCGGTCTGCCCCGCGCGCGGACCTCATACCTAGCAAAAAGGCCCGCGTTTTCAGGGCCTCCTGGCCGCTTGGCACTAAATTCCTTTTCTGGTAGGGGGTCAGCACTGACCCCCCCCAGCAACGGCTTGTAGCACCCCATACCACGACAAGTTATTGCCCCCAGCCCCGCTGCACCAGGGCTTCGTTGCTTGTGGGGTATAGCCGAAAAAGGCCTCTGCAGAATTGACAAAACGGCGCTACGGCGAAGTTAGCTCATGTCACCACCCCGCAATTCAGTGGCATTGACCTGAGCATTTCTGCGCGATTCGGCAGGGCAAATGTGCAAAGAGGATTGTCACTGCCGGCGGCGAAAAACCATGCAGCCCGGGCATTTGTGGCGGGCCGAATCACGCCCAATGTTGCTGAGAGGAATGACGCGAATGGACCCCCGATATGTCGCGAAGATGAGGCTCCCCGACTTCTGGCCGGCCGACGAGGCCGGCATCAACGCTCACATCGCGGCGGTGCCTGCCGAGCGGCTGGAGAAGTACGGCACTTCCGCCGGCGGGCGCGATCTCTATCTGATCAGAAGACCGAATCCCGGCCGGCCGCGGCTCTGGGTCATCGCCGGCACCCACGGTCACGAACCGGGCAGCGTGGCATCATGCTTCAACCTGCTGCACATCCTCGACCACGGCGAAGACCTGAAGGGCAAACCGTGGCCGGAGATCGCGGGGTTGGCCGACGAGCTGGACATCACCGTGGTGCCGGTTTTCAACCCCGATGGCCGCGCCCGCTGCCCCGACAGCCTGGTCGGCTGGTCTACCGGCGGCCTCGAGGGCCTGGCCCAATCATGGCGGAAAGACCGCAGCGTTGTCGCCATTGAGGAGGCCGTTCCCAATGGCATCAACCCCGATGAGATCATCTTCCTGGGCGGGCGCTTCAACGATGACGGCTTCCTGGCGAACCGGCCCGTGGATGTCAGCACTACTCTGTTCGTCGAGTTCCAGCAGTTGCTTGCATACATGGAAGCGGAGCCGCCGGAGTGCTACATTGACCTGCACGCCTGCGGCTCAAACTTCTTCTGCATGAACCGTGGCTTCTCTGAGCCGTACCGTGAAAAGCTGCGCGAAATCAACACGGCTACGGCGGCCCGCATCAAGGCGCTCGGCCACCAGTACTCGGACAACATCTATGGTGACACTGAGGAAAGCGGCATCCTGGGCAATGTGCGGATGCTGTACGTCCACTTCGGCACGCTGGCTTTCCCGTACGAGGGCCGCCAGGGCTTCCTCGATATCCTCCCGTGGTGTGACGAGGCCGACATTGTGGACGACTATCTCATCGCGATTCGCGAGACGATGCGCCTGGGCGTTGAGCAGGGGTATATTCCTTGACAACGGCATGCGCGTTTTGCTGACGAGGCTTGTCGAAGAGCAACTGGAGTTGAAGGTCCGAACGACGTTCGTAACTACTCGCCTACCCTTGGTGGCAACGGCAACGACGACTCGGGCTGGAAGCCCGAGCCACGCGATATTTTTGGGAAGCGCGAGCTACGCGCCAGAGAGAAGTCTTTTTCTCGGTCGGCCTACTGCCGTCTTCCTGCTAACAGAAAACTGAGCCCTGGCAGGGGCTCAGTTTGATTTGGCGTGGTCGGGTGCCGCGAGCTAGTCTTCTTCGTCTTTCTCATCACCAATGAAGAGGTCCGTGAGGCTGTCGGTCATGGTATCCTCAATGACGGCCCCGCCGGCAACTCCTGCCTCTTCGGCTCCCTCTTCAGGCTCGGCCGTCACTTCGACAGGCTCAGGACCTTCGGCCGCTTCGACAGGCTCAGGACCTTCGGCCGCTTCGACAAGCTCAGGAGCTTCGGCCACTTCGACAGGCTCAGGGCCTCCGGCCGCTTCGACAAGCTCAGGAGCTTCGGCCGCTTCTGCGGCCTCAGGCTCCTCGGCTGCTGCCGGCTCTTGTGCAGCCTGTTCGGCTTCAGCCTCTTCGGCAGCTTGCTCGGCTTCCTCTGCTTCGAGCTCGGCGTAGGGATCCTCGACGGTGCGGCCCAGCATCTCCTCGACGCTCATGTCCCGCTCTGCTGCGATGTCAGCAGGATTGTGCAAGATCTGGAGGGCCTTGAAGCAGGCTTGCGCGCGGTTGAATACGTTGCCGCTGCCCAGCGATTTGGTGAGGATGTCGCGGATGCCGCTGACCTCAAGAATTTGCCGGGTCGCGCCGCCGGCTACGACCCCGGTGCCGCGCGAGGCCGGACGCAGCAAGATAACTGCGCCTCCCACCTTGGCCTGCACCAGATGCGGGATCGTGTAGCCGTCCATGGGAATGCGGATCATGTTCTCCCTGGCTCGCTTGATCGCTTTCTCGATAGCCTCGGGGATGTCGCGCGCCTTGCCGACGCCGAGGCCGACACTGCCTTTGCCGTTGCCCACCGCAGCAACGACGCGTACCGACGATATGCGCCCGCCCTTGACGGTCTTTCGCGTGCGGTCAATGCGGACCACGCGCTCTTCTATTTCATCGCGTTCTTCCTGACCCCGTCCTCTGTAGGTCATACCCTTATTATCCCTCTCGTTTGTAAATGGCGTTCACGGGCTGCCCTTCGACAAGCTCAGGGCGCACGCGGCAGGGCCTGCGGAAAGCCCCGCCTTCGCTAAAGCTATGGCGGGCAAGCTCGTGCCACGCGGGCATCTCGTCTGCAAATAACTTGCGGGCAGGACTACAACTACAATCAGGCTCTCGCTTTGCCCCCGATGCCGAGGCTTGCGGTACCCTGAATATCGCCTGACAGGTAAAGACACAAGAAACTACGCGGCTTCCTATTGAGACAGGAAGCCAGCGGAGCTTCAGAATAGCACACGGCTGCCAAGACTGTCAACGTCTTGAGGCCCCTGGGGTGCGTGTAAAGATTGCCGGTAGGTCACAAAAGGCCGGCTGTGGCTGTTCGTAGGGGCGTGATTGATCACGCCCTCCGCGCCGCTGCTGACTGGGCCTTGTTGTAGGGCGCGGGCGGCAGGGCGCACACGGCAGGGCCTACGCCAGGCCCGCGCCCTACAACAAGCAGATACTTGATTCCTAATCCCGGAATTCACGACCAGACCTTCAATACAGTTATTGTCTAATGACAAGATTCGCCGTTACGCGCCTACGGCAAACAACATCCCTGGCTGTCCAAGCCCCGAGAGGGGAGACGCCCGACCCACTGCTGCGGAGTGGGTACCCCGCCGACAATTGGTACATGCGCCCGCAGTAAGGCTGGAGCTTGACAATGCCTGGCGTGCGCTGTTATCTTGGTGCCGTATACATACAATATAGTCCTGGTGCAATTTCAGGCTTGGGAGGTAGCTACTGATGCGCCATAGCCCGGCCCCGCCGCTGTCGGCCAGGCAACGAGAGATACTGATGGCTGTGGTGCGAGAGCATATCGCTACCAAGGCGGCGGTAGGCTCCAAACAGCTCAAAGAAAAGTACGGCTTCAGCGTCAGCACCGCCACCATCCGCAACGAGATGGCCTATCTGGAGCAGGCGTCTTACCTGTGCCAGCCCCATACCTCCTCGGGGCGAGTGCCGTTGCCCGAGGCTTACCGGCTGTACGTGAACGAAGTGCGCGAAGGCCCACTGCCCGAACACAGCGAGGCCTCACGCATCTACGAGAGCGAATGTCGGCGCCTGAAGGGACGCCCGCGGACGCTGATGCGGGCTACTTCCCGTAGTCTGGCGGCGCTGACCGGCTATCCCAGCGTGGTTATGAGCCCCTCCCGCATACAAGAGTGCTTCGATGACATAGCCGTATCACCAGTCAGCAGCAACAATCTGCTGCTGACCTACAAGACTGACACGGGCAAGCAGGTGCAGCAATTGCTGCGCAGCCCCGAGCCGCTAACAGCCGAGCAGATCGCCAAACTGAGCCGGGCGCTGCGCAAGATCTACCGCGGTCGGTGCATCGGTGAGCTGGCCACCGTTACGACCACCGACCTGGCGGCAGCAGTCGCCGACTGCAACCTGCCCGAGACACTACTCCAGGCGCTGCGGCAGGCCGTTGAAGCCGAAGAGGACCGCCATATCTACGTGGATGGCACCAGCTACATTCTTCGCGAGCCCGAATTCCAGCAGGCCAACAACCTGCGCGAGTTGATTGAAACCCTCGACCACCATGCGCTGCTGCGCGAGGCACTTCTGTCGGCGGCCACGGCCTCGGATGTCACTGTTACAATCGGCACTGAGAACCGTGTCAGGGGCATCCGCCGCTGCAGTATGGTGGCGCGCTCGTACGCTCACACCGGCTTGCGCGCAGGAAGCGTCGCCGTGCTTGGGCCGATGTGCATGGACTATCTCAACGCCATGTCAGTAGTCTCTTTCGTCGCCGAAAGCCTGGGCGAGGCTCTGGCTCAGGGCGAAGACGCTACATGGTAGATATGTGCCCGTGAGCATTTCTGCGGGCTGGAACAGTAGTTATGCAGATTTCTTGGAAAGCCCGAGCTACGCCGGCAACGGCAATCACAGGCTGGAAAGACGCTGCTGCTTTTTGGGCTTGCTTATTTAGTCGTCTAATACCTGCGGCGGGGTACAAGCCCCCGCCCTACAGAATACCGGCTGTTGTCAATAGGTTGTTGAAAGTTCCTAACAGATACGACAAGAATGTCGCGAAACAGCTATCACGCACTCCGACCTATTGAGGACCTAGTAGGGGACTGTCCCTTTAGGGACTGTCCCCGCATGCAGCGTATCTCAAAAAGCAGCAGCGTCTGGAAAGCCTGTGCCACGCGGTACGGAGGGAATTGATGCCATGCCGGCTCCGTTGGGTAATCGAGGAGTTATATATGACAGACAACAATGAAGATAGGCCTGTTCCCGCAAGGGTTGAAGCAGGCGCGCAGCCAGACGAAGATGGCGCCGGCGAGACCGCTGAAGCACAGGCGCAGCAGGATGGTGGGCAGCCGGCCGAAGAGCCGGGCGCTGCAGAGCAGCCGGACTGGCAGGCGATGTACGAGGAGGCGCACGAGAAGTACCTGCGGGCGCTGGCTGATCTGCAAAACTACCGCCGTCGAGCGGCCCGGGAAATGGCTCAGCGACAGCAATATGCAAATGAAAGCCTGCTGGCCGAACTGCTGCCGCTCAGCGATAACTACGAGCAGGCGCTGGCCAGCATCTCCGACACTGACGATATCGAGAGTGTGTCCAAGGGCGTCGAGATGATCCTCACCCAGCTTCAAGGCTTCCTGAAAGGCCACGGGGTCGAGCAGATTAACCCGGAGGGCGAGCCATTCGACCCTGACCTACATGAGGCGGTCGAGGCAGTGCCCAGTGACGAGGTGGATGCGAATACTATCATCGCGGTGGTGCAACCCGGGTATGTTCTGCATGACCGGGTGCTGCGGGCGGCGAGAGTCAGAGTGGCTGTGGCCCCTGAGGCGTCTTCTGATTCTTGAAAAACAAGCGGAGCATACGCATTTCTTGTAGAAGTACTGTGAGGCCGAGGAAGGCGGGCATGGGCGGCGGCTGTGAGCTTGACTTGGCCTGAGTCCGATACTATAATGCCCGCAAGTTTTTCGACCATGATGTGCCAGAACGTGGCGCGAAGGAGGAGACAACAATATGCTGAGGCCGAACGTGGAGGAGTACGCTAAGATCCGCGTCGTTGGCATCGGCGGCGGCGGCTCCAATGCGGTGGACCGGATGATCGAGTCCGGACTGATGGGCGTGGAGTATATGGCCATAAACACCGACGCGCAAGTTCTGGACCTCTCTGCGGCGGATAAGAAGCTGCAAATCGGCGAAGAGTTGACACGCGGCCTTGGTACCGGCGGCGATGCGGACCTGGGCCGCGCTGCTGCTGAAGAAAGCCATCAGGAGATACTGATGGCGCTCGATGGCGCAGACATGGTCTTTATCACGTGTGGCATGGGCGGGGGCACCGGCACAGGCGGCGGCCCAATAGTGGCACAGATATCGAAGGGAATGGGCGCTCTGACCGTCGGTGTGGTCACCAGACCCTTCGCCGTCGAGGGTCGCAAGCGGGCCCGGATCGCCGATGAGGGCGTCGAGGAGCTCAAAGCCAATGTGGACACGCTAATAGTTATCCCGAACGACCGTCTGCTTACCCTGGCCGATGAGGATGTATCACTGCAGGAAGCCTTCCGACTCGCCGATATGACGCTGCAGCAGGGCGTCAAGGGCATCAGCGAAGTCATCGTGGTTCCGGGTCTGATTAACCTCGACTTCGCCGACGTGCGAACGGTAATGGCCGATGCCGGCACGGCTATGATGGGCATTGGCGAGGCTTCCGGCGACAATCGCGCTGAGGAAGCGGCAAATATGGCGATCTCCAGCGTGTTGCTGGAGACCAGCATCGAGGGCGCTACCGCCGTGCTGCTTAACGTCACCGGCGGGCCGGACATGAGCCTGGCTCAGGTTCATGAAGCCTCCAACATCATCCAGCAAGCCGCCGGCGGCGATGACGGCGTGGACCTGACGCTGGGAGCGGTCATTGACGAAGCGATGGAGGGACAACTGCGCGTTACGGTGCTGGCTACCGGCTTTGACGCCGGACGCAGGCCGCAAGCTACATCCACCGCGCGCCCAGAGGAAGAGCTGGCTGAAGAGGCCGCTGCAGCCCCGTCGCTGGCACCCTCGACACCATCGCCAGCGTTCGAGCAGGATGTGCCCACCTACGACGAAGACGATGTGGATATCCCCGCCTTCCTGCGCCGTAAAGAATAGCGCCAGCAGCCGGCATACCCGAATAAGCAAGCGATGAGAAAAAGGGCCCCGAAGACGGGGCCCTTTTGTTCTGGCCACAGCCAGATTGAGTTTTTCGGCATCGCAGGAAAGTAATCTCGATGCCTGTGGCGAATTAGCTGCCGACACAGGAATCCAACGCGCGCAGGAGTGATCGGAGTTGGCTCTTTTCCTGGGAATTGACGGCGGCGGCTCGAAATGCGACGCCGTTCTGATTGACGAAGAGGGCACAGTGCTCGGCTGGGGCAAGAGCGGCGCGACCGGCTATACTACCAAGGAGGAAGCACAACGTGCGTGCCACCAGGCGGTTGCTGAGGCCGTGGGTGAGCTGCCCGTGTGCGAGGTGGAGATGGCTACACTCTGGGTTGACGATTGCGCCACTACCTGGCTGAAGGCAAAAGGCATAGCCGTGCGCCGCCACAGTGTGTGGGAATGGGCCTGCACGTTTACCGCTGCGGACAAGGCCTGGGGCGTGGCGGTGCACTCCGGCACCGGCTCCTGGGTGAATGGCAGGACCGGCGACGGCAGGGAAGTTCGCATGGGCGGCATGGGGCCCTTCGTGGGCGATGAGGGAGGCGGCTGGGACATCGGGCTGCGGGGCATCAAGGCGGCCTTGCGCTCGCGATGGTCACGCCAGACACGTACCAGTCTGGCCGAAGCTGTGCCTGAGGTGCTCGGGGTTGCGGACCTGGCGAGGGCCGTTGTCGGGCGCCCGATCGCCTACGGCGAGATCACGCGGGGGCAGGTTGCCTCTGTTGCTCCCGCCGTCATAAAGGAAGCCGCCGCAGGTGACCGCATTGCCCTGCGCATCCTGAATGAGGCGGCTGGTTCGCTCGCGGAAATATGCGCCCTGGTGCTTGATGAGCTCGATATAGTCGGCCAGGGCTATCCGCTTATCGGCATAGCCGGCGTGATCCAGGGATCGCCGTTGTACTGGCAGATACTTTCCGACAAAATCCTCGAATACGACCCGACGCTGGTGCCGGAGGTGCCGGCGGTGAGGATGGTCGTCGGCGCGGTTCTACTTGCCATGGAAAGCGCCGGGCTGAGCGTAACCGCGCAGATACGCGACCGCATCGTCCAAACCCAGACCGCGTTCCCCGCTTCTGAGGTGGTAACGCAGGGCTGATATGAACATATCTTCGCTGGAGGCGATTAGATTGCTTCAGATGGAGTACCTGCAACGAGTTCGCAAGTTGATTGATGACCTTGAGAGCAGATCGGCCGAGCAGACGGATGCGGCCGCAGAGGCCATAGTCAATGCCCTGATCGCGGGCAATCAGTTCTACATAAGCTCGCTGGGACATGGCAATGATGGGGACCTGCTGCATCGCGCCGGGGGACTGCTGGCCGCCCAGCCGTTCAGCTTCAGCTTCAACGTCCGCGATGGCATCGAGCGCGACCGGCCGCGTGAGAAGCCCTACGACACAGGCCTGGAAGCGGCGCGCGTCGCTGTCCGGGGCAGCCACATGCGGGCCGGTGACTGCATCATCCTCGGCTCCGTGTCCGGCCGCAGCACCGCCCCGGTGTCGCTTGCCATCGCCGCGGGCGAAATCGGCGCTACGACAATCGGCGTCACAGCTTTAGAGTACAGCTCGCAGATCGCTGCCATACACTCATCAGGCAAGAAACTCAGCGAGGTGTGCGATATCGTCATTGATAACTGTGTCCCGTACGGCGACGCTTCGATGGAGGTGCCCGGGCTGTCGGAGAAGGCGGTTCCACTATCGGGCGTGGCGACCATTATGACCTGCTGGATGATCTGCACCCAGGTCGTCGAGAAGCTGCTGGCCAGGGGCCTGGAGCCGAGCTACTACATCAGCGCCAACCGCCCCGACGGGCCGGAATTCAATGAGGAGATGCAGGAGCAGTTCAAGCGTCAAGGCTACTAAAGGAGCTGAAGCAATATGTCAGCGCAAGCCTATTTCAATGCCGCGGCAGCAGGACTTGAGAAGCTCAAAGACGAGCAGCTAGCCAATATCGAGGCCGCCGCCGAGCTTCTGGCCGATACCATCCAGGCCGGCAAGGCCATCTTCGCATTCGGCGCCAGTCATTCATTTATGCTGCCAACGGAGCTAGTCTATCGCACCGGCGGACTCATGCTCATAAACCCCATCTACCCGCACGGCATGGACCTGACGGTGCGGCCGCTGGCGATGACCTCGCAGATCGAGCGCATCCCCGAGTACGGCCGCGTGCTGCTGGAGAACTCTCCGGCCCGCGCGGGTGATGCGCTGCTTATCGCCTCGACCTCCGGACGCAACGCTGTGGTCATTGACATGGCAATGGCCGCACAGGAGCAGGAGATCAGGACTATCGGCATCACGTCCGTGGAATATAGCACCAGTGTGCCCAGCCGTCATCCCAGCGGCAAGCGGCTGCTGGATTTCTGCGACCTCGTGATTGACAACTGCGCGCCACTGGGCGATGCGGCGGTTGAGGTGCCCGGTGTCGAGCAGAAGACCGGCCCGCTGTCAACGGTGCTGGGCGTTGTGGTGGTCAATGCCATCGCCTGCCAGACGATAGCGCATCTGGTCCAGCGCGGCATTGAGCCTCCGATCTACATCAGCGCGAACATGCCTGGTGGCGACGAGCACAACGCCCGCCTGCTGGCCGAAAACGCCGAGCGGATACACTATATGTAGGCAGCAACTGGTGGCCTTTGCAGTTGGGTTTGCTAGCTCGGCTGCTCGTCCGGGCTTTGTTCCTCACTTACCGGCTCCTCAAGAGTCGGCTTTTCCGTCTGGCCGGTCTCGAGCTTCTGGGCCAGCAGTTCCGCCAGGTCTACACCGAACATCGCCTTCAGTTGCTCGTTGAACTGCAGGAACTGCTGGGGTATCTGGTTGACCACACGTCCCAGCGGGTCGCCTGTCCCGTCACCATTGCCGCCGATATCCACTACCGAGATGTGCTCGATGGCAGCGAGGCCCAAGCCGATGGCCTGCATGGGGCCGCTCATGGCTTCGATTATCTCGGGATACTGCTCCAGCAGCATCTGCAGGACGGCCGCGTCACCGTACTGCCGCCAGGCATCTGCCTTTTCCATCATACCCTCGGCCTCAGCCAGCATCTTGGCTTTGGTGGCATCACCCTCGGCCAGACCCCTGGCTCTTATGGCTTCTGCCTCGCCTTCACCGATCGCCCGGGCCTTGGCGCCATCGCCAACACCTTGTCGCTCGCGCTCTGCCTGGTCCGCGTCAGCCTGATTGATCCGGGCGTCTCTCTGGCCTTCGGCGCGGAGCACTGCCGCCTGCTTGTCGCCCTGGGCGTCCACGATGGCGGCCTGGCGTTTAGCCTCGGCGGCGATCACTACGCGCTCTCTTTCGGCCTCGGCCGGCTTGACGACCGTGGCCAGCAGTTCCTGCTCCTTGCGCAGCGCTTCCTGCTCCTGCACGGCGATGCGGGCATTACGGTCTATCTGTTCAATCCTGACCTCTTCAGCCTTGACCGCCTGCTGGGCCTGGGCTGAGGACAGTGGCCCGGCCTGGTCGGCACGCGCTCGTTCCGTGTCGGCATCGGCGTCGAACTGCGCCAGCTTCATGCGCTTGTCCCTCTCCGCCTCGGCGATGCCGACGTCGGCCACTATCTTGGCGGTCTCGCCGATTTTTCGCGCATCGGAGGCTTCCAGGTCGGCGTCTCGCTGGGCATTTGCCATACCGATGGCGGCGTCCCGCTTCACTTCGGCAGTCCTTTTCTTGCCCAGAGCATCTATGTAGCCGTGTTCATCGGTTATTTCGCGGATCGGCATGTTGTCAATGATCAGGCCCATGGTTTCGAGATCCTTGGCCGACTGGTCCACGAGGTTGCTTGAGAATGCAGCGCGATTCTGGATCAGGTCCTCCACCGTCATGGTGCCTACAATGGCGCGCAGGTGGCCTTCCATCGTCTGCTGCACGAGTTGGTGGATCTCTGCTTCTGCCATGGCCAGGAACCGTTCTGCTGCGGCTCTTTGCAGGCTCTCGGTCGAGCCCATCTTCACATTAGCCAGCGCATCCACCCGCACCGGAACACCGTCCACAGTGACCGAGGCGGTGGTGCTGACCGGGATCGGCATCACTTCCAGGGAGAGCCATTGCACCGAGATGATGATGGGCCAGTTCATGAATCCGCCGCCCTGTACCAGCCTGAAGCCGGCGTACCTGCCTTCGGTGTCCCTCACTCGTCTGCCGAATACGATCGCGACCTGGTTGGGCGGCACTCGGGTGTAGTACCTGGCTGCCGTACCCAGGATCGCGATAAGCAGTACCAGCGCCCCGCCAACATAATAAGGAACCATCGCCATACCTTGAGGCATGCTACTCACTCCTCCGTGTACCTGTTATTTGCGAATCAGACCTGTCTGACGACTAGGGTGCCCCCGATCTCTTCGACAACTCTGATGCTGGAGCCTGCAGCGACTTCCTCCGACGAATCCGCCCGGGCCAGGGACTTTATCGTGGTGCCTCTGACGTTGATGCGCACTTCCCCGGTGCCTCCGGGGGGAATGGTGGTCAGAACGACGCCATCTTGCCCCATCATGTGCGCTATGCCCACGGTGCTGGTGGCCTCCTGAGCATGCAGGAACTTCATGAACTGGAATACGGCTAGAGCCAGCACCAAGCCCATCGCCGCGCCGAAGGGCAGACTCATCATGCCCCAGCCTATCCCATCGAGGCCGATAAGGCCACCCCAGCCCCAGCCGCCTACGAAGGCCATGATGGTTCGCAGACTCACCGGTCCCGGGCCGCCTTCTGCCTCGCCCGCGTGCTCGAGGTGAACGTCGTGATCCGCCGCGAAGTCCACATCGTGATCGAAATCGAAGTCCGCATCATGATCAACGTCGTAGTCGCCGCCGAGCACCAACAGCGCCACCACTATGAGTGTGCCGACGCCAGCCATGACCCAGTACAGAATGCGCAACGTCTCTACGGTTTCCATGACTCCGCCTCCGGCCTATTATTGAGGTTCCTGTGTTCTGTTCTACTCAGGCGAAATAGATTCCTGCCAGGAAGCAAAAAAAGAGAGCAAGCAACAATACTAGCTTCACTTAAATTATCTATCCATATTGTGTATTTTCAATCTCTCTATTGGATATTATACCACAGAATTACCGGAATATAAACATAATTCGTGCGAAATCTACCTGGGGCGTGTGGCCGTGCGTGGCAGCTACGTGCAATTGCGGGCAATGTTGGCCGCGTGCCACTGCGCGGGACGTCAATCAGTCTAGATGGTGCAGGAGCTTGGCTTCATTGCGCGAATAACTATATTGCGGGTTACACCAAAACATCTGCCCCGCGGCCAGGACTGTGCAGCAATGCCCAGGCCTTTCCTGACGCGGGACTACGAAAGGCGTGAGTTCGATGGGCGGACTCCTCGAACGGATTGGGAACATAATCTCTGTCAACATCAATGCCATGGTGGATAAGGCCGAGGCTCCTGAGCGCGCACTGCGAGAATATGTGGCGAAGGCTCAGACCGCCCGGGCCGAAGTTCACGAGGAGTTGGTGGACGCCAGGGCGGAGCTCTTGATCCTGCAAAGGCGGCAGAACGCCAGCGAAGAACAGTCCCGCAAGTGGGGCAAGCGCGCGGAACAGGCTATCAGCGTAGATGACGAAGATGCGGCCAGACAGGCCCTGCGCAGACAGAAGAGCTTCGAGGATGCCAGTGCCGACTGGGCGGCACAGGTTCATGCGCAGGATCGGCAGGTGGCAAGACTCGAGGCGGCCGGCAGGCAGCTCTCAGACCGGATCGAAGATGCCGAGATTCGCATGTCTTCGGTCCTGTCCCGTCACAAGGCGGCCGACGCGATGTTGCACGTGGCGGATCTGTTTCAGCAGGTAGGAGAGAGCAGTGGCGAGATCGGCGACCTCGACATCATCGAAAACGAGTTGGACCATCAGGAGGCGCACGCCCAGGCCCTGGCGGAAACGAGTGCGGCGTCGGTGCGAGACAGACTCCGCGCCCTTGAGCGTGGCGCGGGTGACGAGGAGATAGAGCTTCGCCTGGCGGAGCTGAAGAAAAGGCTTTCCGCACAGGGCGAAGAAGACGAAGAAGACGAAGGCTAACCCCCCAGAGCTCTTCAGAGCCCCGGCCCCGTCCTTTACGGGCGGCCATCAGGTGTGGATGAGAATGTCGTAATATCCACGAGTATACTCGGCCGGGTAGCGAGGAGCACAACGCCCGCCTCCTGGCCCAAAACGCCGCGCGGGTTCATTATATGTGACGACCAACGCATCTGGGGTTCGATCTTCGGGCCAAGTCTCGCACACACGGGCTAAGAACGCTTCTTGCCCAGTTTCCAGTTCGCGTCCTCGTCGTAATACACAGAGCCAGGCCACCCGGCCGCATTCCAAACCGCATCGAAGGCGTTCTTCATGATCGCGCTGGGCTCAAACTCGAAGTCATCGGCGATGGTCCCAGGTACTATAACGTCGTCTCTGTCAATCACTGGTTGTTCAGCGTGAAGCTCACGCTGAACCTGCATAACACGTTTAGGTGCTTCAATGTGAAACCCTCTTACCCCCAACAAGCTAAGCATTATGACTAGCGGT
Organism: bacterium; assembly: GCA_030604405.1. Taxonomy (GTDB): domain Bacteria; phylum Armatimonadota; class Zipacnadia; order Zipacnadales; family UBA11051; genus UBA11051. The sequence continues at coordinate 80,274 of JAUVVY010000001.1, read as the reverse complement.
GCCTCAACACCCAAGAGTTCTTGGGCGGAGCGGTAGCGACCTACTGCTCCCACCAATGCTTCCTCAAAGTTGCCGCTTGGAATATAGGCACTGTCGAGGCCCCGCAATTCCGGGCTCAACAGATTAGTATCCACTGCCTCGATACTGCCATTCCAGAAGGCTTGAGTATACGAATATGGCGAGGAGTTGTCGCGACGGTTGCTGTAATAGACCAGACCATCCAGGTTATAGCGAGATCCGCTTGGGTAGTCGTCCAGCGGGGTTAGCAGTTTCTTGTGGCTTTTAAGGGTGGATAAGTCAAAGCGTTCACCGGGCTGAAACGCTGCAAAGGGCACTATGTGTAGGACAATCTTTGGCCCGTCAGGGAGTGCCACTGGAGTCTCGCCGCCGATTATTCGGCTCAGCCTTTCGACTCGGAAGTTGCGGAGGCGCTCTGCAATAGTGTCGGAGAGCAGAAACGCAGCGCGAAGTTCATCCACATCCATAGAGTGTTTTCCTGCAGAATCCCGCGTGTAAAATTTGTCATGCCCACTAAACGTCACTCTATGCGGGGAAGACCAACTCCTGGGAACTTCGATGATGATCGCAACATCTTCGCCCTCCAAGCGAATAGGCTCTGTAGCTATTCCAAGAATCCGGGGCCTTATGCCGTCTCTTATAGAATTCTCTAGGCGCAAGATCTCACTATCTGTATTGACGCTTCCTAGGCCACACAAATCGAGAGTGGTTTCATCTTGCTCTTCTTTCTCTGCTATCCCGAAGATAATGTGGCCTCCGGCAGCGTTGGCAAAAGAAGATACCTCGGCCAAGAATTTCTTCTTCTGGGCGTCGCTGCTGCCGGGCAACTCTTGCTTGTATTCGAGTGTCTTCTTTTCCAGGACCTTGTTTTCAACAAGGCGCTGCAGATCTTCGACGCTTATCTCGCTCAGTTGCTTGCCCATCAGTAACATGTTTGGCCTCCGAGAACCGCCGCATAAACCGTGCGTAAGAATACCATGTGCCTATTATGCGTCAGGCTGAAATTTGGGTCAATGAGCTTCTTGCATTTTCGCTTAGGCACGCGCCAAGGGATATCTGGAGCAAAGGGGGAAATAGTATTTGGCACGCGAACAGTCGGGGGGCCTGACATGGCCACACCAGCAATCTGGAGGCAATAATCATGGCATTTGAGTACCAGGATACGCCGGGGGATACGGAGTGGTTTGTCCATGATCGGTTCGGGATGTTTATTCACTGGGGCATCTATGCGGCAGCGGGGCGGCATGAATGGGTCAAGATGTATGAAAAGATGACCGATGAGGAATACCAGAAATACTTCGACCACTTCGACCCGGACCTGTACGACCCGAAGCAATGGGCGAAGCTGGCGAAAGAAGCCGGCATGAAGTATTTCGTCATCACCAGCAAGCACCACGACGGCTGCTGCCTGTGGGATACGCAGCTCACCGACTGGAAAGTGACCAACACCAGGGCCGGTCGCGACCTGCTTGCGCCGATGGTCGAAGCGTTCCGCAATGAAGGGCTGAAGGTCGGCTTTTACCATTCGATTCTCGACTGGCACCATCCCGATTACCCGATTGGGGGCACTCACCCGCGGATCGAAGACGAAGAGTTCATGAAGGCCAACCGCGACCGCGATGGCAGCAAGTACGTGGAGTACCTGCACGGCTGTGTGCGCGAGCTTCTGACCAACTTCGGGAAGGTTGACATCATGTGGTTCGACGGGGGCGAGCATTCGGCGGAGGTGTGGCGGAGTGAGCAACTCATCGAGATGATCCGGTCGCTGCAGCCGGAAATCATCATCAATGACCGCGCCCGTGTGCCGCAGGATATTACGACGCCGGAGCAGGTGCAACTGGCCGAGCCGCTCCGTGACGAGGACGGCAAGCTACTGGTGTGGGAATCGTGCCAGACCTTCTCCGGAAGCTGGGGCTACTACCGCGACCAACTCGACTGGAAGAGCCCGGAGATGATCGTCAAGATGCTCGTTGACGGGGTCTCGAAGGGCGGCAACATGCTATTCAACGTCGGGCCGACGGGCCGCGGTGAGATCGAGCCGCGCGCGGTCGAGCGGCTGAAGGCAGTGGGCGCGTGGATGAGGCTGCACGGGCGGTCAATCTACGGCTGCGGGCCGAGTGAGTTCACGCCGCCGGCTGATGGCCGCTTGACCCAGAATGCGGCGGGAGATAGGCTATATCTGCATATATTCTCCTGGCCCTTCAAGCACATCTACTGCCCAGGCCTGGGAGATAAGGTGGCGTACGCTCAGCTTCTCAACGACGGCTCCGAAATTGCCATATCCGACGCGGAAGCAATGCACCATCGCCTGCCTGAGCACGCCAAGAATACTCTGGTGCTGGAGATTCCGGTGCAGAAGCCGCTGGCAGCGGTGCCGGTGATTGAACTGTTCCTGAAGTAGCAAAAAAGGCGACCATCCGCTTGCGTGTGAACGTGGACGGTTGCCTGCAGGGCGCCACGGGCCGGGCTCACGGCGGACTTCGCCAAGCTCAGTCCGCGCGTTCGACGCGGCCCCTCCGGAAGGCAACGGCAACAGCACCCTCACCCCTTCCCCTCTCCCGCGGGGAGAGGGGCAACGACAACGGCAACGGCGTCGGGCTGGAAAGCCCGAGCTACGCGATGATCAGTTGTGGAAGACCCGAACGTCGTGTGGCTGCCCTACAGCGCCCCAGCCAGTCCCTCCCAGTCCCCTGTGATCGCCTCCATCGGCTGCGATGAGGAACTGGCGATCGTCTCGCCCCTGACGATGGCCTCGAAGTCGGCCTCACCCCCGGCCGCCACTATCATGTCAATGCCGAACTCGCTACCGGTCGCCTTGCCTTGACCTTCCCGCACCTCCACACCAAGGATGTGATCCCCAGAGGTCAGAAGGTCAGTGATATCAGCGGTGTAAGCGCGTTTTGCTGCGCTGGGCTTGATGACTTCTGTTCCGTCTATGGTTATGGTCGGCGCGACCCAGTCCCACCCAGAGAACACATCTCTGCGGCGCAGGAACCGCAAGCTCAGTCGAGCCTCTCTTACCTCGACATCCGCTATCCGCAGCGTGGGCCCAAAACGAGACGACATCCACCGGTTGTCAGGCCTTTGGCCGAGAAAGACCATTTGCTTATATGTGTACGGCGGATTTGAGTAATATATGTGGCCGCGCAGGCCCGCTGCGATCGTGCCGCCGCTGACGCTGGAGTTAACCTTCTGCAGATAGCTCATCGCCGCGGCAGCCTCTGCCCGAAGCAGGGCCACCGTCTCAAGGCTGTCGAGCGGAGTTGCGCTGCGCACACAGATGGTGCCATCGCTGGTCAGGGTGACGATGTCGGCGTTGGCACCCATGAGAAAGGTGACTGAATTGTCTGTTGTGGCGACTATATTGTGGCCGTTGCGCGCCACCTCGGCCCGGAAGGGAGCCAGATCAAGGGGCTTTGTGGTGATGCTGTACACAAGCGCCGAATTGCACGCCGGGAGCTCTGTCGGCGGCTGCGTCGGAGGCTTGACCACAGGTTGCGTCTGCGGCTTGGCTGTAGTAGCCGGTGCCGGTGCAGCCGGAGCTTCCGGCTTGCCACCGATTACGATCTTGTCCCCGTCGGCATAGAACGAGGCGCCGGCGGCGTTGATCGTGATAACCAAAGTGTCGCCGTCCTGCAGCGTGGTCAGCAACTGGAAGATCGCCGCGGCCTGTGCGAAGGATGCGTCGGGAAAGGCCTTGGCGACTGCTTCTTTCGCGGATTCTTCACTCGCCGCCCAGGCGGGTGCGCTCCTCACAAGAAAACACAGGCAGATTATGGTCAGCCAACAGGATCGCTTCACGGGGCACAGCTCCTTTTCATCTCGTCACATTGCCAGCCTACGTCGCTATCCTGACAAGGAATAGCCATAGCAACTCTTTTGATACTATTGTCCATGCGGGAGAGCATTCCTGCTCCCGACGCAGGAATCCCACAACACCAAGGAAAACCTAGCGGAAGCGGGGAAACTGGTATTGCAGGCTGACAGGAACACTGTATTGCAAAACGGAATCATCAAGCTGGAGGGAAGCTCATGGCATTCGAGTACAAGGACACACCGGGAGATACTGAGTGGTTTGTGCATGACCGATTTGGGATGTTTATTCATTGGGGCGTCTATGCGGCGGCGGGAAGGCACGAATGGGTCAAGAAATATGAGCAGATGACCGATCAGCAGTACCAGAAATACTTCGACCATTTCGACCCGGACCTCTACGACCCCACACAATGGGCGAAGCTGGCCAAAGCAGCGGGCATGAAGTATTTCGTCATCACCACCAAGCACCACGACGGTTGCTGCCTGTGGGATACCGCGCTTACCGACTGGAAGGTGACCAACGCTCCGGCCGGCCGCGACCTGATTGCACCGATGGTCGAGGCCTTCCGCGCCGAGGGGCTGAAGGTAGGCTTCTACCATTCGCTGATTGACTGGACGCATCCCGAGTACACCCTGGACCGGATGCACCCGCGTGCGGCCGATGAGGAGTACGTCAGGGCCAACCAGGATCGCGACTGGAGCAAGTATGTCGAGTACCTGCACGGCTGTGTGCGCGAGCTGATGAGCAGCTTGGGCAAGATTCACTATATCTTCTTCGATTATTCCTACTCGTCAGCGCCTGCCGAGGGTCTGCTGGGGCCGGGGAAGGGCAAGGCCGACTGGCATGCCGAGGAGCTTATCGCGATGGTCCGGGAGCTGCAGCCGGGCATCGTCATCAACGACCGCACCGAGCTTCCGCAGGACCTGGTCACACCGGAGCAGGTCCAGCCCGCCGGGCCGGTACGCGACCAGGACGGCAAGCTGCTGATCTGGGAGGCGTGCCAGACCTTCTCCGGAAGCTGGGGCTACTACCGCGACCAGCTCGACTGGAAAAGCCCGGAGATGATCGTCAAGATGCTCGTTGACGGGGTGGCCAAAGGCGGCAACATGCTATTCAACGTCGGGCCGACCGGTCGTGGTGAGATCGAGCCGCGCGCGGTCGAGCGCCTGAAGGCTGTGGGCGCGTGGATGCAGCTCAATGGGCGGTCAATCTACGGCTGCGGCCCGAGCGAATTCGCGCCACCGGGCGATGGCCGCTTCACCCAGAATGCCGCCGGTGATAGGCTGTATCTGCACATGTTCTCCTGGCCCTTCAAGCACATCTACTGCCCGGACCTGGGAGACAAGGTGGACTACGCCCAACTGCTCAACGACGGCTCGGAAATCGCCATATCCGACGCGGAAAAGATGCACCATCGCCTGCCTGAGCATGCCAAGAATACTCTGGTGCTGGAGATTCCAGTGCAGAAGCCGCCAGTGGAAGTGCCGGTGATCGAGCTGTTTTTGAAGGAGTAAGCGCCAGATGTTGTGTCGTCGGATGACAGGTGGTGGAGGAATGAGAGAGCCGATGGTTAGTCAAGCTATGATTAGTTGCGCCGCCGCTTTCATGGTACTGGCGGCGTGCGTGGCAGCTTCCGGGCAGGATGCCGCGAACGGCACGCCCGCTCAGGGGAAGGAAGAGGCGATGAGCGCCCGCAAGCTAGCGACCGTTTCAAGGGAACTCTACATACCGTCCCCGCGCGAGGGCGTTCCGGCAATCCTGTGGACATCGTACGTGGGCAACGGCCTGAGGCGGCTTGAGCACAAGACCGATGAGGTAGCCAGTGATGTGTACGTCAACCCGTGGGAACGGTATTCTGACGACAACGGGAGGACCTGGACGGAGTGGCAGCAGCAGCCAGAGAGCGACTCCGTTCAGGGCGATTTGAGCAGGGGGCTGATGCACCTGGCCTTCTGCCATGATCCCGTGTCGCAGCGTACGGTGCACTTGATGATGGAGGTGCTGCGGGCTGGTGGGGGCGTGTATCTGCACACATTCTACCGCACCTCGCAGGATGAAGGGCGGACATTCACCCCTTACAAGCTGCTGCGGTTTGAGGACGGCCCGGAGCAGGATCCCGAGAGCTGGGCAAAGCCGGAGTATCTCAGAGCAAACAGCGTCTATGGCGGGTACAACCTGATCCCGTTGCGGAACGGCACGATCATCACGGCCTGTTGCGGGCAATGGGTCACGGTTGCCAACGCCGAGGGCGAGAAGGAGAAGGTGGCGGGGATACGGTGCTGGATCGGCCGCTGGAATGCGGAGCGAGAGGACTATGACTGGGACATCTCGGAGCCTGTTGCGGTGCCGAAAAGCATTTGCGCCGGTGGTCTGTGTGAGGGATACCTTGCAGAACTGCAGAGCGGGGAGCTACTCCTGGAGATGCGGGGCACCAATACGGAGGTGACCCCCGGGCATAAATGGATCTCTGTCTCCCGCGACGGCGGCCATACGTGGAGCGACGTCACCGACTTGCGCTATGATGACGGAACGCAGTTCTACGCGGCCGCCGCAATGGCGCGGATGGTACGCAGTACGCGGACCGGGAAGCTGTACTGGATCGGCAACATCAGCGCTGAGCCACCCCAAGGCGGGCTGCCACGGCACCCGCTGCACATGGCGGAGATTGATGAGACCCTCTACGCTCTGAGGCGCAGTACCGTCACGATCCTCGATACCGTTGATCCTGAGATCGATTCGCCGGAGACAACTACGGTGAACCTGTCAAATTTCTGCATATTCGAGAACCCCGAGACCGGGGATTTCGAGATGTACATGGCGCGCTATGGACAGCACGGGCCCCGCAATCCCGCCTTCTGGACGGCGGATACCTACAAGTACCTCATCCACCTGACGGAATAGGCACTGATTGCGGGCTTGCAGACCGAGAAAGAAGGTGCAGGGCTATGTCTGGTGCCGGCATTGCGAATGTGACAAGGGAGATGTATCTGCCATCGCCGGGCAGAGGCGTTGCAGCGACTATGACAACGGCCTACGTGGGCAACGGTCTGCGGCGCATAGAAATGTGCGGGGATGAGTCCTCAAGCGATACCCTGGACCGCCATGTGCAGAGGTATTCGGAGGATAACGGGAAGACGTGGAGCGAATGGACGCCGAGGCCGAACAGGAAGTACTGGCAAGGCGATATCCAGATGGAGCTGTTCGACCTCGCGTGGGGCTATGACCCGGTGTCGCGGCGGACAATCCATACCACGCTGCGGCGGCTGTATATCGGCGAAGACAAGACGGCGTGGGACAACATGTACGACCACACGTTTTACCAGCTTTCGGAGGATGAGGGCAGGACGCTGTCGGAGCCGCGGCTGCTGCGTTATGAGGACGGCCCGGCATTCGATCCCGATGACTGGGCCAATGAGGAATATGTGCGCACCAACATCTCCTACGGCGGCTACAACATCCCGGCGCTGAGCAACGACACGATCATCAATCCGTTTACGTTCAGTGTGCAGCAGCCGAATCATCACGGAGAGATCGAAACTGTGGCGGGGGTGGCCTGCTGGATCGGGCGGTGGAATGAAGCAGCGCAGGACTACGACTGGCAGGTGGGCGAGCATGTGGCCGTGCCGCTGAGTGTATCCTCGCGGGGGTTGCTGGAACCGTTCATTGCGGAGTTGGAAAACGGTGACCTGATGCTGGAGATGCGCGGGTCGAATACGGACGTGACGCCGGGGCGGAAGTGGTACGCGGTGTCGTGTGACGGCGGCGAGACCTGGACCGAGCCGACCGACCTGCGCTATGACGACGGCGAGCAGTTCTACGCGCCCTCAACTTTCGCCCACATGATACGCAGCAGCCGCACGGGCAAGCTGTACTGGGTCGGAAACATCAGGCCCACGCCGCCCCAGGGCAATTCGCCGCGCTACCCGCTGTATATCGCGGAAGTTGACGAGGAGCTGCACGCGCTGAAGCGGGATACGCTAACGGTGATTGACGACCGGGATCCGGAAGACGACTCGGCAGGGCTGCAACTGACCAATTTCAGCCTGTTTGAGAACCGCGAGACCGGTCATTTCGAGCTGTACCTCACGCGCCTCGGCGAGCGGGCGGAAAGCACCGCAGTGAGCCAGGATTTCTGGACCGCAAATGTGTACAGGTACACGCTTGAACTGACCGGCTAAGCGCCCGCTTCGGATTGTGGAGCGGGCGATTGCTCTCTACAGCTATATCTGCGCCACATCTGCTCCGTGCGGCGGGAGGGATTACTTCGCATCGAAAGAAATGTAAGTCCACCATTGATCCTGAGAAGCGCCACTCTGGAGGCTGAATATCAAATGCCAGATCCGATACGCGTAACTGTATGGAACGAATTCCGCCATGAGAAGGAAAGCCCTGAGATCGCCAAGGTCTATCCCGATGGGATGCACGAGGCCATTGGCAACTATCTGCGCGAAAAGCCAGGGCTGGACGTGCGGACGGCCACCCTCGATGAGCCAGATCACGGCCTGACCGACGAGGTGCTAGCCAATACCGATGTGCTGATATGGTGGGGCCATGGAGCGCACGGTGAGGTGCGTGATGAAATCGTCGAAAAGACTCACGCGCGCGTTCTTGACGGCATGGGCCTGATTCCGCTTCATTCCTCGCACATGTCGAAGATCTTCAGGAAGCTGATGGGCACTACATGCCAGCTCAAGTGGCGCGAGATCGGCGAAAAGGAGCGGCTGTGGGTCGTCGAGCCGGGTCACCCGATTGTCGAGGGCATCGGCGACTACATCGAGCTTCCGCATGTGGAGATGTATGGCGAGCACCACGACTGCCCCGCGCCGGACCAGCTCATCTTCATAAGCTGGTTTGCCGGTGGCGAGGTCTTTCGCTCAGGGATGTGTTTCCACCGTGGCATGGGCAAGATCTTCTACTTCCGCCCCGGGCATGAGACGCTGCCGATTTATCACAACGAGGAGATCCTGCGGGTCATCTACAACGCGGTGCGCTGGGCCGCGCCGCTAGACCGCCCGCAACGAACTTTCGGCAACTATCAGCCGCTCGAGGACATCGAGCCCAGTGTATAGGTTGTGACTTCAAGCATTGCTGCAGGACGGCATCGGCTGCTTACTCAGCATCGCCACGCTCGCCCTGACGAGGTCAGGCGATGAGTATTCGTGGGCCAACCGACGCAGTGGCCCGTTTAGCTATAGAACCACTCCAGCGGGTAGATACGCAGAGCCTGCTCCTGCTTGTGCAGGTTCTGCTCGGCGATGCCCAGCGAAGGCCCGCCACGGCTGTACATGATGTAGGCCTTGTCGCGGGCGAAGCAGACATTGGCGTAATGGAAGTAGCCAAAGCCATCAGGCAACTGACCGACGTCATCGCGTGCCCGCACCAGCTTGATTGGATAGTCGGCAGGGACGCGGTCAACGTCGTCCAGGCCCTCGCTGACTTCGATTGTCTTGACGTTCTCCCACGTCTCACCGCTGTCGCGTGAGATGGCCACCGAGAGCCGGCCGCGCCGGTAGCCGCGGCGAATCTCTTCGGCCGACACCTGGTTCCACACGCACATCAGGTCCCCGGTGCTGGGCATGCGCCGCAGCCGGGGCGGTGAAATCGAATTCGCCAGCGCCGCCGGCAGCACCGCCGACCAGCTCTCGCCTCCGTCACCGCTGCAACTATAGACAATGCGGTTGACTGTGGGGCGAGCGAACAAGAGGATGCGGCCATTCTGCGTCTCGGCCACTGTGGCCTCCCCGCAGCCGGTTACGCCCGCGTAGCCGGTCGGTAAGCCCTCCGCATCAAACCAGCCCATCAACGCGTTGACATTGCCGTGGTTGCCCTCGGCAAGCTTCCATGTCTGGCCCTCATCATCGGAGTAGCTGACCAAGGTGACATAGATCTCGGGCAGATGACCGTGACCCTCTGTTTGCACGCGCTGACCTCGCCACACGCCATAGGCGGAAACGTCCTCATAGAGCAGTTCAGGGTGCCTGCCGCCGAAGCCGACATGACGGGGCCACACGAGGCGGCCGCTGCTGAGTTGTATCATCTCGTCACCGAGGCCGGCCGGCGGCTTGCCCATCATCCTGGGGAAGGGCTCCGCCATCGGGCTCCAGGTCTTGCCTTCATCTTCCGACAGCCAGCCTCCGGGCCCGCCGGTCAGAGCCAGCGCGCCAGAGGCAAGTCGCGTAATGCCATTTCCCGAAAGGCCCTCGGTAAATGGCTGCGGCTCACTCCACGTCACGCCTTCATCAGCGGACACGAGATAGTCTTCCCCCCTGACCAGCATGAGCGAGCCGTCGTTGAGCTCGACCAGGCTACACCCTATGCCACCGACATCCACCACCTCGATGACACCCTCTGGCGGCGGTGTGCCGATGGCAACGCGCTCATCCCCCGCCCGCCCCTCCATGGCCAACAGGCACAAGACTAGCAACACCGACAGCACGAACAACAAGGGCAAGTGCATACAACTCACATCCTCTCTCAGGGTCTCTGAATGGCGTTCTTGGCACGCCTCGCCCCAAAGTCGTTGGGATACTAGCTGTAGAACCACTCCAGCGGATAGATGCGCAGCACTGTTTCGGCAGGTTTGTGGGCGGTGCCGTGCCGCTCGCCCAGTGTTACCGCCTCCTGTGTCTCCTCGTCCGCCTCAATCCAGCTCCGGTGGTACATCAGGTGCACCTTATCGCCGACGAACCACACGTTGGTGTAGTCGAAGGTGGCGCAGTCGTCCGGCAGCGTACCCAGCTCCGGCATTGCTATCATCGGCGTAATCGGATACTGCGGCGGGATCTTGTCCACATCCTCTATGCCGGTGGTCACTTCGATGGTCTTGAAGTTCTCCCAGCTTGCACCGTTATCTTTCGAGATGGCAGATGACAGCCGCCCGCGCCGGTAGCCGCGCCGGACTTCGTCCCGCGACACCTGGTTCCACACGCTCAGCAGGTCCCCGCTGCTTGGAATCCGCCGCAGCCGTGGCGGAGAATACGAGCCGGCCAGATCGCTGGGCAGGATCGGCTCCCAGTTCTCTCCCCCGTCCTCGGAGTAGCTTTGCACCAGCCGCCCCACGGTCGAACGCGCCAGCAGCATGACCCGTCCATCGGCGCACTCAGCTACATTCGGCTCATCCACAGCGGTGACCCCGCCCCGGCCGTTGGGTATGCCCTCGGCGTCGAACCAGCCCATGAGCTGGCCATTACAGCGCTGCCATGTCTGGCCTTCGTCATCCGAGTAGCTTACGGCGGCGATGTCAACCTCCGGATAGTGATAGTGTCCGCTGATCTGCACCCGCAGGCCCTTCCAGTACCCGTAGCTGCTGATCCGCTCGTACTCCAGGCCCGGGTGCTGGTTATTGCTGAAGCAGATTCGGCTCGGCATCAGCAGCCGCCCGCCAGACAGTTGCATCATCGCATCATAATACGGTCCGCCGAGCAGCTTCATCGGCCACGCGCCTGACCAGCTCTTGCCCTCGTCCTCGGACACGGACAGATAGAATGGATTCCAGCCGTATTCCTCGGTTCCCCGACCGGCGTCTTCCTTGCCGCGGTGCGCCAGTGCCAACGTCCCTGACTGCAGGCGGATGCAGGACACACTCGTCGGCGCGCCCATCGCTTCGCAGTTCAGCGGCTGCGGCTCGCCCCATGTCTGCCCGCCATCGCTCGAGATGAGATAGTCGCTCCCTGCTATCAGCATCAACGACCCATCATCCAGCTCCACCATTGCGGTGCCTTCGCCCTTGCCCAACCCGATGTGTTCGACAACGCCCTCTGGTGCGGGCTTGCGGAAAGTCGGCTTCCCTGTCATAGCCATGCGCTTGTTCCTCCAACTGTGCTCACGTCTTCCCGTTCATTCCGTCTCCTACTTGTCGCTATCTCGTCTAGAGCCTACTTTCTCCCGGCTCATGGAGACTCCTTCTTAACCAATGCGCGAGAGGTGTTTTGTCACGCGTGGGCAGGAAGAAAGCCCTGCTGTCGCGAAGTCCTCAAGCGATTCCTACGATACGGAGTCGGGCAGGATGCCCGACCCACGGGATAAATGAAAGGCATTGTCAGGCTGCCCTTCGACAAGCTCAGGACCTGCGGGAAAGCCTGACCCACGCGACGGTTAGGGTGAGTGTGTGATGAAAGCTGTTACGGCCACGCAGATGCGCGAAATTGACTGCGCAACCATCCACGATTTCAACATCCCGGGCCTGGAGCTGATGGAGAATGCCGGCTGCGCGCTGGCCGATGCCACCGTTGAGCTGTTGCCGGCAAGCGGCCACGTACTGGTAGTCGCAGGCAAGGGCAACAATGGGGGAGATGGCTTTGTCGCCGCCCGGCATCTGGTTGAGCGCGGCTTCACTGCACAAGTCGCGCTACTGGCTGATGCCGAAGAATTGACCGGCGACGCGGCGACCAACTGCGAGCGCGCGATCGAGCTCGACATTCCCATACATCAGAACCCGTTTGACAAGCAGCTTGCTCAACTGCTCGGCGAAGCTGACGTGGTCATTGACGCGATTCTCGGCACCGGTCTTAGCGGCCAGGTGAGCGGCCGGTTTGCCGAGGTCCTTGGGGTGCTTGCCACCCATGACGGCCCCATCGTGGCGGCGGACATCCCCTCCGGCATCAACGCCGACACCGGCGCATTGCTTGGCGATGTCCCGCGCGCGGAGATCACGGTCACCTTCGGCCTGGCCAAGCAGGGCCTGTATCTGTATCCCGGCCGCGGCTACTGCGGAGAGATCCGCGTCGCCGAAATCGGTTTGGCGGCGCCCACCATTGACAATCCTGAACTCAAGACTTACATCACCGAGCCGGCCGATGTGGCTGCGGCGCTGCCCGCACGCGCCCCTGACGCTCACAAGGGCGACTGCGGCAGGGTGCTGGTGGTGGCAGGCTCGACGGGCCTGACCGGGGCCGCTGCTATGGCCTCACTGGCAGCCGCTCGCACCGGCGCGGGGTTGGTTACCCTTGCAATCCCCTTCGCGCTCAATTCCATACTGGAGACAACGTGCACCGAGGTAATGACCGCGCCGCTGATGGATCACGGCTGCGGATACCTGCGGCCGCGCAACACCGACGAGATACTGGCCCTAGCCACCGATGCTCAAGCGGTGATCATCGGCCCCGGCCTGGGCAGCCAGGACGCAACTGCCGAAATGGTTCGTGACCTGGTCGCACAGATCGAATGTCCTGTGGTGCTCGACGCTGACGGCATCAACGCCTTTGCCGGGCACGCCGATCTGTTTGCCGGGTGCCCTGGCCAGTTGGTCATCACACCACATCCGGGTGAACTGTCGCGCCTCACAGGCACGTCAGTTGGCGAGATCCAGAGCGACCGCATTGCAGCCGCCAGAGCCTGGGCCGACGAACTTGACGCCGTCATGGTTCTGAAGGGCGCTGCGACCGTCTCTGCCGCGCCCGGTGGCGAGACCTGGATCAATCCGACCGGCAATCCGGGCATGGCTAGCGGCGGCATGGGCGACATCCTCAGTGGCATGATTGGCGCACTGCTGGCGGGCGGTACGAAGGCCTTGCCTGCCGCATGCGCAGGGGTGTGGATGCACGGCCGCGCCGCCGACGCGGCCGCCGAGCGAATCGGCCCTCGCGGCTACCTCGCCACCGACCTGCTCGAACTCATCCCCTCGGTCTTTGACGAACTACACGCTTCAACTGGCACGAGGTGATGGCGGTGTTGCGCGCGCTCGTGGCCGTACTCAACAAACCTCCCCGGTGGCTGCTGATGCTGCTGGTGCCTGGTGTGGCAGTGGTCGTGTTGTGCTTCTGGCTGCTGGTCTTCGGAGCAGTCACAGTGCCGTACAACCCCATGCTACTGGCGTTTCTGGAGACTGTCGATATCGCCAACGAGTCAGGAGAAACGATCACCATCACCCCCATCGGCGCTACGCAGACCGCCCATCGGTTGGTCGAGTTGCCAAGTTACCAGGATGACTACCCGCCAGCGCGTAGTGCTGTATCACGCAGTATCCGAATGGCGCCGGGCCAGCGGATCAAGTACACTTACGACTGGGATGACGTCAACTTCACGCACATCGTCATCAGGGGGCCGGACGGCGTAGTCCGGGCGCTGGCAACCGATTACCGAATCGAGGAGGGCTGCTGCGGTCCGCCGAAGCGGGACGAGTACATCATTCCGCTACTGTCGGAGATACCGATGGCCCCAGTGGAGATGCACAAGTTTGTCGACGAAAAGCCCTGAGGGAGGCGATCTGCGTTGCCCACACCGATATATCCGCTGACGAATGTCGCCCCGACCATTGCCGCAATACTTGACATACCCGCGCCCGCACAAAGCACCGGCGAGCCGCTTGCCGAGATCGTCGCCGACCTGACAGGCTCGGAGCGCTGTGCGATACTGGCCCCCGACGCCCTCGGTATGTACCAGTGGGGCCTGTGGCACCAGGCGATGCCGTTTCTGGGCTTGCTAATCAACCAGCGCCATGTGGTACTGCGCGCGGTCATGCCGACCATTACGCCGGTCAACTTCGCCACCATGGTCACCGGCGCAGATCAGTCCGCCCACGGGATACAGGCCAAGGACGAGGACTTCCAGTGTGAGACGATATTCGAAGTCCTGGCAGCAGACGGCAAGCGGGGTGCGGCAGTGGGCCAGGAGGGCTGCACGATGACCGATCTGATTGGCCGCTGGGCGGAGTGTTGTGGCCAGGTCGGAAAAAGAGCGCCGCGATATGAGGATGACACGGTTGCGGATATGCTTCTGGAGGTAGCCGCTGAGGATACGCCGGACTTTCTCATCACCCAGCTTGTGACCACGGACGACATATTCCACGAGTTCAAGCCCTCGTCACCGCAGGTGGTGCCCCACTTGCAGGACATGGATGCGCGGCTGAACCGGCTGGTAGAGGGGCTTGCAGAGCTTGATTACGGGATAATCATTCTATCCGACCACGGCCAGCATGACGGCGACGGCCGCGGCACTCATGGCAGCGACTGCGATGAGGATAGCCTGGTGCCGTGCACGTGGACAAAATAGCCCGAGGCTATGGAATTGCTCCTGGCTAATCCCGCCTACGGGCAAAGATGCCGCCAAAGACCAGCACCGCGATCCCGCTGAGGACCATGCTACCGATGATGACCGGGGTGTGGTCTATTATGTGGTGGACGGTAGTCTGCTCCTCGGTGATCTCGATAACTGCGACCGGCCGGGCACACATTCCGCCACCACCGCCGGCCCCCTCGCCTTCCCCGGCGGCTTGACTCTCGCCGGCTTCGTCCTTTTCACCTTTTTGGGTGCCTTTGCCGAAGCCACCGCCGAAGCCGGCGTGGACGCTGGCGATTGGCACAAACGTCTTTTCCCCGACGACGATTGGGTCGCCGAAGACACGCTTCACGGTAGCCGCGTCCTTGATGGCACCCAGTTCCTTGAGCAATGCATCTGCAGACATGCTGTCTTGCCTCCTGTCGGATTGCTACTGCAACGTCTCTACAAGAGCCGCTATCCGCAGCTCGGTGGCTCGCACTTGTTGGATAATCTGGCCGGCGGCGACGAATCTTTGTCCCATTTCCGTAGCGTCCACTTGCTCACCTTCACCCGGCACCAGCACGGGGAAAGCATCCTGGAGCATTCTGGCTTCGGTTTCGTACATCGCCGCAATCTGCGAGAGTATCGAGCGGTTCGGCTCCTGGCACAACGCCGCTGCTTCGACGCAGAACTGATGCGCTTCGCTCCGGGCACCCGCCAGACACTGACGCGGCCATAGGCTCCACAGGCCGAGCCCTCTCATGCGCTCCGGGTGCTGCTGCGAGCCGGCCAGGTGCAGGTCTTCGGCGAGTTGCTTCAGCCCTCTGACGCCCGGCATCAGCGGCCCGTAGGTGCGCGGGTCATTGATAATGCGGCCGGCTAGTTTCAATATCGGCACCACCTGCTCGGCCTGATTCAGCGGCGAGCTACTGGAGGCCATCGTCAGCAGCGGATATTGAGCCTTACTGTTGGGATGGCCGGCCGGATACAGCGTCTGCCAGGGGCCTGCCCAGTTCATCTTAAGCTCGGTTTCATTCCAGTGTACCGCTCCCAGCGGCAGCAGCGTCAGGTCTATGGTGTCGCCGCCATCCGTTTTCTCGATTCTTTCCACCAGCGCCCAGACGCCCTGCTGTTCGGTGTCAAGAATCTGCGGCCTCACCAGCCGCACCGGGATCATGCACGCCAATTCCTGCTTCATTGCATTCTTGAGGCGCGCGTAGGCATCCGGCGGGGACAGGTCATAGTACAGCTCGACGGGCACGCCCAGCATCCGCCCCGCTCCCAGCACCGGGTGCTGGTAGTAGGGCCTGCACGGCCAGTAGGTGGGCAGTTCGGTGTTATAGACAAAGCAAAATGCGTCCCCGGAAAGCCCATTGACCCAGGCCCGGCTCAGCGGCTGGCCCGTAGCCTTGCGCAGCGCCAGCGTGAGGGTGGGAACGTGCGTGCCGCCATTGCTCGAAAGCCGCACGTCCTCAAACAAGGCCCCCTCAAATCGGCAATCGGTCATATTCGCGCCGGCCAGGTTGACGCCCCGCAGCAGCGCCCCGCTCAGGTCGGTGCCCGTCATCACTGCATCGGCCAGGCTGCTGTCCTCTATGATCGCGCCGCGCACTGCAGCCCCGCTCAAATCCGCTCCCTGCAGGTTGCAGCCGATAAACCGGCATCCCCGCAAGTCGGCCCCGTGCCACCTGGTATTTCGCAGCTCCAGCGCCTTGAAATCCATCCCTGGCGCTGAGGCCTGTGAGAAATCGTAGCCCGACAGCGCGCTGGTACTGCCGCACAGCTCCTGGAGCTGCTCACGGCTTGTAGTCTGTGCCATTGATACCGCGCCGCATACCAGCGCCAGGACTGCCGCAATCAATAGCAATTGCCGTGCTGCTCTTGTCATTGGCCTGGACACCTTCCCACGCCGGGATTGGCCGTGACTGACATCGTCGTTGCCGTTGCTGCACACGCATGGGCGATTGTAGCGGTGCTTGCGCCCGCCTGTCAAGTATCCGCGCCGACTGTAACGCGTGTATGTTACCAGTTCACCGGGCCGCTCACTACGCTTTACACCTGCCCTGCAGTCTGCTATAATGCCGCATCCCGGCGGGCGCTTAGTTCAGGGGAAGAACGCTACCTTGACACGGTAGAGGTCGGTGGTTCAAGTCCACCAGCGCCCACCACTTGATAGCAACAGCCGCGGGCATCAGTTGCCGGCGGCATTTGCGCAAATTCTGGTTCGACAAATCAACCAGCGATACAATAAACGCGTAGGTCGGGCTTCCAGCCCGACACGATGTCGCAAGTTGCGGCTTTGGCCGCATATCAACCAATCAGCACGGAAGGAGGTAGTCCCATGAGCGAGATCACACTGATTCTACCCGACAATTCTGAGATGGAGGTGCCCCAGGGGACTACCCCCCTGCAGGTTGCCGAAGAAATCGGCCCCGGGCTCGCCAGGGACGCTGTAGCCGCCAAGGTCAACGGGCAGATCACCGACCTGCAAAAGCCACTGCAGGAAGATGCCGAGTTCGCCATCCTCACCTGCGATGACCCCGAGGGGAAGGCTGTCTATTGGCATTCCACGGCTCACGTGATGGCCGATGCGGTGCTGCGCATCTTCCCGCAGGCCAAACTGACGATCGGCCCGGCCATCGAAGAGGGCTTCTATTACGACTTTCACATGGACCGGCCTTTCAGCGAAGAGGACCTGGAGAAGATAGCAGCCGAGATGGTGAAAATAATCGCCCAGGACATGGCGTTTAGCTGCGCGGAGATGACGGCTGCGGAGGCGGTCGAGTATTGGCAGGGCCGCGACAACCGCTACAAGGTGGAACTGGCCGCCGACATCGTGGCCGCCGAGACCGACCAGCAACCGCCGCGCGGGCAGGATGCGGTTCAGGAGTTCATGGACAACAACTCCGGCCTCTTTGAGAGCGTTGTTGTCACCCAGTACACTCACGGCGATTTCACCGACACGTGCCGCGGCCCGCACCTCCCATCAACCGGCCGCATCAAAGCCTTCAAGCTCACCTCGGTGGCCGGTGCCTACTGGCGCGGCACTGAGCTCAATCCCATGCTGCAGCGCATCTACGGGATATCCTTCCCCGACCAGAAGCTGCTGCAGGAGTATCTCGATCGCATGGCCGAGGCCAAGCGCCGCGATCATCGAGTCCTGGGCCGAGAGCTGGAGCTGTTCACCTTCTTTGAGGAAGCCGGTGCCGGCCTGCCGTATTACCATCCCAAGGGTGCGATGCTGCGGCAGTTAGTCATCGACTTCTCCATCAAAGAACACCTCAAGCGCGGCTACCAACTGCTCAGAACGCCGCATCTGATCAAAGCCGACATCTGGCACACTTCCGGCCACGCCCAGCAGGGCTATCCCATGTACTATACCGACGTCGAGGGCCAGTCCTACGGCATCAAGCCGATGAACTGCCCCGGGCACCTGCTGATATTCGGCTCGCGCACCCGCTCCTACCGCGACCTGCCGATCCGCTACTTCGAACTCGGCACCGTCTATCGGCACGAGCGCAGCGGTGTGTTGCACGGCCTCTTCCGCGTGCGCGGCTTCACTCAGGACGACGCCCACATCTTCTGCACTCCCGACCAGCTTCAGGATGAGATCATCGGCGTCATTGACTTTGCCACCTACATGCTCAGGGTCTTCGGCTTTGACGAGTACCAGGTGTACCTGTCAACGCGGCCGGAGAAATCGGTGGGTACCGACGAGCAGTGGGAGCGCGGGACCAACGCGCTGATCGAGGCATTACACGCTCATAACGTGGAATACGAAGTTGACGAAGGTGCCGGCGCCTTCTACGGCCCGAAGATTGACATCAGTGTCAAAGACGCCATCGGCCGGCTGTGGCAATGCCCCACTATCCAGTGCGACTTCACGCAGCCCGAGCGCTTTGATCTCAGCTATGTCGGCGACGACGGCAAAGAGCATCGCCCGGTCATGATCCATCGCGTGGTGCTGGCCGGCATCGAGCGCTTCCTGGGCATCATCATCGAGAACTACGCCGGCGCCTTTCCGTTGTGGCTCGCCCCCGTGCAGGTCGTCGTGCTGCCGATTACTGACAGGCATCTGGACTATGCCGCCGAGGTCGTGCAGCGGCTGAGCGAAGAGGGCTTTCGCGTCGAGGCCGACACTGGCGCTGCGACCCTGAGTTCCAAGATCCGCAACGCCGAGCTGCACAAGTACCCCTACATGCTCATCGTAGGGGACCGGGAACAGGAGCAGGGGCAGGTTGCTGTCCGCGACCACCAGGAGGGCGACCTCGGGCCGCAGGCCCTCGACGCCTTCATCGAGAAGTTAAAGGCCGAAGACGTCCCTGGCAAATAGGGCAGTCCTTCCGGGGCCAATCGTCTCTCGGCGTTTTATGTCAACGCTGATACAGAGCACTGCTGGAGACAGTCCAGCAGTGCTCTTTTTTCCGTCCCGTGGGTCGGGCGTCCAGCTCGACACGAGCAAGCCGGGAGACCTCTGCGGCCACAGGGCGATGGCATGCAGGTTCCCGCAAAAGTGTTGTAGAATAAGGATGGAGGGCACCAGGCGAGTGGGTCTGCAGACCGCCCGAGCCAGAGGAGTGTCATCTTATGCGCAGAACTATGGCAGCGTGTTCATTGGCGGCCTTAGTGATTTCCGCGCAACTCGCCCTCGCCGATGGCATGTTCATGCCCCCCAGGCTTAGCCCCCGTGCCGCGGGTGAGACAGGCGCTGCCTCCACCACTCAGAAGGCCGTTATCATTGACATGGCTGATGGCAAAGAAGTTCTCCTTCTGCAGACCACATACCAAGGCCCGGCTGAAGACTTCGCGTGGGTTATCCCCGTGCCCGGCAGGCCCAGCAGAGAGAACGTTTTTGAGGCCTCAACGGATTTCCTCGACGTTGTATTCCGCCAGACTATGCCACGTGTGGAAACCGAAATCGAGGACCCCCTGGCCGGCAAAGACTTTTTCAATACGCTAATGGCACCGCAATTCGCTGGCGGCCGCATAGCTGGTACCGGCTCTGTCCCGCCGCCGCAGGTGATCGTCCATGAGCGTATGCAGGTTGGGATGTACGATGCGGAGGTGCTCTCGGCTACAGGCACCGGGGTACTCGCCGGGTGGCTCGTTGACAACGGCTACCAGGTCCCCCACAAGGCTGATGAGTTGCTCGATACCTATGTCCAAAAGGGCTGGTATTTCGTCGCTCTCCAGATCCGACCGGAACAGTCCCCGGAGAGCGGCATGGTCAGAGATGTTGATCCAATCGGTATTCGCTTTGCGACCGACAAGCTCGTATTTCCACTGACCATATCGCGGGCCAGCTCCCGCCAGAAAACCGAGATTCTGCTAGTTGTACTCTCTGACGTACCGGTGCAGTGCGATCAGCTCTCGGCCGTGAATTTACCTCTGGGAAAGACCTACCAGCCCGGAGCAAGCTACGCAACCATCCGCCGCACGGTGCTCGAAGACAGCGCTCCCGGCGTGGTGATGGAGTACGCTGGTGGGCAGCCCATGCCTTACCATGACCTGCATTTTGATACCCGTTTGAAATGGCGACATAACAGCTCGCCGCTGGTTGACCTGCAGGGCACGCGTTTCTGGACGCTGCTGAACAGAGAGCACATGGACGACCTCACATTCAGTTACGGGGTGGCCCCGCAGCGGGAGGCGGTAGTCGTCAAACGCTACGCCTACATCAACCATCCGTGGCATACGTTGCTGCTCCACACAACCTGCGGTCAGATACTGTGTTTGACTCTGTACGGTGTGTTCCTCTTCCTGCTCATGTCCACCATCAATATCGGCCAGGCGGATTTCGATCCGCGTGACGTCAGAGGTATGCTGGTTCTGACGCTGGTTCTGACCGCGATTGGGGCGGTGCTGTGCCCGGTCGGCATATTGGCAGCGATCGCAGTCCCGGTTCTGATTCTCCAGGCGCACCGCAAGAGCCGCGAGAAAGAGGGCGGCGGCAAGCTGGGCATAAAGGCGCCGGGCCGCACGGAGATTCTCTGGGCTCTGGTAGGCGCTGGTTGCTTGTTCATCAGCTTCGTCCTGCTCGCCATCTTTGCCGGGCTGCTGCAATACAAATACAATTTCTTTGAGCATGACTTCCTCGGCCAGCAGATAGACAAGCTGCTCACAGGCAACGCGGCCACACTGTTGACCTTTGTGTTGATAGCCCTGCAGATCGCCTGGGCGGCACTCGTATGGAAAGTGATGCGGCCGACTCTGGCGGATACCAAGTTCCGCCCGTACGGCCACACGGCGGCCATCATCATATTCTTCCTGGTAGTTGTCCTGCTCCTTGAGGCTTACTTTGGAGCTGCCTCAGCGCATGTTAGCTCTGTCAGTGGCGCGTGGGCGTGGTTGCTTGCCACACTCGGCTCGATGATGGGCCTCATCACCATCGCCGCTTGGTCCCTGCTGGCAGGGCTTATCGTCTTCCCGCACCTGGCCCCACAGCCGACCCGCTTGCACGCGTCGTATCTAACACTGGCTGTTGTGCTCACTTTACTACTCGTATTTCTGCTGCCGTTTCTCATGCAATTTGTGCCTCCGGCACATGCAGGCGGCGGCCGCCAGAGCGTCGCTTACCGACAACTTGACCGTGCGCTCGAAGAGATTGACGAGGCGGTCGAGAGCTTCGTCGCCCATCATGGCTGCTATCCGACGCGGCTGGCTGATCTGACAGCAAAGCGAAAGCCAAGAAAAGGCGCAGATGCCAGCGGCAACCCGGTCCGACTTCACGGGCAATGGAAGGGGCCGTATCTGGAATCCCTGCCACAGGACCCGTGTACCCGGCGCAATGACACCTGGAACTATGAACCTACCGGCACCCCCATGGTCGACTCTGGCGGCTACACGCTTGTGATAGGAACAGGCCAGCCCGAGTACCGAGAAGTGCGCGAAAGATACACCCGCTACTGGCCGCACGTCCGCAAGGCCCACGACGAGGGCCATCGTTTGTATTACGAAGAAGAGATGTGAGCCCCCGCAAGCGTATTGTACAACAATAATCAAGCAGAGGTGGCGAGACCGCCCGAGCCAGAGGAGTGTCATCTTATGCGCAACATTGTGGCAGCGTTCTTATTGGCCGCCTTAGTGATTCCCGCGCAACTCGTCCTCGCCGACGGCATGTTTATGCCGCCCCAAATGAGCGCACGAGTCGCCGGCGATGCCGGGGTCGCGTCAACGGCTCAGAAAGGTCTGATCATAGACCTGCTCAACGACAGGGAAGTGCTCCTGCTGCAGACCACATACCAGGGCCCGTCGGAGGATTTTGCCTGGGTAATCCCCGTTCCCGGCAGGCCCGGCAAAGAAGATGTCTTCTCCGCTTCGACAGACCTGCTGGACGTCGCCTTCGGCCAGAGCGCACCCCGGGTGAAGACGACTATTCATGACCCGCTGGAAGCAGAATACGGGGGCATGGCGGGCGGCTTTCCCCCATCGGCTCCCCCGCCACCAGGCGTTGAAGGCCTCGCCGAGGCGCCGTCGGTCACGGTCCATGAGCGGTTTGAGATGGGCAAGTACGATGTGGCCGTCCTTTCGGCCACAGGCACACAGGTCCTGGTTGACTGGTTGCGGGAGAACGGCTACCAGGTGCCCGAAAACACCCAAGACACGCTCGGCATCTATGTTGACAAGAGTTGGTACTTCGTAGCTCTGCGCATTCTGCCCGCTGAGGCAACCAAAGATCCGATAATCGAAGATGTTGAGCCGATAGGCATCCGCTTTGCCACGGAGCAGCTTGTTTATCCCCTGACCATTTCGCGGGCCAGCTCGCGCCAGAAGACAGAGATACTCCTTGTAGTGTTGTCCGAGGCGCCGGTGGTCTGTGATCAGCTCAAGGACGTGCAGCTCCCACTCGATGTGCAGCATCCCGAAGGCAGCAGCTATGCCACCATTCGCCGACAGGCTCTGGAGACGCAGGGCCCCGGCTGCGTGGTCGAATACCGCGGCGGACAGGCGGTGCCTTATGAGGACCTGCATTACAAAGAGGACGGAAAGTGGCCGCGCGGGAGGTCGCCGCTCACTGAACTAAAGGGCAGCCGCTTCTGGACGCTGCTGGACAAGCAGGACATGGAGGACCTGACATTCGCCGCAGACCGCGGCGCCGATGAGTACCAGCTATCAATACAGCGCCAGGGCACAGTCCATTACCCGGCTATCAAGCTCATTCTCCACCAGCCCGGCGCTCGTATCGCGCTGCTGGCCCTTCTCTGCATCACCTGTTCGCTGATCAGCTACTGGCTGCTCAGACGTGGTTTCAGCATGACCCCGGCGAAGATCACAGGCTTGCTTATTCTGAGCACCGTGGCGTTGTGTCTGTCGAGTTTCGAAAGCCTCATTGTCGGTCTGATCGCTCTATTGATGGTCGCGTTTCTGCTTGGGCGTTTGAGATCCAGAGCGATTGAGCCTCACGAGCGCGAAGAGCTCGCCAAGCTCTTACCTGTAGCCCAATTTCTACGCTGGGTTATCATCCTGGCTGGATTTGTAGTTCTCGGTGTGGTCGCATTGGCTACAATTGCCTGGTACAACTGGGATTTTCTCCCCCACTATGAGAGTATTCTTCTATGGTTCTTCGTCGATGAATGGACGGCCGAGCCGTTTGCGTTGGCGGCGGCGCTAGTGCAGGTTGGGTGGTGTGCCTTGACCATTCCTACGCTTCTTGCGTATCTTTCCGGGACCAGCCGCTCACTGAAGGCATGTTTCGCAGCCATCGCCACTGTCATACCTGTACTTGTTCTCGTTGTATCCGGGCGCGATGCGCTCTCTGCAATTGTTCCTTTCGATGTTGTCTGGCTGTCGATTAGGAGTCTCTTGGTAGCCGTGATCGCGGACCTACCCCTGGCTGTCTTCTCCGTTTTAGCAGCTATCGCGACATGGGCAGCTTTCGGGCTCTTGTGCAGTTTGCTTATCCTCGGTCCCTATATGAGTCCGAAGGCTCGGGCTGCGACCCAGCTTGTAGTCGTCACGCTCTTTCTGTTGACCGCGGCGGCTGTAGTTGCGCAGCTTCCGCGTCATGTTATCTCGGCTGCCTATGCCGGAACCATCGGCGGACATTCGGCTGCTCACGACAAACTCTATGGTCCCTTGACGCAAATAGACCGGGCGCTTGAGACATTCCTCGAACATGCCGGGTGTTTTCCGGGAAAACTCAAGGACTTGCTGGCAGAAACGCCGCCCGCTTATGGCGTAGACTCCAGCGGCAATCCGGTGCAACTCACGGGCCAATACCGGGGACCGTACCTTGAACAACTACCAAAAGACCCATTGACGGGCCGCAGAGATACGTGGATTTACGAGCCCACGGCGACACCCATGGTTGATTCCGGCGGCTACACGGTAGTCATCAAGAAGGCCAAGCCGCAGTACAAGGAAATGCGCGAGGGCCATCCGGACGAGCGCCCACTACTGTACTACCAGCAGAGCGAAAGCGCCGAAGAGCCGGACGCACCATTCTGAGGCTGTCCCCCAATAAGCCAAAGGAGGCGCGCACATGCAAAGTATGACGCTTCGCCCCCATCATCTGCTCGACATCATCACTGCGTACGGTGCGGGCGCGGAGTTCAAGCCTCATCCTTACGGCCACGCCGTGCACACCTGCGCCGAAATCGTGCTCAATGACCTCGACACCGAGGTTGAGTTCCTCGTGGGTGCCGACTTCATCTGCCAGCCCTGCATCCACCTGGTTGAGGGCCGCTGTGATGACGTGGTGTCACAGCTCGACCCGCCGCCATCCAAGCAGGACTACAACGATGATCTCGACCGCCGCGTGTTTGCGCACCTGCAGATGCAGGCAGGCGCAGTTATGACCGTGCGCGAATTCCTACGGGTGGTGCGTGCGCGTTTCGAGGGCCTCCCCGAGATCTGCGTCCACCCGAAGCGCTCCGTCGAAGAACGCGCGGCTAACCTCGACGCCGGGTTGAAGAAGCTCGGCGTGCAAAATCGGGGACAGTCACCCATTTCTGTAGAGGAGTGAGAGTAGCACTTAGAGAAGTGGCAATAAATGGGTGACTGTCCCCGATTCTCCCGAACTCCGAGCGGATGCGGGATTCGCCTATCACAGAACGCAGCGCCTATCAATCAAGAGTGAATTGCCGATGAAAGGGTGAATTGCAGATGAAGGGTCAATTGCAGATGAAGTGCGTCA
The DNA here is from genome assembly GCA_030604405.1 of bacterium. Taxonomy (GTDB): domain Bacteria; phylum Armatimonadota; class Zipacnadia; order Zipacnadales; family UBA11051; genus UBA11051. The sequence continues at coordinate 55,327 of JAUVVY010000001.1, read as the reverse complement.
TGGCGTTGATCGCTGTGGTCTTGACAGGCAGCGCAGTAGCTCAAGACGACCCTATGTGGGCGCCGGCGGGGGCCGACATCATCAGCGTTCTTAACAAGCACTACGTGAACGAGGTTGGCCCGCTGGGGAGATCGGCGCGGGAGCAACTTAACGCGTTCAACGTCGGGCTAGACGGCTTCGCGAACCCGCCGACGCCTACGCCGGAACGCGCCTATGACTGGCCCGGCATCGGGTGGACGGTGCTGGTCGTTGTCTTCCGGACACCCGACGAAGCGCTCCAATGCCTGAACAACAACTACGCTCGCATGAAGCCCGGCTACGATCGTCTGCCGGCTTACCGCCCCTGGCCCAACTTCCCGACTTACGTCAGCCATAGCTTCAAGATGACTCAGTTCCACGGCCACGCGTGCTACCGTGGCGAAAGCACGGTCAAGGCCCCTGAGATGCCAAGCACGGGGCACGGCCGCTCAATCGATCGCGACGTCATGAGGATGTGGACCGAGCAGAAGTTCATCGCTGAGGGCTTCGTGGTTAACGTGTACACGAACTACGTCGCCGCGTGGGTGCGCGGGCGCACCTTCATCGTGTGCGACACGCCGCGTGACTGGGCTGAGGTCGAACGGCTCCACAAGCTTATGCACGCACTTTCGTCGGCGCCAAAGCCCGTCCCGCCGACAGTTACAACGCCTCCCTGGCCGCCGCCCGATCCGCCAGTGGTTGTGCAGCCTCCCCCGCCCCCACCGATGCCTCAACCTTCGAAGCGCTACCGCGTCTTCATCGACGGGCAGCTCATGCGCACACAGGCTCCGCCGACGGAGGTGAACCGGCGCGTACTTGTCGGGCTGGCGGATATCTTCCGCGAGTTAGGCGCCAGCGTCGTTTGGGATGGTGCGCAGCGAGCAATCACCGCAACCCGGGGCTCGAGAGTCGTGAAGCTCTGGATTGGCCGCACGACCGCGCTGGTCGATGGATCGGCCGTCACGCTTGATGTTCCGCCGCTGATCCTCGCCGGCGGGAAGACCTACGTCCCCGTGCGTTTCGTTTCGCAGGCCCTCGGCGCGGGCGTCACCTACGATGCGTCCAACCGCGCGGTCATGATCACCACCGGAAGCATGCCGCCGCTCAGCGGCTCAGCGACCACGCCGCCCTACACCCCGCCAACGCCTCCGCAAGGCTTGATCCAGATCAGTATCTGCCGCGAGACGGGGCTGAAGGCGACCGGCCTCTGCCCAAACACGCTGACCCGCCCGTTCGCGCGCAACTCCGTGCCCGGCCCTTGTACCACGCACGCTCAGGGCCCAAAACTGATCGTCACATCGCCCACCGACGGCGCTACTGTGCCCGAGCGCTTCACCATTAGCGGAACCAGCGTCCCAGGTCGGAGCATGCGCATCACCGTCATCGCCGAGGCCACGCTCAAGGCCACCGGCCAGAGCGCGACATCGCCACTCCTCGAGAACGCCGAAGCCAAGGTCGGCGGCGATGGCAGGTGGAGCATCGAGGTCAACGCTCGCGCCGTTCGCCGCGACCAGCGCGTCGAGGTGAAGCAGTTCAGGATCACGGTGGACATGCGCATGAATCGCACGGTTGTCGAGCAAGTGGACCTCGTCGTGCGACCCTAACTGCGAATCGCGGTAGCAAAGTGAGGCGGATGAGTGGAGCGACACGTGGGGCGGCGACCTACTGCGCGCTTGTGCTCTGTGGTGCACCGACACCGCTGATAAGTCCGTCACACTAAGTTTCGTCACGACTGGCGATGTCAGCGGACATATCACCATCACCAGGGCGGGGCAGGTGCCGGTGGACAGGGACCTGACCCAGCAAGTCATGTCACAGGAGAGCCTGGCTTCGCTTGATTAGCGCGCCGCGGGATGTTGCTGCATAGTTGCCCCTATCCGATCTACTACACCGTCCCAAGCAGCAAGGAGAATGCCATGAGCGCCGTGCCTGACGTGAAATTTGACAGCTTCTATCCGTATGACGAAATGGTGGAGTTTCTCAAGGGGTGCGAGGCGGCGGCCGGGGATGTCTTCACACTGGAGAGCCTTACTAAGACGCCGGAGGACCGTGAGGTCTGGCTGGCCACACTCACCAACCCGGCTACCGGCCCAGCGGAGGACAAGCCTGCCTATTACGTCCAGGCCAACGTCCACGCCCAGGAGATGGCCGGCACGACTGCGGCCTTGCGGCTGATCCACACTCTGCTCACCGACGACAAGGCGCGTGCGATGCTCGACGACACGACGTTTTACGTCGTGCCGCGCGTGAACCCGGACGCGGTAGAATACACCATGAGCACTCACGGGACGGTTCGCAGTCGCTTCGACATTCTGGAGAAGAGAAACGGCCTGGTCCCGGAAGACATCAACGGCGACGGCCTGATTCTGAACATGCGCTGGGAGGACCCCGCCGGCCCGTTCACCGAGGACCCGGAAGACCCCAGGATTATGGTGCCCAGGCGTCCGGGCGATGAAGGGCCGTTCTACCAGCAGTATCAGGAAGGCACGATCCGCCGCTACGATGGTGGCCTGATAGTCTCGGCAGTTAAGGGCTATGACTTCAACCGCAACTACCCGGCCAACTGGGACTTCAACACGGACCAGGCCGACCACGCTTTCGCACAGCCGGAAATGAAGGCGGTCGGCACTTTCATGCTCCAGCACAAGAATATCTTCGCCGGCATAGATTTCCACTGCGGATCCCAGGCCGTCCTGCGCCCTTCCAGCACGCCCGACAACGACATGAATCAGGCCGACCTGGGCCTGATCATCGAGATCGGCAAGCTCGGCGAAAAGCTGACCGGCTTCCGGCTGATGAATGTGCGCGACTACCGCGACCCGTGGCGCGCGCCGGTTACCCTGCGCGGCAACTCCAACGATTTTGCCTATTTCGAGTTAGGCATTTCGTGGTACGTAATCGAACTCGGCAACGGCTACAGCAGCTCAGGTATAGATGCCGAGGCATACTTCAGCGCCGACGAGGATACCCGCCAGCGGGATTTCATGCGCCAGATTATGAAGTTCGCCGACGAGAACGAAGGCCGCGACGTATTCGTTCCCTGGCAGGATTGCGACCACCCGCAACTCGGCAAAGTGCAGGTCGGCGGCATGAAGACTGCGGCCACTCACTACCCGTATCCGCCCCACATGGCCGAGATATCCACCAACACCACTCAGTTCCTGCTGCAGCACGCCTCCTGGCATTCGCAGATTTGCCTGTCCAACGTGGAAGCCACCAGCGTAGGCGCAGGCGTCTATCGCATCAGGGTCGATGTCGCCAACACTGGCCGCTTAGCTACAAACGTCATGTCAACAGGTATGGACAGCCGCACTGCCGAGCCGGTGGCGGTGAAGCTGGAAAACGTGGAGGCCGAAAAGATAGTCTCGCGCCCGCAGGTCTATGAATTTGCTGCATTGGCGGCCGGCGGCGGATGCCAGCAGATGGAGTGGTTTGTGAAGGCCTCGCCGGGCGATGAGATCACCATCACGGCCTCGCACCCCCGCGCCGGCATCGGGAGCACCAAGCTCGCGTTACCCCAGGGATGAGTGACCCGAGAACAACCGCTACAATGACACAGTTGCCAGCACTCGCGCCTTGGTGGCGCGAAGACATCGCAGGCAGGACAAGGGATGTGCAGCGTGGAACTATACATGAAACGTATGGATAGAACATGATCCGGACAATGCAGTGCAGTCCCAGGGACGTGGAACGCAAGCCGGCGTGCTGCCTGGCTTCCAAGTCTGCGACGTGCAAGAGCTCTGAACAACCATACCTGACAATGCATACTGAAGTTCGGATGCCATATGATAGATAGCACGGACCCCGGTATCGCTGAAACGACAGGAGACGTCAATAGCACTACCGAAGGTCGGACGTCGGACCAGGACCAGGGCCGCCTCGTTTTCTGCTTGTGCGTGGATATGATCGGCTCGACAGAGTGTACACGGGGTTTCTCCACAGCGCTGTTAGACTGCTTCAATCGCCTGTTGGTGGACCAGATCAAACCCCATCTGCAGAAACTCCAGTTGCATCATGCTTTGGCAAAATTCACAGGGGATGGCTGGATAGTGATGACCCCTGATTCTAGAAAGATTTCCGCTCTTTGCTGCCTTGCGACGATCATGGCTAACAGATTTCAGTACGAAATGCACGACAAAATCCAGAAATGCGCAAATATCAATGTGGAACATATACCGAAGCTTCGGCTGGCTGTGTGCTCCGGGCGAGACATTAACGTTGAGCTTCCTGATGGACGTAGCGACTGGGTAGGAGACAGTGCGAGGAAAGCGACGCGCGCATCTGGATGGTGCTATCCCAACGACATAATTATTGATGATACTATTCGCACTGCCGTTTCCCGCGATTTCTGCATCGAACTTGACAATGTCGAGGAATGTACAGACCGTAAGGCTGAAAAGTGGGAGGAGGACTTCTCACTGCACCTATTAGGGGACCTGAAGCCGGGAGTAGCCGCAGAGTCGAGTGCGCCCGAGCGCTTCGTCTACACGCTTGATGTTCTCGAAGAGAAAGACAAGGCCGAATACCTTGTTGACCAAGTTTCACAACATATGAAGGTCCAAGCGAGCAAACCAGACGCCGATAAAGAACCTCTTGTTCGGCGTTGGAACCGAATTATTGCGAGCCGTCGTGACTATTCGGCTGCGCTTGAAACTCTAAGGCGCATGCAGACTATCGGATTGGACCCCGACGTCGTGAGCTACAACACGCTGGTCTCCCGGGCACCGGAGTACGCCCAGGCTGTGGAGTGGGTCGAAAGGATGCCTCAAGAAGGCATCGTGCCAAACGTCGTCAGCTACAACACGCTGGTCTCCCGGGCACCGGACTACGCCCAGGCTGTGGAGTGGGTCGAAAGGATGCCTCAAGAAGGCATCCTGCCAAACGTCGTCAGCTACAACACGCTGGTCTCCCGGGCACCGGACTACGCCCAGGCTGTGGACTGGGTCGAAACGATGCGTCAAGAAGGCATCGTGGCAGACGTCGTCACCTACAACACGCTGGTCTCCCGGGCACCAGACTACGCCCAGGCTGTGGACTGGGTCGAAAGGATGCGTCAAGAAGGCATCGCGGCAGACGTCGTCACCTACAACACGCTGGTCTCACTGGCACCGGACTACGGCCAGGCTATCGAATGGGTCGAAAGGATGCGTCAAAAAGGCATCGTGCCAGACGTCGTCACCTACAACACGCTGGTCTCACTGGCACCGGACTACGGCCAGGCTGTGGAATGGGTCGAAACGATGCGTCAAGAAGGCATCCTGCCAGACCTCATCACCTATAGCACGCTATTCAGTAAAGACCTTTCAGCGCAATCGGCCGATAGTATTCTTGAGTGGTACATGGCTCAGGAATATCGCTCCGAAGAGCCCATCCAGGCTGCAATAGCGACGTACCGGAAAAGCGGTCGTATTGGTGAAGCCCTTCGTCTGGCGTTGGACTACCCGCACACGCAAGCGGCCGGCAAGCTCATGCGCGACCGTGGGCGCGAAGCGGTCTCGTACTTCAAGAGTGTCTATGATCGTGATCTCGACCATCCGAACGCTAGCTACGCCCTGGGCGTAGCTCTCATGGAACTGGGGACAGAACAGGAAGCTCTGCCGTATCTGGCGAAAGCACTAAGCATAACGGGACCCGAGCCGAGAAAGACAGATATCAAGCAACGGCTTCGGCAGATACATGGACAGTCCTCGCAGGAGCCCTGAGGAAAACTCCGGCGACACGATAATCAATCCACCTCTGCGTGTGAAATGACGGGCATCCCAACGCCCCCACGCACACGATGTTCTCAGCGCCCCTCTGCAATCAGCCCCTCCACATTCCCCGCCAGCACCATCTCCAGCTCGGCGTCCGATAAGCCGAGTTGGAGTATCTTCTCCAGTTCGACTTTGGGGAAATTGAAAAACGGCAGTGAGGTGCCCGAGACATCTGAGCCGTAAATCAGCCGCTCAGGGCCGACGCCTTGCAGGATAAACTTCACACCCTCAAGTGCGTGCACCGATGTGTCGAAATAGACCAGCGGATTATCGAAGAACACCGGCATTTTGTCCACGCCGCCGTTGATGCTGCCACAGTGCGGAATGATCACCGGCGTCGGCATCAGCCGCTCGATGAGCTGCACTGTATTGTCAAACTCCTCCTCGATTATCACCGGCAGGTTGCGCTCCCTCACCGCCTGGATGAACGTCTCGCAGGCCGGTATCTTGTAATCATAGCGCGGCTCGTCGTGGTGCCGGTGCCACTTGATGCCGACATATTCTGAAAAATTGTCGGGTATTACATAGTCGTTCCACACGAAGTAGTATGGGTAGATGGCCTCTTCGCCCTCCGCCGAGTCCAGACAATACCGGTTGGCCTCGGCGCGGGCCTCTGCGGTATCCACCTCCCGGTACATGTCTGCGGGCTGGGCGAATATGACTGCTCCGCTAGCGCCGGCGTCCTCAAGGTCGGCCATCATCTCTTCCTTAGTGTAGGGCTTTCTCATATTGCACAGGTGAATGTGGGCATCAATGATGCGCATTAGTCCACTCCCTTCGTGTTGCCGTGTGGCGGCGTTGTTGTCGTTGCCTTTGCCATTTCCCCTCTCCCACTGGGAGAGGGGCGGGGATGAGGGGCCGTTATCGTGTCTGCATCGTCTTGGCGAGTTTGTCAGCTTCGGCGACGATCTCGTCAATCTGCTTGAGCTGCTCCTCGGAAAGCGGGCACTGGTTTTGTGCTTCGGCGGTGACCTTTCTCGCCTTGGCCTTTGCGTTGTCGAGCATGGTCACCGGGTCTTCGGCCCAGGCCATCGGCACCCGCCGGTCCATCAGTTCCGGTATCCACAACTCCTCGCGGTAGTACCTGGCCGTGTGCGGCTCTGCGAGGAAGTAGGCTCCCTTCGGCGCGACTTCGCAGATGACATCCTCGCCGATGCGCTCCTCATCTACTGCCACGCCCTGCAGCAGCCGCTCGAAGTAGCTCATCAGTTCCAGGTCAATCATGAGCTGCAGCACACTGCCGATGTCGGCGAAGGCGGTGATAGCCAGCGAGCCGAAGCTGCGGCAGCCGCCCATGATTGCGAACAGGGCGCACAGCGATTTTTCCATAAGCGACTGGATGCCGGGGACTTTGGCGGCAGTGGTCGGGCCGCCGCCGACGGTGTATTCGCCCCCGAATATGTGTGCCGCAAGCTGGGCCGTCGCCACTCGCAGCACATCATTATCCGGCCCCGTCTGGGTGTGGATGCCGGTTTTCATGTCGAAGGTCAGCGGGTTGGCGTTCCAGCCCATCAGCCTGTCGTCCACGGCCATGCCGATGACGTTACAGCCGAGCACCTCGGCGGCTATCTGCGCCAGGCAGCCGCTGATCGTGGCCGGTGTTGCGATCCCGGCCACCGGCATCGTCGAAACCTGCAGCGGCTGCTCGAGCAGCCGCCGCGCTTCCATCCCGATGCGGATGTTCTCCCCGGTAATCTTGAACGGCGAATTGTACCAGCACTTGGCCGCGAAGATGGGCTCCTTCTTCACCTCTTCTGCGGTGTACCCGGCGGCCATCTGCAACTGGATCATCAGCGGCAGCATGTCGGCGTTATAGACCGACACGCGCCAGGGGCGTGTGCTGTTTTTTATGATCAGCGCGAAGGTATGCACGTCACAGGTGTCAGCCGGCACGTCCTGGGGGATGAAGGTGGGGTGGGTTCGGCCGAGGTCGGGGAACATGTCGCAGATGTGGGAGAACCTGGCCTGGTCCTGGCTGGTGGCCGGCCGGATCTGGTCGGTCTCGAGGTCGTGCGCCCACAGCGCCTGACCGGAGGCGGAGTAGTCGAGATGATCGTTTTGCACCGCCGCCGGCCGGCCCGGGCCTTTTTCGGCGCGACTCTTTTCCAGGGCGGCCAGCACCTTATCGCGCACCGCTTCGGGGAAGGTCACCAGCTCCCCGTCAATGTGGCAGCCGAAGCTGCTCAGATGGTCGTAAAACTCCTCGGTGCCCTGGACCCGCAGCGGCACCTTGGCCCAGATCCGCTGCGCTGCTGCCCAGATATGCTCCAGCTCCTGTTCATCGAGCACTTCCGGCGGGCGAGTCAACAGTTTCATTTCGCATCTCCTGTCACAGGCCTCTTGGCGCAACCTTCGGTGCGAACTTCCCCACAGCTTCGCCGCTTTCCTCCTCAGCCATCTGATGGCATTTCGCTATCTGGTCATCCATCAAAACGCCAACATATTGATTTGACTTTTGTAATTCCATCTCATATACTTGCCGTGTTGGAGAGCGATTGAACGGGGACAACTACTAGGAGGTGAGCCGCTTGCGAACTCGGCTCGTATTTACAGTCGCAGCTCTTGTCTTGGCTCTGGCGTGTGCCACGGTGGTGGCTGATCCATATCTTTCGATCTGGGAGATGGAGACAGCGGAAAGCAATGTAACGAATTCCTGGACAGGCTCTACTGGTATGATCCTGACGCCGACGGCCAACACCTGTGTGCCCCAAGCCATGATCGGCAGCTTCCACTGGATTGACATTGAGCCCAGCGCGGCCGACATCTGGAGTGTGAATATCGGTATTACAGCCGATCTGGAAATCGGCGCAGCCCGACTGAGCCAGGAATGGGCCGGTAGGGATTCAGAAATCATCGCCAATGCCAAGTACAACCTCGACCTGGGGCGCTGGAGTGAGAATCCAGACGCGCCGGAAGTCGCTGTTGGTGTCTGGGACATGGGAAATGCCGTCAACCGCACCTACTACCTGGTACTGACCCAAGATATGGAAATTGCTGAGGAGGCCGAGGTGTCCAACTTGCGGGTGAGCATCGGTTATGGCGATACCGACGTCGATGGCGGCGTGATGGACGGTATCTTCGGCGGCATTGAGTTTGTGCCCTTTGAGTCAGGCCTGGTGAAGATCGAATACGACGCCGATGACTTCAATGCTGCGCTCGCCTATTCGTGGTCAGATAAACTGTCACTCGAAATCGCCTCGATTGACGGCGACCTCGGCGCTGGTGTCAACTTCCAGACCGGCTTCTAAACCGCCTGTCAACCGAACAGAAACAAACCAATGGGACGCCCGGGAAGGGCGTCCTATTTTCTGTCTCAGTCGCGCAAACAAAAAAAGGCCGGTCACGCAGCCGACCCTGTCAAAGCAGACCAGCTTCAGGCCTCGCCTCAAGCGCCGCACAGGTTCTGCAGGAACGGGTTGCTGGCCTTCTCCTGGCGCATGGTTGTGGCGGGGCCGTGGCCGGGGAAGACTCGCGTCTCATCAGGCAGCGTTGATACCAGGCGTGTCAAGGAAGCGATCATTTCCTGCTCATTCGCGCCGGGCAAATCCGTGCGCCCGATGCTGCCGGCAAACAGCGTATCACCGCAGAATAGTGCATCAGCCGTCACGAAACATACGCCCCCCGGCGAGTGTCCCGGCGTGTGCATTACGGCGATGTCGAGCCCGGCCAGGTGCAGTTCGTCGCCCTCTCCAAGCTCCACATCAACACCACAGGCCTCCGCCCCGCCGACAAGCGAGGCCCAGTACGCGTCCGGCTTGTTGACCATCTCTACACCGGCCGCATGTGCATAGAGCTTGGCTGCGGTGGCGCGTTGGATTCCGGCTGCTCCGGCAATGTGATCCACATGGCCGTGAGTGAGCAGAATCGCCTCGACGGACGCGCCCATCTCGCCGGCTTCTTCGAGGAGTACTTCCGGCTCGCCTCCGGGGTCAATCATCACGATGCAGTCAGCATCATCGGCGCCCACCAGATAGCAGTTTGTGGCAAGGGCGCCGACCGTCAAAGTGCGTATCCTGAGCATGGTTTATGTTTCGCTTTCGTATATCTCCTGGTCCCAGCCGACCCGGGCCATCTGCGATGGCAGAGCGGCACGCAGGTGCCAGCGCCGCACCCAGTCGCGGTCGTATTCATCCAGCGGCCCGGCCTGCCGGTAGGCCTCCATCGCCGCGGCCGGGTTATCCATGAGCAGCAACAGTTCGCCCATCAGGTGAAGATAGACCCCATTTTCGGGGTTGATCTTGTAGGCGCGCCGCACTTGCTGCAGAGCCTTGGTAAAGCGCTGCTGGCGCACATAGACGATGCTGAGCCGGACGTTGTAGAAATCTTCCGCCGGCGCGCAGGCGATGGCGGTTTCGTATCCGGCGGCCGCCGCGTCCCACTCGCGCCGCCGCGCGTGCAAATCTGCCAGCTTGTGGTGGTAGAAGCCATCTCTGGGCGCCAGTTCGATGGCACGCTGAAACTGCCGCCGGGCGCGCTGGAAATCTCCCCGCGCCAGATAAAGCTGTCCCAGCCGGCACTGGTAGTAGTGCCTTGTCGGGTCGCACTTCACCGCTTTTTCCAGGGCCCGCACCGCTGCAGTAAAGCGGCTGAGATGGATCCAGAACTCGGCCAGACAGAAGTGCGCATCGGCATGCCGCGGATGGATGCTGAGCGCCTTCTTATACGCCCGGTAGGCCTGCTGGGGCATGTTGGCCGCAAAGTACGCGTCACCCAGCGCCACCGAGGTATCCGGGTCATGGCCGTCGAGTCTGCTGGACTCCTCATACTCGCCAATGGCCTCTTCGATCAAGCCCTGCTCGGCCAGCAGATCGCCCTGCACCCGGTGATTGGTGGCTTCGCGCTTGCGTGTGTTTTTGCGCTGCGATTTTGAACGCGCCATTTAATCAACTGCTTCAATAGGTGTCGGGCTGGAAGCCGCACCCACTCCTTTGAAGTGGGTACCCGACGCGACGGTGGTTTATGGACTGTCAATGATTAGGGTCACGGGGCCGTCATTTTGCAGGCTCACCTGCATGTAGGCTCCAAACTCCCCCTTCTCAACAGGCACCTCAAATTCCTGCATCAGGGCGCAGAACTCGTCAAAAAGTCGGCTTGCCACCCCGGGGTCAGCAGCCCCGGAAAAGCCCGGCCGTCGGCCCTTGTTGCAGTCGGCGTAGAGCGTGAAATTCGGCACCAGCAGAATTGAGCCGCCGGTCTCAGCCACCGCCAGGTTCATCTTGCCCTCGGCGTCCTCAAATATGCGCAGGCCGGCGATCTTCTGGGCCATCCACTGCAACTGCTCCGGCCCGTCGCCGTCCTTGAAGCCGGCCAGCACCAGCAGCCCCGGCCCGATCTCTGCGATAGTCGCGCCCGCGATGGTCACATCTGCCCGCCGCACTCTCTGGATCACTACCCGCACACTGCTGCCTCCTCAACTATGGTCCTCCCGATGACAGCTTTCCCTGTCCTCCAGACGCCTGAGAGTGGCCTCTATCTGCCAGATATTACCACAACATACACCCAACATCCAATACCTTAAGTTAGCGCGAATGGGGAAAGGGGCGGCGGAGAGGGTGTAAGAGGGTGGACCATTAGAGCGTGCTGGCTCGGAGGCGCCGGAGAATGTCCCAGTACGCTCCGCGTGCGCCGGCGGCGATCGCATCCACCAGTGCCTGGTTGTCATCGTAGTCATAGTCGCGGTCGTCGCCGCTGCCACCAAAAAAGAAGCGTCTGTCACCGGCGATGACTTCCGACAGCAAGCCCGCCGCCTCCTGCGGAGTGCCCAGGTCCGGGGAGAGATAGAATACCGGGGCCAGCATATCCGCGTTGTCTTCGGCGTGTCCGTAGATTGCCGGATTCTCCTCCATCGGCCCCTGGGCCGCGATGATATGTGCGAGCTTCGTGCCCGGGTAGATGCGCACACCGAGAGAGATGCCGGCACAGGACGGCTCAGCAGCCTTTGCGAACTCGATGGTCTGGCGTGCAGTCTCTCGCGTCTCGCCAGGTGCGCCGATGAGCAAATCGAGCATCGCCGCGATGCCGCGCTCACGGCACCAGCGCACGGCTTCCAGGCTCTCGTTGCAGGAGAAGTCGCGCCCGAGACGTGCCAGCATTTCATCATCCCCGCTGTCGGCTCCGAAGTTTATACCCGCACAACCGGCGTGCTGCATCAGGTCCGCAAGTTCGGCTGAGAATGGGCGCGGCGTGAGGTAGCCGTACCACTGAATCCTCGCGCCGAGGCCGCGCCGGATCAGCTCATCGCAGACTGCAGCAGCGTGCTCCTGAGGCACGTTGAATTCGCTGTCGCAGAGGTGATAAACCTCAATGCCCTGGCGGAGTAAGTTCTCGACCTCGTCCGCAACGGCTGCGGGTGAGCGCGGTCGGATTCGTCGGCCCTTGCTCAGTGGGTCTGCGCAGTAGATGCAATCGCGGTCACATCCGCGCTTGGTCTCGATGCCGAGTTGGCCGCCGCGTTCGAGATACAACGCATTGTCTATTGTATCTCTCCGCAGAGCTGACTGGCTCAGTAGCTCCGGCCACTCGGGACAGTTGCTGCGGATGCCGTCAGCCTCGCGCCACAGCAGCCCGGGCACATCCTGCAGATCTACCTCGCCCCGCAGCGCACGGAGCAGTAGCGGGACCGCCTGCTCGCCGTCACCCAGCACCCCGTATTCCACGCCGAGCGCCCTCATAATCGCTGCCGGAGCGACCGAGAAGCCGGCGCCGCCCACTACAATCGGCGCCTCAGTGGCGGATCGAGCTGTGGCGACGAACTCCGTTAGCTCCGGCACGAATGAATGTGAACTCAGCAGCATGCAGTTGTCGGTATTCCGGAAGGTGATGGCGACAAGCTCAGGATCTGCCTGCACCAGGTGGTGCTCCAATGCAGCCGCTGGATCGGTCTCGAAACAGAGGTCCACGACTTCGACCTCAATCTCCTGCTCGCGGCAGGCCTCGGCGATGTACTCCAGTCCCAGCGGCGAAATCGGAGGCTTGGTCACATTCGAGTTGACCAGTGCTATCTCAGCCATTGCTCACTCACACGCGGTCAATCAGGCTTCAGTGGCTTCCGGTATCTGCAGGCCCGGTGCGGCCAGGTCAATGAAAGCCTGGAGCATGACGCGCTTCTTGTCGTCGGAAACGCCGATGGCCCGGCCGTCGCCGTAGTCGCTGAGGATGAAGCCGCCTTCGGGCGTGGCCCACTGCTGCAGGAGCAGGCTGGCTTCGGCGCAGATTTCTTCGGCCGGCCGCCACGGCAGGGTCATCTGGATGTCGCAGAGCGATTCAAAGCAGATGCGGCTCCGATAACGCCGTCCGATCTCCTCGATGCCCAGGTTGGTGGGCTGCTGGAGATTCACCACGTCCAGGTCGCAGTCAATCCACTCCTGGATCACCTCGTTGATGTGGCCGCAGGAGTGCATCCAGGCGTGCATCCCGGCCTGGTGAATCGCGTCAAAGAGGCGAGCGTAGCGGCTCTTGAAAAACTCGCGCCACATCGGTATGGCGATGAAGTGGTTCTCCTGGGTGCCCCAGTCGTCGGTCATGGTGAAGCCGTGGACGCGGCCTTTGAAGCGCCTTCCGATCTCCTGGGCCACACCGACAGGGAAGGCCAATACCCTTTCGGCCAGTTCGTGGACCTCCTCGGGCTGCTCGTACATCGCGATGAAGAGCTTGTCCATCCCGTAGAGGTAGTGCATGCGTTCGAAGAGAGTGTAACCGCATCCGACCAGGACGTACTTGTCGTCGGCCTCGGCAAGCGCCTGCTCGATATCGGCGTAGCGGGCCGGATCGTGTGGGTCGGGCCAGTTAATCTCGTCCATGTGGTCGAGACTGTCGAGCGGATGGCCCCTGGGTTGGCCCATGTTGGCGATGCCGGTTTCCGGGTCGGGCTTGTGCCAGATGCAGCCCCACTCGTCTTCATCGGGCCGGCTGGGCTCCCAGCCCGCGGCATTGCGGAGAGGCACGCCATAAGTATCATCCACGCCCAGCGCGGCGAAACGAATCGGCAGGCGCTCCGGGGTCTCAAACTCAATGGCGCGACGCACAATTTCGTATGAGGTCATCATCCCGCCTCCTTTGAGATCAGCCGGCCCGCCGCAAGCGACACCGTGCGCTGAGCGTACCTCTCAACCAGCGGATCGTGCGTGACCACTACAACGGTGCCGCCCTGGTGGTGAAAATCGGCCAGATACTCGAAAATCTGCGCCGAGTTGTCCGGGTCAAGATTGCCTGTAGGCTCGTCCGCCAGGAGCAGCCGGGGATGGTTGACGAGAGCTCTTGCTACGGCGGTGCGCTGCCTTTCGCCGGTGCTGAGCTCGGCCGGCTTGTGGGTCAGACGCTCGGACATGCCGAAGCTCGCCAACAGTTCGCGCGCCTCGTGGCTGCGGATGCGGCCGGGAAGCAGCACAGTAGGAAGAGCAACATTGTCAAGCACGCTGAGATAGGGCACCAGATGAAACATCTGAAATACGAAGCCGATGTTCTCGGCGCGGAAGCGCGCACGCTGTCGGCCCGAGACGGCATAGATGTCTGTGCTATTCACTACGGTCTTCCCGTCCGTCGGATGTATCATCCCGGCGATGGTGAGCAGTAATGTGGATTTCCCGCTCCCGCTGGGGCCTCTGATAGTCAGGAACTCGCCCTCGGGGACGCATAAGTTGACATCGCCCAGGGCGATAATGTCGCCTCTGCGGCCGCGGTATCGCTTGGTGAGGTTGTGCAGGTGAATCACCGTCATTCCTCCCTCAGTACCACGGCCGGGTCCTGGCTGATAGCGATGACGGCCGGCAGCATGGCGGCTAAGGCCGCGATCAGAGGTGCGACCAGCAGCGTCGGAATGAAAATGTCATACGGGGGCCGTACTGCACTGAAAGTGAGCTTGAACATGTCCGGCCCGTAGTGCATGGCCACGGCGGTGCCCACAAAGAATCCTGCCAGCGCGCCGAGCAGGCCCATCAGAATCGCCCTCCCCAGGAACAGAGCCGCGATATGCCCCGAACCGAATCCCAAAGCGCGCAGGATGCCGATCTCCTGGCGTCTCTCACGGACGTTGAGCAGCGCCAGGAAGGCTATCCACGCGGCACACACCACCAGGACCACCGCCACGATCAACTCGACGTGTTGCTCGACCATTTTCCGCGTCTCCGAACGGGCAGCGGCGATATCGCGCAGCTCTGTCACGTGCGTGCCGGGCAAGACCTTCGCGATCTGTTGCTTGAGGTCCGGCAATGACGCCCCCGCGCATAAACAGTGGAGGGCCTCAATGGCGTTGATGCGGCCTTTCATGTCGAGGATGTCCTGAACGTCGTGAAGGTGGGCGTAGATGCGGATGTCTTGCTTCGAGCCGTCTTCGAGCAGGCGTCGCGCAACGGTGAGGTCCTTGCCCAGCACGTTGATTGTCTTCCCAGGCTCGATACCCGGCGACTTGGCAATCGCGTATCCCACATAGCACTCCCCACGGGCGATGCTATATCCCATCGGCGCCTTCTTGCGGGCATCTATGGCGGAGCGCTCCGGCAATATCCCGGTCAGCAGGACCTCTCGGCCTTCCCACAAGACCTTCTTTTGCAACGTGGCTACATAGTGATCGGCAAGCATACCGGGGGTTTCGGCCAGGCGGCGCACGTATTGTTCGGGCATGTCACCGCTGGCAAAATCCGCCGTCCAGAAATCCGCCATGTCTGTCCCCTCGGGCACGATCAGCAGGTTGAAACCCAGGTTGCGCATCAGGCGTTTCGTTTCCCTGTAGGAGGCCCGGCCCATTGTTTCCAGCCCCACATACAGGGCGACTGCTGCGACCACGGCCAGCAAGCCGAGGAAGAAGCCGGGGAAGCGGTGACCGATCTCTCTGAGGAGCAGGCGCAATGACCACATTTCAGGTGCTCCTGCGTTGCCGCAATAGGATGATTACAGTGCCGATGATGGCCATGCAGGCAAGGGCTGCGGCCACTATGAAAAGCACTCGACGCCCGCGCTGTGCTGCTGTCGGCTCTGCGCCGCTCAAGTCCGCCCCTTCGCCTTTGGTCTGCTGCGGCTCCACGGGAAACTCCATATAACCAGTCTCCGCAGGAGGAAGGGCCCGCTCTGCTGCTTCGGCGTCTGCCTCGCCGAGGCTGATCCATACCCCCGCCAGCGTATTGAGCACCGCCGGGCTGTTGGGATCGAAGCCGAACTGGTCGCGAACGCGAAGGTCGAGGTCCTGACCCCAAATGACTGGCGCGGCAGGCCCCAGCAACCAACTGGGATCACTGGTGCAGGCACAACTGCGCCCCAGCAGCCGGAAGATGTCCAGCATGGTCATCTCCGTGACCTCTTCAGCCGGCAATACCGACCCGACTCGGCGAATCATGCCAAAAAGCACGGCGACCTGTGCTTTGCCCGTGGCGCTTGCCTTGAGGCCGAGGCTCCATATCAGGACCTCCTCATCCGGGTCATCGGGCGAGATGGTGATGATATGCGGCGGCTTCTCTATCTTATAGCCCATCTCGGTTCTGAAACCGACAAGAGCTTCTGCAGCGGCGGCAACCTCGGTCTTGAGCCGGCGGTTTTCGGCTGCGTCAGCGCCTTCTGCGATGATCGCGACGCACCAATCGGTGATGATATGCTCGATTATCTCCTCGCGCACCGGCGATACGACCACCTCCGAAACTGCCTCACCGACCGCGTGCTCAGAAAGATCGCTCCCGCTCAGACTTGGTAGCAGCATGGCCTTCTGTTGCGGCGAGATGAGTATTGCGGCAGGCAGGTGTTCGGGGCTTAGCTCATCGAACTGACGCCGGGCTTCGTGACGCGGCTGCTGGCCGAGGTTGACTACCTCGGCTTCGACGTTCGACTCCCGCAGCCAGGCATCCGAGGCGCTCGCCAGCCATTGCGCCAATTCGTCCTTCAGCGGGGTCTCATCGCGCACGAAGATAACGAGTTTGTACGGGCTCGATTCGCGAACGATGAAGCCGGCTTCCTGGATGCAGTACGGACAGCCTAGTGCTGCCGGCACAAACCAGAACAACCACATTGCTGCGATTGCCAGGAGCACGTGTCGCCGTGAGACGAGACGTCTAGCGGCTATCATAAGTGCCTCCCGCGTTGAGCTGGCATTGATGCCTGATCTGAGCGCGATGTCTTATGCCGGCCTTGTGTGTAAGCTATGGTAGCGCGAAGGATTGTATTTGTAAAGTTCGCCGGCAGGGAGGAATTCACAATCTGGCGGCAAACTGGTATAATACACCTGAACGACAACAGAGGGGATCGCGACCACTCAACAGGAGCTGTGGACAATGAACACCCGTCTGCGACTTTGTACCCATGAGTTAAGCAGCCGTTTTCAGTCTTTTCGCCGTTCTGCTGTGATGCTTGCGCTATTGCTCGGCATAGCCCTTATTTGGGTCGGGTATGCCGTGGCCACCAGCCCGGGCAGCAACAGCAGCGACTGGCCCGCCTACCTTCACGACAACGCGCGCAGTGGCGTTTGCCCTGCCGCTCCGGACTTGCCGCTGGCGGAGCACTGGGCCTGGACCTCGCCGGCCCCGCCACATTCCGCGTGGCCGGATCCCCACAGCGTCGCAGTCGAAGGCATGGGAGACGTCAACCTCGAAAGGCCGAGGCTGAAGTTCGATGACGCCTTCCACATCGCTGTGAGCGACGGTGCCGTGTATTTCGGCTCCACCGAGGACAACAAGGTCTGCTGTATTGACCTGGCTAGCGGAGAGGTTCGCTGGACGTTTTTCACAGACGGGCCGGTACGGCTGGCGCCAACTGTCTATAAGGGGCGCATATACGTGGGCGCCGATGACGGCTACGTCTATTGCCTGAATGCTGCCGACGGCGAGCTTGTCTGGAAGTTTCAGGCGGCGCCGAGTGATGAAAGGGTGCTGGGGAGTGGGAAGATGATGTCGTTGTGGCCGGTCCGAACCGGCGTAGTGGTGGACGACGACGTGGCCTACTTCGGAGCGGGTATGTTCCCGGGCGAGCGGGTGTATGTGTATGCCGTGGGGGCCAGGGACGGGGCGCCCATCTGGAAAAACGCAACTATGAGCGACCTGTCAGCAGGTCAACACGGGTTCACGCCGCAGGGCTATCTGCTGGCGACGGAGGATTATCTGTTCGTGCCCTCGGGACGAGCACTACCCGCGCGCTTCGATCGGAAAGATGGCCGCTTTCACTACCAGCGCAGCTTCGGCTGGCGGAGCAATGGCGTCGTGGGCGGCACGTACGCGCTGCTGGCCGGCGAGCAGTTCTTCTGCGGCGGCAAACAGACGGTTGGCTATGATCAGGAAAAAGGCAATATCGGCTTTGCCTGGTTCCCCGGCCACCGCCTTGTCATCACAAGGGAGATTTCTTACCTGCTGGAAAATGCGGGTATCCAGGCCCTTGACCGCATCGCCTATCCCAAGGCCAATGCCCACCGCAAGCAACTGGCGAACAAACGCAGGTCACTAGTGCGACAAAAGGCAACTACAGAGAACTTCGATGAAAAGCTCGCGGCCCTGACCCAGCAGGAAAAGGCGGCGGACGCGGCCATGGCGGCGTGTACCAAATGGCGCCTTGAGGCCGAGGGGCTGGATTCAATGATCGTCGCCGGCGAAGTGCTGTTGGCCGGCGGCGACAATCAGGTCCTGGCGATTGAGAGCAATACGGGAGAGCAGCTCTGCACAGCCAGGACGGACGGCAAAGCAAAGGGGCTCGCCGTTGCCGATGGGCGGCTTTTAGTCAGCACCGACAAGGGCACTATTCAGTGTTTCGGAAAAGGACCGAAGCCGACGTCAGCGGCGGCAGAGACTGTCTCCGATCCGTATCCCCGGGACCAATTGACGCTGTACTACCAGCGGGCGGCTCAACTAATCGTAAGATCGAGCGGCGTGGAGAAAGGTTACTGCCTGGTCCTGGGATGTGGCACCGGACGCCTGGCCTATGAGCTGGCGAAACGCACCGACCTGGTGATCTACGGTATCGAACCCGATGCAAAGAAGGTCGAGATCGCACGGGAGCGGCTCGATGCCGCCGGAATGTATGGCAACAGAATCACTGTTGAACAGGCCGCGCTCGATGCGGTACCCTACTCGAATTACTTCGCCAACCTGATCGTTTCAGAAGAGGCTTTGATATCGGGCCGGCTGAGCACCCCTGCTGACGAGGCGATGCGCATGCTCAAACCGTGCGGCGGCGTGCTGTGCATCGGCCAGCCAGCTACCCGGGCGGACATAGTCAAGCCCTTGAGCGCAGAGGCATTGAACAACTGGGTGAGTTCGGCCGGCATCAGCCAGGAGTTGGAGCCCACAGACTCTGGAGGCACCTGGCTCAACTTTGCGCGCGGGCCGCTGCAAGGCGCCGGCAAATGGACCCACCAGTACGGCGACCCGGGCAATACCGCCTCCTCCGAGGACACGCTGGTCAAGGCACCCTTGCGAGTGCTGTGGTATGGCGAACCGGGGCCCGGCAAAGTGCCCAGCCGACACTATCGCAATACAGCTCCCCTCTCAATCAACGGGCGTGTGTTCCTGCAGGGCATCAACCGCATCATGTGCTTCGACGCCTACAACGGGTTTATGCATTGGGAGCGAGAGATCGAGGGCGCCTACCGTGTCCGCATGGCGCGCGAGTGCAGCAATCTGGCCTGCAATGAAGACAGCCTCTTCGTCGCCACCGGCTCCGGGTGCCTGCGTCTGGACGCCGCAACCGGCCTGACCCAAGCCACGTATGAGATGCCTGCGTCCGAAGATGAAACCGAGCGCACCTGGGCCTATGTCGCCGTCGTGGACAACCTGCTCTTCGGCAGCACCTCGGCCAAATCCCAAACCAGTGATTCCGTGTTCGCCGTGGACATCGAAACCGGGGAACTGAAATGGGTTCACCACGGCAAGAATATCAGGAACAATACGATTGCGATAGACGATGGCCGCGTCTTCTTCGCCGATGACAGAGCGACAGAAGAGCAGCGGCAGGTTGGGCTGAAACAAATGGCCGAGCTTGTGGAGGAGGCCACGGGGAGCGATGCGCCTTCAGCCGCTGAGGCAGCGACTGATGCTGATGTGCGAATGGTCGTGGCGCTTGACGCCGCGACGGGAGAGGTTGCCTGGGAGCAGCCGGCGGACCTGACGGACTGCGGCGGGACACTTCTGTTCTCTATTTGTAACAACGGTGTTCTGGTCTTTGCCGGCTCCTACATCAACGGGCACTACTGGAAGCAATTCCTCGGCGGGGACTACGCCAGCCGCCGCGCCACCGCCCTTTCTACAAGAGACGGCTCGTTGCTGTGGTCGAAGGCCGTCGGCTGCCGCATCCGGCCCCTGGTCATCGGTGACACATTCTATGCGGAGCCGTGGCGCTTCGACCTGCATACGGGCGAACAGCAGATGCGTACTAACCCTGTGACAGGGGAGACGGTGCCGTGGAAATTCGAACGCCCGGGCCACCACTGTGGCTGTATCTCCGGGTCTCCCAACGCCCTGTTCTTCCGCTCCTGGACATCCGCCTACTACGACCTGCTGTCGGACCACGGAACGCAGCATTTCGGCGGCCAGCGGCCCGGCTGCTGGATCAATATGATACCCGCCAATGGGCTGGTGATCGAACCCGAGGCCAGTTCCGGTTGTGCCTGTCTCCACTCGCTCACCGCCACCGTCGTGTTTGAGCCATGCGCTACCAATAGGATGTGGGGCGTCTATTCCTCCGCCGGTGAGACG
This sequence comes from bacterium, assembly GCA_030604405.1. Classification (GTDB taxonomy): domain Bacteria; phylum Armatimonadota; class Zipacnadia; order Zipacnadales; family UBA11051; genus UBA11051. The sequence goes on along the minus strand of JAUVVY010000001.1, from coordinate 34,899 downwards.
ACGCCGGTCAAGCATCTCGCTATCAATGTGGGAGGCCCGGGGGATAGAAAGGATAAGGACGGAGAATTGTGGCTTGCCTATCCTCGCCCGCGTGGGCGGATGCTGCTCAGCTTCAAAATGGAGACCGAAATCCTGCCCGAATGTGGCTACTTCAATTACGGGGAGGAGGACTGGGGAGCCGTCAATGCGGATACCTCATGGCTCTATGCCTCGGGCTGCGCCGGTATGACATCCTGCACACTCCCTCTTGTGAAAGAGGAAGATGGCCCGGCTCGGTACACCGTGCGGCTCGGGTTCGCCGACAGCGAAAACACGCGGCGCGGCAAGCGGGTCTTTGACATCAAGCTACAGGGCAAGGGCGTGGCCAAGAACTTCGACGTGGTCGCTGCGGCAGGCGGCCAGAACAAAGCCGTGATAGAGGAGTTCAACGGCATTGAGGTCGAGGATAACCTCAATATCGAGCTTGTGCCTAAGGGTGAGAACACGCCGAGAGACCAAGCCCCTATCCTCAACACCATCGAGGTCATCCGCGAGTAAGTGCGCAGTATCGGGGTTGCAGGCGTCCGACATTTCTTCAGGCTTCGGCTTTTCGTTTAGCCCGAATAATTCACAAAACGCGTGGCTCGGCCTGACCTGCGCCTGGCGCAGGTCAGGTGAGAACGCGGGGGTCAGCGTTCTCAGCTTCCAGCCCGAGGTCCTTGGGCTAATTACAGTGTGTCATTTTGCGCCCCTCCGCAAAAGCCCCTCTATGTACACACAAACAACCTGCCTGTCCAATTCTGCTACACATCCCATTTCACTCATGAATAATGGAGGCTTAGGCTTCACGGCGCCTCGTATGACAGCGAGTTGCACAGCTTGACCTCATCGCCGACAGCGAAGTCCATTGCCCAAACGCGCCTCTTGCCGTCGCGGTCCTTGTCAGGCAGATTGTCGAGTTCGAATGACGGGCCGGTGCCGAGAACGAGTGAGTCGGCTCTGCCGGCGGTAATCTGGCCGAGGATGCGATTTTCCTCGTCAGCAATGTACATGCCGGGACGCACGGCTTCACTGTAGTTGGAGGTCGCCAATGTATGGGTGTTGTCGTCCCAACTAGACGGCAGCAGTCGCCCGCAGCGCGGATCCTGGTCCCCGATAGAGAAGGTCTTCTCGTCAATCAGCTTTTCCACACGATACATGGTGCTATGGAGGTCGTTGGATATCGTAACCCAGCGCCCGACCAGCGTCTCGTCCGTTAGAGCGGGCCTGGCGAGCACCACCGTGCCGGTCTCGTAATTAAGCTCCGCTATCTTCACTCGCTGCACCGGCTGGGCGGCCAGATTCAACTCCTTCATCTGCAGTTGCGAGCCATTGGTCAGCCGACCGTGAGTTACCCGGCCCTCAGCGTCTGTGCTTATCGCGCCGGTCTCGCCCTCGAAGACGATGCCGCCTTCTACCCGATAGACCTGCTCGGGGTCGGTGGCGCTGAGGAAGTAGTCAATCCCGCCGTCGGCCTTTTGGATTTTCAGCGCGACCATGGTCGGGTCCTGGGGCTGTGTGGTAAGTCGCTGCACGAAGTTGAGAAAGGGCTCATCCACGTAGGGCTCGAACACCGTGATGAAGGTGCTCTGAAGCTCCTGGTCGGCGGGATTGTGCTTGTCGCCGCGCCTCCGCAGCAGGAATTTGACAGTCTCCGGATGCACCTTCACGTTCTGTTGCGGCTTGCCGTCACAGACGAAGATGCGCTCGTCATCGCCAATGAGGTGCGCGCGGTTGACGATCTTGCCCGTCGGTGTTCCCGGCGGGCGACGGGTGGGAATGAAGGAGAAGGTGTCGCAGCCGTCAAGCACGCCCTCCTGGACATTGAACAGATACATGAAGGCACTGCCTGTATATGAGATGTAACTGATGGTGCCGTAGGGCGCCTTGGCCATTTCCTCATTGTCGTAGAAATAGCCATACTCGACATCCGGCCCGGCCAGTGTGCCCTCGGCACGCGGCGGGGTCAGGGCGAGGTTGCTTTCATAGGTTCCCTCATGGCCGTGGACAACCCAGTCATGCTGCTGCCCGCCCGCGACCCGCACAATATCTACCAGGTACGCGTCAGATCCCGTCACATCAACCAGCCCCAGAGTGCGCCGGTACTGGCCTGCCAGGCGCGGATAGAGCTCTTCGCAATGCGCGTCAACGATTTGGCAGAACGGCGTGGGGTCAAAGGCGGTGACATGGCCTGCGGCGCGGGCGCTGCGCGTCTCGTCAATCATCACCAGGTTGTGGGCAAGGCTGTGAGAGAAGAAGCCAAAGCGGCGCGGGTCATTGCTATTGGCCGTCTCGGGGTAGCCGAAGTCCGGCATCAGGGCAAAACCGCGGGAGTAGAAGTCAATGTGCATGGCGTCGAAATGAGCGTGCGCCCACCTGTATGCGCCCTGGTACAGCATCAGCGCGGTGCGATTCTGCTCGTTGCCGGTCTGCAGTATGCTCATGCCGTAGCCGGGAAAGAGGAAGCTTTCTGTGCCGAGGACTGCGTCATACTCGGCCGCGGCCCTCTCCATCGCTTCATCCGCGGTCTCGGTGAAAAGGTCGTAGTAGGATCCGCCCTCCAGCGAGATGACGGCGTAGCGGGGGTCTCCCCATTTGGCAAACGCCGGTCCGTAAACCGTACGGTTGCGGCCCACCGGTCGGTGGTACATGTGCCCACTGTCACCAAGCGCGGGAGTGAAATTGCCGGCGATGCGCATGTCAATGAGCCAGTCGAATAGCCCCCGGAATCGCGGCCATGACAACACCTCGACACCGCACTCCTCCAGCATCTGTGCAATCACCAGCAGGTTGCGGATCCAGCTCCAGTTGTAGCCTGGCGATTCGAAGGGCACGCCATCCCGGTAGATGACATTGTAGAGCGCATCATTGAGACTGAGGTCGGTATATCGCTCAACGTCGTCGTTGTTGAGTACCCAGTCAATCATTTCAGAGCGCTTCGGCTCGTTTTCTTCGTCCCCGCACACCAGCGCCACCAGCAGCAGTCCCGACTGGTGCATGCCATAGTTGCCCTGGATGGTGCGCGAGAAGATCAGACGGGCCATATCCCGCAGCATGCGGCTTTCGATGTACTCTCCGATCTCGCCGGCGTTCTGGCCCGTCAATTCCTGCAGTGCCACGTCCTTTTCGAGGTACGGAAATACCGCGTCATAGGCCTTTGCAGCCGAGGTGACGGTGTAGCACTCCCAGGTGTGGTATTTCAGCTTGCCCCAGTAGTGGGGATTGAACTCGGTGCCACGGCGGGATTGTTTCTCGTAGGCGTAGTCCGGATAGTAGTGGGCAAGCTGCCATAGCACCAGGGCCGTCTTGTGAGCGTAGCGTTCGTCACCAGTCAGCAGATACGCCTGCGCGCAATCCCTGAGCACACCCGTCACGACCTTGTTTGCCAGGTACCAGTGGGTGTAGTAGGCGACGAACCAGTACTTCTGCTCGCTGTCATCATCCGGCTTGTCCCACCCCCAGCCGTCGTCAATTATCTCGCCTTTGAGAAGCGACCTGTCACCCTTGTCGGGGTTGTATTCACCGTCAACCCAGCACGAACGGTAGTAGGCGTCGAAATCGTTGTCCGGATAGAACTCACCGCCGACGGGGCATTGGACCTTGAAGGGATGCTCGGAGGCGACCTTCCACGCGTAGGTGCCGTGCTTGCGGATTTCCAGGCCATGCACCGGGCAGCCGGTCTCGTTCACGTACGCGGCACGCGGAAGCTGCGGCGGAGGAACCATCATGCGCAGTTCCTCGTCCGGGATGTCCACCCATTTGTTGGCCTCGCTGACGATGCTGTCGCGCTTATTCTTCGCCCACTCGTATTTCTCCAGGTTAGCCCGCATCGCTTCGAGACGCTCTGCAGTGTAGTAGGTCCGCTCTGTCTTCGTGGAGCTTGACGAGATGTCGGGGATGAGGCACAAAAGAAGCACAATTAACGTGAGAACGGCGATGCGCATGGATTATTCCTCCCAAAACGATGCCAGACACGGTTGCTGGGGAGACCGGCTTTTCAAGTGGCTGCGTGTCTCACTTCGACAATCACAGATTTTCACCTGCGCAAGCTGTTTATGTGGCATCGAGAGACGTGCTTTGCCAGACAACTTCTAGCGCAAAGGTGAAACCCTTGCGTGGCATCGCACGACAATTGGCCTGGCGTGGAGGCTGGCAACTGTATATTCGCTGGCGACAGGTAAATGACGGGAGTTGAAAGAATATCCTTACAGGTGATCCAGGAACCAGATGCAGGCGAGGGACTGGTGAAATACGAAGAGCGCTTGCGGAGTTGACGGCGACATTGTGATGGACGAGAATTCGGTCAGAGTGAATACCAGACAATAGCGCCCGCACGTGAAGTGCTGGTCGCAGGAAAGGTACGGGATGGATAGCATCAAGACGCTTGCATTCTCCGAACAGGAATATCGCCGGCGACTGCAGGCTGTCCGGCAGATCGTGCAGGAGCGGAATCTGGATGCCCTGGTTGTCAGCGACCTGTCCAACATCTGCTACCTGTCCGGCTTTCAAACCATCGGCTCCTATGGCTATGGGCTGTATGCGTTGCTTGTCGGGCGTTCAGGTGAGCCGACGCTGTTCGCTTCCGATTTCGAAAGCCACAACGCCAGGATTGGGTCATGGGTGGATGATGTGGTTGTCTATGACCGCACAAGCCATAGCGCCGGCAGCCCCATGACGCAGTTGGTAGCGCTCGTCAGGGAGCGGGGCCATGGCTCTGGCATAATAGGCTGCGATCAGGCACATTTCGCCATGACGGTGCAGGAGTTTCGTGAGTTCTCCGTCGGCCTCAGCGACGCGCACCTGGTTGATGCCAGCGGCCTGGTGGAGCAGGTCAAGATCGTGAAGTCGCCGGAGGAGATCGCTGTGATGCGCCGGGCCGCCGAGCTGACCACAGCGGGAGCCAATGCGGGAATCGCCGCCGCAGCCGCAGGCAAGAGCGACAATGACATCGCCGCGGCCGTCTATCAGACGATAGTGCAGGGCGGCGGGGAGTACTTCAGCCTGCAGCCAATTGTGACTTCAGGCCGACGCTCGGGGATCCCACATTCGACATTTCGGCGTCACCAATTGGAGCGCGGAGACTGCGTGCTTATGGAAGTGAGCGCCGCCTGCGAGCGCTACAGTGCTCCGACGATGAGGACGATCTGCGTCGGGCCGCCGAGTGATGAGGTGCGCCGGGGCTTCGATGGCTGTCTGGCGAGTGTGAGCACCTTCATGGACAATGTCCACGATGGCGCCAGCGGGCAGGCGGCGGCACGACGAGCCGGCGAGGCGCTGCGGGCGATTGTGCCCGACCTGGTCTGGCACGGCTGCTATGCCTACTCCGTAGGATTGGGCTTTCCCCCTATGTGTACGGACTGCAAGCTCGGGGGCAGCGTTACGGAGGACACTGAGTTCATTTTGCAGGCGGGCATGACCTTCCATTGCAGCACTTCACTGCGCGAGGTCGGCGAGTTCGGTGTGACGGTCAGCGAAACAGTGCTCGTCACGGACGATGGCTGTGAAGCTCTCACCAGCGTTCCGCGAGAGCTAGCTGTGCGCTAGCGGCCGACGTGCCACATACCAGGAATATTAGGAGAGCTGTGCAACAATGGATGGGGGGACAGTCCCCTGGGTAGAAGCAGCAGCGTCTTTCCCGCAGGGGCTGCCGTGTCCGCCCTGAGCTTGTCGAAGGGAGCTTGTCGAAGCCCAGCCTGTGAGTCTCCGCAAACGAGGTTTTGAAACCGCTTCTAGCTCTGGCAGGTTCCAGAGTACTTCGGTGGAACTAGGACCTCAGGATTGGCTAGCAGATATGAGGCAGGTGGTAACGATGGATCGTGAGTTGCTTATTGCCGTTGTCCTACTTGTGCTGACAGTGGCGCAGTGCCGGGCGCAGGAGAACGAGCCTGACCCGCTCGTGGCCTACGCCCCCGACGTCGTGGGCGTGGACCGCATGTTCATGGTCGCCCTGAAGGCGCCGACTGACGCGCCAGAGATCCAGGTCACACCGCCCGATTGTGTCGAGATGTTCGACCGCACGCCACTGCCCACGAACCAGGAGGTGCGCAGATACTATTTCCGCAGTCTAAAGCCCGCCGCGCAAGCGGAGATCGTGTTTGCGCACCCAGACCATGAGATCACCATCACCATCGAAATCTGGTCTTTTGACGACCTGCGGCAGTTCAGGGAATTAAAGGGCGTGCAGTTGCCTCGGCGCTGGCCGTTGAGCGAGTCGCTGCCGGAGCTCAAAGAGAGACAGTTATTCCCGACCGGTGCGGAAGAGAAGGCCGCCGAGGGCAGCGGTGGGTGGCTGGATGTCTCCGACGACACCATCTGGGCCATGCAGCCCGACAGCACCATACCTCGCTGGCACTGGGTCAACCTGCCGCTGGGATGCCCGGTCCACGGCAAAGAGATCTACCAGAAGACGGCCTATTACCCCTGGCACTTTGAGACCTCGATGCCGCCGTGGAATTGGAAGATCCGCTGCCCCGTGGGCGATGAGTCTTACCCCTCCAACGACTTCGCCAACGGTGACATGACCGGTGGCGATTTCCCGGATGACGGCGTCGGCGGTGGCTACGTTCAGGACGACAAGCACTATGGCTTCATCGCCGAGGTGTGCCAGTACTACTGCCGCAGAATGATGACGGTCGCGCCGGCGTGCGCCAACAGCTATGCGGCTACCGGCGACGTCAGATATGTCCACAAGGCTTTGGTGGCGCTCTCCCGCCTGGCCGTAGAGTACGGCTACCTCGCTACCATGACCCAGCACCGCCACCGCAACAGAGTCTCACAGGTCGAACGCTTCGGCCAGGGACGCTTCGACGAGGGGCCGTACTTGCGGGCAACCGGCTTCAACACCTACCCGATAGAGCAGCCCGGCCAGCAGATCGCCCATGCCGAAGCCTACGACAAGATCTTCCCTGCAATCGAAAAAGATCCGGACATCATCCCCTTCCTCCAGAGCAAGGGCTTCGACGTCAAGACCCACGAAGACGTGCGCCGCTTCATAGAGGAGAACCTCTTCGCCGTCTGGATGCAGGGCAGCATGGACGCGTCATGTGCCTCCAATGAGCCATATTCGCAGTGGGGCTTCGCGCGCATGGCCGAGATACTCGACTACGAACGCGGCACCGAATTCATGGATTTCCTCTACTACGGCGCTGTGTTCGAGTTCAATCCAATGATCATCTTCGCGCCCAACACCTTCTTCCGTGATGGCGCTCCTTTCGAATCGACCGGCGGCTACAACGGTATGCACCTGGTCGGCCTGGGGCCAATCGTCGAGATCATCGAGCGGATGCGCGAAAGACACCCCGACCGCTATCCGCAAGACAAGTACCCTTCCCTTGTGAGCCGTCGCTACCGCAACGTCTTCGACTTCTCCATGGACACCGTCACCATTGACCGCTCCTTCCCGCAGATCGGCGACGGTGGCAGCTTTCCCCGCTATTCGAAGCTGCCCAGGACAACGTTCCAGAATGGTGGCTTTGGCGCTTTCGAACACGCTTACAGGATGTTCGAGGACCCCAAGTTCGCATGGGCCTTGGCTCGCGATTCGAAATGGCAGCCCTCGGCAGGCTTCCCCTTCACCCGCGAGGAGATCGAGAACCAAGCGGACAAGTGGCCTGATGACTGGAACGATAGCAGTTCCCTGCACGACGGCTATGGCATTGCGATTTTGCGCGGGGGCGAGGGCGAGCACAAGCGGGCCTTCTGGATGTACTACGGCCGCAGCCGCGGTCACTGCCAGGATGACATCATGGACTTCGGCTTGCAGGGCTATCAGGGCCTGCTGCTGACCCACATGGGCTATCCGCGCAACTGGGGGGCCTGGGAGCCGTCCTGGACGAGCCACTACGCTGCCCGACAATTTCCGTACCAGCGGATGACGGCTCAGGCGCAGTTATTTGCCGATGCCGGGCTGGTGCATGTCGTCGAGGCTCGGGCGCAGAACTTCGTGGACCAGGTGGACGCGGATAAGCAGATCGAACTGCCCGCCGATGACTGGCAGCGCCGCACGCTGGCGCTGGTGGATGCCGGTCCCGACCAGTTCTACTGCGTTGACTTCTACCGCATCTCCGGCGGCAATGAGCACTGGTGGCCCTTTCATGGCCAGGAAGGCGAATTCACCACCACCGGCATCGAGCTTACCAAGCAGGAGGGTGGCACCCTGGCCGGAGCGGATGTGCCTTACGGCGACCCGACGTGGCTCAAGGAGCACGGCTGCAGCTACGGGGGTTACGGCTGGAGAGGCCTGCTGTTTGCCTTCCCGCACCTGTACAATGTGGAGAAGGGTGAGACCGAGGGCGTCTGGTCGGCGGATTGGGAGCTGAAGACCGGTGGCGGCCTGCACCTTCGCCTCACGGTCGCCAGTGCCGAGGGCACCGAGGTCAACATCTGCGACGGCACCTCGCCTGCAGGCGGTAACCCTTACGAGATGAAATGGATCATGCTGCACCGCCAGGGCGAAACGCCGTTGAAGACCCAGTTGGTCAGCGTCATCGAGCCGTACATGGACAGCCCCTTCATCCGCGAGGTGCAGCCCCTGGAAGTCTCCGGCGATGACGAATCCGGCTTCGCGGCGCAGGGCTGTGTCGTGCGGATGGCTGACCGCACTGATACCTTGGTCCGTGCCGCCGACCCGACGGTTGAGCGCACGGTTGAGGGCGGTCTCAAGTTCGCTGGGCGCTTCGGCTTCTGGGCCGAGCAGGACGGGGTGCCGGTGGCAATGTCCCTGGTAGGGGGCACCACCCTGACCAAAGGCGACCTCGGCATTACCTTGGACAGCCCGGAATACCGCGCTAAGATAACCAGAGTGGACCGGGCCGCCGAGACCATTACCGTCTCGCCGGCTCCGCCCTCGCCCGAGGCCATGATCGGCGCTTATGTATTCATCACCAATCCTGTCCGCCGCCTGGCCTACAAGGTGCTGGCCGCGAAGGCGGTCAACGCAGGTGTCGAGCTGAGCCTGGACATGGACTCGCGCGTCGGCACGGGGCAGATTACGGGTGTCGAGGATTTCTGCGTCAAGACCGACACGCCTTTCCAACTGCAAGGCTATCGCTACTATCACGGGGCGCGACTGGTCAATGCCGAGCGCAGCGTCGAGTATAAAATCATCGAGGTGCGAAGTGCCAACGGGGCGATAATTGACCCCGAGACCCACCCGGATGCGAACGCTGACAAGCTGGCCGAGGAGTTCGCCGACGGCACGTGGTTTGATGTATATGACTATGGTGTTGGAGATGAAATCGTCTGGCCGTATGCGGTGAGTGTCGAGCTCATTGGCAACAGCATCTACCGGGTCGCAGCTCCGGTATCCATCACCCTCAACCTCCCCAAGGGAAGCACTGTACGTCCTGGCAGGCTCGTGGACAACTAGAAGCTGTTTTAGAACCGAGTGTGGATGGGGGGACAGTCCCCCACTAGGTCCTGAATAGGTCGGAGTGCGTGATAGCTGCTTCGCGACATTCTTGTCGTATCTATTAGGAACTTTCAACAACCTATTGACAACAGCCGGCGTTCTGTAGGGCGGGGGCTTGTACCCCGCCGCAGGTATTAGACGACTAAGCAAGCAAGCCCAAAAAGCAGCAGCGTCTTTCCAGCCTGTGAGTCTTCGAAAACGAGGTCTTGAAACCGCTTCTAGACTGAGAGGGAATGCGATGTCTAATCAGCAATTGCATGTTGATACTCCGGCCGGATTTGAGTCAATGACGCATCCGAGACGCGTGCTCATTGTCGCGACGGGCCTGATGATGGTTGCACTCGCGGTTCTCGCCTCGAAGGCATGCGCGGCCGAGTTGGCTTATTCGTGGCACGCACCGGACCGGGCGGCAAAGGTCGCCGAGCTGATTCCGGGCAGAAAGATACCGACGCCGCCACCTGAGCAGTTCATGGCCGAGTGGACCCGCACGCGGATCGAGGAGTGGGACAAGGACCACGAGCCGCTGCCTCCACAGGAAGCGTACGAGACCTATGCCAAAGCGGCCCCTCCTGACGACCAGCTTGAGGTCCTGATCCCGGATCACGTTTCGCCCTTCGGACGTGTCCTGGAAGGCGATCCTGGCGACAAAAAAGCCCAGGGCGCTATGGTCTCCTATTGTCCCTTGTGCGGGGCAATAGCCTCGTGGTCTCTGCCTGGCGTGATATTGGACCCCGAGAATGCTTTTCATGCCACGACCTCCTGCTGCGGGCAGGACCTCTACGAGCGCGCAGAGGACATGCCGGATGATTACAAACTGCGCCCGAACGGCACAGCCGAATTCCTGCACCTGGACGGCAGCGTCAAAGAGGTTCCCGCATACGAATTCACCGACAAGGACGGCGTGAAGTGGCAGATCTTCCCGGGAACAATAGCCGCACACGCCCGCTGGTGTGGCGTCTCAGGACGCGCCGACGCCTTGATGAGTGCATTTTATGACACCGGAAATCCGCTGCACGTTCACAAGCTTGCGGCGCTTCTGGACCGGGTCGCGGATGTGTACTACGGCCTGCCGCTGTCCTTCCGCAACGAACTGGCGACCGGCGAGGACGGCCAGCCCCTGACGCGCGCCGAGTGGGAGACCTGGCCGCGGCCGATTCGAGCCGGAAGCACCGGGAATAAATCGCTTTGGAACCGGGGACGTCCCTGCATCAGCCGCGGCTGGATTTTTCAGGGCAATGAGCTTACTTGGGTCGAGCCGTTTGCCCGTGTCCGCCACCATCCGACCTTCAAATACTACTCCCAGAAGAAATACGGCGATCCGGAAGCCCTCGACCGCAAGATTATGACCAAGCTGATGCGGGAGCTGGCCCTGCTCTTCGAGAGCTTTCCCCTGCAATCCGACTATCAGGACGGGGCCTACACCGACCTGATGATGCTGGGCATCCTGCTGGAAAACGAGTACCTGTTCGACTTCGCTGCCGGCCACCAGGAGTGCGTGTTATACAACCACCATTATCACGACGGGATGAATGGTGAGGGCGCGCCCAACTATATGGACATGCTCAACGGGTACTACCGATACATGACGGATCCGCGTGGCTGGCTGGCGTTTGTCCCCAATTTCCTGGACGAGCATCCCTTCTTCGGCCCGGCCAGCAGCGAGCTTCGCAAAGTGCGCACAGTTCGCGGATACCAACTCGGCTTCGGCGACCAGCACAACTATACCTTCCCGAGCGGCTTTATCACCAATCCCGAGCAGGTCAGCACCAATGAAAAGTGGCCCAGCATGAACTGGCCGGGATACGGCATCGGGATTCTGCGCGTCGGTGGTCCGGGCCACCGCCAGGAAGTATTCATGACCTACGACCGTGTCTCGCTGCACGGGGCGGGCGATAAGCTCGGGATCGAATGTTGGGTGGATGGAACCCCTGTGATGCGCGAGGGCGGCTATGCGGCCCACTGGCACACGGCGTATCTGGATAAGTCCAAGCCGGAGATTCAGGCCTTCTTTGACATGCCGTACCCGCATGAGCCCTTTGAATGTCGCCGCTATTCCGGCATGGAGTTCGATTGCTGGGGCTGGGCGCACAGCCATATCGCCCACAATACAGTCTCCGTCAATGAGGTGGGCACGGGACTCGGCTGGTCGGACAATGAGGGCTTCGGAGAGTTGGTCACCTTCAAGGGTGGCGAAGCTCCCGGAGAACCGGGCGCGCACTTTCAGGTGCTCGATTCCACAGACCTGTTCTCCTTCGAGCGCATGGAAGTGGAGGTGGATGAATTCCGCCGGGCACTGCTCGCCGTCGAAGGGCCGGACGGCCGCCCCTATGCTGTTGACATCCTGCGTCTCGACGGCGGAGAGCGTCATGCTTTGTACCAGAGTGCGTGGGCCGAGCGGGCGGAAGAGAACTTGCCGGCTGTGGCCTCGGAGCGACCTGACCTGGCAGTTCATCTCGACAAGCTCAGGAACCAGCCGCCCGACAGCCTCCCTTACCGGCGAGAGTACCGGCAGATCCGGCCGCTACAAGTCCTCGAGTCTCCTCCTGACCTCTGGGACGTGACCTGGAAGACCGACTGCGCCGCCTACGCGCCGTTCAAGGCTGACGGGACCAAGCCGAAGCGTCCGCTGCCCGACGATGTCGGTCTGGTGCGCCTGCGCCTGATCGGTCTCAAACAGGACGACAATACCACGCTACTGCGGGGCAGAGGGCCCTGGGTAACCCACATCCGTCAGCCGCTACCGAACGGTGAGACCCTCAAAGACAATCTAGGGTTCCGGGATGCCTGGGATTTCTTGATCGAAAGCCGTGCCCTGCCTGAGGGACAAGAGCAGGAGACGCTCAAGAGCACGTATTTGCACATTCTGGAAGGGTTCCGCGAGGGCGAACAGTCAGTCATCAAGGACGTAAAGCGACTGCCCCTCGCCAGGGCGACGCAGTTGTCACAAGACGTTGTGGCGCTGAGCTTGGCAATGGCCGGCGGGCACACCGATACTGTTATCTTCCAGCCCGCCCCTGGACAGGTCCGCTTGCCTGACGGTCTATCAACTGACGCCCGGTACGCTCTGGTGCGCCGAGATGCTGACGGGGAGGTGGCCGAAGCTCACATGGTGCGCGGAAGCACGCTGCAATGTGGCAAATTCTCCGCAAGTCTATCCGGTGATTTCACCGGGACCATTGTGGACCTCGTCGGCGACCTCACCGGAACCCACCTGGAAAGCGCTCTGATCGTGCGCCCCGACCGCCCCTGGCCGCTGGGCCATGGCCTGGCCGGCAAGCCCATATCGATTGACGTAGTCAATGGCCATAAAGAGGCCTATGACATCGAAAAGGTGACGGCTCTTGCCGATGGCCTGTTGCGCGTGGACCTGGCCAGGTACGCTCCCCTGTCCATGGGCTGGTATCAGGTTAGCTTGCTCGATCCCGACAAACCCAATAGCCTGAGTAGCAATCGGCAGCTCTGGGCCGGCATCAACAGCCCCTGGTGGTCGGGAGCCAGGGCCTGGTTCCCGGAGAAGGACCAGACCTACACCATCGCCAAGACTTACGGTGACCGCATGACGATGGATATCGCTGATGAAGTTGACCTGGCCGCCGAGGGCATCGAGCCGGGCGATTGGTTCATCATCCACGCCATCGAGCCCGGACAGACCGTCAGCGTACCGTGCCAGCTGGCATGGCGCCGAGATCGTAATCCGCTGAGCGACGATGCCTCGGAGCTCGACGCCGGATTTCACCGCTACAGCATGTCTGCTACCGGTGCAGCGACGATCACCATGCCGGCCCAAGACGCGGACATCTGGCTGCGAATTGGCGGTGGCAAGTGGCAGAAGGCCGAGGCCACCTTTAGTCAGCAGGCCGGCGTCGTGACGCTGACAGTGCCCGCCAGTGAGAGCGCAGAGCAAGTGGCGTGGCTGCTGACGAATAAGCCCGACTGGCTTGAGCTGGACGATATTGGGCCCCCTGAGATCACCAAAGTCCTGCTGGATGAGGAGTCTTTGGAGCTGAAACCTGTCGTGATGCTTGCCAGAATTCCCCCGCCGAAAACGCTTATTGTCGAGGCCGAGGATGACGCCAATCGCATAGATAGAAGCTCCATCGTCGTCAGCCTGGATGGGAAGAGAATAGATGACAGCGGCGACCTGGTCAAAATCAGCCTGCCGCCCGCCAACCCCAGGTCCGTGACTATTGAGATTGACATGGCCCGGGCACTGGCCGGCGAGGAGCAGGAGGCTCCCGCGCATCACACCGTGACCATCACTCTCGACGACCTGGCAGTGGATCAGGAGAGCACGTCCTTCTCGCTGTCGTACAGGAAGCTGATTGACATTCCCGAGGACGTAGTCTATCTCAGCGACCTGAAGGAGAGCAGTTCCTCTGTCCATGGTGGCTTGCGCAAAGACACTGACTACTTCGGGAAACTCCTGCAGATGGGCGGTGACGCTTACGACAAGGGCCTCCACACCCATCCGGAGGTGGGGATTGCGGGTCAACGCCCGGCACGCGCCGAGGTCATCTACGATCTCGCACAGGCGCCGGGGCGCAGGCTATTCAAGGCCGTCATCGGTGTGGACGATACCGCCGGGACCTCCGGAAGCGTTGTCTTCGAGGTGCAGGTGGCAGAGGACGGCGAGTGGGAAACGCGCTACACCTCACCTGTCCTGCGCGGTGGCAGGGAGCCGCTGGCGATCTCGGTGGATATTTCAGGCGCGAGTAAGCTCAGGCTGTACTGCACTGACGCTGGCGATGGTATTGGCTCGGACCACGCCGCCTGGGCCGACGTCCGGTTAGAGTAGCGAAAATGGCCCATCGCGGCCTTGCCTGCAGAACAATCGGTCCAATATTCATAACAATGCGAACTAAGTCGAGTAAGCCACTAGCCCGCATTACCCACAAACCCGTGGCTCGGCCTGAGCCTTGCGCCTTTTGCAAGGCTCAGGTGAGAATGCGCAAGCATTCTCAGCTTCCAGCCCGAGGTGAGTGGGATCATTACACTGTCCCCTCGCTGAGCATATAATGCGGGCTAACTCAAGTAAGGACTAGCCGACAAGCCCATGCTACACGCAGCACGACATCTCAGTGCAGCCTTGCTTATCGCCATTTCTGGATTGGCCTGGGCTCAGGCGCAGATGCTTACGCCGCGCTATGCCCATACCGCTACGCTGCTGGCAGATGGCCGAATACTGATATACGGAGGGCTCGGGCCAGGAGACGCGTTCGTCACTGGAACTCAGCTCTTCCACCCGGCCACTAATCAATTCTCGCCCGGGCCGCCAGGCCACAAAGGCCGAGCCTTTCACACTGCCACTGCTCTGCCCGACGGCACCGTACTCATCGCCGGCGGCTTCATCCTTCCCTACTCGACCTCCCGCACCGCTGAGCTGTTTGATGGTCAGCGCTTTGTCTTCCTGGAGCAGAAGATGTCCGCGCCGAGGGAACTGCACGCGGCTACTCTACTCGCCGACGGGACCGTGCTCATCACCGGCGGATTTGTCGGCGGGGTCACATCACTCGCCGGGTGCGACCTGTTCGATCCGGCCACGCACACCTTCAGCCCTACCAGTGATATGCGGTTCAGCCGCTTCGGCCATGCCGCCTGCCTGCTGGGCGACGGTCGCGTGCTCATCACTGGTGGCACGCAATATCCTGGCGAACGGACACTGGCCGCTGCTGAGTTGTATGACCCGGCTGCCGCACAGTTCCAACCTGCTGGTCGGATGCTGGCTCATCGGTCCCGTCACACTACCACACTGCTGCGTGATGGCCGCGTTCTTATTACTGGCGGTTACAGTGCGACGGCGGGCCGCCAGCTTGGCAGCACGGAGCTGTTCGACCCTGCCACCGGCACCTTTACTGCGGGGCCGGACCTGGCCGAGCCGCGCATGGACCATACGGCAACTTTGCTGCCCGGTGGGCGGGTACTCATCGCCGGGGGCTTCAACGGCCAGGGTGGGCCACACACGGTAGCCTCGTGCGAGGTGTTTGACCCGAAAGAGGGTTGCTTCCGCCCGGGGCCGCCTCTGTCCACTGCGGTCCACGAGCACAAAGCCACGCTGTTGTCGTCCGGGGCAGTTCTGATCTCCGGCGGCCTAAGGATCGAAGCTGAGACCAGGCAGGTCGTCTCGGACGCTGTCACCATCCGCCCCTGACGCCGGGAAATTGGGGACAGTCACCTATTTATTCCCACTTCTCTAAGTCCCACTCCTATTCCTCTGGAATAGGTGACTGTCCCCAATTTCCCATGTTGCGTAGCTCGGCCTCAGCCTTGCCATCTGCAGGAGAAGCACTCACGCAAGGCGAAATCAACAGCAGCAGATACCGGCAACCAATGCGACCAGGCAGCAGTCGCCCCGCCTGCGTCTGGTACTTTCGAACGGAGGAGATCCAATGCGCACATTCTGTCAGGTACTTTCCGTGATCTTGCTCAGTTCCAGCGCCATCTGTCTCGGCCAGGACGTGCAGCCGGCGGCGACAGCACTAGAGCTGGCCAATCCGGGCTTTGAGCAGGTCCGGGACGATTCCCAGGACCGCGAGCAGGGACTACTGCCTGCCGCCTGGATGGGCCGCAGCATTACCTTCCCTGCTCACAGACTCACTGAAGACGCACGCTCGGGTCAACGCGCGGCCCAGATCACATTCACCGAGGGCGAGGGCACAAGCATATCCGGCTACTACTATTCCGACCCTCAACCTCTTACACCGTGCAAACGAGTCACCGTTTCTGCGCACCTCAAGGTCGCTATGGATGAAGCTGTGCGAAATAGGTACAGCGGAGCTTTCCTGAGGCTGATGTTTCTCAAAGGTGACGACTACGTACAGCTGCACAACAGCACCGAGCTGAAAGATTCAGCCGGCGAATGGCGCACGCTGGAGCTTTCCGCCTCGCCTCCCCTTGAGGCCGACGCTTGGCGCATGTCGGTGGAGTTCGCAGGCATTGGCACGGCGCTGTTTGATGATGCTGCCGCCGAATTTGAGCCGCACGACACTATCCCCGCGGCCACCCGACAAGCGCCGGCCGGCGAACTGATTGACCTTGGCGACGGCCGCTTCGGCATGTTGGGGCCGGTAGCAGCACCCGCCGAGGGCCTCCACCTCACCTCTACGCTCTCCGGCAGGTCCGCCCTCCCGCAGACCATCCATATCGGCGCCGTGTGGTACAAGGGCGAACAGCAGCTCGCCACCGTCACCACGCCCGCGAAGGCCTGGCAAACCTCGACCGCAGTCAGCGTGCCGCTCAGCGCGCTTCCCGCGGCCGATGCCTTCCGCCCGATTGTCTATGCCGAGTCCAGGGCCGCGTGGGACGCCGCTGAGGTCACGCCCGTCACTGTTGAGCAGATTCCAGAGCAAGATCTGCCGCCTGCAGAGCTCGCACCTGCACCTCACCCGCGCTTGTTCGTAAGCCCGGCCGAGCTGGCGAGGCTGCGCGAGTTGGTCAAGCTGCCGCCGGAGCAACTGCGCGAGCAGCACCCACAGCTTGCCGAGCTGTATACCCAGCTCATCAGCGTGGCGGACAAATGTTTTGATGAAAAGGAGATCGTGGTGTACGGGGAGCGTTACAAGACGGCCATGCCACCGGCTGTGCCGCCGCGCCACGACGACCCCTTCCCGTATTGGACCGGCCTTTCGCGGGCTATTGAGATTCGCATTGAGGCCATGGCGACTGCATATCTTCTGACCGGCGAGCAGCGCTACGCGGACCTGGCGAAGTCCTGGACGCTGGCGCTGTGTGAATGGCCCCGCTGGAACGACCCGGATTATCCCTCCCAGCCCGCTTGCCTTGATACCGGTCACTTCTGCCACGCGGTCGCCTTCGCTTATGACTTTCTGTATGATGTCCTGTCCGAGCAGGAGCGGAAGACGATCGCTGATGCCCTGCTCGAGAAGGGCGCCGCCGCGGTGATGAAGACCGGTCAGGACGGCTGGGCGCGGACAATGTCCTGGCCCAACGGCTTCGCTGTTGTCATGGGCGGGATGGGCATCGCCGGCATGGCCACGCTTGGCGATGACGACCGGGCTGATGAGTATGTGCAGTATGCCCGGCGGCGGCTGTCGGTGTTTCTCGACGCCCGCGACCGCGACGGCGGCTACGTGGAGGGCCTGGTCTATGGCGGGTATGCGATGAGCCTGATCATGCCGTTCGCCGGCACTTTGTCTCTGCACGGAGACGACGCGCTGGTTGCTCATCCTTACATTGAGAAGACGCTGCGTTTCGTGACCTATTGCCTCGACCCGGGCACTGCCACGAGTGTGAACTTCTGCGACTCCGGCTACTCGGCGCGGGCCTACAACTCGATGGCCGCGTGGCGCGCCAGGGGCGGCGACGGCCTGGCCCAGTGGTATCTCGCACACAGCACCGGCCTGACGAAGCTCTTCACCTACACGCCGCCACTGGCGGTCTTGTGGCACCCGCTGGACACCGTGCCGCAGGCTCCGGCCGGCTGGCTCCCGGCAGCCCACTACCGCGACATCGGCTGGCTCATCATGCGCTCCGGCTTCGCGGGCGGCGAATCCGACTTGCTCTTCGCCATGCGCTCCGGCTACCAGGGCAGCCATTGCCAACTGGACCAAAACTCCTTCATGCTCAACGTAGGTGGTAACTGGCTCCTCACCGACCCCGGCTACGGCAGGCGGGCGACCGAGCTTCACAGCACTCTGTTGGTTGATGGGCAGGGACAGGCGGCTGCGGGTGGCAGCGTCGAGGCGTTCGGTGTGGTCGGTGATGTCGTCTATGCAGCCGGCGACGCATCAGGGTGCTACGACGGCCTCAGCCGCTTCGTCCGCCATGTCATCATGATTGACAAATCATACTTTGTCATCTTCGATGAGGTGGCTCCGGCGGATCAGCCGGTGGATGTCCGTTCGCAACTGGTCACCGGAGTTGAAGAGCCGTGGGTGGAGCCGGGTGTCACAGTGTACCTGGACCCCTCGGGGCAAGCCGGCCGCAATGTCAACGCGCCCAGCCAATCCTGTGTCGTATGGATCGATGCTATGGGCGAGGATGTAGAGGTCATAGGAGACAAGGGGCCAAGAAAGCTGGTTCACTCTTACCACCTCGACTGGCCGAGCCTCCGTCAAACGATGCTATTCGCGGGCCCTGAAGAATCAATCGCCGGACATGAGATCACTCGAACGAAGAGTACTAGTACGCTCAGAAGTGTCCAACTCAGCATGATGACAGACGAAGTGATAGACTACGTCTTCTTCAACCTCACAGGTGAGCTATGGGTATGGGCTCCGAAGACAGACTGGGAGCGCGGTCTTGAGCCCATCGAATCCGACGCCCGGCTGGTGTGGATCAGGATGAGGGCTGGCGCGGTGGAGAAGATGTCGGTGGTCTGGGGCAGCACCGTCAAGCTAGGCGACAGGGTCCTGCTCAAAGCCGATCACAAGCAGGACTTTCATCAATAGCAGGTCCAACACGGCTGCTCCATGCCCTTCCCGCTTAGCCCATATCATTCACTGACGCGTGGGTCGGGCTTCCGCTAAAAACCCCGTGGGTCGGGCTTTCCCGCAGGGGCTGAGCTTGTCGAAGCCCAGCCCGACTCTGCCGTTGCCGTTCTCCCCTCTCCCACTGGGAGAGGGGCCGGGGGTGAGGGCGCCTTTGCCGCACACCTCGGCCTCCCCAAACACATTCCCGTGGGTCGGGCTTCCAGCCCGACTCCCTAAAATGTTTGAAGCGCCTGCAGTGTGGGTATAAATATTAGTTGCTGTCCGGCGGCAGGGATAAGAGCGTTGCCCGACCCCGTTGGCGTTGTCTTGACATCACGCCGCCGCATCAGTCGACGAGGAAACTTATTGGGTTACCCAATAGAAAAAAATTCGCATTCCAGTCTGCAACTTTGCATGCTGGCAACTAAAGTAGATTTCCTCCCCCCCTAGCAACAAATGCCGTAGTACCAGGGGCTCGTGGCGTTGGTGATGGTTTGACCCCCTGGAGCAAATCGCCGAAAAAGGCCGATTTGACCCCCCTGAGCAAGTGCTTGCTGAGGGGGGTAAAAGTGCCCTCAAATCGAGATTCTCTGCCGAGCCTGAAGCCTAGCTTCGCAGTTCGGCACCGAGTTTTTTCCGCAGGTGAGACACGATGGCGGCGACGAGATCATCCACCTGCTCGTCGGTCAGCGTACCCTCGGGCGTGCGGAATGTGAGGTTGAAGGCGAGCTGCTTCTTGCCCTCACCCAGCTTTTCGGCATCTTCAAAGACATCGAAGACCGCGACCTCACTGAGGTACTCGCCGCCTGCCTCCATGACCACTTGCCCCAGCGCCCCGGCGGTGTTTTCGGGCGTATCGTCTAGGACCACTGCGATGTCGCGCAGCGCCGCCGGATACCGCGGCAGGTGCTCGTACTCCGCGTACTGGGAGGCCTGCTGCATCAGTGGCTCCAATTCCAGCTCGAAGAGATACGCCGGCTCCTCGAGGTCGTACTCGGCCTGCACTTCGCGGCTCAGTTCGCCGATGACGCCGATTTGCTTGTCGTCCAGGATTACGGCGGCGCACTGGCCGGGGTGGAGGCTGGGATGCTCGGCTGCCTGATAGCTCACACCTTCGACCCCAAGCGCGGCGATAAGCTGCTCGACGATGCCCTTGATGATGTAGAAGTCCGGGCTCTGCGTGTCCTCGGGAAGGTTCCAGGTGCTTGACCAGTACGGGCCCATGATCAGGCTGGCTGCGTGCAGCCGCTCCTCGGGCAGCTCGTCCTGGCCGCGAGGGTAGAAGACGTTAGCAATCTCGTACAGGCGCACCGACGAGACGCGCTGGCGCTGGTTGTGCTCCGCCGCCTCCAGCAGGCTCGGCAGCAGCGTAGTGCGCATGTGTGTTTCCTCTTCGCTGACGGGGCTGGCCAGTGGCAGCATATTGCGCTCGGGCGCGTCTTGGGGATACCCCATGCGGTCCAGGTCGCGGCGCGAGATCATGGAATACGATATGGTCTCGTTGAGGCCCGCTGCGCGCAGGGCCTGCCGCGCTCGCCGCTCCAGCTTCTGGTTACGTGTCAACTGCCCGCTCTGGGTCAGTTTGCCGGGCACGGTGCTGGGGATGTTTTCGTAGCCGTGGACGATGGCGACTTCCTCGACCAGGTCTATTTCGCGCTCGACATCCGGGCGGAAGCCGGGCACTGTGACCTGGAACTTGTCCGGCCCGTCTGCTTCTACTTCAAAGCCAAGCGCGGTGAGGTGCGCTTGCATCTGCTGAGCGGGAATTTGAGTGCCGAGTATCTTGTTGCACTTCTCGACGCGCAGCGGCACCCGCAGGGGCGTGAGATCAGGCGCGCACACATCCACTGCCTCGCCGACGATTGTGCCGCCGCAGGTTTCCAGCAGCAGTCCGGCCACGCGCGCCAGTGCTCTGAGCGTGCCCTGGGGGTCAACTATTCGCTCGAAGCGGTAATTGGCCTCGCTGCTCAGGCCGATGCGCAGGGAGGTCTTGCGGATGGTGGTGGCGTCGAAGTGGGCGCTTTCGAGCAGAACCTTGGTCGTGTCCCAGGTCATCTCGGTGTCGGCGCCGCCCATGATGCCGGCGATTGCCGCCGGCCCTGCCGCATCAGCAATCAGCAAGTCCTGCTCGCCCAGAGTGCGCCACTGCTGATCGAGCGTGAGCATCTGCTCGCCCTCGGTGGCGGAGCGGACGATTATGTGACCGTCCTGCAGCAGGTTGTAGTCAAAGCCGTGCAGCGGCTGGCCCAGCTCCAGCATGACGTAGTTGGTACAGTCCACCAGGTTAGCCAGGGGCCGCATTCCCGCCGCCTCCAGCCGGTAGGCCAGCCAGTCGGGGCTTTCGGCGACCGTTAGCTCGTCCATCACCAGGCCCGAATAGCGCGGGCAGGCCTTCGGATTAGCCAGTTCAATGCGCATCTGGTCATTGGCCGCCTCGGTCTGGCCGCTGACCGGGTCGCCGAGCAGCCCCATGTCAATTTCCGGCATTTTCCATTCAGCGCCCAGCAGTGCCGCGGCATGACGCGCCGTACCGGTCATGGACAACAGGTCGCCCCGGTTGGAGGTGACAGAAGTGACCAGCACCGTGTCGGCGAATTCGCCGTCTTCGGAGCGGAAATCTATTATTTCTTCGACCTCAAGCCCGCCCATAGTCAGGACCTGGGCAAGCTCCTGTGGCTCCAGGTCGGCTTTCAGATATTCCATCAACCAGCTATATGGTACTCGCATTTTGACCCTCCTGAGCTAAGAGTCTGTATCGAGGGTTCTGTAGGGCGGGGACTTGTGCCCCGCCGCACCCATTGGACGACTGGCGCGGTACAAGCCCGCGCCCTACAACAACGGCCCACAGGCTGGAAAAGCTGTGCCACGCGAATGTATTTGGGAAGCCTGTGGCACGTAGGCCTCCTCCGAAAAGCAGCCGCGTTCAGAACTGCTCCAGAAAGCGCATGTCGCCGCTGTAGAAGAGACGGATGTCATCAATGCCGTGGCGCAGCATCGCGAAGCGCTCGACGCCGACGCCGAAGGCATACCCGGTGTACTTCTCGGTATCATAGCCGACGCCGGCCAGCACGTTGGGGTCCACCTGGCCGCTGCCGCCGACTTCCAGGTAGCCGCTGTCCGAGCAGATACGGCACCCCTCGCCTCCGCACAGAGTGCAGGTCAGTGCGATCTCGGCACTGGGCTCGGTGAAAGGGAAAAAGTCGGGCCGGAAGCGTACATGGCAGCGTTCTCCGTACATGCTATGGGCAAAGATTTCGAGCGTGCCCTTCAGATCGGCAAAGGTGATGTCCTCGTCCACCAGCAGGCCCTCGAGTTGGTAGAAGGTGTGGCAGTGGGTAGCATCCACAGTGTCGCGGCGATAGCAGCGGCCCGGGGCAATAATCCTTACCGGCGGTTTCTGCTTTGCCATTGTGCGGATCTGCACCGTGGAAGTCTGGCTGCGCAGCAACACGTCATCGCTGACGTAGAAGGTGTCCTGCTCGTCCATGGCGGGATGGTACTCCGGGTAGTTGAGGGCCTCAAAGCTGTGGTAGTAGTCCTCGACCTCCGGCCCTTCAGCGACCACGAAGCCGAGGCCCAGGAAGATCTCGATCATCTCGTCCAGGGTAGCCAGCAGTGGGTGCTGGTGGCCGACCTGCGGCGTGCGGCCGGGCAGCGTAACATCAATCGCCTCGGCCTGCAGCTTGTGCTGCTCAGCCTGCTCGGAAAGCGCGCTCTTGCGGCCCTCAAATAGCTTCTTAAGGCTGTTGCTGGCCTTGTTGAGCGCCTGTCCGGCGAGTGGGCGGTCCTCCTCCGGCAGGGAGCCGATCTGCTTGTACTGCTGCCGCAGGATGCCGTTTCTGCCCAGGTATTTGACCCGCAGTTCTTCGAGCGTGTCGAGGTCCTGGGCGGCGAGGATGGCGTCTTCTGCCTGCTGCTGAACTTGGCTCATCAGGTCCTGGAATTCCATGTTCCGTGCCTCCTGACAGCGGGGGTGATTGGGCGCAATGAATCGGGCCCCTGCTGTGCTTGGGTCGCACTCATCCGCATTTGCGGGAAAACAAAAAAACCCCCGTCTCGTCGTAGGGACGAAAACCGGAGGTCTCCGCAAACCACCCTGACAGGCGGGGTCCCGGGTAACGGTGGGACAAGCCGTCGCCGCCTACACACTGGTACCACCTCTGGGTGGCATTCGCTTCAGCACGCGGTTCGGGAGCGAACTTCGGCACCAGCGACAGGTAAAGGAACTTTCAGCCCACGGTTCCTTCTCTCTGTAACCCACGCGTTTTGCGAGAGCCGATCTCAGCCCTCTGGCGCCTACTCTTCTCCGTCAGTACCTTTGTCTATATATCTCGTATAAGAGAATGCCGGTGGCAACGCCGGCATTCAAGCTCTCCACTTTGTCCGACACTGGTA
Organism: bacterium; assembly: GCA_030604405.1. Lineage (GTDB taxonomy): Bacteria > Armatimonadota > Zipacnadia > Zipacnadales > UBA11051 > UBA11051. The sequence continues at coordinate 11,649 of JAUVVY010000001.1, read as the reverse complement.
TCTTAACTTGCAACTGTGCCGATGTCAATACGTGCTCCGGCAGGCCGTGGGCCTCGGAGCCGATGACCGCGGCCAGGCGGTCGGGATAGCCGGCCTCATGGCACGAGGTCTCGGCACAAAGCGCGGCAGCCACCGTGTGTATGTCGCCCTGGTCAGCCCATGTCATCGCCTCATCCCAGGTGGCTTGTGCGGCAGGCACGGCGAAGATTGCGCCGCTGGAGGCGCGGATTGCCTTGGGATTGTACACGTCCGCGCAGTTGCCCAGCAGTACGATGCCCGCGACATCGAAGGCCGCGGCGGTGCGGAAGATGGTGCCGAGGTTGCCCGGCTCGCGGATCTCGTAGAGCCACAGATAGACCGCCGGGCCGGGCTTGGAAAGACTCTGCAGGCTGTGATATTGCGCTGGTGCAGTGGCGGCGATGCCCTGGGGGTGCTGGGTGTCGGTCATGCTGGAAAAGGCGCGGGGGGATAGCTCCAGGACGGCGATGTCGCGGTCGCGGATTTCCCGCAGCAGCTCCTGGCCGCGCTGGTCTGTGAGGAGTTCGGGGCATACATAGACGGTCTGGAGGTCTGCGCCGTTTTGCAGGGCAGAATCAATCAGCCGGACTCCTTCCAGAGGGCAGAGTCCGGCCTTTTGTCGTCCCTTTTTGGAAAGCAGCGACCGATATAGCTTGACCTGCTGATTCTGCGGGCTGTCAATTGTGGGCATAGGTCAAAACGCTTTCCGGCCTCTCTGGAAAGCAACAGCAACTGCGGCGGGGCACAAGTCCCCGCCCTACAGAACGTTGCCCCGATAGTGCCTGCTTTGCCTTTGTAGGGCGCGGGCTGGTACCGCGCCACTGGAGCCGGGCGAGATAGATCAAAGCCAGTCGGCACTAGCCGGGCAGTAATTCGGCCTGTACCAGCAGCAGCTTGAAAGCTTCCGGGTCGGAGAGGGCGATTTCGGCCAGCATCTTGCGGTTGAGTTGGATATCAGCCTTCCTCAGAGCGCTGATGAGGCGGCTGTAGTTGAGGCCATGCATGCGGGCGGCGGCATTGATGCGGGCGATCCACAAGCGGCGGAATTCGCGCTTGCGCAGCCTGCGATGGCGGTAGGCGTAGTTGCCCGCCCTCATCACGGCCTCTTTGGCGGTCTTGAACAACCGATGCCTGCCACCCACGTAACCCTTGGCTAGCTTAAGTACCCTCTTATGGCGGCGCCTTCTCAGTGGCCCGCTTCTTACTCTCGGCATAACGATCTTTCCTCTCTGGAGAATTGGGGACAGTCACCTATTTCCGCCAATTCCCCCCGTACAGGAATAGCAGTGGAGACTGCGGAAATGTTAGGAAATAGGTGACTGTCCCCAATTTTAGTGGTCGTGCGGCAGCAGTTGGCGTACGGCTTTGCCCTGCTTGCCGGTGACCTCAGATGGCATAGCCATGCGGCGCTTGCGCTTGCTGGATTTCTTGCTCAAGAGGTGGTTCAACCGCGTGCTTCTGTGCAGTATGCGGCCACTACCCGTAATCTTGAACCGCTTCTGAGCGGCTTTCTTGGTCTTGGTTTTTGGCACGACTAACTCCTATCTGATGCGTCCTGTTGCTGGTCTTTATTGTCAGGGCTCTTCGAAGCGGTACTGGACTTGGGAGCCATGAGCATTAACATCCGCCGGCCCTCCATGCGGGGAGGAGTCTCGATTTCTCCGTACTCCTCGCAGCCTTCGGCTATCTTAAGCAACTGGTCGCGGCCGATATCCTTGTGACGCAACTCAGGACCGCGAAAAATGACGGTGAAGTTGACCTTGTTGCCCTGCTTGAGGAACTTGATAGCGTTGCGGGTCTTGAACTGGATGTCGTGCGTGCTGGTATTGGGACGGAGCCTGATGTTCTTGGTCTCGCTCTGCTTGGTTTTCTTATGAGACTCCTTGGCCTTTTTCTTCTGCTCGTAGCGGAAGCGGCCCCAGTCCAACAGGCGACACACGGGCGGATCGGCATTGGGAGCCACCTCGATAAGATCAAGTCCTGCTGCCTCAGCCGCCGCGCGAGCCGCCGCGATATCCATGATCCCAAGCTGCTCGCCGTCGCGATCCACGACGCGAACCTTAGGAGCGCGGATACGATCGTTCACACGATAGCCTCTTTTTTGCGCTATCTCACATCACCTCAAGATTCTGCCAGGTACCGGTACGCCGTCGCCTCTGCAGTGACGCAGAGCGACGAAACACGCTGAAGCTTAGCCTAAAAGCGCTACAGTGTCAAGCATGGCAGTGCCCAAAAGCTCCCGAGCCGGCGCAGCAAGTACTTGTCATGCCAACTGGGCCGCAGCGTGTCTGACATCGCGCAGCAACAGCCCCACGGTTGCGTTCGAGGAGGCCAAGCACGCAAGCACCTGGCCGGCCCCGGCACGCACCACAATCAGATAGCCCTCGTCGCCGCGAGCATACAGCTCATCGAGCCTGCCATTGCCGAACTCCTCACTGCTGCGCGAGGCGCGTGCCAGCAAATCAGCAGCCAGGGCGGCCAGGCTCTCCTCGTCTATTTCAGGGCCGGTGTCGGCCTCGACGGCAAAGCCGTCTGCGGTCACCAGCGCCGCGCCGGTGATGTCGGGATTGCTTGCCCGCAACTGCGCGAGCACGCCGCTAGACCCGCCGGAGCCTTCAGATCCTGGACTGTTCATTACCAATTACTTCCCCTCCATTAACGACTGATGCGTTAACGCGTTCTACTTCGAGCATTGCCTGCTGCACTGCCTCAGCCGTAAGTCCATAAAGGTGCAGATGTTTGGTGCCGTAAGCGCGCGCGAAACTTGCTGCTTTGAACGGCAGAGCGGTTACATCGCCTGCCACGAACACGATGTTCTGATATCCAATCAGACGGACACACTCACGAGCCCGCATTATAGCATCAGGAGCCCTGTCAACGCCAACAACCAGGACATTTTCACCTTCGCCGTCGGCAGCGATGCACGTGGAAAAGCCGCTTCCCGAGCAGAGATCGAGTACGGCAGACTCCCATTTAGTCGGGCGCCCGGGTTTTATGCATAAGCCATGGTCTCGTGCCAGAGCCGCCCGAACAGCAATGGTGAAATCCGGAGGGCTGAACGGCTTACTGAGGCAACGGAGGCCGGCTTCCCGCCACTTTTCAGCGCACACGGCCGGATCTACTGCGAGGCCGAAAACCGACGCGCCCTTCGCCAGAGCGACGATCTCTTCTGTGTCCTGATCGCCAGCGGTGTCCTCATCCAGGATGCAGACATGCGGCAGCGGCTTCGTGGGGTCACGCAGAACTTCAATCGCCTGCCTCGCCGTGGCGCAGGCTGTCACACACATGCCGTGAGCGCGCAGGCAGGCCTCGATAAGGCGCGAGACAGGCTCCTCAGCCATGACTAGCAGACACTGGTAGCCATCCATGCTCAGCCCGTTCATAGCACTGTCCAGCTTCTGCCGGCGCGGCTGTTGCCCTCCTTCTAGTTCCCGAGCGGCAGCTTGACCGTGGCCCCGTCCTGTTCGATTGACATCTCGAAAGCCAGACACGCCTCGTGGGTGTTGACCGCGTCCGCGATGTTGACGTCGGATTCGACATCGTTGAGTATGCAGTCAACGGTATGGTCTATTTGGTCCTGGAAGCGATGATGCCGGACATCGCCGCTGTTGGGCAGGATGGCCGGTGTGACCGTCCAGCCGTTGGCTTCAGGTAACAGCTCCCGTGACCACAGCTTGTTGTCGCGGATCGTGCCCTTATCGCCCATTATGTCAATATTGAACTGGTATGGCATCACGCAGTCCAGGGAAGTGCCGATCTTGCCAATCGCTCCGTTGTCGTACTTGACAATACCCACACACGTAGGCGGGAATTCCCACCTCTCATCCCATCCGCCGGCGTATGCGGCGACCTCGACGATATTGAGGCCGGTCAGCCAGCGGGCCGCATCGACTGCGTGGGAGCCGCCGAAGAGGTAGCTGGAGCCGCCCTGCGCTCTGGTGGTGACCCACTTCCAGCTAGTCAGCCGCGGGCCCACGCCGTGCCAGTAATCGGTCTCGACGTAGAAGACCTCGCCGATGGCACCCGCCGCGATAAGCCGCTTGGTATTGATCAGCGAGGGGTTCCAGTGTAAGACGAAACTGACGACGGTCTTGACGCCGGCCTCCCTGACCGCCGCGTCCAGCTTGGTGACGCCCTCCAGGGTGATGGCCATCGGCTTTTCCATGACGAAGTGCTTGCCGGCCTGTGCCGCCGCCACGCCTTCATCTGCATGCAGGTGGTTGGGAGTGCATATCGAGACTAGCTGCACGCGGTCGTCGGCCAGGAATTCTTCGTAATCGGTATAGATGGTCGCGTCGGGCAGCTCGCATTCTTCCGCCGCCCGGCGGGCCGAGGCCTCCGTCCGCGAGGAAATTGCCACCACCTCACAGTGCGGATTGTTGATGTAAGCCTTGAGATGCTGGTGCGATACCCGGCCCGCGCCGTGTATCCCACAGCCGATCTTATCAGACATTGCGCCGCAACCTCCGCTTGCTTATCCTACGTCGGTCTTGCCGCCGGGCCGCTACGCTGCTACTTCAGCGGCAGCTTGACCGTGGCCCCGTCCTGCTCGATGGACATGTCCATTGCCACACAGGTCTCGTGAGTGTTGACGGCGTCCTCGATGTTGACGTCGGATTCGACATCGTTGAGTACGCAGTCAACCATGTGATCAATCTCGCCCTCAAACGGATGGTGCTCGACATCGCCGCTGTCGGGCAGAATCGCCGGAGTTACGGTCCAGTCGCTGGCCTCAGGTTGGAGCGTGCGCGACCAGAGCTTGTTGTCGCGGATGGCGCCCTGATCGCCCAGGATGTCTATGTTGAACTGATACGGGGAGATCAGGTCCACCGAACTGGAGATCTTGCCGATAGCGCCGTTGGAGTACTTGACGATGCCGACACAGGTGGCCGGATACTCGTAGCGCTTGTCCCAGCCGCCGCCGAATGCAGCGACCTCCACGATGTCGAGGTCCGTCAGCCACCGCGCGGCGTCCACGGCATGACAGCCGCCAAACAGGAAACTGGAGCCGCCCTGCGCCCTGGTGATCGCCCACTCCCAGCCGCTGTACCAGTCATCCACGCCGTGCCAGTAGTCGGTCTCGACGTAGAAGATGTTGCCGATGGCATTGGCCTCGATGAACTTCTTGGCATTGATAAGCGAGGGGCACCAGTGCAGCACGAAGCTGACGACCGTCTTGACGCCGGCCTCTCTGACCGCATCGCGCAGAGCATAGATGCCATCCACGTCCAGAGCCATCGGCTTCTCCATGATGAAATGCTTGCCGGCCTGCGCTGCGGCGACGCCCTCTGCAACGTGCAGATGACTTGGCGTGCAGATCGAGAGGAGCTGCACCCGCTCGTCTTCGAGGAACTTTTCATAGTCAGTATAGATGGTGGCATCCGGCGCGCCGCAGTTTTCGGCCGCGGCCCGCGCCGACTCTTCCTTCCGCGAGGACACCGCGACTACCTCACAATGCGGATTGCCCATGTAAGCGTTCAGGTGCTCGCCGGCCACCCAGCCAGCACCATGTATCCCGACACCGATCTTGTCTGACATATTCTCTGCACCTCCATATATAGTTTTGTCACTGTGAATTGTCTGCGCTAAGTAAGCAATACTTCCTCATGTCAGGCCATATTCCTGCAGGCGGAATCTGCACCTGCTGTGTCAGTCGGTTAATTCCTGCCTGATGGTCTCGCGCAGTTCGGGTTTCTGGCGCAGCGTGGAGTAAAGATAGATCATGATATCGCGCGCGCCGGCATGGCTGATCAGGCGCAGCTCGCGGCGGAAGCGCTCCGGGCTCTTGGCCCATTTCAGATAAGCCGTGTCGGCCATCGGCGCCGCCACCATGTAGTCAATGTGATCGTCGGCCAGCTCGACATTGCGCTTGGCCGATTCATAGACTTTCTCCAGCGACCATCCGCCGCCGCGTGCGGGGTCCTTGCCGTGGGCTGAGGCGCGGAAGGACAGGTACTTCAGCGGGAATTCGTTGGCCCAGGTCGGATGGCAGTAGCCGTGCAGCAGCAGCTTGGGGTCGAACTCGTCCAGCAGCTTGCGCACCTCCCAGGTAAAGCTGACGATAGCATGCTTCGACATCTGGGCGCGGGCCCCGGCTTCGCTCAAATCGGGGTGCGCCTTGCAGTATTCGGCAAGTTTTTGCTGGCTGTAGGGGCACACGCAATAGGCGTCGTTCTTGTAGCGGATGTAGTCGAAGCTGATGCCGTCAATGTCGTAGTTTTCGCACATTTCGCGGATCAAGGCCAGTTCGTACTCGCGCACTTCAGGCCGGTCCGGGCAGCCGAATACCGCACCATACTGGTGCTTGGTCAGGTCCGGCCCGTCGCCGGGGTTCCAGTCGGCATATTCGGGATGCTCGCGGATGAACTTGCTGGGATTGGCGGCGCTACCCTCGGCGAAGGCGCAAAACTGCACCAGAAGCTGCAGCCCCTGGGCATGGCAGGCCTTGACTCCCAGCGCCAGTGAGTCAATGTCCTCAAAGCCGGCTGGTTTTTCGCCGATCTCAGTATTGTAATACTGGTAGCCGCTGGGCGGCTTGGCATTGTATAGCACGGCGTCGAAATTCATCTCCTTGGCCATTTGGGCGATCTGGACAGCGTCCGCTTCACTCCTGATCGCGCCCGGCCCATGCACATTCATCGCGGTCCATTCAAACTGCGACTTGGGCAGCGTATCGGCGAATTTGGCAAACCCGGACTGGTTCTTGATTGTGGCGACAAGGTCAGGCTCATCATAGGTGGCCATATTCGTTTTCACCTCGACATAGTAGCTCCCATCAGTCAGGTCAGCAGTGGGAAAGCTGACTTGCATGGTGGTTAGATTGTCCGCACTCTCCACGTCGGCGATCTTGTCGGGCGCGACTCTATGCTCCTGGCCTGCCAGGGCGAATTCGAGGGCCACTTCACCATCGGCGGCCTCCTGTGCGGGGATGATGGTCACGGTCAACTCAAGCGGCTGGTCAGGCTCGGCGAGGGTGACGACGTTTGGCGAGACCACCACCATGAAGGGCTGCAGCGTTGTGGCGGCGGCCCACTTGACGGCGTTGGTGACCAGTTGCGCCTCGCCGCCGCTGGGGACCACCGGCTTAGTGTCCTGGTCAATGCCCGGGCACATACCGATCCCTATGACTCTGCCGTCGCCGAGGTTGCCGACTACAGCCAGCGCGTGACCGGACTCGTTCTTCATGATGACGTGTCCCAGCGGGCCTGGCCGCAGGATGCGGGAGTCCTCGAAGCTCGATTCGAACGGCTGCAGGCCGAGGGTGACGGGATGGTCAACAAACTCGGTCGCCTTGATGTCGAAAGTCCTGTCTGTGACTGTGGCAATCCGCGGTGTCAGCGGAGTTGTGAAAGCGCCCTGACCGTTGGACTGGTGCGTCAGGACCAGGCCGCCGCCCATCCGGACATAAGCAGAAACCATCGCGCGGCCGTCGGCAAGCCAGGCCACATCGGGATTTGCGGCGAGCAGTTTGTCGTTTTGCGCCTGGCCCAGGTTGTGGACATTCGGCAGCACCAGGGTGTCATACTTGACCAGTGTATGGAGGGAAAGATCACTGATAATGTCGGCCGTGATGCCGGGCTGTGCGGCCAGCATCTCCTGAATGCCCGGCCCGCCGTAGCCCGTGCCACCGGCCGCATTGGCGTCGAATACCGCAACCCTGACAATGTCGAGATCCTTGCCGGTTAGTATGTCGGCAGGCTTCAGCGGCTCAATCTGCTGGACAATCCGTACATCGTCATACCAGACGTCACCGACGGTCTCCCAGATTTCGAGAAAGAGCTGGCCGGTGGCAGCCTGCTGCGGTGGTGTGAAGGTAGCCTCGAACTTTTCCCAGTCGAACTCCCCGCTCTTAGCCATCGGCGGCTCGTCCGCTAGCGTCTGGCCCGCCGCATCAAGCCAGCGCAGGACGATGCGGCCGCCGGTGCCGGCAGTCACCTTGCCCTTCCAATAGCCGCTGAGCGTGACCGGGTCGCCCGGGGCAAACAGCCTGAACCTACGGTCGGTGACGATGGTAGCTTTGTCGGTGCCTTGCAGGTGCAGAGACTTGGCTCCGCCGTGGAACTGGTCGGTACTGATGGCAGCTTTGCCCTGGCCGTCCCACACCGCCTGACTCCAACTGCCGGCCTCGAAGCCGCCGCCGGCAAGCAGGTTCAGCTCGACTGCAGCCAGTGACGTGCAGCCGCCGAGAAGAAGGATGATTACTATGAGCGAAGCGAGTCTCATTTTCATATTCCGGCCTCCCCGCCGTAGATGGCGAGTATAGTTGGCACGCAGTTACATATTCTCCGCCCGCCGCCAGAATACTTCCTGCTTTCACACACGGAAGGGTAAATCTGCCTTGCCAGCGAATCATTACCTGTCAGTACACGCGTGAGGACAGCAATAATATCCAGAATAGTTTTGCGTCCTGTAAACCCACCAGCCGCGACGGGTGTATATGTCTATGGGTACCCAGACCGCCAGCGCCAGCCTGGAAGACATGGCCAGCCTCGACAAAGAGCTAGCACATAAGTGCCAGCAGGGCGATGTTGATGCCTATGCGCAGCTTGTGCATCGGCACCGGAAAATGGTTTATCGGGTGGCCTATGCCATACTCGGCGACGCCGAAGATGCCGAAGATGTGGTGCAGGAGGCCTTCGTGCGCGGATACCAGGCCATCAGCAGGTACGATGCACGCTATGCGTTCGCTGACTGGATCCGGCGCATCACCGTCAACTGCGCGCTGACCAGATTGCGAAAACAGCGGCGCCTTGGAAATGGGACGTCGTTAAGTGCGCTGGTTACTGGCGAGGCGGCAGATGCTGATCCGGCGGGGCACGCGGCGACAAATGATCTGCAGGATGAGGTGCGCCAGGCTCTGGCCGCCCTGCCACCTAGGCAGCGTGCGGCAATTACACTCTTTGCGCTGGCAGATATGGACCTGGCCGGTGTGGCAGAAGCTATGGGCTGCGCGGTGGGGACGGTAAAATCACACCTGCACCGTGCCAGGCAAAAGCTGGCCGAACTACTGGCGGATTATGTGGAGGAGGACTGAGCTGTGAACTGTCGCAAAGCGCGGACACTAATGCATCAAATGCTGGACGGAGTAAGCTTTGACCGCGATGAGCTTGACCGGCATCTGGCCGAATGTCCCGACTGCCGGGCCGAACTGCACAGGCTGCAGCAGGCGCAGAGTGCAGTGCAGGCAGCCGTGCGTGGTCCGGTAGATGAAGAGAGCCTGGAACGGGCTACGGCGGGCATCCTGCAGGCCGTCGAGAAGGACAGTGCGGCCCCCGCAGCGAGGACCAGCAGGAGAGCACAGGCGCTGGCGGGAGTTGCTGTCGCGCTGCTTCTGGCTTTCAGCGTGGGCGTGTGGGCGGGCCGGTCAGTATGGCCGCGTGAGGCCATTGTTAGCGAGGTCGTGAAGGTGCCCAAGATCGTGGAGAAGCTGGTGGAGGTTGGGGTGCCGGTAGTCAAGGAGCGTGTAGTGGTCAAAGAAGTGACGGTGATCAAGGAAAGGGTCGTCTATCGCGAGCGGCCACAGCCGCCAGAGCAGATCTTAGTTGCAGCCGAACCGGAGCCGGCGAAGCTAGGAGAAATAGTCATCCATCTGGATGTGCCGCCGCTGATTCCCCCGCCGGTTGTGACCGAGGAGATTCGGCCGGCCAGGATCGTTGGAGAACACGAGCCAGAGCCGGAAGCGATCGAAACTGACGATGGCGGACAAAATGCCGCTCCCGCTGAGCAGGCGGCAGATGAAAACATGCTGGCACAAAGGCTTGTGGCTCCGTAAGAGAAGCGACTTCAGAGGAGGATTGTACCATGCGGTCTCTTGACAGGGAATTCATCAGCAAGTGTGTACCAGTTATGGCTATGTTGGCACTGCTGACTTTGCAGGGGATAGTTGTGGCAGATGGAGCGGCGGCGACTCCCCTGACGCATCCGAGAATAACCGCCAAGGTGGCTATATATAGCGCTACTGAGTCCCAGTTAAGTCTTTCCGGGGATCAAATAACCACTTCAAGAATAAGCGGGGGCAAGGTGGTGACAATCAGGCGACCGGGCGAAGCGTGTCTGAAGCACCTATTCCAAACATCTGAGGGCGACATCCGTTCGCCGGGCCTTGCGCACAGTATTGTTTCGCACGCCCTGGAGCTCACTGAAATGCTGACACTTGAGCTTGATTGGCCCCGGCTGGGACCGCAGTACTACCTGGAGGCGCAGGGGGCGGACCTGTACCGGCGCGTCCAACTGGCCGAGAAAGAAGGCTATACGGTGTCGCTGCACCCGACCGGCACGCCGCCGAACTTGACCGTCGAAACAGAAATAGTCCACAACCGGCTCACCAGTGGCAAATATGATGAGACGATCAAGGCTTTTGTGGGCCGGCCAGACTTCGTAAAAACCGTCTGTACCACATCTGCACCGATCAGCGCGGGAGAGAAGACGCTAGTGATATGGCAGACACCGCCCGTAATGGATCCGAGCGTGGGCAAGCCCTATGGCTCCGCACTGTCGTTTGGATATGGCGGAAGCAGGGGGGGGAGCTTCTTCTACGTGCAGCAGCCACGCATGGGCGTGGCGGCACTGCTGGAGGTTGAAGCTTCGGAGCAGTGGGGCGCGGCGAAGCCTGTAGAGTTCGAAATCGCCTGCACGTTTGCTGAGGTTGCGCCCGGAGCATTCCCGGCGAAGGAGGCCCTGACCACAAAAAGCACGGCGGCATGGCTTGCCAAAGCGGCGAGCGAGGGGAAAGCTACGGTAATACGTGCACCGCACATAACGTGCCTCAACAACCAGTGGGCGGAACTGAGTTTCTATCCGACCATTCGGGTCGCGACCACTGAATACGACCAGCACGGTCAGCGCATCACATCTGAAACCGAGCAAAGAGACATGGAGAACTTCCTGAGGGTCAAGCCGGTTCTGCTGGAGGATGGCAAGATCGCGATAGACCTCGAAATCATTTTCAAGAATGTTCTTGGCAATGTCGCCGGTCCAGAGGGTCAGATCATGCCCATTCTGGCCACACAGGAGTTCCATACTAGCGTTACCGTGCCTGACCGGCAGACGGTGACAATTCAATGTGGTCGGGTCGGCGAGAGCTACACGCATCAGAACACCCCACTCTTGAGTAAGTTGCCGATCATTGGAAAACGATTCCGCTCCAAGCGCGCCCCCGCTGAGACAGAAGCCGGCGTTGAGGGGGAGCCCAGAGACATGCTGATCACGATCACGCCCAAAGTGCTCGAACCAGTGCCTCCTCAAACACCAGATAAGCCCGAGGCCGATAAGGAACCGGAGAAAACAGAGTAATAGCGCACGTCAGCGGCCAGGCCGATAGTTGGCACGCAGTTACATATTCTCCGCCCGCCGCCAAAATACTTCTTTGCCGGACTGTCTTTCAGGCCTTCTGCGCGGTGGGCAATAGTATGGTATAATGCGGTCAGCGCACACGCGATTATCGAGGAGGACTATCCGATGAAACAGAATAGCAGGCAGTCCTGTCAGGGGTTTGCTGTTGCTCTAATGGTAATGATCCTCTCTACTCTGGCAGTTGCGGGCGCAGCGCAGCCGGGTGCGGACCAAGGGCCGCTGCCGCCGTGGGCCCAGCCGGGCCAAGGGCCGCAGATCGAGATCACGTGCAAGTTCGTG